>NZ_JBFAHK010000039.1:0-62777 GCF_040802095.1 Nonomuraea sp. NPDC050783
GCCCAGCCGGCCGAGGATGAGGCGCGCCACCTCGTGCGGAGCCTCCAGGTGCATGTCGTGGCCGGTGGCCAGATCGGCGAGCGGGGACGCCGGAGGGGTCAGTCGGCGCCGTGGGACTCGTCGGTGATCAGCAGGGACTCCAGCTCCTCCAGCAGCGCCACCGCCCGCTCGGTGTCGGCGGGGTCGCGCAGGGCCGCGCGCACCACCTCGTCCACGGAGGACGCCGCCCGCCGGAACAACGCGTCCACGGCCACGTCGGCCACCCGCACCTGCGTGCGCCGCCCGTCGTCCGGGTCCTGCGCGGTCTCCAGGATGCCGCGCTCGCGCATCCGCGCCACCGAGGCCGACACGTGGCTCTGGGCGAAGCCGGTGCGGCTCTGGATGTCCCGTACCGCGCTGCCCGGGTGGCGCAGCACGTCCACGAAGACCGCCTCCTCGCCGGGCGTCAGCACCGGCCGGCCCGTTCCGGTGTCCGTCGTCCTGGCCAGCTCCACCAGCCGCCGTCCGAGCCTGCGCAGTCCCGCGATGTTCATGGTTGCCATACTACATCGCTGGAGATGTATCGTTGCCGATATGACTGAGCTTCCCGCCGTGGCGAGGACGGCGATCGGCGCGGCCCGCATCCGGGCCGCGGAGAGCGAGCGGCCCGACCGGCTGTTCGACGACCCCTACGCGACGGCGTTCGTGACCGCCGCGGGAGAGGGGGCGGGGGAGGGCACGGAGACCGGCGGGCTGTTCGCCGACCACCTCGCCCTCCGCACCCGCTTCTTCGACGACCACCTCGTCGGCGCCGGGCACCCCCAGGTGGTGCTGCCGGCCGCCGGGCTCGACAGCCGCGCCTACCGGCTGCCGTGGCCGCCCGGCACCCGGCTGTTCGAGCTGGACCTGCCCGAGCTGCTGGCGTTCAAGGACGGCGTGCTGGCCCGCCTGGGCGCCCGGCCGCGCTGCGAGCGCGTCCCCGTGCCCGCCGACCTGCGCGAGGACTGGCCGGCGGCGTTGCGCGCGGCCGGCCACGACCCGGCCGTCCCGTCCGCCTGGCTGGTCGAGGGCCTGCTCATCTACCTGACCGCCGCGGAGGCGGGGGAGCTGCTGGCGCGCGTCGGCGACCTGTCCGCCCCTGGCAGCAGCCTGGCCTTCGAGCACGACGCCGGCGCCGCCGCCCGCCTGATGAGGGCGGCCCGCGCCTGGCCGTCCCTGCGGCACATGGGCGCCCTGTGGAAGGGCGGGCTCGGCGAGGACGCCGCCGCCTGGCTCGCCGCCCGCGGCTGGCGCCCGCGCGTCGTGAGCCGCGCCGAGCTGGCACGACGCTACGGGCGCCCGTGGGAGGGGGCGGCGGGCTTCCTCGTCGCGGAGCGTGACGTACATCACTCAAACAATCGGGAATAGGGAAATATCCGGGCGTCGTTGGCAACGGCGTGACCACGGCATACGCGAACGACCAGAGCGCCCACCGGGCAGCCCCGTGTCGCCGCATGCGTATGGGGCGAATGCCGGCCCGCTAGACCAGACCGCCCGCCCCTCCACCCGAAGGTCATCATGATCGCACCCGTCTTCGTGCTGCGCAGGCTGAGCCACCTGCCGTTCCACCCGGGAACCCGCTGACACCGGCCGCTCCTCGTCCGGCATGTCCATCTCCGCGGCTCCGGCCGCCCTCAGTCGTGGGGTTCTTCCGTGATCCAGGCTTCCGGCCTGCGCAAGCAGTACGGTGACGTCGTCGCGCTCGACGGCGTCGATCTCAGCGTGCGCCAAGGCGAGATCTTCGGCGTGCTCGGCCAGAGCGGCGCGGGCAAGAGCACGCTGCTGCGCTGCGTCAACCTGCTCGAACGCCCCGACGCGGGCACCGTCACCGTGGACGGCCAGGAGCTGACCGCGCTGCGCGAGGCCGACCTCAACCGCGCCCGCCGCCGCATCGGCATGATCCACCAGCACTTCGCGCTGCTCTCCTCGCGCACGGTCGCCGGGAACGTGGCCTTCCCGCTGGAGGTCATGGGCGTGCCCAGGGCCGAGCGGGCGCGCCGCGTCGGCGAGCTGCTGGAGCTGGTCGGGCTGGAGGGCCGCGGCGGGCACCGTCCCCACCAGCTCTCCGGCGGCCAGAAGCAGCGCGTCGGCATCGCCCGCGCGCTGGCCGGCAACCCGTCGGTGCTGCTGTCGGACGAGGCCACCTCCGCGCTCGACCCGGCCACCACGCAGTCGATCCTGGCCCTGCTCAAGCGGCTCAACGCCGAGCTGGGCCTGACGATCCTGCTCATCACCCACGAGATGAACGTGGTCAAGAGCGTCTGCGACTCGGTGGCCATCATGGCCGGCGGCCGCATCGAGGAGTCCGGCGCCATCGCCGACCTCGTCGCGACCCCGGGCTCCCGCCTGACCAGGGAGATCTTCCCGCTGCCCGAGCCCGCCCCGGCCGGGTCGGTGACGCTGACGTTCGCCGGGGACCCGGGCCGGCCGGTGGTGTCGGAGGTCGTGCGCAAGTTCGACGTGGACCTCAGCATCCTCGGCGGCTCGATCGAGGAGCTGGCCGGCGGCTCGGTCGGCCGGCTGCGCGTCGCGCTGGAGGGCGCGGAGGCCGCCGCCGCGCTCGCGTACCTGCGCGAGTCCGGAGTGATCGTCGAGGAGGCGTCGTGACCTGGGACGAGATGCTGCCGCTGCTGTGGCCGGCGACGGTGGAGACGGCCCAGATGGTGGGCTGGTCCACGCTGTTCACCGTGCTGCTCGGGCTGCCGCTGGGCGTGGCGCTCGTGGTGCTCGACCGGGGCGGGCTGCGGCCGGCGCCCGCGGTCAGGGCCGTGCTCGGGTTCGTGGTCAACGTCGGGCGGTCGCTGCCGTTCATCGTGCTGATGATCGCGATCATCCCGTTCACCCGGCTCGTCGTCGGCACCACCATCGGGACCGCCGCCTTCGTCGTGCCGCTCACCGTCGGGGCGGTGCCGTTCTTCGCCCGGCTGGTGGAGACCTCGCTGCGCGAGGTCGGGACGGACGTCGTCCAGGCCGCCCAGGCCATGGGCACGAGCAGGACCGCCATCGTGTGGAAGGTGCTGCTGCCCGAGGCCCTGCCCGGCCTGGTCGCCGGGCTGACCGTGACCGTCGTCGCGCTCATCGGCTACTCCGCCATGGCCGGCACGCTCGGCGGCGGCGGCCTCGGCGACCTGGCCGTCCGCTACGGCTACCAGCGCTTCGAGACGCTGCTGATGATCGTCACCGTCGTGCTGCTCATCGTCATCGTGCAACTGCTGCAGAGCCTGGGCGACTGGGTCGCCCGGCGTCTATCGCACAAGTAAAGGAAAATCATGAAAATTCGCAGTATCGCAGGTGTGGTTGCTCTGGCCTTGTCGCTCGCCGCATGCGGTTCGTCGCAGTCCGCGACCGACGCCGGGACCGGGGCCGGGACCAAGACCGCCGAGTCGGCCGACACCGTGCTCAAGGTGGGCGCCAGCCCCGTGCCGCACGCGGAGATCCTGAACTTCGTCAAGGAGAACCTGGCCCCGGCCGCCGGGCTCAAGCTGGAGATCGTGGAGTTCACCGACTACGTCCAGCCGAACGTGCAGCTCGACGAGGGGCAGCTCAGCGCCAACTTCTTCCAGCACAAGCCGTACCTGGACGACTTCAATGCCTCCAAGGGCACCAAGCTCAGCTTCGTCACCCCCGTGCACCTGGAGCCGCTGGGCCTCTACAGCAAGAAGATCACCGCGCTGTCCGCGCTGGCGAGCGGCGCCACCGTCGCCCTGCCCAACGACGCCACCAACCTCGGCCGCGCGCTCAAGCTGCTCGCCGACAACGGCGTGATCACCCTCAAGGAGGGCGCCGGCACCGCCGCCACCGAGCGCGACGTCACAGGCAACCCGAAGAAGCTGCAGTTCAAGCCGCTGGAGGCGGCGCAGCTCCCGCGCTCGCTGGACGACGTGGACGCCGCGGTCATCAACGGCAACTACGCCCTGGAGGCCGGGCTCAAGCCCGCCTCGCAGGCGCTGGTGCTGGAGAAGAGCGAGGGCAACCCGTACGTCAACGGCCTGGTCGTGCAGGCCGGCCACGAGAAGGACGCCAACATCGTGACCCTCGGCAAGCTCCTGCGCGACCCGAAGGTCAAGGAGTTCATCCAGCAGAAGTACCAGGGCTCGGTCATCGCCGCGGAGTGACCTCCCCCGGGGCGGCCCGCCGTACGCTGGCGGGCCGCCCGCGGACCGAATACTGTTCTGGTCATGCATCCGGGAGCCATCGCAGCAGTCACCCCCGACAAGCCCGCTGTGATCATGGCGGGCTCCGGACGGATCATCACCTACCGCGAGCTGGACGAGGAGTCGAACCGGCTGGCCCACCTGTTCCGCTCGGCCGGCCTGCGCCCCGGCGACCACATCGCCTTCATGCTCGCCAACCACCCCCTCTTCCTGGCGGTGGCCTGGGCGGCGCACCGCTCGGGCCTGTACTACACGCCCATCAGCTCCCGGCTGCAGACCGACGAGCTGTCGTACATCGTGGACAACTGCGGCGCCCGGGTCTTCATCTCCAGCGCCGACCTGGCCGGCGTGGCCACCTCCGTCACCGCCGCCACCCCCAAGGTCGAGCTGCGCCTGATGATCGACGGCACCGCCGAGGGCTTCCGTTCGTACGAGGAGGCGGTCGCCGGGCAGCCCGTCACCCCCGTCGCGGACGAGTGCACCGGCGCCGACATGCTCTACTCCTCCGGCACCACCGGCCGCCCCAAGGGCGTCAAGCTGCCCGCCTCGCACGGCCCGCTGGAGGAGCCGGGCATGCTGCTCAGGCTCGTCCAGGGGTTGTTCGCGCCCGACTCCGGCAGCGTCTACCTGTCTCCCGCGCCCCTCTACCACGCCGCCCCGCTGCGCTACTGCATGACCTTCCAGCGCCTCGGCGCGACCGTCGTGGTGATGGAGCGCTTCGAGCCCGAGCGGTTCCTGGAGCTCGTGGAGCGTTACAAGGTCACGCACTCGCAGCTCGTGCCCACCATGTTCATCAAGATGCTGAAGCTGCCCGAGGAGACCCGCCGCCGGTACGACCTGTCGTCGCTGAGGTACGCCATCCACGCCGCCGCCCCGTGCCCGGTCCCCGTCAAGGAGCGGATGATCGACTGGTGGGGGCCGATCATCCACGAGTACTACGCCGGCACCGAGGGCAACGGCTTCCTCTACGTCGGCCCCGAGGACTGGCTCAAGCACAAGGGCACGGTCGGCCGCTCCCTGCTCGGCGTCGTGCACGTCTGCGACGAGGAGGGCGAGGACCTGCCGCCCGGCGAGCACGGCACCATCTACTTCGAGAACGGCGGCCGCTTCGAGTACTACGGCGACCCCGGCAAGACCCGCTCCTCGCAGGACCCCAAGGGCCGCGGCTGGACGACCCTCGGCGACATCGGCTACCTCGACGAGGACGGCTTCCTCTACCTCACCGACCGCCGCTCCTACATGATCATCTCCGGCGGCGTGAACATCTACCCGCAGGAGGCCGAGAACGTGCTGTCGGTGCACCCCAAGGTCGCCGACGTGGCCGTCTTCGGGGTGCCCGACGAGGAGATGGGCGAGCAGGTCAAGGCCGTGGTCGAGCCCGTGAGCATGGCCGAGGCGGGGCCGGGGCTGGAGGCCGAGCTCATCGCCTACTGCCGCGACCACCTCGCCCACTACAAGTGCCCCAGATCCGTCGACTTCCGCCCCGAGCTGCCCCGCCACCCCACGGGCAAGCTCTACAAGCGCCTCCTGCGCGACGAGTACTGGCCCGCCCGCCCCGGCGCAGAATGAGGGATCATGAAGGGACACATCGACCGGAGCAGACTCAAGGTCACCAGCCGCCGGCAGATCGCCCGATCGAGAGCCGAGCGCGCCAGGGAGCGGGAGTGGCGCGAGGTACGCAGGTTCGCCCACCTGGCGCGGCGGGCGCGTACCGCGATGCTCCTGATCGGCGTCGCCGTCACCGTGTCCGTGGGGATCCTGCGCGGGTTCGGCATCCTGCCGCCGCTGCTCCCATGACCGGGGGCGCCGGAGAGGGCCGCCGGGGGTGGTTCGGGGTTGGCTTCGGCGTGTGGAGCTGCTACATTGCTGGGTTTCTGAGAGTTTCTTCCGCCCGCCCCGGCGCCCGCCGCCGTGCTGAGCAGCGTGGATAAGCCGGCCATGAGGGCTCTCATACAATTCTGATCATCGGCTTAACCAGGTCTTACGCGCCCTTTGGCACCCTTGAGTCAGTGAACTCGAGGAGATGACAGATGGACGCGAACGAGCCTCGCGAGCAGGGCACCGGGTGGAGCCAGTTCGGTGCCACCCCGCCGGCCGCCGGGGGCTTCCCCCGGCGGGACACGATCATCATGGAGCAGCCGCCCCCGCCGCCGCCCCCCGCGCCGCCGAAGAAGCCCTTCTACGGCAGCAAGGCCGTCGCCGGGCTCGCGCTGGCGGCCGCCGCCGTCGGCGGCGGAGTGGTGGGCGGCGTCGTCGCCAACGCGTTCCAGCCCGACCCCGTCGCCGTCTCCACCACATCCAGCAACCCCGGCACGCCCAGCCCGGTGTTCAGGAACACCGCCAACGAGCTGACCGTCGCCCAGGTGGCGGCCAAGGTGCAGCCCAGCGTGGTGATGATCCAGGGCCAGAGCGGCGAGGGCTCGGGCGTGGTGCTGTCGGAGGACGGGCTCATCCTGACCAACAACCACGTCGTCGTGGGCGCCGGTCAGGGCGGCGGGCAGATGACGGTCAAGTTCAGCGACGGCAAGACCGCCAAGGCCACCGTGGTCGGCACCGACCCCGCCACCGACCTCGCCGTCATCCGCGCCGAGGGCGTCTCCGGGCTCACCAAGGCCACGCTCGGCAACAGCGACCTGCTCAAGGTCGGCGACGACGTGCTGGCCATCGGCAGCCCGCTCGGCCTGGACGGATCCGTCACCAAGGGCATCGTCAGCGCCCTGGACCGCACGCTCACCGTCGGCGGCGAGCAGCGGCAGGTGCCGCCCGGCTGGGGCCAGGAGCAGGCCCCGGCCGACGAGCCCACCACGATCGGCGGCGCCATCCAGACCGACGCCTCGATCAACCCCGGCAACTCCGGCGGTGCCCTGGTGAACGCGGCCGGCGAGCTGGTCGGCATCAACACCGCCATCGCCTCGCAGGCGGCCGGCGGCGGCGTCGGCTTCGCCATCCCGGTCAACACCGCCAAGCAGGTCTCCGACCAGCTCATCAGCTCCGGCAAGGTCACCCACGCCTTCCTCGGCGTGAGCGTGACGGACGCGACCGGCGACGTACCCGGCGCCCTGATCAGGGAGATCACCGCCGGAAGCCCGGCGGAGAAGGCCGGTCTGCGGCAAGGCGACCTCATCACCAAAATCAACGACAAGACGGTTGACGGAGGCGATACGGTTGTTGGACAGGTCAGAGGTTTCAAACCCGGGCAAGCGGTCAAGATCACATATATGAGGGACGGGCAGCCCCACGATGCCACGGTCACCCTCGTCGAAAAGAAATAACCGGACCCCCTCTCGGACGGGTGTGCCGTTGAGATCGCTGCGGACTCGGCGGCACACCCCCGTCCCCCTGACCGGGAGAGACCGGCCAGGAGAGGCCGGTCAGGAGAAGCGCCGGCCCTCGTCGCGCCGGTAGGCCCAGGCGGCGGCCGCCGCCAGGGCGACGGTCCAGACGGCCAGCATGACCAGCGACACGGTGCCGGGGCGCAGGCCCGCGATGGCCCACCAGACCAGCTCGGCCGCGCCGCGCGTCGGCACGTACGGCGAGACGACGTCGATGAAGTCCGGCAGGATGTACGGCGGCAGCAGCAGCCCGCCCACGATCGCCATCGGGAAGAACAACACCTGCGCCACCGCCATCGCGGCCTTCGACGACAGCGAGAATCCCAGGAGCAGCCCCATCAGCAGGAACGGCACGCTCCCGGCGACCAGCGCGCCCAGCCCGAGCAGCAGCCGCACCGGCGTGATCGCCGCCTCGGTGAGCAGCGCGGCCACCAGCAGCACGGGCACCACCGACACCAGCATGACGGCGAGCCTGGCCAGCATCCGCCCGGCGAAGCGGGGCAGCGGCCCCGCCGGCAGGGTGCGCAGGTAGGGGTTCCACGGCAGCTCGCGGTCCTGGGCCACCGTCGTGGCGAGCCCGAGGAGGGCCGACGACATGGCACCGAAGAACATCAGCCCGCCCGTCGCGACGGTCGCGGCCATCGCGTCCCCGCCGGCGAACGGCACCACGAACGCCACCATCGAGACGGCCGGGAACAACGAGCTGGCCAGCAGCCCGATCGGCACCCTGATCTCCTCGGTCAGGAGGTAGCGGGTGTGCGCGGCGACCAGACTAGGCATGGGCGGTCTCCTTGGGGTTCGCGGTCAGGGTGAGGAACGCCTCCTCCAGGGTGGTGGGCCTGATCTCCAGGCCCGAGAACGCGGCGCCGCTGCGCACCAGCTCGATCACCAGCCGGTCGGGGTCGGTGGTGAGCAGGTCCGTCCGGCCGTCGTCGTGGCGCTCGGCGCTGAGGACACCGGGCAGCTCGGGCAGGTCCGCGACGGTGAGCGACACCTTGCGGACGCCCACCACGTCGCGCACGGCCGCCACCGTGTCGTCGGCCAGCACCTGCCCGTGGCCGACGACCACGACCCGCTCGGCGAGCGCCTCGATCTCCTCCAGGTAGTGGCTGGTCAGCAGCACCGTGCCGCCGTCGTCGTGGAAGGACCTGACGCCGTCCCACAACGTCCGCCTGGCCTCGACGTCCAGGCCGGTCGTGGGCTCGTCCAGGAACACCAGGCGGGGCCGGCCCACGAAGGCCAGCGCCACGGCCAGCCGCCGCCGCTGCCCGCCCGACAGGCCGCCGACCTGCCGCCGCGCCAGCTCCTCCAGGCCGAACCTGGCCAGCAGCTCCTCCCGCCGCACCGGGTCGGGGAAGTGCGCCGAGACGAAGTCGACGATCTCGCCGACCCGTAAGGTCTCCGGCAGGCCGGTCTCCTGCGGCGTCACGCCGATGCCGCGCCGCCGCGCCGGGTCCAGCGGGGAGCCGCCGAGCAGCTCGACCGTGCCCGAGGTGGGGCGGCGCAACCCGGCGAACAGGTTGATCAGGGTGGACTTGCCGGCGCCGTTCGGGCCGAGCAGGCCGACCAGCTCGCCCGCCCGGACGGCGAGCGAGACGCGGTCGAGGGCCAGCACGTCGCCGTAGCGGCGGGTGACCTCGATCGCTCTGGCGAGGACTGTCATGGTGTTCCTCCCGTGGGGTCGAGAAGGGCGCGGATCGCCCGGGTGTAGTCCTCGAAGGCCAGCCGTCCGCGCCTGGTCAGCGCCACGTACGTGACCGGCGTGCGGCCCTTGTGGGTCTTGGTGATGCGGACGTACTCCGCCTCCTCCAGCTTCGTCAGGTGGACCGACAGGTTGCCCGCCGTCATGCCGAGCAGGTCCTTGAGCGAGCCGAAGGTCATCTCGTCCCCTTCGCCGAGGACGTTGAGCGCGGCGACCACCCGCAGCCTCGCCTGCGCGTGGATCACCGGGTCGAGCTCGGGCAGCCCCTTGTCCGCCGTCATGCGCGGCGCCTCCACCACAGGCCCGCCACGATGAACCCGCCGCCCAGCAGCACCGCCGCGAGCAGCGCGTGCCAGCCGGCGCCGAGCAGCACGCCGAGCACGTTGACGGCGGCGGTCCAGACCCCGACGGAGAACATGTGCGGGCTGGACCACAACGTCCCGCCCGTCATGTAGAGCACCGCCACGATCGTCAGCATGGAGCCGCCCCAGAGGAGGTGGGCGTCCTGCGGCGACAGCAGGGGCGACAGGCGGACGTCGAGGACGGTCGCCGCCACCAGGCCGGCGCACCACGTCCAGCCGTACATCGTGCCCTTGGCCCGGATCTCGCCGCGCAGCCGCAGGGTCATGCGGCTGATGCCGAAGAAGCACAGGGGCGCCGCCACGAGCTGGGCGATCACCAGGACGGCCACCGCCTGGTCCTGGCTGATCGGCGCGTAGCCGTGGCCGTCGAACCCGAAGTGCAGGAACAGGGCCGTGAAGCCGATCAGCCAGGCCACGCCCCAGGGCAGGTAGAGCAGGAGCGGGTCGACGTAGATGTGGCGGGCCGCGGTGGCCTGCTGCTCCTCGATGATGCGGAGCATCTCCTCCGGGGTGGATGCCCGGTCGCTGTCTTCCATCATCACAAACCCCTCGGCCCGGCAAACTGGTTTGTATCGTAAACCTGATGGCCGCGCCACCACAAGGGTCCGCCGGGGGCGGGGGCTATCGCCTGGTGAGGACCTCGGACTCCCACAGGTCCCGGTAGTAGCCGGGGACGGCCACCAGCTCGTCGTGGCGGCCGCGCTGGGTGACCCGGCCCTCCTCCAGCACCACGATCTCGTCCACGCCCTCCAGGCCCTTGAGCCGGTGGGTGACCAGCAGCGTGGTGCGGTGCCTGGTGACGTCGAGCAGGTCGGCCATGAGGCGGTCGGCGGTCTCCTCGTCCAGGGCCTCGGCGGGCTCGTCGAGCAGGAGCACCGGCGGGTCGTACAGCAGGGCCCGGGCCAGGGCCAGCCGCTGGAGCTGGCCGCCGGAGACGGTCCGGCCGTCCTCGCCCAGCTCCGCGTCCCAGCCGGTGCGCGCCACCCAGTCGCCGAGGCGGGCGTCGTCCACGGCGCGGCGCAGCCGCTCGTCGTCGGCCTCGGGGCCGGCCAGGCGCAGGTTGTCGCGCAGGGTGGTGCGGAAGACGTACGGGTCCTGGGTGAGGCCGGTCATGAGCGCCCGCACGTCGTCGCCGGCCAGGTCGCGCACGTCCACGCCGTTGACGCGCACGTGCCCCGACTCCGGCTCGGCCAGCCGCATCAGGGCCGCCAGCAGCGTGCTCTTGCCCGCGCCGCTCGGCCCGACGACCGCCACCCGCCTGCCGGGCGTCAGCCGCAGCGAGACCCCGTCCAGCGCGGGCCGGGCCGGGGCGGGGGAGTGGCGCACGACCAGGTCCTCGACCTCGACGGTCAGCGGCGCCTGCGGCCTGGGGGCGGGGGCGGCGGGCTCGGCGACGGCGGGGGCCGCGGAGCGTACCTCCCGCAGGCGGCGCAGCGCCGCCATGACGCCCGCCATCCGCTCGCCCGCCGCGGCCAGCGGCAGCACCGGCTCGAACGACACCAGCGCGGTCAGCGCGAGCACCGCCGTGCCGACCGAGCCCACCCCCGTGCCCTGGGCGAGCAGCACGACGGCGGCGACGGTCAGGCCCTGCAGCAGCGTGCCCCCGGCCAGGGCGGCGGCGTGGACGCGGGCCTGGCGGCGTTCGAGCGCGGCCAGCGCCTCGTCGGCGGCCTCCGCGCGGCGCAGGGCCTGCTCGTCGGCCCCGTACGCGGCCAGGTCCGCCGAGCCGTGCACCAGGTCGGCCACCCGGCCCGCCAGCGCCGCGCGGGCGGGCGCGATCCTGGCCGACCAGCGGCGGGCGGCGGCCGCCGTGCCCGCGGGCAGCGCCAGCCCGGCCAGCGCCAGCCCGGCCGCCAGCACCAGCGCCGCCACCGGCAGGACGGCCAGCCCGACGACCACGGCGGCCAGCCCGGCCACGGCCGCCGCGGCGGCGGGCAGCAGGCAGCGCACCAGCAGGTCCTGCACGGCCTCGGTGTCGTCCACCATGCGGCTCAGCAGGTCGGCGCCGCCGTGGCGGGGGCGCTGGGGCGGGATCAGCGCCTCGTACAGCTCCTCGCGGGTGCCGGCCTGGGCGCGCAGGGCCACGTCGTGGCCGGTGAGGCGCTCGGCGTAGCGGAAGACGCCCTTGCCCGTCGCGAACGCCCTGGTCGCCACGATCGCCACGCTCAGCGCGGCCAGCGGCGGCTGCTGGGCGGCCCGGGTGATCAGCCAGGCCGCCGCGGCGATCAGCCCCAGCCCGGCCAGGTCCGCCGCCGCCCCCGCCAGCACGGCCCACCACAGCCGCTTTCCCGCGATCCGCCGCACGCCCTGCCTCCTTCCGCCGCTCCGGCTCACACCCGCCCCCTCGTCCCGTCCCGGCCGTCCCCGAGCGCGGCGACGGAGGGGACGGCGGGAAAGTCCCCACCCGCCCGCCCGGCCGCGTGCTCGTCGCCCGTGGGCGTGGGGGGCGGGGAGGTGTCGGAGAGGACGCGGCCGGCGTGCAGGCGGATGACGCGGTCGACGAGGCCGATCATGGCGGGGCGGTGGGCGACGACGACGGCCGTGCGGCCCCGGGCCAGCTCGGCGGTCGCCGCCACCACCGCCGCCTCGCTGCGCCCGTCCAGGCGGGCCGTCGGCTCGTCCAGGAGCAGCACGGAGGCGTCCGGGCGGCAGAAGGCGCGGGCGAGCGCGACGCGCTGGCGCTGCCCGGCGGACAGGTTCGCGCCGCGCTCGCCCAGCACCGTGCCGAAGCCCTCGGGGAGCGCGTCCACGAAGTCGGCGTGGGCGGCCGCGGCGGCGCGGCGCACGTCGTCGTCGGAGGCCGCGGGCGCGCCGAGCCGGATGTTGTCGGCCACCGACGTCGCGAACAGGTGGGGCCGCTGCGCCACGAACGCCAGCCGCGCCCGCCACGCGGCCGGGTCCAGCTCCCGCAGGTCCGTCCCGTCCACGAGCACCCGCCCCTCGTCCGGCCGTACGAAGCCGAGCAGCAGGTGCAGCAGCGTGCTCTTGCCGCCGCCGCTCTCACCCACCAGGGCCACCCGCTCCCCGGGCCGGATGGTGAGCGTCACGTCCTCCAGCGCGGCGCCGTCGCGCCCCGGGTAGCGGACGGTGACGTGCTCCAGCCGGATCTCCGGCGCCCCGGCGGCCGGCGGCGCCGCGGCGCCCGCCCAGGACGGACGGGCCGGATCGCCTGCCGGATCGCCTGCCGGGTCACCGGCCGGGTCGTCGGCTGGGTCGTCGGCTGGGTCGCCGGCCGTGTCCAGCACGGCGAAGGCCGCGTCGGCCGCCGCCACCCCTTCCATGGAGGCGTGGAAGCGCGTCCCCATCGCCCGCAGCGGCAGGTACGCCTCCGGCGCCAGCAGCAGCACCAGCAGCGCCGTCGTCAGGTCCAGGGAGCCGCCGAGCAGCCGCAGCCCGACCGGCACGGCCACCAGGGCCAGCGACAGCGACGCGCACAACTCCAGCACCAGCGACGACAGGAACGCCACCCGCAGCGTCCGCATGGTGGCGCCGCGGTGCTCGTCGGCCACCCGCCGGATGACGCCGGCCTGGTAGCGGGCCCGGCCGAAGGCGCGCAGGGTGGGCAGCCCGCGCACCACGTCGAGGAAGTGCCCGCCGAGCCGCGCCAGCGCCCGGTACTGGCGCTCGGTGACGGCCTTGGTCGTCATGCCGACCAGCGCCCCGAAGATCGGGATCAGCGGCAGCGTGACGAGCACGATGACGGCGCTGGTGAGGTCGGCGGCGAACAGCCGCACCAGCACGGCCAGCGGCACGACCGCGGCCACCGCGATCGACGGCAGATAGCCGGTCAGGTAGGCGTCCAGGCCGTCGAGCCCGCGCCCGGCCAGCGTGACCAGCTCGCCCGAGCGGTGCGCGGCCAGCCGCCCGGGGCCCAGCTCGCGCAGCCGGGCCAGCAGCCGGTGGCGCAGCGCCGACTTGACGCCGGTGGCGGTGCGCCCGGCGAAGACGCCCTGGGTCCAGGCGAGCAGCGCCCGCACGCCGACGACGGCCGCCAGCGCGCCCAGGGCGGCGGCGGTGAAGCGGCCGGACAGCACCCCGGCCAGCAGCTCGGCCTGCACGAGCACGAGCAGCCCGGCCAGCAGGGCCGCCGCCAGCGTGACGGCCAGGTGGCGGCGTACCGACCGCTCGGTCCGCATGAGCCGCAGGAGATCCTTGTGCACGTGCCCTCAGAAGAACGACGGGAGCCGGAAGGCGTCCTTACCTGGACGGAAAGTCCGCCATACCCATACTTGCGCGCCCAGCATGATGGGTGCGAACGGCAGGACCATGAGACTGAGCACATTCAAGGTAGCCGCGGGCGCGCTGTGCTCCATCAGGTACGGCATCGCCCCCGCCAGCACCCCGGCCGCGGGCAGCGCCGCCACGGCCCCGGACACCACCAGCGCCCGTCCCTGCCGCGCGGCCCCGAACTCGCCGGGCGCCCGCCAGGCCAGGAACGTCCACCCGTGCCAGGCGAACAGCAGCGTCACCACCATGCCCAGCATCAGCCCCAGCGGGTGTACCGCGGGGGCGGCGAACCCGGTGGCCGCCGCGTACAGCGCCATGCCCCAGCCGAACGACAGCCCGAGCGACCCGAAGGCGATCATCGCGTCCCAGAAGCCGCGCCAGCGCGTCCCGCCCGCGCGCCGCCGGAACCACAGCCCGGCGTCGCGCAGCACCCAGCTCAGCAGCATCGCCACCACGACCGGGTACAGCCCGTACAGCACCTTCCCTTCCAGCGCGGGGTAGGCCCCGAACAGCGTCCCGGCCACGGCGACCAGCCACACCTCGTTGGCCAGCACGTACGGCGCCATCGCCGCCACCATGCGGTCGCGCCCCTCGCGCGTACGCCCCAGCAGGGGCAGCAGCAGCCCGACCCCCAGGTCGAACCCCTCCAGCGCGAAGTAGCCGGCCAGCAGCACGGCGAAGAAGACGAACCAGACGACGTCCATGTCAGCTCTCCTAGAAGGTCAGCGCGGGCGCGCGGTTCTCGCCGGGCACCCCGGCGCCGAGGTCGTTCCCGCCGGGCCCGCGCCGGACGACCCGCGCGATGAGGGCGTAGTCGACGACCGCCAGCAGCCCCAGCACGCCCGCGAACGCGCCCAGCGAGGCGGCGACCATGCCCGCGCTCAGGCCGGGCGACAGGGCGTCGGCCACGGTGAGCCGGCCCCAGACCATCCAGGGCTGCCGCCCGACCTCCCTGGCGATCCAGCCGGCGATGGCCAGCACGAACGGCAGCGGGGTCAGCGCGATGAGCAGCGGGTGCGCCCACCGCCGCCGCGGCAGCGAGCGGATCATCGGCAACATGACGAACAGCACGAACAGCACGAGAAGTTGCCCGATCTCCATCATGACGGCCAGCCCGAGCGCGGCCCCCGTGTTCTCGAACTTGCCCTCCTGTACCCCGGCGAACTGCGCGTACCCGAAGCCCAGGGTGAAGAAGGCGCCGATCGCGGCCGTCACCACGCCCAGGCGCATCGAGCGGGCGAAGAAGTCCTGGTGCTCGCCGGCGCCCCGCCGCAGCCGGTACGCGCTGGCGCCCACCAGCACCATGCCGCCGGTGAACAGCCCGGCCGCCACGACGTGCGGGAGGGAGAACACCAGCGCCTTGTTGGTCAGCATGGCGCCGAAGTCGACCAGCTCCAGCCGGTCGCCGCGCGCGACGGCGCCGGCCGGGTTCTGCAGGAACGAGTTGGCCATCATGATGAAGAACGCGCTCGCGTACGCGGTGAGCGTCACCAGCCAGATGCAGGCCAGGTGCAGCCACCGGGGCAGCCGCCCCCAGCCGAAGATCCACAGCCCGAGGAACGTGGACTCCAGGAAGAAGGCCACCAGCGTCTCCATGGCCAGCGGCGCGCCGAAGACGTCCCCGGCGTAGTGGGACAGGCCGCTCCACGCCAGCCCGAACTGGAACTCCATCACGAGCCCGGTGACGATGCCGAGCGCGTAGTTGATGACGTAGATCTGTCCCCAGAAGCGGACCATCGCCTCGTCCCGCGGCCGGCCCGACCGCGCCCAGCGGGTGTGCATGAGCGCCACCAGCGGCGCCAGTCCGAGGGTGAGCAGGACGAACAGGAAGTGCAGCCCGCCGGTCACGGCGAACTGCGTGCGTGCCAGATCGACTACATCCATCACGACTCCGGTCATTCCGACATTGTGTCTACCTACATATAGAGAGCCTACATGTAGGCTAGCTACATGGGCACCGCTTGCCTAAGATCTGAGTCATGAATCCGGACGCGCTGCGCGGGCACATGGACGCGCTGCTGCTCTCAGTGCTGGAGCGGGAGCCGCTGCACGGCTACGCCATCATCGAGGCGCTGCAGCAGCGCAGCGGGGGCGCGCTCAGCGTGCCGACGGGCACGGTCTATCCGGCGCTGCGCAGGCTGGAGCGCATCGGCCACCTGTCCAGCGAGTGGGCGACCGTGGGCGGGCGCAAGCGCCGCACCTACCGGCTGACCGAGTCGGGCAGGAGGCAGCTCGAAGGGGAGCGCTCGGCCTGGCGCGAGTTCACGGACGCGATCGGCAGCGTCCTGCGCCCCCAGACCCGGGCCTCCGGCTGACCTCTAGCGGCAGGCCGGCACGGCACGCGTGACGCGCAGGCAGCGCGAGGCCCCGTAGACCTGCAGCCCCCACAGGGCCGCGGTCACCAGGTTGGCCAGCAGCGCGGGCAGCGCCGTGAGCGTGTTGGGCTGGTCGAGGCCGTAGGCGAGCAGCAGGCTAAGCCCGCCGGTGAGCGGCAGCGAGATCCACACCGCCAGCGCCAGCGACCTGGTGAGCAGGCGGGGCCGGCGGATCCAGCGCGCGCCCCGGCCCAGCGCGAGCAGCACGAGCCCGCCGTACAGGCCGACGGACACCTGCATGACGTCGAGCAGCCGCGAGGCGGCTCCGTACCAGGCGGGCTGGTGCAGCCACACCTCGTCGGGCGCCGGGTAGAGCCGCCACAACATCGACCACATGAGCACGGTGACCGGCACGCCGACGAACAGCAGCATGCCCAGCCGCCGACCGGCGGCGCGGGTCAGCTCGCCCTGGTAGGCGGGGGCGATCTCGGCGACCGGGCCGAACTCGGCCACCGCCAACCGCTCCGCCTCCGCGCGGTCCAGGCCGCCGGCCTCCAGCGCGTCGGCGGTGTCGGTGAGGCTGTCGCGCGCCTCGACGACCAGGTCGCGCTTGGGCCCGGACGGGCCGGCGAGCGTACGGCTCAGCTCGGCAACGTAGTCGTCGATGCGCATGATCCCCAGTTTACGAACCGGCCCCCTCGGGGGTCACTCCGGGAACTCCCTGATATCGGGCGGGCACGGGCCCCGGCATCAGGGGCGGACCACCGCCGCGTGGCCCGTCGAGGTCCACAGCGCGGCGGCCGCGGCGATCACGGCCAGCACGGCGAACCAGCCCACCGCCCGGCCCAGCCGCAGGCCGTAGCCGAACAGCAGCCACGACACCGACAACCACCAGTGGTGGCCGGCCCGGCGGCGCATCTCCATCGCGGCGAAGGCGAAGTCGGCGGAGGTGGCGCGGTCGCTGGGCCGCAGCCCGGCGTAGAGCGCGGCCAGGTTGTCGGGCGTGACCTCCGGGCCGCCGGGCGCCCTCCCGCCGCCGCTGTCGTGCTCGTCGGCCAGCGCGCTGCGCCGGGAGAACCAGCGCAGCACCGGCCAGCGCAGGCTCACCTGCACCCCGCGCGGCGTGAGCGCGAACGTGCAGTCCTTGACCCGCACCCCCGCCGGATGGGCGATGCCGGCGAACCGGCACGCGGACAGGTCCAGCCCGCGCAGCGCCAGGTCGGTGGCGTCCACCTGGCGCAGCGAGGTCAGCGCCGACCGGCCCCGGCCGCTGACCACGGCCGGGCCGCGCAGCACCGCGCCCTCCAGGTCGGCCGAGGAGTCGGTGAGCTTGACCGCGGTCGCGCCGGACACCTCCACGCCGCGCAGGTCCACGCCGCAGCGCGACACCGACACGTCCAGCAGCCCGTCGGCGCGGGCGCGGGCCAGCGACAGCCGGCCGGTGGCCGACAGGTACGCGTCCGCCACGAAGTGCGCCGCCTCGAACCCGGCGGTCCCGCTGACCTTGCGGAAGGACAGGGTGCGGCCGAAGCGCGCGCCGCGGAAGGCGGCCCCGTCACCCAGGCGGGCGCCGTCGAAGGTGGCGTAGCCGTCGAACCTGGCCCGCTCGCACGACAGCCCGCGCCCGAAGACGACCTGGCTGAACAGCGCGTCCCTGGCCATGACGGCCCGGTCCAGCGAGACGTGCCCGCGCACGCTGACCCCGTGGAAGGACAGCTCGCGCGCGAAGCGGGCGCCGGCCAGCGAGAGGTTGCCCTCGAAGCGGGCGCCGAAGAACGAGGCCAGCCGGTCGAACCTGGCGCCGTCGAGCGAGACGTCCCCGGCGAAGGTGACGTCCGGCAGCCGGACGTCACCGGTGAACCTGGCCCGGTCCAGCCGCGCCCGCCCCGGCCGGCCGCCGGCGGCCTCCAGCACCCGGGACAGCAGGTCGCTGGTGACGGTCGTGCCGCGCAGGTCGAGCAGGCGGCCGGGAGCGAGGGGGGCGAGCGCCTCGGAGAGCTGCTCGGGCGACAGGTGGGCGAGGCAGAGGCCGGACGGCCGGCTAGCGATTCCGGTGCAGGCAGCCGAGTACGCGCAGGTGACCCAGTCCATGCACTGGTCATACCCGCGTACGGAGGTGTCAAGGTTCGATGTTTTAATGTTCTATCCACTTTTACGTGGAAATATGCGGTCAAAAAAGCCTCTACAGTGCCGGACATGCGCGCTTTATCCCGAGGCTTCCTGGCCGCCGTGGTGGCGGCCGGTGTGACGCTGTCCACCGCTCCGGCCCCCGCCTCAGCCGATCCCGCCGACCCCTGCGGCACCCCCGCCACGCACCGCGTCGCCCAGGTCCAGGGCGACGGCGACGCCACCCCGCTGGCCGGCACGACCGTGCGGGTGGAGGGCGTCGTCACCGGCGACTTCCAGCGCACCGACCAGCTCAGCGGCTTCTTCCTCCAGGACCCGCGGCCGGACGGCGACCCCAGGACCTCCGAGGGGCTGTTCGCCTTCGCTCGCGACACGTTCAAGGACGTCAAGCCCGGCGACCGGGTCCTGGTCACCGGCCGGGCCACCGAGTACAACGGCTGGACCGAGCTGTCGCCGGTCACCGCCGTGGACGTGTGCGGCACCGGGAGCGTGACGCCGCAGCCGTACCGGCTGCCCGGCGACGGCATGGAGCCCGTCGAGAACATGCTGCTGACCTTCCCGCAGCCGCTGACCGTCACCGACAACTACAACCTGGGCCGCTACGGCGAGGTCACGCTCTCCTCCCAGGGCAGGCTCTTCCAGCCGACCGACCGCCCCGGCGTGGACCCCGCGCTCGACGCCCGCCGCTCGCTGCTCGTGGACGACGGCTCCAACCGGGAGAACCCGGCCACGCTGCCGCCCGTCGTGCGCGCCGGCGAGGTGACCGCCGGGCTCACCGGCGTGCTCGGCTACGGCTTCGGCGCGTACCGCCTGCAGCCCACCAGGCCGGTCGGCTACGCCGATCTCAACCCGCGCCTGCCCAGGCCGTTCCCGGTGATCGGCAACGTCAAGGTCGCCTCGTTCAACACCCTCAACTGGTTCACCACGGTCGGCTCGCGCGGCGCGTCCAACGCCGCCGAGCAGCAGCGCCAGCTCGCCAAGCTGGTCAGCGCGCTCAAGGGGCTCGACGCCGACGCGGTCGCCCTCATGGAGGTCGAGAACAACGGGCAGACCGCGCTCCAGGCGCTCGTGGACGCCGTCAACGCCGAGGTCGGGGCGGGCACGTACGCCGCGCTGACGCACCCCTACCCCGGCACCGACGCCATCCAGGTCGGCCTCATCTACAAGCCCGCCAAGCTCACCCCCGTCGGCGCGCCCACGACGTCGCAGGACGCGGTCTTCAGCCGCCCGCCGCTGATCCAGACCTTCCGCAGGAAGGCCGGCGGCCAGCCGTTCACCATGCTGGTCAACCACCTCAAGTCGAAGGGCTCCTGCCCCTCCGGAGGCCCCGACGCCGACCAGGGCGACGGGCAGAGCTGCTGGAACGCCACCCGCGTCGCCCAGGCCAAAGCCCTGCTCGCCCTCGTCGACGGCCAGGACCTGCCCAACCCCATCGTGCTCGGCGACCTCAACGCCTACGGCGAGGAGGACCCCATCGACACCCTGGAGGCCGGCGGCCTGACCAGCGTCACCAAGCGGTTCGTGCCCGCGCCGCTGCGCTACAGCTACGCCTTCGACGGCCGGTACGGCGAGCTCGACCACGCCCTGGTCGGCAAGCAGCTGCTCAGGCGGGTGACGTCGGCGACCATCTGGCACATCAACTCCGACGAGCCGCGCGTGCTCGACTACAACACCGAGTACAACCCGCCCGCCCTCTACAAGCCGGACGCCTTCCGCTCCTCCGACCACGACCCCCTCGTCGTCGGCCTGACCCTGCCCGGCGGCCGCTGATCCGCCGCCGCCGACCGGTGCCGTGCGCGGTCCCCGGCGGGGGACCGCGCATGGAATGCTGGAGGCGGGTACGTGGTTTGCAGGGAAGCACAGACTTCATCAGAGAGCGAGGAGCCACTTGTGGCGACCATCGAAGTAACCGAGAAGAACTTCAACGACATCGCCGACAAGGGGATCGTGCTGCTCGACTTCTGGGCCGACTGGTGCCCGCCGTGCAAGAAGTTCGGGCCCATCTTCGAGAAGGCTTCCGAGCAGCACTCGGACATCACGTTCGGCAAGATCGACACCGACGCCGAGCAGGCGCTCGCGCAGGGCTTCGACATCACCTCGATCCCCACCCTCATGGCCATCCGCGACGGGATCGTGGTCTTCGCGCAGGCCGGTGCCATCCCGAGCCCCGCGCTGGAGGACCTCATCCGGCAGGTCCGGGCGCTCGACATGGACGCCATCAGGGCCGAGCTCAGCGAGGAGCTGAAGAAGGCCGAGCAGAACTGACGCCGGCCACGAAAAGCGCCGGCCACGAAAAGCCGGCCACGAAAAGAAAAGGCCCCGCCACCGGCGGGGCTTTTCCCGTCGCGGGGGTCAGAGCTTGCGGCCGACCCCGACGTAGCCGAAGTCGATGCCGTTGCCCGGCGCCAGCGGGTCGTCGGGACGCCAGCCCGCCGGGTAGGTCAGCCCCGGCTCGACCAGCTCGTAGCCGTCGAAGAAGCGCAGGACGCCGTCCCGGTCACGCAGGTTGAGCGCGGCCGTGGCCTTGCGGTAGACCTCCAGCGCCTGCGGGGTGACCTGCGGCGTGGGATCCACGGCGTGGCTGATCACCAGGTAGCTGCCGGGGGCGCTCGCCTCGCGCAGCTTCTTCACCAGGCCGTAGGCGAGGTCGTCGGGGATGAAGTGCAGGACCGCCAGCGCCAGGAACGCCACCGGCCGGTCGAGGTCGACCAGGTCGGCGAGCTTGTCGAGCAGGACGTCCGCCTCGCGCACGTCGGCCTGGAGGAAGTCGACGTTCTCCCGCCTGGCCAGCAGCGCCCTGCCGTGCACGCACACCACCGGGTCGTAGTCCACGTAGACGACGCGGGCCTCGGGGGCGATCTCGTGGGTGTTGCCCCGGGTCGGCAGGCCCGCCCCCAGGTCCACGATCTGCCGGACGTCCTGGTCCACCACGTGGCGCACGGCGCGGCGCAGGAACGCGCGGTTGGCGCGGGCCCCCTCCTTGGTGTGGGGGAAGTTCTTCAAAATCTGCTCCGCCGCCGCCCGGTCGGCCGCGAAGTTGTCCTTGCCGTCGAGGTAGTAGTCGTACATCCGTGCGACGTTGGGGACGTTGGGGTCCACCCCCTCCGGGGCACTGTCCACGTTCGGCTCCAAGCTTTCGCCCTCTTTCGGGTGATCATAGCCGCGGCAGGCCGAGAAGAACCTGAATTCCGTTCGGCTTCAGGGCTCAGTGACGCAGATCACCCCCGCCGCGAGCGGCGGGCCTGGCGGGGCCCGCCGCCGGGGGAGCGGGCGCGGGAGGATCAGCCCCGGTAGAGCTCCGCGACGCGGAAGGCGAGGTCGAGCGACTGGCTGCGGTTGAGCCGCGGGTCGCAGGCCGTCTCGTAGCGGGTGGCCAGGTCGGTCTCGACGATGCCGTGGCCGCCGCCCACGCACTCGGTCACGTCGTCGCCGGTGAACTCGATGTGGATGCCGCCCGGGTGCGTGCCGAGGGAGCGGTGCACCTCGAAGAAGCCGGCCACCTCGTCGAGGACGTCGTCCAGCCGCCGCGTCTTGTGGCCGCTGGGCGCCTCGAAGGTGTTGCCGTGCATCGGGTCGCAGATCCAGGCGACCTGCGCGCCGCTCGCCGTGACCTCCTTGACCAGCGCGGGCAGGTGCTCGCGGATCTTGGTGGCGCCCATCCGCGTGATGAACGTGAGCCGCCCCGGCTCGTTGGTCGGGTTGAGCCGCTCGATCAGGGCGAGGGCCTCCTGCGGCGTCGTCGTCGGCCCGAGCTTGACGCCGATGGGGTTGCGGATGCGGGCGAAGAAGTCGACGTGCGCGCCGTCGAGCTGGCGGGTGCGCTCGCCGATCCAGACCATGTGCGCCGAGACGTCGTAGGGCAGCCCCGTGCGCGAGTCGATGCGGGTCAGCGCCCGGTCGTAGTCGAGGATCAGCGCCTCGTGCGAGGAGTAGAACTCGACGGTGTGGAACTCCTCGGGGTCGGCCCCGCAGGCCCGCATGAAGGCCAGCGCCTGGTCGATCTCCCGGGCGAGCTGCTCGTAGCGGCGGCCGGCGGGCGAGCCGGCCACGAAGTCCTGGTTCCAGGCGTGCACCTGCCGCAGGTCGGCGTAGCCGCCCTTGGTGAAGGCGCGCGCCAGGTTGAGCGTCACGGCCGAGGAGTGGTACGCCTTGAGCAGCCGCCACGGATCCGGCCTGCGCGACTCGGCGGTGAACTCGAACCCGTTGACCATGTCGCCGCGGTAGGCGGGCAGCTCGACACCGTCGCGGACCTCGGTGGGCTTGGAGCGCGGCTTGGCGAACTGGCCGGCCACCCGGCCGATCTTGACCACGGGCACCTTGCCGGCGTACGTCAGCACGATCGCCATCTGGAGCAAGGTCTTGAGCTTGTTGCGCACGTTGTCGGCGGTCGCGCCGGAGAAGGTCTCGGCGCAGTCGCCGCCCTGCAGGACGAACGCCTCACCGCGGGCGACGGCGGCCAGCTGGTCCTTCAGCTGGTCGCACTCGCCGGCGAACACCAGAGGGGGCAGGCCGCCGAGCTCGGCGACGACCTTGTCGAGCTCGCTGCGATCGGGCCAGTCGGGCTGCTGGGCCGCGGGGAGGGCTCGCCAGGAATCGAGATCCAGTAGATTGCTGCTCACGAGATACGAGGGTATTCCACAGAGCCCGCCGCTACCGACCCCGTTGTCCACGTTTTGGCCATCACCCGCGCGCGGGCGGCCGCACCACCTCCGGCGTCCGCACGTGCTCGGGCCGGACACCGAAACCCACCAGGCGCGGGGCCAGCCGGTTGAGCAGCGGGACCCGCGTCAGGTCGCGCGGCAGCCCGGAGGCGTCGAAGCGCCCGCGCAGCGCCCTGCTGATGAGCACGTTCTGGGCCACCCGCTGGGCCGCCTGCGTGATCACGGCGGCCGGCATGCGGCGCCGCTGCACCCGGCGCAGCAGCGACTCGGGGACCGGCCCGCCGGCCCCGAGGGGAGCCGCCAGGAGGTTGGCCGCGGCGACCGCGTCCTGGACGGCCAGGTTGATCCCGACCCCGAACACCGGCGACATGGCGTGGGCGGCGTCGCCGATGCACAGGAAGCCGGGCCGGTGCCAGCGGCGCAGCCGGTCGACGGCGACGGTGAGCACGCTGACGTCGTCGTAGCCGGCCAGCTCGCCGACCCGGTCGGCCAGGAACGGCAGCAGCCGGGCCACCGGCCGGCGCAGCGCCTCGATGCCCAGGCCGGCCAGCCGGTCGTAGCCGCCCTTCGGGATGAGGTAGGCGAGCTGCCAGTAGCTCACCCGGTTGATGCCGACCATCATGTGGCCGCGCGAGACGCGCAGGAACGTCTCCTCCGGGTCGCCCTCCCGCCAGGGCAACCGGAACCACAGCACGTCCATCGGCGCGCTCAGCTCGCGCGGCACCAGGCCCGCCCGGCCGCGCAGCGCCGAGTGCCGGCCGTCGGCGGCGACGGTCAGCTCCGCGCGCAGCTCGTGCTCGCCGGACTCGTCGCGGTAGCGCACCCCGCGCACCGCCCCGCGCTCGCGGATCAGGTCGTACGCCTCGGCCCGCATCAGCAGCCGGAACCCCGGGTAGCGCCGGGCCGCCGAGGTGACGACGTTGAGGAAGTCCCACTGAGGGACGAACGCGACGTAGTCGTAGGGGGCGGGCAGCCGGCGCAGGGACGCCAGCCGGATCTCGCCGTCGTCGGTCACCATGCCGAGGTCGCGCAGCTTCCGGTGCGGCAGCTTCAGCAGCTCGTCCGCCAGTCCCAGCTCGTCGAGGATCCGCAGGGTCGAGGGGTGGACGGTGTCGCCCCGGAAGTCACGCAGGAAGTCGGCGTGCTTCTCCAGGAGCGTGACCCGCACACCCGATCTGGCCAGCAGCAGGGCGAGCATCGCGCCCGCCGGGCCGCCGCCCGCTATCACGCATGTCATAATTCATCACCCGTTGATATCGTCTCACGTTCCGCGAAAGAAGCAAGGGCCGGGGCATCCGGCGCGCCGGAGCGGCCGAAGTACAAGGGTGAGCCGCCTCTCACCCCGGAAGTAGACCATGAACGACGACCTCCACGCCCTCTCCGGCCCCTACGCCGTGCACGCGCTGCCGTACGCCGAGTGGGTGGTGTTCGAGGAGCACCTGCGCGGGTGCGGGGTGTGCGGCGCCGAGGTGCGGCGGCTGCGGGAGACAGCCGCCCGGCTGGCCGAGGCGGTCGCCGTGCCGCCGCCCGCCCCGCTGCGCACCCGCCTGCTCACCGCCGCCTACCGCCGCCGCCCGTGGCCCGGCCCCCCGCCCCCGGCTCAGCCCCCGGCCACAGCTCAGCCCCCGGCTCCGGCTCGGCCCCCGGCTCCGGCTCGGCCCCCGGCTCCGGCTCGGCCCCCGGCCACAGCTCGGCCCCCGGTCGCGACACCGCCCCTCGCTCCGCTGCCGCCCCCGGCTCAGCCCCATGACGACGCCCCCACTCTCTGGGTCCCGCCCAAACCCGCCCCTCCCGGCGGGCGCACCCTCCGGATGACGCGCGGCCCCGCCCCGGAGCCCGCCCCGGAACCCGTCGCGGAGCCCGTCGCGGAACCCGTCCCCGGGTGGCCCGTCCTCGGGCGGTCCGGTGCGCGGGCGGGGTGGCGCGGGCGGTCGTCGAGGGTGCTGGCCGGGCTGGCCGCCGTGTGCGCGGCGGCCGCCGTCGGGCTCGGCGCCACGGCCCTGGACGCCCGCCGCGACGCCGCCGGCCTGGCCGCCGCCAACCGCCTGCTGGCCGCCGCCGACCGGCAGGTCGCCGCCGTGCTGTCCGCCCCCGACGCCGAGACGCTGCGCCATCCGCTCACCTCCGGCGGCACCGGCACGGTCGTGGTCTCGCGCGCCGCCGGCCGCATGGTGTTCGCCTCGTCCGGGCTGCCGGAGCTGCCGAGGTCCCGAGGGTACGAGCTGTGGCTCATGGGTCCTGACGGCCCGCGCCCGGCCGGGCTCCTGGGCCGCGCCGAGGACGGCGTCACCCGGCCGGTCGTGGTCGCGCCGCGCCGCGACGACGCCCGGGTGGCGCTCACCGTCGAGCCGGCGGGCGGCTCGGAGCGGCCGACCACGGAGCCGGTCATGCTCGCCGAGCTGCCGGCCGGCTGAGGGATCTGGGCAAGAGATCGTCTTGGGGGGATAGTGCGGGGCATGCGTAGATTAGCGGCCCTGACCCTGGCCGCAGCCCTGCTGCACGTCCCCGCCACCGCGGCCCCCTCCACCGCAGCCGCCGCCACCGCAGCCGCCGCCACCGCAGCCGCCACGACCCCCGCCGCCGCGCCCCCCGCCACCGTCGTTCCCGTCCAGGTCACCGGCCCCGTGGGCAAGAGGTTCAACCTCATCGTCATGGGCGACGGCTACACCGAGGCCGACCAGGCGAAGTTCCGTGCCGACGTGGACCGGCACCTCAACGTCATGTGGTCGATCGAGCCGTTCGCGTCCTACCGCACCTACGTCAACGTCTACCGGATCGACATCGTCTCCGGCGAGTCCGGCGTGAGCTGCGACCCCGGCCTGGACGCCCCGCGCCGCGCCACCCCCCTGAGCATGGGCTTCTGGGGCGGCTGCAACCCGGCGAGCGTCCAGCGCCTGATCACCATGGACAACGCCGCCGCCACCCGCTACGCCGACCTGGTGACCGGCACGACCCCCGGCAACCGGCAGATCCTCGCCCTGGCCAACAGCGGCACCTACGGCGGCGCGGGCGGCTCGTACGCCACCGCCTCCGGCAGCAACAGCATGTCGGCCCTGATCAGCCCGCACGAGCTGGGCCACTCGCTGGGCGGCCTGCAGGACGAGTACGACTACTACCAGCGCGGCGTCCCCGGCGGCGCCTACACCGGCCCCGAGCCGGCCAGCGCCCACCACACCCTGCTCACCGAGCGGCAGCTGCGCGAGCAGCGCAAGAAGTGGTGGCGCTGGCTGGGCGAGCCGAGCGAGTCCGGCGGCCCGATCGGCCGCTACGAGGGCGGCCTGTACGCCACGACCGGCGTGTGGCGGCCGAGCGCGCACTCGATGATGAAGACCCTCGGCTACGCCTTCGACCAGGTCGCCCGCGAGGTGATGACGCAGCGCATCACGGCCAGGACCGCCGTGGTCCAGGACGCCGCGCCCGCCGCCGCGCCCGTCGGCGCCGACCGCGTCCTGTGGGTGGAGCCGATGCACCCCGCCAGGCACTCGCTCACGACGGCCTGGAGCGTGGACGGCCGCGCCCTGCCCGGCGACCGGGACGCCCTCGACCTGCGCGACCTCGGTCTCGCGCCGGGCACGCACACGGTCACCGCCACCGTGACCGACCCGACCGGCTTCGTCCGCGACCCGGAGATCAGGGCCGCCCTCACCGCCACGCGCACCTGGACGGTGGACACCGCGCTCACCACCCCGTCCGACGGGACCGAGCCGGCGATCGTCTCCGCCACGCCCACCGACCGGCCGCTCGGCCACGCCGCCGTCGTCCACGTCGAGACCACCCACCCGGCCGCCGCGATCCCGCGCGTCTCCTGGGCGCTCGACGGCGGGCCGGTGCCGGGCACGACCGAGCTGGACCTGGGCGCGCTCGGCCTCGCGCCCGGCGCGCACACGGTCACGGCCGCGCTCGCCGGGCGCACGCTGACCTGGGAGGTGGACGCCGAGCCGCCGGTCACCGCGTACGAGCTGTCGCGGCCCCTGGCCCGCGCCGGCGACACCTACGTCTACAACGGCCCCTTCACCATGCGGCTCACCGGCGACGACGACCGCGCCGGCCACGTCGTCTCGCAGTCGCGGGTGGACGGCGACGGCTGGTTCGACTACTTCGGCTGGCCCACCTCCTCCGAGCTGCCGTGGACCTTCTCCGAGCAGGGCACCGTCATCGACTCCCTCGTCTACGGCAGGCTGCCGCGCGGCCGCCACACGGTCGAGTACCGCTCGATCGACGCCGCCGGCAACACGGGCGCGGCCGGGAGCTTCACGGTCACCACGATCGCGCCGCCGCCCGCCTGCACCCGCACGGTCACCGGCGAGCACCGCGGCCCGCTCGTCGTCGCCGACGGCGTCACCTGCCTCGACGGCGCCCGGGTCACCGGCCCCGTCACCGTACGCGAGGGCGCCTCGCTGGTGGCCACCGGCGGCCGGGTCACCGGCGCGCTGGCCGCCGCCCGCCCGGCCGCCGTGCACCTGCTCGGCACCCGCGTCCAGGGCGCGCTGACCGTCTCCGGCGCGGGGGAGCTGGTGGTCGTCGGCGCCGACGTGCGCGGCGCCGCGCTGCTGACCGGCAACGCCGCGCCGGTGCTGTCCGGCACCGCCGTCAGGGGCGCGCTCGCCTGCTCGGGCAACAGCGCGGCCCCGGCCGACCTGGGCGTGCCGAACGACCTGGCCGGCGCCGGGTCCGGCCAGTGCGCGCCGCTATCCCACGGTGTCCAGGGGAGAGGTGCCCAGGGGAGAGGTGCCCAGGGGAGAGCGGACGTCCGGGGCGGAGCGTACGAGGCGGTCCAGAACCTGCGCCAGTGAGGCGAAGGCCGCGTCGCGGAGCCCGGCGTACTCCTCCTCGGGGTACTGCCGGGGTCCGTTCTCCACCAGCAGGATCAGCGACAGGTAGGCCCGGTAGAGGTCGAGCCGGGTCAGCGCGGACGGCGTGAGCTCCAGCGGCGTCACCTCGCGGTAGCCCGCCAGCAGCGGGTCGTCCTCGCGCAGCTCGTCGAAGATCGTCGGCGTGACGAACTCGGCGATCGGGTCGCCCCAGAACGCCCGCTCGTGGTCGATGAGCGCCTGGATCCGCGGCGTGCCGCGCAGGTCCAGGAAGACGTTGCCCACCCACACGTCGAAGTGGACCAGGTGGGGCGTGGTCACCTCGTCGAGCACGGGCGCGGCGGCCTCGAACACCGCCAGCACCTCGCCGGCCGGGCGCGGCAGCGGCGTCGGGTAGCGCTCGGTGTCGCCCACCAGCGCCCGCACCATCGCCAGGAACGCCTCCCGCCAGGTCGCGCCGGTGATGCCGGCGTGCGGGTAGCCGAACACCTCGCCGGTCACCCCGTTGAACCTGGCCAGGTGGCGGCCCAGCTCGCGGCGCAGCTCGGCGCCGTGCAGCGGCTCCACCGCGTCCTTGACGGCGTTCCAGGACACCCCGTCGAGGGCGGCCAGCATGAGGTAGTCGCCGCCCAGCACCGGGTCGTCGAACCCGGCGTGCAGCAGCTCCGCCACCGGCACGCCGGCCGCGCCCGCCAGCGCGATGGCCGTCGCCTCCATGCGCAGCAGGTCGCGCTCGTAGCTGAGCTGATCCAGCTCGGGCGGCGGCGCCAGCTTCAGCACCGTCTCGCGCCCGTCGTCCAGGGTCAGCCGCCACACGGCGTTGGCGAAGCCGTCGGTCAGCTCGGTGGCGGACCGCACGCCCGTGCCGAGGGCCCGCCGGGCCAGGGCGTCGAGCTCGGCGGCCGATAAGCGGCGCTTGGTCCTGCTGTCCACAAGGGCTCCCTCACATGGCCGGGGTCAGGCCGACTCCCGCCGGACGAGATGGGTGTCGAGGATCACGACGGGCTGGCGCAGCTCCTCGCCGTTGATGCGGGCCACCAGGAGCTGGGCCATCTGCCGGCCCATGGCCTCGGTCGGCTGGTGGACGGTGGTCAGCGGCGGGTCGGCGTGCAGCGCGGCCTTGGAGTCGTCGAACCCGATCACCGCGACGTCCTGCGGGATCCGGCGGCCCTCCGCCTTGAGCACGCGCATCGCGCCGAGCGCCATCGGGTCGGAGGCCGCGAAGACCGCGTCGAGGTCGGGATGGCGCGCCAGCAGTTCGACCATCGCCGCCGAGCCGCTCTGCTCGGAGAAGTCGCCGAAGGCGACCAGCTCCGACAGGCCCGAGGGCAGCAGCGCGTCGCGGTAGCCGGCCAGACGGTCGACGCCCACGCCCATGTCCTGGGGGCCGGCGATGGCCGCGATCGCGCCGCGGCCGAGGCCCAGCAGGTGCTTGACCGCCTGCCGGGCCCCGGCCCTGTTGTCCATGTCCACGTAGCTGTACGGATCGAGGCCGACGGGGCGGCCGCCGAGCACGGTCGGCACGCCCATCGCCTCCAGCCGCTCCGGCAGCGGGTCGGCGCCGTGCAGCGACAGCAGCAGCACGCCGTCGACGTGCTGCCCCGTCAGGTAGTGCTCCAGCCGCGCGTGCTCCTCCGGGGTGCGCGCCATCGCCAGGATGAGCTGCAGCCCCGTCTCGGCCAGCGCCGAGCCGATGCCGCGGATGGTGCCGGCGAAGTACGGCTCGTCGAAGACCCGCAGCTGTGACTCCGACACCACCAGCGCCACCGTGTCCGTGCGGCGCGTCACCAGTGCCCGCGCCGCACGGTTGGGGACGTAGCCCAGCTCACGGATGGCCAGCTCGACGGCCTCGCGAGCCTTGGCGCTGACGTTGGGCGAGCCGTTGATGACCCTCGACACCGTGCCCCGGCCTACACCTGCCCGGGCCGCGACGGCCTCAAGAGTCGGTCGGTTCATGGGTCCTATTCTGCCGGATGATCTCCGAATACCAGAGCGCACTGTCCTTGAGCAGCCGCTCCTGGGTGTCGAAGTCCACATGGACCAGGCCGAACCGCTTGCCGTAGCCCCACGCCCACTCGAAGTTGTCCATCAGCGACCAGGCGAAATACCCCTCCAGGGGCACACCGGCGTCGATGGCCTCCCGGCACGCGCCGAGGTGCGCCTCCACGTACGCCTGCCGCTGCGGGTCGTGCACGCGGCCGTCCTCGATGACGTCGTCGAACGCGGCGCCGTTCTCGGAGACCACCATCGCGACCGGCGGGTAGTCCCGCGCCACCCGGGTGAGGACCTCCACCAGGCCGCCCTCGTCGATCTCCCAGTCCATCGCCGTCGTCGGGCGGCCCCCGTTGACGAACGACACGTGCTCGCTGCCGACCCACGGAGAACCCGCGTCCGTGGGGGCCGCCGCCGCCGACTTCTTGCCGCCTGGTGCTCCCGAGACCGTGAAGCGGCTGTAGTAGTTGACGAGCAGCACGTCGATGGGCGCGTTGATGGTCTCCATGTCGCCCGGCTTGATGAAGTCGATCTCGCCGGGCACGTCGTTGAGCACGTCTTCCGGGTAGCGGCCGAGCAGCAGCGCGTCCAGGAAGAAACGGTTCTGCAGGCCGTCGATGCGCCGGGCGGCGTCCAGGTCCTCGGGGCTGCCGGTCGCCGGGCTGACCGCGTACAGGTTGACGCAGCCGCCGACCCGGCGCGCGCCCATCGCCTGCACGGCCAGGCCGTGGGCCAGGTTGAGGTGGTGCGCGCCCCTGATCGCGTTCTCCGGCTCGCGCCTGCCGGGGGCGTGCTCCCCGGAGGCGTAACCCAGGAACGCGGCGCACCATGGCTCGTTGACCGTGCTGAAGGTGTGGATGTGGTCCTTCAGTGCCGCGTGGACGGTCGCCGCGTACTCGGCGAAGCAGTAGGCGATGTCCCGGTTCGGCCAGCCGCCCTTGTCCTCCAGCTCCTGCGGCAGGTCCCAGTGGTAGAGGGTCAGCCACGGGTCGATGCCGTGCCCGCGCAGCTCGTCGGCCAGGCGCTTGTAGAAGTCCAGGCCCTTCTGGTTGACCTTGCCCGAGCCGGTCGGCTGGATGCGCGGCCAGGACACGGAGAACCGGTAGGCGGTCAGGCCCAGGTCCGCCATGATCGCGACGTCCTCGCGGAAGCGGTGGTAGTGGTCGGTGGCCACGTCCGCGTTGTGCCCGTTGAGGATCCGGCCCGGCGTCCTGGCGAAGGTGTCCCAGATCGAGGTGCCCCGCCCGTCCTCCGCGACGGCTCCCTCGATCTGGTACGCCGAGGTCGCCGCGCCGAATGTGAAGCCCGTGGGGAAGCGTAGCCCGGAACGCGTCTGTTCCTCTTGTGTCGTCACGCCTTGACCGCACCTTCCATGAGTCCGCCCACGATCTGACGGCCGAATGCGATGAATACTGCGACTAGCGGGATGATGGACAGCGCCGTGCCCGCGAAGATCAACGTGTAGTTCGTGGAGAACCTGGCGTTGAGCGAGGTGATCGCGATCTGCACGGTCGGGTTGTCCGGGGTGAGCACGATCAGCGGCCACATGAAGTCGTTCCACATGAGCATGAACGTGTTGATGCCGAGCACCGCCATGCCGGGACGCACCGCCGGCAGCACGACGTTCCACCAGATGCGCAGCGTCGCGGCGCCGTCCACCCGGGCCGCCTCGACCAGCTCCATCGGCACGGCCTGGCGCGTGTACTGCGTCATGAGGAACACACCGAACCCGTTGAGCAGGTACGGAAGGATGACCGCCTTGAGCGTGCCGGTCCACTCCAGGCTCACCATGAGCCGGTAGAGCGGCACCACGCCCATCTGCTGCAGCGGCACGGCCATCGTCAGCAGCACCAGCACCAGCAGCGCGTTGCGCCCCTTGAACTGCAGGTTCGCGAACGAGAAGCCGGCCAGCGTGGAGATGATGACGACCGAGACCGTCACGGTGGCCGCGACGATGAACGAGTTCGTCAGGCCCAGCAGGAACTTGGCGTCCTCGTTGTTGAGCACCGCGATGATGTTGTCGCCCAGGTTGCCGCCCGGCAGGAACGGCGGGGGCACCGACACCGCGTCGGCGTTCGTGCGCGAGGCGATCACCAGCATCCAGTACAGCGGGAACGCCGACAGGAGCACCGCCAGCGCCAGCATGACGCGCGTGAAGACGGTCGGAGACCAGTTGGTCATTTCGTGCCTCCGATCCTGCGCACGAACAGGAAGTTGATCGCGGCACCGATGAGGATGAGCAGGAACAGCAGCCAGGCGGCCGCGGCGGCGTAGCCGTAGTCGAACTCGCGGAAGCCCTGCTTGACGATGAACATCGCCACCGTCTGGAACTGGCCCTGCGAGCCGCCGTCCACGTTGCCGTTGTAGAAGGTGGTCGGCTCGGAGAACAGCGTCAGGCCGCCGATCGTGGAGTTGAGCACCACGAAGATCAGGGTCGGGCGCAGCATCGGCAGCGTGATCTGCCAGAACTGGCGCCGGCGCGAGGCGCCGTCGATCGCGGCGGCCTCGTACAGGTCGCGGGGGATCGTCTGCATGCCGGCCAGGAAGATGATCGCGTTGTAGCCGGTCCAGCGCCAGTCGACCATGGTGGCGATGGCGATCCAGGACGGGATGCGCTCGGCCCGCCAGTTGAAGGCGTCGATGCCGAACCAGCTCAGGATCCAGTTGACCAGGCCCCAGTCGCGGGCGAAGAGCTGCGTGAACACGACGGCCACGGCGACCACCGAGGTCACCAGCGGCAGCAGCACGCTCATGCGGATCGCCAGGCGGAACTTGAAGCGCTTGTTGAGCGCGTTGGCCAGGAACAGCGCCAGCAACATCTGCGGCACGGTGGCCAGGACGAAGATGCCGACCGTGTTGATCACGGCCCGCCAGAAGTCCTCGTCGCCCAGCAGGGCGGTGTAGTTGCCCAGCCCGGCCCACTCGGTGGTGCCGGCCAGGTCGTAGTCGTAGAGCGAGTAGTAGAGCGTGAAGGCCAGCGGGAAGAGCCCGAAGGCGGCGAACAGCAGGAAGTACGGGGACACCAGTGCGTACGGCATCGCCTTGACGTCGAATCGCGAGCGCCAGCGGCGGCCGGGCGGGCGGGAGCGGCGATGGTTGCTCCGTGCCGCCCGCGGGAGGGTGTCGAGACTCATAACAGACCTTTCGGCGGCAACATGCCCGGCCCGCTGTCGGCGGGCCGGGCGGGAGGATCAGCCCGCGGCCTTGACCGCGTCGTCGACCAGCTGCTGCCAGGCCTTGTCATAGGCGACCGAGCCGTCGTCCATGCCCTGGATGACCGACTCCACGGCGTTCTTGACCTGGGCGTGCTTCACGCCGAGGAAGACCGGCTGGAGGGAGGAGGCGGACTTGGCGAAGATCTCACCGATCGGGGCGTCGTTGAAGAACGCGTTCTTCGCGCCCTGGACGGCCGGGTCCTGCTGAGCCTTGGTGTTGCTCGGCATGTTGCCGAAGTCGGTGAAGATGCTGGCCTCGGTCTGCGCCTGGGTCAGGTAGTCGGCGACCTGGGCCGCTTCCTTCGGGTGCTTGGACTGCTTGGGCACGGCCACCCACGAGCCGCCCCAGTTGCCGCCGCCGCCGGGCACGGAGGCGACGTCCCACTTGCCCTTGGCGTCGTCGCCGGCGTTGCCGCTGACCACGCCGAGCATCCAGGACGGGCAGCCGACCGTGGCGAACGCGCCCTTCTGGGTGCCCGCCGCCCACTCGTCGGTGAAGTTGCGCAGCTTGGCGGTCAGGCCCTGCTGGCTCATCTTGGAGGCGAAGTCGAAGGCGTTCTTCACCGCCGGGTTCTTGTCGACGATGAGGTTGTTCTGCTGGTCGAAGTAGGTGACGTTGCCGTTCTTGGCGGCCTCCTGGTAGAGGTACACCTGGTACAGCGTGTTGGTGCCGTCAGCCCACTTGGTGTCCTTGACCTTCGACTGGAACTGCTGGCCCACCTTCATGAACTCGTCCCACGTCGGCCACAGGGCGCTGACCTTGTCGCGCTCGCTCGGCAGCCCGGCCTTCTTGAACAGGTCGGCGCGGTAGCACAGGCTCATGCCACCGATGTCGGTGCCGAGGCCGAACAGCTTGCCGTCGGCGGTGACGCCGTTCTCCCACTTCCAGGCGGGGAAGTCGGCCTTGCGCGAGTCCAGGCCGTACTCCTTGAGGTCCGCCCACCACTCGGGGTGCGCCTTGGCCAGGCCCATGCCGCCCTCGTCGATGCCGACCACGTCACCCGCGCCCGTCCCGGACGTGAGCCACTGGATCATCTGCGGCCAGTACTGCTGCTCGAACTGGTCCGTCAGGTGCTCCTCCTTGATCTGGATGTCCTTGTGCTCGGCGTTCCACTTGGCGATGGCGTTCTTGTAACCGAAGTTGGTGCCACCGCCGAACGTCTGCACGCGGATGGTGACGGGCGCGGCGGCCCCGGAGGAGGCGGGAGCGCCGGACTGCGAAGTGCCGCCTCCTGAGCTGCAGGACGCGACGGTCAGCGCCGCCGCGGCGAGCACCGAGGCCGCGGCCAGACCACCGCGACGCTTGCTGATCATCATGGGGAACCCCTTCTCGGGTGAATGTTGGGGGAGTGCACCGCGGCACGCGCTCCGCCGCGGTGGGAGACTTTGGGAGCGCTCCCACAAAGGGTGCACTTGCCTGCTCTGCACGTCAATCCACCGAAACGCAACCGTTACCAATGGTGCGATTTGTAACCGTGAAAAGGGATTCCGAGGGAGGTATCACGCAAAAGGCGGATTGGGAGCGCTCCCATCACAACAGACACGTTTTGTGTCGCATGAAGGGCATGTCGCCCGCACGCAGGGCTCTTACCGCGAGAAAGGACGGTTCCAACCAGGCCGCAAGACGATCCAAGTGAGATGCAGCCGCGCGGTGGTGGACTCGGGCCGTTCCGACCGAGAGGGGTGATCGATACCGCGACGCCTCGCACGAGCGGACGCGGCGCCGCCGCCCGGGGTCCTGAGGGCGGGCCGGTGACCGCCGCCGCTTGAGACCGCTCACACGGGAACGCCCGGCCCGGCTGGATCACGGAGCCGGGCGTTCCGCGGCCGCGGGGCCTTCCTTTCCCGTCCTAGTTCCCTTCAAAACCAGTAGGGAATGTTGACTTACGGCCGCGGGCGGCCTACCGTCATGGGTATGAGCCAGGGACTCCTCCTGACCAGGCGCCCCCACGTGGACTTCGGCCACGTCACCAGCGCCCAGTGTCGCTGATCACGGACCTCGTCGCCTCCCTCCACCCTCGTGCTCCCGCGTGGCCGACGCCGCCCACGCCACCGCCGACCCCATTCCCGCGCCCCGCCGTCCCGGGGCGTCGCGCGAGCCTGTCTCCACCCGTGAGGAACCTTCTCGTGATCAACCCTTCAGCCATGTCCCGCACGTCCAGGAGCGGGGCGCACGCATGACCGACACGCTGCCCCACTCCCTGCCGGACACCCTGCCCGAGGATCTGCCCGACGATCTGCCCGAGGGCCTGCCCGACGCCCTGCCGGAGCCCGAGGGCCTGCCGGGCCGCTCCGTCACCGCCGCCGACTTCCGGCAGGCGCTCGCCGTGCACGCCAGCGGCGTCGTCGTGATCACCGCGCAGCACGCCGGCGCCCCCGTCGGCCTGACCGCCACCTCCTTCTCCTCCGTCAGCCTCGAACCGCCGCTCGTCTCCTTCTACGTCGACCGCGCCTCCACCACCTGGCCCCGGCTCGGCGCCGCCGACCACTTCGCGGTCAACATCCTGGCCAGCGACCAGGCCGAGCTGGCCGCCCGCTTCGCCAGCAAGGGCATCGACCGCTTCGCCGAGCCCACCCGCTGGCGCGCCGGCCCGCTGGGCGCGCCGCTGCTGCAGGACGTCACGGCCCACTTGATCTGCCTGCCGTACGAGACCGCCGACGTCGGCGACCACAAGCTGGTCGTGGGCCTGGTCGCCGAGGCCCGCGTGCACGGCCCCGGCCGCCCCCTGCTGTACCACCAGGGCCGCTTCGGCCGCTTCCTGGCCCACCCCGAATCCTGACCTGGAGCCACGAGTGACGACCATCACCACGCAGCCGGGCACCATCACGCAGCCCGGCTACGCCACCCCGGTGGACCACGTCGCCTACGGCCACTACGGCCCGGGCCGCCTGCACCTGTCCCCGGACTGGAGCCGCCCGCTCTACCCCTTCCAGGGCCGCGTCACCGCCGACGGCTCCAGCGGCTTCCGCGCCGAGCCCGGCCGCTACCACCTCTACGTCGCCTGGGTCTGCCCGTACGCCCACCGCGCCGCCATCGTCCGCAAGCTCAAGGGCCTGGAGGACGTGGTCTCCCTGTCGTACGTGGACGACGAGCGCGACGGCCGCGGCTGGGCGTTCAGGCAGCGCCGCGGCGCCGACCCGGTCAACGGCTTCACCCTGCTCGAACAGGCCTACGACGCCACCGAGAAGGGCTACGGCGGCCACATCTCGGTCCCCGTCCTGTGGGACCGGCACACCGGCGGCATCGTCAGCAACAACTTCCCCGACATCACGCTCGACCTGGCCACCCAGTTCGAGCGGTGGGCCGACACCTCGATCGACCTGTACCCGGACGCGCTCCGCCCCGAGATCAACAAGCTCAACGGCTGGATCTACCACGACGTCAACACCGGCGTCACCCGGGTGGCCCGCGCCGCCACCGACGGCGAGCGCGAGACCGAGCGGCACCGCGTGGTGTCCACCCTGGAACAGCTGGACGAGCGCCTGTCCGAGCAGCGCTTCCTCACCGGCGACACGATCACCGAGGCCGACGTGCGGCTGTGGGTGACGCTGGCCAGGTTCGACGCCGAGTACAACCGCGACCACCTGGTCAGCGAGCGCGAGCTGAGCGACTTCGAGCACCTGTGGCCCTACGCCCGCGACCTCTACCAGCGCCCGGCCTTCCGCGAGACGACCGAGGGGCTGCCCGCCTCCTGGGACCGGCCGCACGGGCGGGGCGCATGACCCGCAAGCGCGTCCACCTGGCGGCCCACTTCCCCGGCGTCAACAACACCACCGTCTGGGCCGACCCCCGCTCCGGCAGCCAGATCGACTTCGCCTCGTTCGTCCACCTCGCGCGCACGGCCGAGCGCGGCGCCTTCGACTTCTTCTTCCTGGCCGAGGGGCTGCGGTTGCGCGAGCTGAAGGGCCGCATCCACGACCTCGACGTCGTGGGCCGGCCCGAGTCGCTGACCGTGCTCAGCGCGCTGGCCGCCGTGACCGACCGGCTCGGCCTGGCCGGCACGGTCAACGCGACCTTCAACGAGCCGTACGAGCTGGCCCGCCGCCTGTCCACGCTGGACCACCTGAGCGGCGGCCGGGCCGCCTGGAACGTGGTCACCACCTCCGACGCCTTCACCGGCGAAAACTTCCGCCGCGGCGGATTCCTCGACCGCGCCGACCGCTACGAGCGGGCGGCCGAGTTCGTGCGCCTGGCCCGCCGCCTGTGGGACTCCTGGGAGCCGGACGCGGTCGCCGCCGACCGGGAGTCCGGCACGTTCGTCCGGCCGGGCGCGATCGGCGAGGTCCAGCACCAGGGCCCGCACTTCTCCGTGCGCGGCCGGTTCACCCTGCCCCGCGCCCCGCAGGGGCACCCGGTGATCATCCAGGCGGGCGACTCGGACGAGGGCCGGGAGTTCGCCGCCGCCGAGGCCGACGTGATCTTCAGCCGGCACGGCGGCCTGGCGGCGGGCAAGGCGTTCTACGCCGACGTCAAGGGCCGCCTGGCCCGGTACGGCAGGAAGCCGCACCAGCTCAAGATCATGCCGGCGGCGACGTACGCGCTGGGCGACACCGAGGAGGAGGCCGCCGAGAACGCCGCCGTCATCCGCCGCCAGCAGGTCGGCCCCCAGACCGCGATCGCCTTCCTGGAGCAGGTGTGGGGCCGCGACATGTCCGCCCACGACCCTGATGGACCGTTCCCCGACGTCGAGCCCGACCTGTCGCACGACCTCTCCCAGGGCCGCGTCGCGATCAAGGACCGGGCCGAGGTCGCCGCCCGCTGGCGGGCGCTGGCCGAGGACAAGAAGCTGACCATCCGCGAGCTGGTGATCGAGGTGACCGGGCGGCAGACGTTCATCGGCACCCCGCAGAGCGTCGCCCGGCAGATCGACGAGCACGTCCAGGCCGACGCCGCCGACGGCTTCATCCTCGTGCCGCACCTGACCCCCGGCGGTCTCGACGACTTCGTGGACCGGGTGGTGCCGCTGCTGCGCGAGCGCGGCGCCGTCCGGACCGGCTACACCGGCGCCACCCTGCGCGACCACCTGGAGCTCGAATGACCCTGCACCTCGCCGTGGCGCTGGACGGCGCGGGCTGGCACCCCGCCGCCTGGCGCGAGTCCCCGGCGGACGTCTTCTCGGCCCCCTACTGGGCCGGGCTGGTGGCCGAGGCCGAGCGCGGCCTGCTCGACCTGGTCACCATCGAGGACGCCCTCGCCCTGCAGTCCACCCTGCCCGACGGCCCCGACGACCGCACCGACCAGGTACGCGGCCGCTTCGACGCGGTGCTGCTGGCCGCCCGCCTGGCCCCGCTCACCCGCGGGATCGGGCTGGTCCCGACCGCCACCACCACCCACACCGAGCCGTTCCACGTCGCGATCGGCATCGCCACCCTCGACCACGTCAGCGGCGGCCGGGCCGGCTGGCGGCCGCGGATCTCCGCCGGCGCGACCGAGGCCCGGCACTTCGGCCGCCGCGAGTTCCCGCCCCTCGACCAGGTGCTGAACCGGCCGGGGGGCGCGGACCTGTCCGCCGACCCGCACGTGCGCGACCTGTTCGCCGAGGCCGGCGACGCCGTGGAGGTGGCCCGCCGGCTGTGGGACAGCTGGGAGGACGACGCCGAGATCCGCGACCTGCCGACCGGCCGCTTCATCGACCGGGACAAGCTGCACTACATCGACTTCGCCGGGCGGTTCTTCTCCGTCAAGGGCCCGTCGATCACCCCGCGCTCCCCGCAGGGGCAGCCGGTGGTGACCGCGCTGGCGCACGCGCGGCTGCCGTACGAGTTCGCCGCCCGCGCCGCCGACGTCGTGTACGTCACCCCGCACTCCGCCGAGCAGGCCCGCGCCATCGTCGAGGAGGTCAGGGGCCTGTCCCCGGACATCAAGATCTTCGCCGACCTGCTGGTGTTCCTGGGCGCGGACGCGGCCCGGCGCAAGGCGCGCCTCGACGAGCTCGACGGGGCCGAGCTCGCCTCCGACGCCGCGATCTTCACCGGCACGCCCGCCGAGCTGGCGGAGGTGCTGCTGGAGTGGCGGCGGGCCGGCGTCCAGGGCTTCCGGCTGCGGCCCGGCGTCCTGCCGTACGACCTGGAGCGGATCGCCCGCGACCTGACCGCCGAGCTGCGCGCCCGCGGCGCCTTCCGGCACGCCTACGAGGCCGCCACCCTGCGCGGCCTGCTCGGCCTGCCCCGCCCCGCCAGCCGGTACGCGGAGGCGGCGCCGTGAAGTTCCTGGCCATCACGCTCATCGTGCACAACGACGACCGCTCGCCCACCGAGCGCTTCCGCGAGGTCGTGGACAACGCGGTGCTGGCCGAGGAGCTCGGCTTCGACGGGTTCGGGGTGGGGGAGCGGCACGAGCGGCCGTTCATCTCCTCCTCGCCGCCGGTCGTGCTCAGCCACATCGCGGCCAGGACGTCCAGGATCCGGCTGTTCACCGCGGTCACCACGCTCAGCCTGCTGGACCCGGTCCGCGCCTACGAGGACTACGCCACGCTCGACCACCTGTCCGGCGGCCGGCTGGAGCTGATCATCGGCAAGGGCAACGGCGCGGCGCAGGCCCAGCTCTTCCACGTCACGCCCGAGGACCAGTGGGAGCGCAACCGCGAGGGCTACGAGTTGTTCCGCCGCCTGTGGCGGGAGGACAAGGTCACCTGGACCGGCCGCTTCCGCCCGCCGCTCACCGAGGCCGAGACCTGGCCGCGCCCGCTCCAGCGGCCGATCAGGATCTGGCACGGCAGCGCCACCAGCAAGGAGTCGGTCGAGCTGGCCGCCCGCCACGGCGACCCGCTGTTCTCGGCCAACGTCACCCACCCCATCGACCCCTACGCCGAGCTGATCGACCACTACCGCGAGCGCTGGGCCTTCCACGGCCACGACCCGGCCGCCGCGCTGGTCGGCGCCGGCACCGCCGGCTACTACGCGGCCCGCACCTCCCAGGAGGCCGTCGCCACCTACCGGCCCGTCTACGACGCCCGGGTGGCCTTCCAGCGCAAGCTGGGCCTGCCGGTGGTCTTCCCCACCCTGGAGGACGCCATCGAGCGCAGCTCCATCCTGGTCGGCAGCCCCCAGCAGATCGTCGACAAGGTGCTGCGCTACCACAAGCGGTTCGGCCACGAGGTCATGCACCTGCACGCCGACGCCGACGGCCTCACCCAGCGGCAGCACCGGGACGCGCTGGAGCTGTTCCAGGCCGAGATCGCGCCCGTGCTGCGCGCGGAGATCCCGAGCAGGCCCTTCCCCGGAGGCACGCCATGACCCTGTCCATCCTCGACCTGGCCCCCATCTCCTCCGGCGGGACCGCCGCCGACGCGCTGCGCAACACCCTCGACCTGGCCCGCCACGCCGAGCGGCTCGGCTACCGCCGCTACTGGCTGGCCGAGCACCACTTCGCGCCCGGCGTGGCCAGCTCCGCCCCCGCCGTGCTCATCGCCCTGGTCGCCGCGGCCACCTCCACCCTGCGCGTCGGCTCCGGCGCCGTGCAGCTCGGCCACCAGACGCCGCTGTCGGTCGTCGAGCAGTTCGGCCTCATCGACGCGCTGCACCCGGGCCGCATCGACCTCGGCATCGGCCGCTCCGGCCAGCGCCGCGCCGAGCTCGCCACGGCCAACCCGGCGCTGGAACGCCGGGACGCCAAGATCGTGGACGGGCTGCTCATCCCGCCGCCGTTCGACTGGTCCCGGCTGGCCAAGCACCCCCACCTCGCCCACTACGCCACCCTGCTGCAACAGCCGGGCGCCCGCACGCCGGACTTCGCCGACCAGATCGACGACGTCCTGGCGTTCCTGGCCGGCACGCACCAGGCGCACGCCGTGCCCGGCGAGGGCGCCGACCTCCAGGTGTGGATCCTCGGCAGCAGCGGCGGGCAGAGCGCCCGCGTCGCGGGGGAGCGCGGCCTGCCGTTCGCGGCCAACTACCACGTCAGCCCCTCCAGCGTGCTGGAGGCCGTCGAGGGCTACCGGGAGGCGTTCAAGCCGTCCGACACGCTGGCCGAGCCGTACGTCGTCGTCTCGGCCGACGTGGTCGTCGCCGAGACCGAGGCCCGCGCCCGCGAGCTGGCCCGCCCGTACGGGCTGTGGGTGCGCAGCATCCGCACCGGGGCCGGCGCGATCCCCTACCCGACGCCGGAGGAGGCCGACGCGCACGTCTGGACCGACGAGGACCGGGCGCTGGTCAAGGACCGCCTCGACACCCAGTTCGTCGGCACGCCCGACCAGGTGGCCGAGGGGCTGCGCGTGCTGCGCCGGGTGACCGGCGCCGACGAGTTGCTGGTCACCACCATCACCCACGACCACGAGGACCGCGTGCGCTCCTACGAGCTGCTCGCCGAGGCATGGGAACGCCCGTGAGACGCCTGATACCCGCCGCCGCCCTGCTGCTCACCCTGACCGCCTGCGGCACCGGGCCCGCCGCCGAGACCACGGCCACCACCACCCTCACCTGGGCCGTCGAGACGCAGCCCATCACCCTCAACCCGCAGCTCTGGGCCCAGAACAAGGCCAGGCTGCTGGTGTTCAACCAGTTCGACGCGCTGCTGTCGCGGGGCGCGGACGGCTCGTTCCAGCCGTGGCTGGCCAAGGCGTGGCGGGTGTCGGCGGACGGCAGGACGTACACGCTGGACCTGCGCGAGGACGTCACCTTCCACGACGGGACGACGTTCGACGCCGCCGCCGTCAAGGCCAACCTCGACCAGTTCCAGGTGCCCGGCTACAACCCGTCCGTGGCGGCGATCCAGCTGCACGCCTTCGACAAGGCCGAGGTGACCGGGCCGTACCAGGTGACGATCACGCTCAAGGAGCCGGACGCGCTGTTCCCCGACTTCCTCGCCTCGCCCTACTCCGGGCAGATCTCGCCGAAGTCGCTGAAGAACGCCAAGGACCTCAAGTTCGGCGGCCCCGACCTGGCCGGCACCGGGCCGTTCATCCTGGAGCGGTACGTGCAGGGCCAGGAGATCCGCTACCGCCGCAACCCCGCCTACAACTGGCCGCCCGCCGGAGCCGCCCACCAGGGCCCCGCCCACCTGACCGAGCTGACCTACCGGTTCCTGCCCGAGGCCGCCGTCCGGGTCGGCGCGCTCACCTCCGGCCAGGTGCAGGTCATCGAGGGCGTCCCCGCCACCGAGGTCGAGCTGATCAAGAAGGACCCCGAGCTGGCGCTCACGACCTCGCTCAACTCCGGCACCGCCTACTCCTACTACTTCAACACCTCCCACCCGCCCTTCGACGACCGCCGCGTGCGCGAGGCGTTCCGCGAGGCCGTGGACGTGGACGCCGTGCTCAAGGCGGTCTACCAGGGCACCGCCACCCGGGCCTGGAGCATCGTCGGCCAGAAGAGCCCCTTCTACGACGCCTCGCTGGAACGCTCCTTCGGCGGCGACGCGGCCAAGGCCAACGCCCTGCTCGACGCGGCCGGCTGGACGGGCCGCGACGCCGAGGGCTACCGCACCAAGGACGGCAAGCGGCTCACCGTGCGCGAGGTCGCCTCCGCGGCGTTCGTGCGCGACCGCCGCGACATCCTCTCCCAGGCCGTCCAGGCCCAGGTCAAGCAGCGGGCCGGCATCGACTTCCAGGTCAGGATGGTCGACCAGGGCACGGCGGAGAAGGCGTTCGACGACGACGCCTACGAGTTGTTCGGCAACTCGCGGGGCGACTCCGACGCCGGCGCCGCGCTCAACCTCATCCTGCCGGCCAAGGCCGCCATCAACCGCACCCGTTTCTCCGACCCGCGGGTGGACAAGTGGCTGGCCGCCGCCTCGGCCACCTCCGACCAGGCCGAGCGCAAGAAGCTCTACACCAAGGTGCAGCAGGCCGCGGTGCGGGAGAACGCCGTCGTCTTCCCGATCTACGTGCCCGCCGACCAGATCGCCGCCCGCAGGAGCGTGCAGGGCCTCGGCTTCGACCCGGCCTCCGGCACCCCGGCGAGCGCCTACGACGTGCGGATCGGCACATGATCAAACGGCTGGCCACCGGGGCCGGCGTGTTGTGGGCGGCGGCCACGGCCGCGTACCTGGCGCTGCTGCTGGCCCCCGGCGACACCGTGGACATCCTGGTCGGCGAGGGGCCCGACACGCCCGAGATCCGGGCCGGGATCATCGCCGAGTGGGGGCTCGACCGGCCCGCGCCCGTCCAGTACCTGTCCTACCTGTGGCGGCTGCTGCACGGCGACCTCGGCCGCTCCTACCAGCTCCAGCGCGGCGTCGGCGAGATCCTGGCCACCCAGGTCGGGCCGACCGCGCAGCTCACGCTCGCCGCGGCCGGGACCGGGGTGCTGCTGGCCGGGGCCATCGCGGTCGTCACGGCGGGCCGGGGCCGGTGGTGGCGCGGCGTGGCGGCGGCGGCCGAGCTGGTGTCGGTGTCGGTGCCGCCGTTCCTCATCGGGATCGTGCTGCTGTCGGTGTTCTCGTTCACGCTCGGCTGGTTCCCCGTCTCGGGGGCCGAGGGGGCGCGGGCGCTGGTGCTGCCCGCGCTCGCCCTCGGGCTGCCGCTGGCGGGCGTGCTCGGGCAGGTGCTGCGCGGCGGGCTGGAACGGGCGCTGGAGCAGCCGTTCGCCGTGACGGCGCGGGCGCGCGGGCTCACCGAGCGGGCGCTGGTCGTCCGGCACGCGCTGCGGCACGCGCTCATCCCTGCCGTGACGCTGGCGGGCTGGTTCACCGGGACGCTGCTGGGCGGCGCGGTGATCACCGAGGTGCTGTTCGGGCGGCCCGGGCTCGGCCAGGTGGCCATGCAGGCGGTCACCGGGCGCGACCTGCCGGTGGTGATGGCCGTCGTGCTGCTGTCGGCCGTCGTGTACGTCACCATCAGCACCCTGCTCGATCTCGCCTACCGGGTCATCGACCCGCGGATCAGGGGGTGAGGGAGGATGACGTCAACCGCTCCCGACCTGGCCCGCCCCGCCGCCGCGAGCGGCCGGGCCGCCACCGCGGGGCGCCGGCGGGCGAGGGGGATCGGCCTGCCGGCGGCGATGGGGTTCCTGGTGGTCCTGGGCGTGGCCGTGGCGGCGCCCGGCGTGCTGGCCGGGGCGGACCCGCTGGCCGCCGACCCCCTCGCCGCGCTCGCGCCGCCCGGTCCCGGGCACTGGCTCGGCGCCGACCACCTCGGCCGTGACGTCCTGGCCAGGGTCGTCCACGGCGCCCGCCACTCCCTCAGCATCGGCGCGGTGGCCACCGCCCTGGCCGTCTCGGCGGGCGTGCTGCTCGGCCTGGCCGCCGGCCTCGCCCCCAAGTGGCTGGACGAGGCGCTGGCCCGGGCGTTCGACGTCCTGTCCACGCTGCCCGAGCTGCTGCTGGCCCTGCTCGTCGTGGCCATCACCGGCCCCGGCACCGTCAACGTGACCCTCGCGATCGCGATCGCGCAGCTCCCCAACTACGCCCGCGTGATCCGGGCCCAGACCTTCGTCGTCCGCCACGCCGGCTACGTCGAGCACGCCGTCACCTTCGGCCGCTCCCGCCTGGCCGTCACCCTCGGCCACGTGCTGCCCAACGTGCTCGGCCCGATCCCCGTCCTGGCCACCATCGGGCTCGGCACCGCCGTCATCGCCGGCTCGGGCCTCAGCTTCCTCGGCATGGGGCCGCAGCCGCCGGCCGCCGAATGGGGCGCGATGCTCTCCGAGGCCCGCAACTACCTGCGGGTCGCCTGGTGGGAGGCGCTGTTCCCGGGCCTGGCGATCACGCTCACCGTCGTCTGCCTGACCGTCGCCGGGCGGCGCCTGCAACGCCGCTTCGAGGGGAGGACCCCATGACCGCACCGATGATCGGGCACGCTCCGCCCGCCCTGGCCACCCTGGTGGCCGTCGAGGACCTGCGGGTGAGCTTCGGCGGCACCGAGGTGGTCCGCGGCGTGTCGCTGTCGGTCGCGCCCGGCGAGTGCGTGGCGGTCGTCGGCGAGTCCGGCTCCGGCAAGAGCGTCACCGCCCGCACCCTGCTCGGCCTGGCCGGGCCGGGCGCCGAGGTACGGGCCGCGGCGTTCACCGTGGACGGCCGGGACGCGCTCGCCTTCGGCCCCGGCGACTGGAGGCGGCTGCGCGGCCGCTTCGCCGGGCTCGTCCTTCAGGACGCGCTGGTCTCGCTCGACCCGCTGCGCACCGTCGGGGCCGAGATCGCCGAGGTCCTGGCCACGCACGAGGTCACCCCCCGCGCCGGCCGCGCGGCCCGGGTCCTGGAGCTGCTGGAGGCCGTGGGCGTGCCCGAGCCGGAGCTGCGCGCCCGCCAGCGGCCCCACCAGCTCTCCGGCGGGCTGCGGCAGCGCGTGCTCATCGCCTCGGCCATCGCCGCCGACCCCGGCCTGATCATCGCCGACGAGCCCACGACCGCGCTCGACGTCACCGTGCAGGCGCAGGTCCTGCGGCTGCTGGCCGCCCGCAAGGCCGCGGGGACCGCGCTGCTGCTGATCAGCCACGACCTGGCCGTGGTCGCCTCGATCGCCGACCGCATCCTCGTCATGAAGGACGGCCGGGTGGTGGAGGAGGGCCGGGCGGCGGACGTGCTGGCCGCGCCCGCCCACGACTACACCAGGTCGCTGCTGGCCGCCGTGCCGTCCGCGGCCTCGCGCGGCACCCGCCTCACCACCGGAGAGCCGCTGCCCCGGCCCGCCCCCGCCCCTGCTCTCGCTCTCGCCACGGCCACCGCCACCGGCCCCGGGTCCGGCGGGGAGGTGCTGGCCGGGAGCGGGCTCGTCCGCTCGTACGGGCCGCGCCGCGTCGTGGACGACGTCTCCTTCTCGCTGCGGCCGGGCGAGACCCTGGGCGTGGTCGGCGAGTCGGGCTCGGGCAAGACCACGCTCGCCCGCCTCGCGCTCGCCCTGCTCGACCCCGAGCACGGCGCGATCACCCTGCGCGGCGGCCCCTGGACCGGCCTGCGGGAGCGCCGCCGCCGGCCGCTGCGCCCCCGCGTCCAGCTCGTCTCCCAGAACCCCCTGGACTCCTTCGACCCCCGGCACACGGTGGGCCGCCTGGTCGCCGAGCCGCTGCGGCTGCCCCGCGCCGAGCGCCGCGCCCGCGTGCTCGACCTGCTGCGGCGCGTCGGCCTGCCGCCGGAGACCGCCGGCCGGCACCCGCGCGAGCTGTCCGGCGGGCAGCGGCAGCGCGTCGCCATCGCCCGCGCCCTCGGCCCCCGCCCCGACGTGCTCGTGTGCGACGAGCCGGTCTCGGCGCTGGACGTGTCGGTGCAGGCACAGGTGCTCGACCTGCTGGCCGAGGTCCAGGCCGAGTACGGCACCGCGATGGTGTTCATCTCGCACGACCTGGGCGTGGTCCACCACGTCGCCGACCGGGTGCTGGTCATGAAGGACGGGCGGGTGGTGGAGGAGGGCGAGGCGGAGGAGGTGTTCGCCCGGCCGCGGCACCCGTACACGCGGGCGCTGGTCGCCGCCGTGCCCCGCCTGCCCTCCAGGCCCGCCTGAGCCGGGCGGCCCCGGCCACGCCGCCGGGGCCGGAGCCGGAGCCGCCCGGGCGGGTCAGGCGGCGACCGGCGAGTACGCCTCCGCGTCGCCCGACAGCGCCTCGCTGGGCCGCCCGTCCACGCCGACCGGCACGTCACCGGCGATGGTGACCCGGTGCAGGCGGCGCGGGCGGTCGCCGAAGTCGTGCACCACCCGGTGCTGGGTGGCCCGGTTGTCCCAGACGGCGACGTCGCCGGGCGCCCACCGCCAGCGGACGGTGTTCTCCACCGCGGTGACGTGCTCCTGGATCAGCCGGATCAGCGCCGCCGAGGTGGACGGCGACAGGCCGGCCAGGCGCTTGGCGAAGTCGCCGAGCAGGATCGAGCGCTCGCCGGTCTCCGGATGCACCCGCACCACCGGGTGCTCGGTCTCGAACACCGTCGAGGTGAACACCTCGGCGTACTCGCGTGCCCGCCGGTCGCCGCCGGCCAGCCGGGCGTAGTCGTACTGGTTGGTGTGCACGGCGCGCAGCCGGTCGAGCAGGTCGCGCAGCTCGGCGGGCAGGTGCTCGTACGCGCTGACCGTGTTGGCCCAGAGCGTGTCGCCGCCCGCCTCGGGCACGGTGATCGCGCGCAGCACCGAGGCCAGCGGCGGCCGGTCCACGAACGTCACGTCGGTGTGCCAGCGGTCCACCTTGTGGCCGTTGCGGTAGTCGAGGTCGAGGATGTGGGCGTTGCCGTCGAGGGACGGCACGGTCGGGTGGGCCGCGGTCGGCTCGCCGAGCAGGCGGGCGAAGGCCACCTGGCCGTGCTCGTCGAGGTGCTCCTGGCCGCGGAAGAAGATGACCTTGTGCTGGAGGAGGGCCTGGCGGATCTCCGCGACCACGCCGGCGGGCAGGTCGCCGCCGAGGCGCACGCCGGTGACCTGGGCGCCTACGCGGCCGGTTACGGGGGCGATGGACAGGGATGACATGGGTTTCGTCCTTCCGGTAGAGGGTGGGCCTGCGGTCGGAAGGAGGGACACAGGGCGCTGGCCACGCGGCAGAAGTCCACGTGACCCCGGATGGTCAGAGCCGTGGTCGTCACGCGTCCAACGTAGATCGGGCCTACCACCAAGTCAACATATCCAGTAGGGAATACATGAAATAGGGGATGTGGCCCTGCGGCGGCCGGGGCGGGTTCGTGGGCTCGCCCCGGCGGCGCGCGCACCCCTCCAGCCTCCGCCCGTCCCGCCCTCCCGGCGGAGAGGCGAAGGGCCCGGGCCGTACGGCCGATGGTCCCGAACTTCGCGATGGCGCGGACCGGCACCCTCGGGAGGCGGCGCTCAGGTCGCCGGGGCGCGCACCATGGCGTGCAGCAGCGGCCCCATGTCGCCCACGGGCACGACGTGGTCCACGATCTCGTCCCGCGCGATCACCGCCTGCGGCATGGAGAAGTGGTCGCTGGAGGTGGCGTCGCTGGCGACGACCGTGCCGCCGAACCGGTGGACCGCGGTCGCGCCGGTCGCGCCGTCGTTGCCGTGCCCCGACAGGACCACCGCGATGGCGTCCGGGCCGCAGGCCAGCGCCAGGCTGGTCAGCAGCAGGTCGGCCGAGGGGCGGGGCGGCGGGGCCGAGCCCGCCTCGATGAGCGCGAGCCGCCACCCCGGCGTGACCAGCAGGTGGTGGCCGGAGGGCGCGACCGACACCCGGCCCGGCCGCAGCGGCTCGCGGTCCCGCGCCGCGGCGACGGGCAGGCCGGTGCGCCGGCCCAGGATGTCCGGCAGCAGGCTACGGTGCGTGGGCGAGATGTGCTGCAGCACGATGATCGCGGCGGGAGTGCCGCCCGGCAGGTCGTGCAGGACCCGCCCGGTGGCCGTCAGGCCCCCCGCCGACGACACCAGGGCGATGACCGGGAACCTTCCCGGGCCGGCGGGTGCGCGTGGCATCAGGTCCCCTCTCCTCGTACCCATCCTCCCCAACCGCCACTGCCCGGGGTAGGGCCGTTCGTCCCTGGGCGCCGCTCACCGCTCCTGCGGCGCGCCCAGGGCGGTGAGGCCGTCGCCCATCGTGGGGAGCAGGTCCAGGCCGGCTTCCCCGGCCGTGCCGAGCAGCGGCGGGACGCCCGTGACCACCAGGCGGCCGCCCGCCTCCCGGGCCTGGCCGGTGGCCGAGCGCAGGACCTCGCGCCCCGCCTCCTCCAGCGCGGTCACGCCGGCGAGGTCCACGACGAGCGCGGGCAGCGGCTGCGTGACCAGCGTGCGCATGAGGTACATCCGCACGATGTCCACCGGCGTGCCGGACAGCGGGCCGTCGAGCTGGATCAGCAGGACGCCCCCGAAGGTGCGGATCCTGATCGAGAAGTCGTCGCCTGCGGCGGGATCGGTGGGCGGCATCTCGATCGGGCTCTCCAAGGATCGGTGCGGGCGCCACCGACCGGACACCCCGGCGCACCAGCGACGACCCTAACGTTTCCAGGGTGACGGCAGCGGCCGGACCTCGGAGGAAGGCGCGCCGTCCCGAAGCCCCTCCTGAGGGCCGGGGCCTCAGAGCGCGGACGTCACCGGGGCCCGCGCCGCCGTGGACGTCCGCTCCACCAGCTCCGGCTGGAAGAGCACGTGCCGGTGCTGGTGCCCCGACGTCTGGTCGGCCTCCTCCAGCAGCATCACCGTGGCGGTGTGCCCGATCTGCTCGCGCGGCTGCCGGATCGACGACAGCGGCACCGCGGCCGCCGCGGCGAAGTCGATGTCGTCGTAACCGATGATCGCCACGTCGTCCGGCACCCGCAGGCCGCGCTGCGTCAGCTCCTGCAGCACCCCCAGCGCCACCAGGTCGTTGCCGCAGAACACCGCCGTGGGCCGGGCGCCGGGGGACAGCTCCGCGATCTCCCGGCCCGCCGTGCGCCCGGTGGCCACGTTGAGGTCGGGCAGCCGGATGACGGTCAGCCGCTCGCGCTCGCCCAGCACGCCGGCCAGCCCGTCGTGGCGGTCCTCCACCTGCCGCACGCTGAACGGCCCGGCCGCGTAGGCGATGTGCCGGTGCCCGCGGTCGAGCAGGTGCCGCCCGGCCAGCCGCCCGCCGAGCACGTCGTCCACCGCCACCGCGCAGCCGTGGCTGAGCCGGGCGGAGTTGTCGAACACCACGACCGGGATGCCGCGGGAGACCAGCCGGTCCAGCCGCTCGCGCTGCCCCCGGTCGTTGACGGGCGTGATGAGCACGCCGAGGGGCCGCTGCTCCTCCAGCTCCTCCAGCAGCCGCGCCTCCCGCTCGGCGTCCTTGCTGCTGTTGAACACCATCACGGTGAGCTTGTCGCGCTGCGCGGCGCCCTCGACCCCGCTGAGCACGTCGATGAAGAACGGGTTGGCCAGGTCGAGCGCCACCACGGCGAGCGTGCGGCTGCGCCCGGCGCGCAGCTGGCGGGCCGAGCCGTTGCGGACGTAGCCGAGCTGCGCGATCGCGGCCTGCACGCGCTGCCGGGTGTCGGGGGCCACCACGTCGGGCCTGTTGAGCACGTTGCTCACGGTGCCGACAGAGACTCCGGCGAGGCGGGCGACCTCTTTGATGCTCGACATCGTTCCTCGTGTCAGGTGGGCGGCGCGCGGACGGCATGACAACAGGAGTTGAATCGTGCCAAGCTCTTAAGTCGTCAAAAGCCTCACATCACCACCGGATCCGCCTGCCTGAGCATACCTCAGGCGGGCGCGGCGCCTGTGAAACGATTTACGCCGATCCCGCGCCGCCGCCCGGCCGTCATCGGACCGTCACCTCCTGGCGCAGCCGCAGGTCCCGGGAGGACGAGCCGACGTGGACCGCGCGCCGCCCGGCCGCGAGCACCCACCGCCCGCCGTCCCAGTACCGCAGCGCCCGCCCCGGCACCGTCACGGTGACCCGACGCCGCTCGCCGGGCGCGAGCCGGACCCGGGCGAAGCCCGCGAGCAGGCGCGGCGGCATCGGCACCGGCGGGTCCGCGGGCGGCGACACGTACACCTGCGCCACCTCCACGCCCTCCCGGCGCCCCGCGTTCGCGACGGTGAAGGCGACGCGCAGCCCCTCGCCGGAGGGCCGCACCGACAGGCCCGAGTACGCGAACCGCGTGTACGACAGCCCGTGCCCGAACGGGAACAGCGGCTCGATCCCGCGCGCGTCGTAGTGCCGGTAGCCGACGAACACCCCCTCGCCGTACAGCGCCGTCCCGCCCTTCCCCGGGTAGCGCCGCGGGTCGGCGGCCGGCGCGTCCTCCGCCCGCGCGGGGAACGTCACCGGCAGCTTCCCGCCCGGGCAGGCCGCGCCGAGCAGCAGCGCCGCGGTCGCGTCCGCGCCCTCCTGCCCCGGGTACCACATCTGCAGGACCGCCGGCACCCTCGCCAGCCACGGCATGAGCACCGGATCGCCGGTGTTGAGGACGACGGCGGTGCGCGGGTTGGCCGCCGCGACGGCCTCGATCACCGGGTCCTGCGCCTTCGGCAGCGCCAGGCCCGCCCGGTCGGCCCCTTCCGTGCCCTCGTTGAAGGCGAACACGACCGCCGCCCGCGCGCCGCGGGCCAGCGCCACCGCCTCCTCCAGCGCCTCCCGCCGCCGCCGTGGCGTGACCCAGGCCAGCCGGACCCGCAGCGGCGTCCCGGCCGTGCCGGTGGCGGTGATCCGGAGGGGGACGGGGCGCCCGCCCTCCAGCCGGACGAGGGCCCCGGCGTTGTCCAGGCCGTCCGTGGTCGCGATGAGGCTGTTGCCGCCGTCGAACAGCGCCCCGGCCGAGCCGATCCTGGTGCCGTCCACGGTCAGCGTGATCGAGCCACGGGACGACGGCGCGCCGCCCGCGCCCTGGATGCGCAGGTCGTAGTCGCCGGTCGCGGGGGCGGTGATCGTGCCGGTCCACGTCCACGCCGATCCGGCGGGCAGCGCGGCGTCGCCGGTGTGGTCCACCTGGGCGACGTTCTCCGCGCCGCCGCCCCGGCGGGTGCGCCGCAGCGACAGGGCGCTCGCCGGGACGGGCACGCCCTCCAGGTCCACGCCGGTGGCGAAGCGCACCCGCGCCTTCCGCCCCGCCCGGCGGCGCAGCGCGTCGAGCGGGGCCTCGGCCGTGGCGGGGACCACGCGGGCGCTGCCGCCCCCGCCGACCAGCGGGCCGGCCGCGGTGGGGCCGATGACGGCCAGATCCGCCAGGTCGGCGCGGTCCAGCGGCAGCAGGTCGCGCTCGTTGCGCAGCAGCACCGCGCCCGCCAGCGCGATCGCGCGCGCCGTCGCCGCCCCCGCCGCCGCGTCGTACGCCGGGCGCGGCCGGCCGCCGCCGAGCAGCCCGAACCGGTCGAGCTGGACGAGGATCCGCCGCACCGCCCGGTCCACGACGGCCTCGGCGAGGCGCCCCGAGGCGACGGCCCCGGCCAGGCCCCCGAACCGGGCCCCGGAGGGCATCTCCATGTCCAGCCCCGCGGTGATCGCGGGCACGCCGCTGCGGGTGCCGCCCCAGTCCGACATCACCCAGCCCTGGTAACGCCACTCCTCGCGCAGGATCCCGGTGAGCAGGTGCGGGTTCTGCGAGCAGTACAGGCCGTTGACGCGCGGGTAGGCCGCCATGACCGCGCCCACGCCGGCCGCCACCGCCGCCTCGAACGCCGGCAGGTAGATCTCGCGCAGCGTCCGCTCGTCCACGCGCACGTCCACGCTCTGGCGGTCGCGCTCGAAGTTGTTGGCGGCGTAGTGCTTGACCGTGGCGATCAGGCCCTCGTCCTGGATGCCGCGCACCTCGGCGGCCACCAGGGCGGCGGCCAGCACCGGGTCCTCGCCGAACGTCTCGAAGTCGCGGCCGGCCTGGGGGACGCGGACGATGTTCGTCATCGGCGCCAGCAGGACGTCCATGCCGAGGGCCCGGCCCTCCCGCCCGGCCGCCGCGCCGAAGCGCCGGGCCAGGTCCGGGGCGAACGTCGAGGCGAGCGCGACCGGCGCGGGCAGCGCGGTGGCGCGGGCGGCGACCCGCACCCCGGCCGGGCCGTCGGCCAGGCGCAGCTCGGGGATGCCGAGGCGCGGCACGCCGGGCACGTACCCGGCCTGGCCCTTGGAGGCGGGGTCGGTGGCCCCGTGCAGCAGCGAGACCTTCTCCTCCAGCGTCAGCTCGCGCAGCAGGGCGTCCACGCCGGGCCGCCCGCCGCCGTCGGCGGCGCGGGCGGCCCTGGGCAGCGTGACGAGGGCGGCGGCTCCGGCCAGCAGGCGGGCCGCGTCGCGGCGCGTCAGCGCGGGGTCGGGCGCTACGGCCATGGGACAGCTCCTTCACGAGGTGGGCTGACAGGCTCGGTTGCGCCCCGAAACATAAGGGTGCGGCGGGGGCCGGACACCGCGTTCTCCGCCGAACGGAGGACTTCCCGCCCCGACTTTTACCTTGCGCGCCCACCTCGCGCGGGGGCTACGCCCCGATGCCGGCCTCCTTGGCGGCGTCGTCGATGGCGGCCAGCTCGTCGTCGGTGAAGCCGAGGTGGTCCACGGCGGCCACGTTGGCCTCGAGCTGCTCGGGGCTGGAGGCGCCGACCAGGACGGAGGTGACGCGCGGGTCGCGCAGCGCCCAGGCCAGCGCGAGCTGCGCGACCGTCTGCCCGCGCCCGGCGGCGATGCCGGCCAGCGCCCGTACGAACGCCAGCACCTGCGGCGTCACCCGGTCGGGCGTGAGGAAGCGGCCCTCGGCGGCCCGCGAGTCGGCCGGGATGCCGTCGAGGTAGCGGTCGGTGAGCAGGCCCTGCGCCAGCGGCGAGTACACCACGCAGCCCACGCCCTCGGCCTCCAGCACGCCCAGCAGCCGCTCCTCGATGCCGCGCGCGAGCAGCGAGTACGGCGGCTGGTGCACCAGCAGCGGGGTGCCGAGCCCGCGCAGCAGCCGGGAGATCTCGGCGGTGCGCTCGGGGGAGAAGTTGGACACGCCGACGTAGAGGGCGCGGCCGGTGCGCACCATGTGGTCGAGCGTGGCCGCCTGCTCCTCCAGCGGCGTCTCCTCGTCGTCGCGGTGCAGGTAGAAGATGTCCACGTGGTCGAGGCCGAGTCTGGCCAGCGAGCGGTCCAGCGTGGCCAGCAGGTGCTTGCGGGAGTTGCCCTTGCCGTACGGGCCGTCCCACATGGGGTTGCTGCCCTTGGTGGTGACGACGACCTCGTCACGCAGCGACGCCGGGAAGATCCGGCCGAACGCGGCCTCGGCGGCGCCGAGCGGCGGGCCGTACCGGTCGGCGATGTCGAAGTGGGTGATCCCCAGGTCCAGTGCCTTGTGCAGGATCGCGCGCTGGCTCTCGACGGGCTTGCCCTCGCCGAAGTTGTGCCACAGGCCCAGCGAGACGGCGGGGAGCAGGAGCCCGCTGCGGCCGCACCTGCGGTACGGCTGGCGTTCGTAGTCCAAGGTGACCTTCCGCATGATCGCGATGAAACGTTTTACCGGCTACGTTAGCGCATCCGTCCCTTTTGTACCGATCTATGCAGAACGGGCCGTCCAGGGCCCTGACCAGCGGACTCCAAGTGACTCACAAGCCCGTTCCACCACCATGAGTCCCTTTCGCGCCATCGTCGTCAAGAAAGGGAACCCCCTCGATGAGAAGGACGGCGCTGCTGCTGGGCACCGCGTCGCTCGGCAGCCTGCTGGCCGCCCCTCCCGCGCTCGCCGCCCCCGCCGCCGCCGCCAAGCCGGCCGTGATCAGGACGGCCGTCGCCAAGGCGAAGGCGAGCTCCGCCGGGAAGACCGGCACCTGCCCCACCACCGTCGGCTTCTCCGCCGCCTCCTCGGCGGGAAGTCGCTGTCGGCCAAGGCCCGGTTCTAGGTCACCTGCGACGGCGGCCCCGTCGTGTACGACCCCGCGCACTCGCTGCCCGCCGGGCCCGGCGCGCCGCTGACCGCCTCCGCCCACGTCACCGCGAGCCCGGCCGCCCACCGCGGCGCCTGCCCCGCGACCTTGACGTTCACGGCCACCATCCAGGTCTCGCGCACGCCCGCCGAGGTCGCCTACCGCTGGATCGACAGCGCCACCGGCGAGGGCCGGGCCGCGTCGCTGGCCTTCGCCGCGGGCGGCCCGCGGGTCAAGCGGGTCAGGCTGCCGCTGACGGCGGGCGGCTCCACGAGCGGCTGGAAGGCCGTCCGGCTGCTGACGCCCGGGCACGACTCGGGGCGCGCCGCCTACGCCGTCCGCTGCCGCGCCGGCGGGCCGTCACCGCGCCCCACCCGCACGCCGACGACCACCCCCACCACCAGGCCGCCGCCCGCGCAGCCGCCGGTCCCGCGGATCGCCGAGCTGACCCCCGGGGACTACGAGGGAAGCTGCCTGGAGCCCGTCGCCTACCAGGCCACCGGCCGCCACCCGTTCCTTCACCTTCGCCTGCGCGGCCGAGGGCGGCGACGCCCAGCTCTCCTTCCAGTACCTGCTGGCCCCCGTCCACCACGGCGAGTGCGACGGCACCTCCTTCTCGCTCGGCGCCGAGGCCCTGGTGATGACCGACCGCGCCGCCGAGGTCAAGTACCGCCTCGTCGTGGACGGCAGGGCCGGCGCCCTGCGCACCGCGCAGCTCCAGCCGGGCGTCAGGAGCAAGCTCGGCGACTTCTGGTACACCAACGCCAGGGCGAGCGGCAGCGGCGTGGTCCGCGTGGAGATCCTCAACCACAACCGGCCCGCCAACCAGGCGGCCTACTCCTGGACGTGCGCCCCGGCCGATCCGTCGGCCACGCCGGTGCGGGTCAGCGAGCTGCGGCCGCAGGCGTACTACGGCGACTGCGCGGAGGCGCCCTACCTCGGGGCGCACGCCAGGCTCAGCGCCCCCGCGGGAACGGAGATCACCTACCGCTGGGTGGTGGACGGCGCGGTGCTCGGCCAGTACACGCACACCGTCCCGGACAGCGGCGTCCTGGCCCTGCAGTCCTCGAACTGGTCCCGCCCGGCCAGGACCGACGGCACGGTGCGGATCGAGGTGCTGACGCAGAACAAGCCGTCCGCCGAGGCGGTCTACCCCGTCCACTGCGGGGGCTGACCCCGGGAGCGGCGCGCCCGGTTACTTCCAGGTGGCGGTGACGGTCGAGGCGGCCGAGCCGGTGCTGTGGGTCCGGTTCGCGCCGCTCTCCCAGGTCACGTTGCCGCCGCCGTCCTTCTTGATGAACTTGTACTCGAAGGTGGTGTTCGCGGGCAGCGTGACCGTCGCGCTCCACACCGGGTAGGCCGCCGGGGGCAGCGGGACCGCCCTGGCGGGGTCCCAGCCGCCGAGCGCGGCGAGGGAGCCGGCGAGGAAGACGTTCGTGCCCCAGGTGGTCGTCGCGGTGACGTCGAAGGTCACCGCGACCTGCGCGGACGGCGTCCCGGCGAGGATCGCGACCGCGCCCCCCGCGGGCACGGTCACCGTGGCCCGGCCGGCGGAGTCCACGGTGACCAGGCCGCCGCCGGCCAGGTCGGCGTAGGTGCCGGCGGACAGGCCGGTGGCGAAGGTGCCGGTGTGGGCGCCGCCGCCGTTGTTGAGCGCGGTCCAGCCCGTGGCGCCGCGGCCGAAGGCGATGACGTTCGCGCCGGGGGAGCTCCAGTTGGCGACCGGCGTGCCCCTGACGGCGTTGTGGAAGCGCACCAGGCCCTCGACCGCCGGGTCGCGGTGCAGGCACTGCCAGCCGGCGCCGCACACCGCGTCGGTGACGAACCCGCCGGAGTGCGGCGGCCCGGCCTCGCGGTCGCTCCAGGTGAAGCCGTCGTACACCTGGGGCGTGCCGTAGTCCCAGGCGAGCTGGAAGAGCGTGGCCAGCCGGTACGCCGCCCCGTCCTTGTAGCTGAGCGTGCCGCCGCCGCGCTCGGTGTCGTGGTTGGCCACGAACGTGACCGCCTTGCCCGACGGCTGCATGCCGGCCCACGACGCGCCGAACGTGCGCAGGTCCGCGATGGCGCCGCCGGCGAACTTCTCGCGCAGGTAGCGCCCGTACTGGAACTCCAGCACGTCGCCGAGCCCGGTGTACTGGCCGGGCTGGACCGCCTCGCCGGAGCCGTAGATGACCTCCTGGTAGATGTAGGGCGAGCCGTTCAGCCGGCCGTAGATGTCGGCCAGGTCGGCGGGGGCGATGTGCTTGGCCGCGTCGATCCTGAACCCGTCCACGCCGAGGGAGACGAGCTTGTTCAGGTAGCCCGCGACGGCCCCGCGGACGTAGCCGTCCTCGGTCTCCAGGTCGGCCAGGCCGACCAGCTCGCAGTTCTGCACGTTGCGGGCGCTGCCGGTGTAGTCGCCGTCGTGGACGAGGTTGTCGCTGTTGCCGCAGTCCTCGGCGTAGTAGTGGAAGTCGGCCGGGGAGTACAGGCCGGGGTAGGCGTACTTGGTGAACGTCCGGCCGCCGTAGCTGGTGCTGCCCTGGCCGGTCATGTGGTTGACGACGGCGTCGGCGTAGACCTTCACGCCGGCGTCGTGGCAGGCCCTGACCATCGCGGCGAACTGGCTCTCGTCGCCGAGCTTGCTGGTCAGCGTGTAGCCGGCGGGCTGGTAGACGTCCCACCAGACCGCGCCGCCCTTGGTGAGGGAGTCCTGGGGCGGGGCGACCTGGACGCCGCCGTAGCCGGCCGGGCCGAGGTGGCCGGCGCACTCGCGGGCGACGGAGTTCCAGTTCCAGCTCCAGAGGTTGGCGATGACGTCCTTGCCGCCGCCGGGCGGCGCGGCCGCGCGGGCGGGGGACTGGCCGGCGGTCAGGAGGCCGGTGGCCAGCAGCCCGGCGGCGAGGGTCCGGTAGATTCTCATCGTGCACTCTCCGTGGGGGTGTACGAGGGATGTGATCCCTGGCCGGGCCCGGGTGTCGCCACACCCGGGCCCGGCGCGTTCCGAGGGACGTTGCCCGGACGGTACCCACGGACCCGACGGCGTGCAATGGTTTCGTGAAAGTTTCTGAAAGGTGTCAGGCCCTCAGGTGGAGCGTCGCCGGGTCCACCGCGTGCCGCAGCGGGCGGCCCGCCGCGACGGCGGCCACCTCCGCCACCGCCCCGGCCGCCAGCCGGTGCAGCTCGGTGCCTGTCGATCCGGCCAGGTGCGGGGTGAGCAGCACCCCGGGCAGGTCGAACAGGGCGTCGTCCGGCTCGATCACGTCCAGCACCGCGTGGATGCGGCCGTCCGCCACCGCCCTGGCGAGCGCGTCCTGGTCCACCAGCGACGGCCGGGCGGTGTTGATCAGCGTCGCCCCCGGCCGCATCAGCGCCAGCTCGGCGGCCCCCACCAGGTGCCGGGTCTCGGGCAGCGCGGGCGCGTGCACGGTGACCACGTCGCCGCGCGCCATCAGCTCCGGCAGCTCCACCAGCTCGGCGCCCAGCCCCTCGGCGGTGGCCAGGGTCGGGTCGTACAGCAGGGTCCGCAGGTCGAACGGGCGCAGCAGCTCCAGCAGGCGGCGGCCGACCGCCGAGGCGCCGATCACGCCCACCGTGCGGCCCGCGTTGCCGCCCGCCGACAGGATCGTCTCCAGGCCGGGCGGCCGGCGGTCGGCGGTGTAGGCCCGCGACAGCTGCCACACCTGCTTGTTCGCCAGCAGGATCATCGCCAGCGTGTACTCCGCCACCGGCACGGCGTTGGCCGCCGCCTGCGAGCTGACCTGGACGCCGCGCGCGAACACCTCCGGCCCGGCCAGCCCCTTCACCGTGCCGGCCGTGTGCACCACGTACCGCAGCCGCGGCGCGGCCGCCAGGGCGCGGGCGTCCAGCGGGGGAGCGCCCCAGCCGGTGATCAGGATCTCGGCCCGCGCCAGCTCCGGCCCCGCGTACCGGGTCAGGACCAGCCCGGGATCGATCTCGACGTGCCGGCGCAGCTCGGCCAGCAGCTCGTCGGTGAAGAAGCGGGCGGCCAGCGAGGGCGGGTCGAAGACGAAGATCGCGAACATGGGCCCATGATCCCAGGGGCGGCGGCTCAGTGGAGCTGGACGCCGATCAGGCAGGTGTCGTCGTCGGTGTCGGAGTTGCAGTGGATGAGCAGGTCGTCCAGGCGGTGGTCCAGAGTGGTGGCCGTGCGGGTGGCGATGGTGAGCAGACGGTCCTGGGCGTGGCGGAGGTTGTGGTCGCGCCGCTCGATGAGGCCGTCGGTGTAGAGCAGCAGCGTGTCCTCGGCCCGCAGCTGCAGCCGCCCCTCCTCGTACGCGGCGTCCGTGAACGCCCCCAGCAGCGGCCCCTTGAGCATCGGCAGCTCCGAGCCGCCGTCCTCGCGCAGCAGGATCGGCGGCAGGTGCCCGGCCCTGGCCCAGGACATGACGCGGCTGGCCGGGTCGTACAGGCCGCACACCGCCGTGGCGGTCATGCGGCCGGCCATGTGGTGGGCGACCGTGTTGAGCCACTCCAGGAGCCGGGCCGGCCCCGCCCCGGTGGCGGCCAGGCCGCGCAGCGCGTTGCGCAGCACCACCATGCCGGTGGCCGCCTCGACCCCGTGCCCGGCGACGTCCCCGACCGCCAGCAGGATGCGCTGGGACGGCAGCCCGACCACGTCGTACCAGTCGCCCCCGACCAGGTGGTCCTTCTGCGCGGGCCGGTAACGGACGGCGATGTGCAGGTCCGCGGCGTTCACCGTGCCGTGTGACGGCGGCATGATCGCGTGCTGGAGCTGCAACGCCAGCCGGTTGCGCTCGGCCGACTGCTGCTCGGTGTGGGCGAGCTGGTCGCGGGTGACGGACAGCGCCACCTCCGTCCAGTGCTGGGAGGAGATGTCCTGGTAGGCCCCCCGCACCGCCATGAGCCGCCCGTCCGGCCCGAACACCGGCTCGGCCACCACCCGCATGTGCCGGGCCATGCCGTCCGGCCGCCGCAGCCGGAACGCGGCGGCGGCGATGCGCCGGTGGTGCAGCACGGTCCGCAGGAAACGGCCGACGGTGACCTCGTCGTCGGGATGGGCGTGGTCGCGCAGCCGCTCCAGCGGCACCGGCGGCTCGCCCGGCGGCAGGCCGTACAGCGAGTAGAGCTGGGCGTTCCAGGTGATCTCGCCGGTGACCGCGCTCTCCTCGAACCCGCCGATGCGGCCGAGCCGCTGCGCGTGCTCCAGCAGCCCGGCCATGCGGGCGTCCTCGTCGTGGTCGCGCCACACCAGCAGCACGCCGTCGCCGTGCCGGGTGATGCCGACGTCGGCCACGCCCGTCACGCTCAGCGCCAGCGGCATGCGCTCCGAGCGGAACGGCTCGCCGGTCGCGTGCACGTGCTCGATCCGCCCGAACAGCCCGCCCGCCGCCAGCGGGAACGCCTCCAGCAGCAGCCCTCCGGCCTTGAACGGGTACGCCTCCAGCGCCGGCGCCCCCGCCAGCCGCCGGTTGACGTGCTGCACCCGGAAGTCGGCCGGCGTGCCCCGCTCGTCCAGGTGGGCCCGCAGCACCAGCGCCGGGTCGGGCAGCGTGTCGGCCAGGTCGGCCAGCTCCCTCAGGGCCCGCGCCGGCCGCCCGGGCGGCGCGGGCGGCGCCGCCAGCGTGTGCGCGCACAGCTCGGCCAGCGCCTCGATCTGCCGCTCGATCCGGGGCGGCGCCTCCGGCAGCGCGCGCGGCCAGCACAGCTCCAGCACGCCCAGCATCCGCCCGCCCGCGACCATCGGCGCGGTGACCCGGCCGCCGGGGGCCGCGCGGTGGCGGCCGATCGACGGCAGGGCGCCGTCGGCGTGCCAGATCGTGCGCCGCTCGGCCAGCGAGCGCCCGGCCGTGGTCGCCACGCCGGGCGGCACGTGCTGCCAGCCCCTGGCCTCCTCCGGGCCGAAGCCGGCGTACCCGGCCAGCGACAGCGAGGCGTCCGGCCCGGCCGCCCACACCGCCACCGCCGTCGCGCCCAGCGGCGGCAGCGCGTGCTCCAGCAGGGAGCACGCCACCACCTGGGTGTCGGTGGCGCCGAGCGCGGCGCTCTCGGCGGCCCGCAGCGGCACCGACACCTCCGGCTCCGCCTGCGCGGCCTGGCTGATGCGGTCGCGGGCGGCCTGGTTGACCACGTCGGCGGCCAGCTCGACCTGCGGCACGCCGCTCCTTTGCGCCAGCGTGGCGAGCTGCTCGGCCGCCTGGGCGGGCCCGCAGCGCAGCCGCTCGACCAGCACGCCCTTGGCCAGCTCGATGAGCGCGCGGTCGTCGGCGGCACGGCGGGAGGCCGCCAGCTCGCGCCGCAGCCGCTCGACGGTCGCGGCCAGCCTGCCGAGACCGCTCCCGTCCGTGCTCCCGTCCGTGCTCCCATCCGTGCTCCCGTCCGCGCTGCCTTGCGGGCCGGCTTGTGGGCCGGGTTCCGGGGCGGCGTCCGGGCCGTCGTCCACGCTGTCGTCCACGCCGCTGTCGTCCACGCTGTTCCTCACCCTGTCGTCCGTCTTCCTCACGAGGTGGCGGCCGGGGCCAGCCAGTGCTGGATGCGGTCGATGAGATGGTCGGCGTCCACCGGCTTGGTGACGTAGTCGCTCGCCCCGGCGGCCAGGCTCTTCTCCTGGTCGCCGGGCATGGCCTTGGCGGTGACCGCGATGATCGGCAGGTCGGCGTACCGGGCCATCGACCTGATCGTCTCGGTCGCGGCGTAGCCGTCCATCTCCGGCATCATCACGTCCATCAGGATCAGGTCGGTCTCGGGGTGGGCGGTCAGGGTGTCGATGCCCTTGCGGCCGTTCTCGGCGTGCAGCACGTTGACGCCGTGGATCTCCAGCATGCTGGTGAGCGCGAACAGGTTGCGGGCGTCGTCGTCGATCACCAGCACCGTGCGGCCGGCCAGCGTGTTGTCGATCTCCCGGCCGGCCGCCGCCTCGACCGTTCCCGGCCGCGCCAGCGGCACCACGTCGCCGGGCTGGGCGGCCGTCAGGTGCAGGGCGACGCGCTCGCGCAGCTCGTCCAGGCTGGACAGTAGCTCCAGCGGCTGGTTGGCCAGGCGGGCCTCGTGCCGCGGGTGCGCGCGCCAGTTGTTGTAGGCCAGCACCGGCGTCCCCTGCAGGCGCGGGTCGCCGTCCATGCTCTCCAGCAGCCGGTACGCCGCCAGCTCGGGCAGGTCGAGGTCGAGCACCACGCAGTGGCAGCGCTCGTCGGCCAGCAGCCGCCGCGCCTCCTCGGCCCCGGCCGCCGTGACCAGCTCGAACGGGCCGCCGCCCGCCCCCTGCGCGCCGGCCAGGTCGCCCATGACGCTCTCGGCCACCAGCGCCAGCAGCCCGTGCCGCCGCTCCTCGACGACCACGAGCCGGCGCCGCCCCACGGGCGCCCCCACCTCGACCGGCGGCGACTCGCCCGCCTCCGGGCCGGGCACGGCGTCGAAGCCCGGCCGCGCCACCGGCAGGTACAGCGTGAACACGCTGCCCTGGCCCGGCGTGCTCTGCACGGTGACGGCCCCGCCGAGCAGGTAGGCGATCTCGCGGGAGATCGACAGGCCGAGCCCGGTGCCGCCGTACTTGCGGCTGGTGGTGCCGTCGGCCTGCTGGAACGCCCCGAAGATCACTTCGAGCTGCTGCTCGGGAATGCCGACACCGGTGTCCACCACGCGCAGCGCGAGGGCCGGGCCGTTGGCCCGCACCGCGAGGGGCAGCTCGGCGGCCGAGGCCGGCTCGATGCGCAGCTCGACGCCGCCGGTCTCGGTGAACTTGACCGCGTTGGACAGCAGGTTGCGCAGCACCTGGCGCAGCCGCGAGTCGTCGGTCAGCAGCTCGGCCGGCACGCCCGGCGCCGTGGTGATCCGGAAGTCCAGGCTCTTCTGGCCGGTCATCGGCCGGAAGGTGGCCTCGACGTAGTCGAGCAGGCGGCGCAGCGGCACCCACTCGGGGTTGACGTCCATCTTGCCCGCCTCGACCTTCGACAGGTCGAGGATGTCGTTGATGAGCTGCAGCAGGTCCGAGCCGGCCGAGTGGATGATCCCGGCGTACTCGACCTGCTTCGGGGTCAGGTTGCGCGTGTGGTTCTGGGCCAGGAGCTGGGCCAGGATGAGCAGCGAGTTGAGCGGCGTGCGCAGCTCGTGGCTCATGTTGGCCAGGAACTCGCTCTTGTAGGTGGAGGCCAGCGAGAGCTGGTGCGCCCGCGTCTCCAACTCCTGCCTGGCCTGCTCGATCTCCAGGTTCTTGGCCTCGATGTCCTGGTTCTGGCTGGCCAGCAGGCGGGCCTTCTCCTCCAGCTCGGCGTTGGAGCGCTGCAGCTCCTCCTGCTGGCTCTGCAGCTCCTCCGAGCGGGCCTGCAGCTCGGCGGCCAGCCGCTGGGACTCCTTCAGCAGCTCGTCGGTACGCGCGTTGGCCACGATCGTGTTGAGGTTGACCCCGATCGTCTCCATGAGCTGTTCCAGGAACGCCCGGTGCACGGGCGTGAACTCCTGCACCGAGGCCAGCTCGATCACGCCGAGCACCTGCTCCTCGACCATGATCGGCAGCACGATCACCGAGGCCGGGTCGGTGCTGCCGAGGCCGGAGGAGATGGTGATGTAGCCGTTCGGCAGGCGGCTCATGGCGATCGTGCGGCGGCTGCGGGCGGCCTGCCCGACCAGGGCCTCGCCCAGCCGGAAGCGGACCGGCCTGCTGGGGTCGGCGGGGTAGCCGTAGGCGCTGATCAGCTTCAGCTCGCTCTCCTCGGCCAGGAAGAACGCGCCGTACTGGGCCGACACCAGCGGCGCCAGCTCGTTCAT
>NZ_JBFAHK010000040.1:0-62417 GCF_040802095.1 Nonomuraea sp. NPDC050783
GTCGTTGGTGGTGCGGGAGGGGGGGCGGTATCGGTTGCTGGAGTCGGTGGCGGCTTATGGGGTGGAGCGGTTGGCGGAGGCGGGCGAGGCTGAGGTGATCGCGCGGCGGCACGCTTGTTACTACACCGACCTCGCCGAACGGGAGGAGCCGCACCTGCGCGGCCCCGGCCAGCAGCACGCCCTGGCCCGCCTCGACGCCGAGGCCGCCAACCTGCACGCGGCCCTGGAGACGCTGACCCGCCAGGGCGCGGCCGGCGACGCGCTGCGGCTGGTGAACGCGCTGGCCTGGTACTGGGTGCTGCGCGGCAGGCTGGGCGAGGGCCGCCGCGCCCTGGAGTCGGCGCTGGAGGTGGCCGGCCCCGGCACGCCGGGAGCGGCGGCGGCCCAGGTGTGGCTGGCCGGGCTGGGCATGTTGTCCGGCCAGCCGCAGGAGCTGGACCCCGCCCTGTTCGAGGCCATCGAGGACCCGGGCACGCGGGCACGCGCCCGGTGGTTCGCCGGTTTCGCCCTCTACGGGTACGACGACCTGTCGGCGAGCGTGCGCCTCGTCCGCTCCGCGCTGGCGGCCTTCCGCGAGCTGGGCGACGAGTGGGGCACCGGCGCCGCGCTCAACGTCCTGGCCCGGCACGCCGCCATGTGCGGCGACCTGGAGGCGCTGCGGCGCGACGGCGAGCAGGGGCTGGCGCTGTTCCGTCGGGTCGGCGACCGGTGGGGCGAGATGCGGGCCGCGGAGAACCTGAGCACGCTGGCCGAGATCACCGGCGACTACCCGCGCGCCACCGAGCTGCGCGAGCGGTGCCTGCGCATGGCCGAGGAGCTGGGCCTGTGGAGCGCGGTGCCGGACGCGCTGTCGCGGCTGGGCCGCGTGGCGATGCTGACCGGCGACCACGCGCGGGCCGACGACTATCACGAGCGGGCCCGGCGGCTGGCCGCGGCGCAGTCGAACCGGCCCGCCGAGGAGTTCGCCGAGCTGGGCCTGGCGCTCTCCGCCCGCCGCCAGGGACGCCTGGAGGAGGCCGAGCGGCGGCTGCGCCACTGGCTGGGCTGGGTCACCGACGTGTCGGGCGCGCCCGGCGCGGCCCTGATCCTGGCCGAGCTGGGCTTCGCCGCCGAGCAGCGCGGGAACGCGCGGGAAGCCCTGGAGCTTCAGCTACGGGCCCTGGAGGCGGCCCGCGAGGTCGGCGATCCGCGGGCCGTGGCGCTGGCGCTGGAGGGGCTGGCGGGCGCGCGGGCCCTCGCCGGGCGGCCCGAGGCGGCGGCGCTGCTGCTCGGGCACGCGACGGCGCTGCGGGCGTCCGTGGGCGCTCCGCTGCCGCCCGGCGAGCGCTTCGACGTCGATCGCGTCACCGCCGCCGTGGAGGCCGCTCTGGGCGGGGAGGAGGCCGCGGCCGCGATGGCCAGGGGCGCCGCCCTCCCGCTGGACGACCTCCTGGCCGTTCACGCCCAGGGGTAGCCGGTGGGCGCCGGGGAGTGGGGGAAGGCTCCGGCGGCCTCGGCCAGCCGCGCCTCCTGGGCGTCGCTGATCCGGCGTACCACGAGGATCGCGAGCACCGCCGCGACCAGCATCAGGACGATGCTCACCAGGTCGAAGCGGGCGGCCGTCACGAGCTCCGCCGGCTCCTCGGCGTTGAACAGCACCCGCGAGGCGATGTTCGACACCCAGGCGCCGACCAGCCAGGCCGCCCACCAGGCGTGGAAGAGCCCCTTCGGCGGCGACGGGTCGCGGTTGGAGGCGTCCCAGACGTCGTCCACGATCTGCTTGGGGAACCAGAGCGAGACGATCGGGACGATCCACCCGAGGATCACCCAGACCCGCGAGCGCCGGTGCCCGTGCGGCGACAGGGTCTCGGCGTTGGCCCGCACCCGGAACAGCCAGGTCAGGAACGCGACGATCGCGACGAGGTAGGTGACGGTCTCCAGGATGCCGGACAGCCCGTAGACGAGGTCCCCGGTGTTGGTCTCCGCCTCGGACACGGAGTCCGCGTCGGCGAGGACACGCTCGACGAGGTTCGCGTACCAGAGGTCTATGGCCCCGGCGACGACGCCGACCAGCGAGTCGGCCACGAGCGCCACCACCGCGAAGATCGCCAGGCCGCGGACCGGACGTAAGGCCGGCGGCTGCGGATATGACGGATGTGTGGGGGAAGGAGGAGGGGGGTACATTGCTGCAACCTTTCTGGCTGGGTTACGAGCAGCGCACCAGTATGTCGAGCCAGGAACCGGTAAAGGATGGGTTATCCATCCCGGCACCCTCTTGTGATGAACCCGGGATTTTGCACTTTCTGTGATTGTCTCGGAGAAAGCGGGCAGTGCCTGGGATGGACGGTCGTATAGGGCAGTGTTGGGAGCATGCCGATGAGGAACGAGCTCGACCGCCTCGCGGGCGGGGCGCACCACGATCCACACTCCGTGCTCGGAGCACACCCCGTGGAGGGCGGGGTGGTCTTCCGCGCGTTGCGCCCGCTCGCCGAGCGGGTCACGGTGGTGCTGGACGACGACGGTACGACCCATGACATGAAACACCAGGCCCACGGGGTGTTCGAGGTGCTGGTTCCCGGGCTGGACAAGGTGCCCGGCTACGCGTTGCGGATCAAGTACGCCGGCGGCGAGCCGTTCACCGTGCGGGACCCGTACCGGCATTGGCCCACCCTGGGGGAAGTGGACCTGCACCTCATCGGCGAGGGGCGGCACGAGCGGCTGTGGGAGGCGCTGGGCGCCCGCGTGATGGAGCACGAGGACGTCGAGGGCGTGGCGTTCGCCGTCTGGGCCCCCAACGCGCGCGGCATCCGGGTCATCGGCGACTTCAACCACTGGAACGGCACCGCCTACCCCATGCGCTCCCTGGGCCGCTCGGGCGTGTGGGAGCTGTTCGTCCCCGGGCTGAAGGCGGGCGAGCGGTACAAGTACCAGATCCTCGGCGCCGACGGCACCTGGCGCGAGAAGGCCGACCCGATGGCGCGGCGCACCGAGGTGCCGCCGATGACGGCGTCCGTGGTGGAGAAGTCCGACTACAGCTGGCAGGACGACGCCTGGATGGTCGAGCGGCGGGGCAAGCAGCAGCTCGCCGAGCCGATGAGCATCTACGAGGTGCACCTGGGGTCGTGGCGGCCGGGGCTGTCGTACGTCGAGCTGGCCGACGAGCTGTCGGCGTACGTCGCCGACATGGGCTTCACGCACGTGGAGCTGCTGCCGGTGGCCGAGCACCCGTTCGGCGGGTCGTGGGGCTACCAGGTGACCTCCTACTACGCGCCGACGGCCCGCTTCGGCACCCCCGACGAGTTCCGCCACTTCGTGGACCGTATGCACCAGAACGGCATCGGCGTCGTCCTCGACTGGGTGCCCGCGCACTTCCCGATGGACGAATGGGCGCTGGCCCGCTTCGACGGCACCCCGCTGTACGAGCACGCCGACCCGGCGCGCGGCGAGCACCCCGACTGGGGCACCTACGTCTTCGACTACGGCCGCCGCGAGGTCCGCAACTTCCTGGTGGCCAACGCGCTGTTCTGGCTGAAGGAGTTCCACATCGACGGGCTGCGCGTGGACGCCGTGGCCTCGATGCTCTACCTGGACTACTCGCGGCGCGAGGGCGAGTGGACGCCGAACATCTACGGCGGCCGGGAGAACCTCGACGCGGTCGAGTTCCTCAAGGAGATGAACGCGGTCAGCTACCGCGAGGCGCCCGGCATCTCGACCGTGGCGGAGGAGTCGACGGCCTGGCCGGGCGTGTCGCGGCCGGTGCACCTGGGCGGGCTCGGGTTCGGCTTCAAGTGGAACATGGGCTGGATGCACGACACGCTGGAGTACCTGCGCCACGAGCCGATCTTCCGGCAGTACCACCACCACCAGATGACGTTCTCGCTGCTGTACGCGTACTCGGAGAACTACGTGCTGCCGCTGTCGCACGACGAGGTCGTGCACGGCAAGGGCTCGCTGCTCGGCAAGATGCCCGGCGACGAGTGGCAGCGCTTCGCGCAGCTCCGGGCGCTGCTGGCGTTCATGTGGGCGCATCCGGGCAAGCAGCTGCTGTTCATGGGCGGCGAGTTCGGCCAGGGCTCGGAGTGGTCGGAGGAGCGCGGGCTGGACTGGTGGGTGCTGGAGTTCGACGGGCACCAGGGCGTGCAGCGGCTGGTCCGGGAGCTGAACAGGGTCTACCGGCAGACCCCGGCGTTGTGGGAGCAGGACGCCAAGCCGGAGGGGTTCCGGTGGCTCGACGCCGACGACGCCCCTGGTAACACGTTCTCGTTCGTCCGCTACGCCAAGGACGGCTCGGCGGTGGCGTGCGTGGTCAACTTCAGCGGCAGCCCGCACGAGAACTACCGGCTGGGGCTGCCGTACCCGGGGCGGTGGGACGAGGTGCTGAACACCGACGCCTACGACTACTGGGGCAGCGGGGTCGGCAACCTGGGCACGGTCGAGGCGGTCGAGCAGTCCTGCCACGGGCTGCCGTACTCGACGACACTGCGGGTGCCGCCGCTCGGCGCGGTCTGGTTCACGCACGAAGGGCCGGTCGAGAACGGCTGAACGTCTGGGGTGGGGTCGCTGAAAGTTCGGTGAGAAACCGGACCGGAGACCTGTGCCTGTCCGGCAAATCGCCTTAAACTCCGAGATCATCCCCTTCGGAGGAAGACGCGTGCGATTTCGCCACCTGATCGTCTGCTCGGTCGCGCTGGCCCTGATGCCGTTATCGGGCCCGGCCCTTCCGGCCTTCGCGGACGACCCCACCCCGACGCCGACCCCCGCCCCCACCGCCACCCCGGCCCCGACCTCGACCCCGGCCCCCGCTCCGGTCCCCTCCACCCCCGAGGAGAAGGTCGAGGACGGCTTAGGCGCGGGCGGCGGCACCGAGCGGGCCGTCGTCGAGCTGACCGATCCCGCGCAGAACGCCCCCGTGGCGAGCCAGGCGGCGGCCGAGAGCGTGGACGTGGTGCTGCGCCCGCGGAACCAGTCGTTCATGGTCGTGCAGGGCACCGCCGAGGAGCTGACCAGGCTGGCCGCCGACCCGCGGGTCACCTCCATCCACCGCGACCGGACGTACGCGCCGGCCGACGTGAGCCCCAACCTCAAGCTCATCGGCGCCGACCAGGCCCACGCCAAGGGCGTCACCGGGACCGGGCAGGCGGTGGCGGTGCTCGACACCGGCATCGACCGCGACCACCCGTGGTTCAGCGGCCGGATCGTGGCCGAGGCGTGCTTCTCCGCCGTGGAGACCGGCGTCGAGTCGCTGTGCCCGAACGGGCAGCCCGAGCAGACCGGCGAAGGCGCGGCCGACGCCATGACCCCCAAGTGCCTCGCCGGCGAGGTCAACCTGTGCGACCACGGCAGCCACGTCGCGGGCATCGCGGCCGGCAGCGGCGGCGTCGCCCCGCAGGCGGGCATCGTGGCGGTGCAGGTGTTCAGCCGGGTCAACGACGAGGACGTGTGCGGCGAGCCGAGCTGCCTGCTGGCGTTCGAGTCGTCGCTGCGCCTGGCCCTGGACTACGTGACCGGGCTCGACCAGCCGCTGGCCGCGGTCAACCTGAGCCTCGGCGGCGCGCTGTCGGAGACCGACTGCGACGCCGGCGAGGAGGGCGCGATCCTCAAGCCGAAGATCGACGCGCTGCTCGCCAAGGGCGTGGCGACCGTGGTGGCGGCCGGCAACGAGTCCTTCGAAGGGGCCTCGTACCCGGCGTGCATCTCCTCGGCCGTGGCCGTCGGGGCCAACGACAACAACGACGCCATCGCGGACTTCTCCAACCGGGGCGCGCTGGTGGACCTGTTCGCGCCGGGCGTGGACATCGAGTCGGCCGTCCCGGACAACCGGACCACCGTCTACAGCGGCACCTCGATGGCGACGCCGCACGTGGCCGGGGCGCTGGCGCTGATGAAGCAGGCTTCGCCGCAGGCGCCGATCGGCGACCTGATCGACTCGCTGAAGAGCACCGGGCGGCCGTACACGTACGAGGCGAACGGCACGCAGGTCACCACGCCGCGCCTGGACCTGGCGGCGGCCCTGGCCGGGGCGACGCCGCAGCCCACCGTCACCCAGCCCGGCCCGTCCCCGTCGGACGACACCGGTCCGGCCCCCGGCCGGCCGTCGGACGGCCCGACCGACGACTCCACGGACGATCCCTCGGACCAGCCGTCCGACGGCTCCTCGCCCGGTCCGCAGCCGTCGTCGTCCACCTCGCCGGTGCCGCTGCCCACCGTGACGGTCACCGTGACCGTGACGCCGACCCCCTCCCCGTCCGCGACCCCGACCGGCACCGCCACGGTCTGCACGCGCGGCACGGCGGGCAAGAAGCTGACGGCCGGGAAGTGGGCCGTGGAGATCCACCGCGGCAGCGGCAAGATCCCCGACGCCACGCTCACCTGCTACCTGAAGCTGATCGCGAAGTCGAGCAAGGTGTTCCCCGAGCTGACGAAGGCCTCGTCGCTGGGCAAGGCGTACCGGGTGCTGAAGAACACCAGGACCAACAAGGCCAAGCTGGACAGCGCGCTGCTGACGGCCTGGCTCAACTGGGCGCACGGCAGGAACGGCACGACCACCCTGAGCGCCGCGGAGAAGGTGCGGATGCTGAGCAAGCCGTCCACGTCGGCGCTGAAGAAGGCGACGAAGAACGTCCTCAAGACCGTCAAATAACCGCACGTCAGGAAGGGCCGGCCGGCGACGGCCGGCCCTTCTTCGCGTCGGCTCCCGAGAAGGCAAAAAGGCACCCAATGTTGACCCGAGTCACACCGGTCACCCACATCACACCAGATACGGGAGGGGAGGTAACCGGCTGAACACCGATCCCGGAGGAACCAGTGAGGCTCCGCTCCCTGCTCGCCCGCGCCGTCGCGCTGGCCGGCGTCTCGGCCGTGCTCGGCACGGCACCGGCCCCGCCCGTCGGCGCCGCACCGGCCCGGCCCGCCGGCGCCGCACCGGCCCGGCCCGCCGGCACGGCGCCGATCCCGCACGCCGGCACGGCGCCGGCCCTGCACACCGGCCCGCACGACCCACCCGTCCCGCCGGGCGCCCCGCCGGGCACCTCGCACGGCACCTCGCATGGTGGCGGTACCTCACATGGTGGCGGCACCTCGCACGGCGGCGGCGCCGGGGCCGAAGCCCTGCACGCCGACACCATGGACGCCGCCGGCCCGGTCATCAGCGAGGCCCTGGTGCGGGAGATCCGCTCGAAGACCCGCGTCCGCTCCATCATCCAGCTCAAACCGGGCCAGAGCGTCCAGGCCGTCGCCGGTGACATCGAGCAGGCGTCGGAGAGCAGCCGGGTCCTGGAGACGGCCGCCTCGCCGAACTTCTTCGTCGCCGAGGTCGACCAGCTCACGCTGGCCAAGCTGAGGAAGGACGGCCGCGTCCAGTCCGTCTACAAGGACGCGCTGAGCGCCCCCACCCCGCTCGGCTCCTCCGTGACCAACCAGGGCCTGGAGACGAGCACCAGGCTGATCGGCTCCGACCGGGCGAACAGCGCGGGCTGGACCGGCAGGGGAACGACGGTCGCCGTCCTGGACACGGGGATCGACCGCGACCACCCTTTCTTCTCCGGCCGTCTCGTCGATGAGGCCTGCTTCTCCTCCTCCGACGCCAGTGACGGCACCATCTCGCTCTGCCCCAACAACCAGCCGAGCCAGACCGGCGCCGGAGCCGCCGACGCCGAGACGGCCCAGTGCCTCTCGGACGGCGCCAACGCCTGCACGCACGGCTCCCACGTCGCCGGGATCGCGGCCGGGCGCATGGTCGCCGGCGCCCCGTCCAACGGAGTGGCCCCCGACGCGGGCATCCTGGCCATCCAGGTCTTCAGCCGCGTGGACAACCCGCTGTCCTGCGTCATGCGCGGCATTGAGGCGCCGTGCTTCCTCAGCTACACCTCCGACCAGAAGCTGGCGCTGGAGTACGTGTCGCGGGTGGCGCGCGCCCTCAACGTCGCGGCGGTCAACATGAGCCTGGGCGGCGGCGGCCCGTTCACGGCGGCGTGCGACGAGGACCCGGAGGCGGCGGCGGTCAAACCCGAGTTCGACACGCTGGCCGGGCTCGGGGTGGCGTCGGTGGTGGCGGCCGGCAACAACGGCTTCACCGACGGCGTCACCACCCCCGCCTGCATCTCCACGGCGGTCACGGTGGGGGCCACCGACAACCAGGACGCCCTGGCCTCGTTCACGAACCGGGGGCCGCTGCTGGACCTGTTCGCGCCGGGGGTGGCGATCCGCTCGTCGGTGCCCGGCGGGACGTACGAGGAGAAGAGCGGCACCTCGATGGCCGCCCCGCACGTGGCGGGCGTGTTCGCCCTGATGAAGCAGGCTTTCCCCGCCTACACGGTGGCGCAGAGCCTGGAACGCCTGCAGACCACGGGCCGCCCCCTCCAGTACACGGCCGACGAGACCACGGTGACCACCCCCCGCATCGACGCCGAACAGGCCACCGCCGGCGCCTCCGCCTGACCCGGCCGGCCGCGCCTACGCGACGTCGGGGCGGGTCATCAGCGGGGACCGTACGTGCGGCTCCAGGCCGGGGCCGGTCAGGGGCACGAGGTTCCACGTCGCGACTGCCGTCCCCGCGGCGGCGTCCACCGCCAGCCGGATCCGGTGCGGGGTGGTGATGACGTAGAGGTCGGCGACGAACGTGTCGCCCTGCCAGGCGCCGGACGTGACGACAGGGCGGCCGAGCGGCGAGCTCTCCCGCCACGTGCCGTGGCCGGCCTCGACGTCGAGGAGCGAGCCGAAGCGCAGCGCCCATCCCCCGTCCACGGGATCGACGGTCACCGTGGTCCCGCCGGGCAGCGGCGAGTCCCCGGCGGAGGCGTCGAGCACCGCCTTGGCCGAACGCCCCGGGGCGGCCGTGCCCGGCACGGGCGCGAGGGACAGCCGCCGCAGCCGGTCGGCGAGGGCTTCGTCGTCCCCGGCGCTTGCCGCCTGGTCCGTGCCGGGCAGCAGGCACTCCCAGATCGCGTCGAGCACCGCCTGCGCCCGCCGGTGGCCGCCGGTCACGGCGACCACGAGGTCGTGCGAGGGGACGACCACGCACAGCTGGCCGAAGGAGCCGTCACCGTGGTAGCCGTGCCGCGACATCCAGAACTGGTAACCGTAGCCGCGGAGGTAGTCGGCGTTCCCCGGCCCGTCCTCGGGCGGCGGGGCGCCGATGTGCCGCCTGGTCGCCAGCTCCACCCACGCGCGCGGGACCAACTGCCGCCCGCCCCAGAGGCCGCCGCGCAGCAGCAGCTCGCCGAAGGCGGCCACGGCCTCGGTCGTGAGGTGCAGCCCGTGGAACCCGAAGGCGGCGCCGCCGGCCACCCTGTCCCATTCCGCGTGCCCGATGCCCATCGGCCGGAAGAGGCGCTCGTCCAGCAGCTCGGGCAGGCCGCGTCCGGTGACCCGCTCCACCATCCGGGCCAGGACGAACGTGGTCGCGTTGTCGTAGGTGTGCCGCGTCCCCTCGGGCGCGGAGAACGGCACACGCAGGAAACCCTTCACCAGGTCGCCCGGCTCCAGCTCCCACGCCTCGGCGAGGCTGTCCGTGCCGTGCCCGGCCGTCATGGACAGCAGGTGGTGCACGGTGAGGCGGCGCCCCTGCTCGGAGACGTCCGCCGGGACGTGATCGGGCAGCACGTCCACCACCCGGTCGTCCAGCGCCAGCAGCCCGTCGGCGACCGCGAGCCCCACGGCGATCGAGGTGAACGACTTGGTCAGCGAGTAGAGCAGGTGCGGCCGCCCGGCCGAGTACGGCGCCCACCAACCCTCGGCCACGACGTGACCGCGGCGCACGACCATGAGGGAGTGGCACTCGACGGACTGCGCTTCGAGCCGATCCAGCAGCGCGGCCACCGCCCGGGACGACACCCCGGCCGCGGCCGGCGCCGAGCGCGGCAACAGGGCACGTTGCGAAAGCATCCGGGGACTCTAACAAGCGGCCCTCTCCCTCGCCCGGGCTGCGTCCCGCGACCCGGCTCAGAAGCCGGACTCCCCGTGCCTCGCGCACTCAGCCATGAGGATCCGCTGGATGGGTGGGAGCCGGTTCGTGTCCAGGTCCGTGCGCGAGCGCGGTGTTCAGCGCGGAGAACCAGGCGTTCGCGTGAGGGCAGGCATTCCTGATGGCGTTGATGCCGAGCTCGGCTATGACGAGCGGGCCGTCGGAGGTCTTCCGGTATCGCGGATACAGCCGCATCAGGCGCTTGGAGGGGGCCGTGCTGGCTCCGTCGTTGACCAGTTCGGCGCCTTGGGCTCGCGTCACGATCGTTTGGACGGCCCGGGCGAGCGCGTCATCTCCGGTCAGCTCGCCGAGGGCCTCATGGCCCAGCAGAACCCATGCCTCCAGTTCGTGCAGCACCAGGTGAGGCAGGAAACGAGGGTGGCCGATGGTATCGGTCATCGCACGCTCGACGTGAGTCACCCGTTCGTACGGCGAACCTGGAGGACGGGTCGCCATGCCGGGCACGTCGGCCGGGGAGCCCGTAGTAGTCCAGCATGGTCGTCAGAACGGTGATGGAGGAGTCACCCAGGAGCAGGCGGATCTCCGTGGCGAGCTTGCCCCACGTGGACAGTCCTCCCTTGCAGGAGGGGCCGCCCGCGGGACGTTTGGTCATGAAGATCGACCAGGTGACGTAGACGTCGGAGCCGCGCAGGTAGGGCTCGACGACTTCGCGCACCACGGTCTCCTCGGTCTGGCCCTCGCACAAGATGTGCAATCGCCGCATTCCCGTCACCGTGGCTCGGCCTGCGGTCTGCCCCCGAGCAGGTTCTTCTCCCACAACTCGCCCAAGGAGTACTCCGCCAGCCAGCCGGCCAGCCCTTCGGGATCGAGGCGGTTGAAGGCCGACGCTCCCCCGGCGCGCTCCACCACGATGAGGTCGTCCGCCTTGAACTGGTTCATGAGCGTCACCGACTGGGTGGCGATCAGCACCTGGCTGGTGCTGCTGGCGGCGCGCAGCATGTCGGCCAACTGGACGATGGCATAGGGATGCAGGCCGAGCTCCGGCTCGTCCAGCACGACCAGGCTGGAGAGATTGGGCAGGCTCAGCAGGGTAGTGAGGCAGATGAAACGGAGCGTCCCGTCCGACAGCGCGTCAGCGGGGAAGACGACGTCCGAGCCCTCTTGGCGCCAGCGCAGCCGGAGCCGGTCGTTCTCCTCGACGAGCACGAAGTCCCTGAAGAACGGCGCGACCTGCTGAATCGTCCGGACGATCCTCCTGTAGGCGGCGTGGTCCTCCTGGTGGAGGCGCAGCAGAACGGCGGCGAGGTTTCGGCCGTCAGGGTGCAGGGCGATGTTGTCGGAGGCGAAGCCCTTCTGCTTGACCGGGGCGTTCGCGCTGGTGTCATGGAAATGGAAGACCCGACAGCCCCGCAGCGTCTCGACCACGTGCCCGGCCACGGACGACAAGTCTTCCTCATCGGGCTCGTCCAGGAGGCGGGTCTCCCGATGCCCCCGTCCCAGGACGTGTCTTTCGCCACGCAGCTCGATCTCCTCGTATCCGAAGATCAGCTCGTCACCGGCCGCCGGTATGAGCTTGGCCTCGTACTCGCTGGACGCGAACTCCAGGCGCAGGCCGATCTCCGGGACGCTCCCGTCTCCGCGATGGAGCAGGGCGGAGGCTCCACCGGCCTGGCCGACGAAAAGGTTCAGCTCTCCGTCGACGATCCTGCCCAGCAGGGCGAGAGCGGAGATGAAGTTGCTCTTGCCCGCGCCGTTGGCACCGATCAGGACGTTGAGATCATGCAGCCGCACCTCAGCGGAGCGGATCGAGGCGTATCCCCTGATCACGATCGACTGCAGTCTCCGCGGCGCCATGAGCCCAGCTTAGAGTGATCCATCCCTGCGGGGCGTCCATCCTCCTGCGGCCGGGGACCGAGCCCATCCGCCGGCCGCCCGAGACGTGCGGTCAGCGGGCCGACGGAGAGAAGTCACCTCGTTCACGACGCGGCTCAGAAGTCGAATTCCCCCTTCTTCGCGCCGTCGATGAACGCGTCCCAAACGGCCCCGCGCACCACGAACGGAGGTTTCTCCAGGGCTTCCGAGTCGCGAATGGCCACTCGGCCTCCTGACAACGAAGCGACCTCCAGGCAGTTACCGCCGTTGGCCCCCGTCTTCGTGGCCCTGCGCCATTTCGCGCTTGCCAGCTCCTGTGCGAGCTCGTCACTCACGGCTCATACCTCACCATCGCCTCGCGGACTACTTCCTTGGTGACGTGCACGGGGTGTGCCCACGCACGTATAGTGTCATATTTCAGGCTAATGGCGTGGATTTCATCCAGATGATCGGTCACCTGACCGTCGCTGGCCGATTCCAGGTAAGCCCAGTATCGCCCTTCGGAAAGCTGAGCGATGGCGAATCCTCCGAGCAGGCCCGTGGTCACAGCAGCCTCAAGAGGAACGATCTGCACGGTGAATCTGGGATGGTCCATCAGGGCCAGAAGATGCTCGAGTTGACCGCGCATCACTGTCGCACCACCGATCGGACGGTGCAGGACGCCCTCGTCCATCAGGGCGGTGTACATGGGCGGCGTGCGTCCGCTGAATATCCCCTGACGTTGAAGCCGTACCGTCAGCAACTCCTCGACCTCCTCTTCGGTTGCGCCTGGGATCCCGCGTAGAACCGCGCGGGCGTAGCCTTCGGTTTGCAGCAGCCCCGGAACCAGCAATGGTTCCCAACTGCGTATGGTCCGTGCCGCCGCCTCGATCTTCGGCCAGCGCCGGAACCACTTCTGCGGATGCCTCGGATCCATCTCCTGCCAGAGTGCCGCCAGCTTCCCACCGCTTCCGAGCACGTTCTCCACGATGGGAACGAAGGACTCGGGCACCGGTCGTTCCGCCCGCTCGAAGTAGCCCACCATCGTCCCGGAGTATCCGACTTTGGCCCCGAGCGCTTCCAGCGACCATCCACGCTCGTGTCGCAGCCTGCGCAGCTCACGGCCGAAGGCGGCCTCCGGGGAAACTTCAGCGGTCACGGCAGGCTCGACCGGCATCTCGACTCCATGGACAGGGGGCGGAGTTGCGGTTTGCCGCAACATCCTCACAACAGCTCTGCGCGAAGCTGTCACGGCGTCCGAGTACTGAAAATAGCTGGCTGGACGCATCCTTGGGATGGCTGTCGAGAAATTCTTATCCAAGCCCGCAACATAACTGGACGACCCGGCTTTGTTATCTCAGAAGGGAAAGCCTGGGCATGTTGGAGCTGCTTTGCATCGCCCTTCGGCCGTTGAACGTCCACGCGACCCTGATAAAGGTCATCCATCTCGAAACGCGATCCGGAAAGCCGTCCTATCTCCGATCAGCGCCAACAGTCCTGGAGGTGCGCGGGAGCGGGGGTGAATTGCGGGCGCGTGTCGAGGTCGTCGGTGCCGAGGAAGGGCCGCGTTACGCGGTGCGCTCGTACGGCCCCCGGTACGAGGAAACGTCCTTCCCCGCGGGGGCTCATGAGGAGGCGGCCATTTACCTGCACGGCCTCGTCCGGGGGTGGCGGGCGCCGTGACGACTCCCCCGAGGTTCCCCGGCTGGCGGATCGTGGAAGGGGCCGGAGGCGGCTACATCGCCTACCGCGCGGTCCCGGTTCCCGCGCGCACGGGCCTGTCGAACGTACGGTGCGGCGCGACGGTGCCCGAGCTGTACGAGCGCCTGGCCCAGGAGGCCCGCCGCGAGGGAGCCGGACCCTCGCGGCGGGCGGCGCGCTCGCCGTAGAGCCGAAGGCCAGGCTCAGCTCTCGAAGAACTCGGTCAGGACGGGGGCCAGGGCTTCCGGGGCCACGTCGTGGGTCTGGCCGTCGAGCGTGCGCAGGCGGCCGGACGGGAGGGCGTCGGCCGTCGCCCGCGCGGCCCGCTGGAGCGCGGGATGGCCGGCGCCCCCGGCGAGCACCAGCACCGGGACGGTGACGGCGGCGGCCCGCTCGCGGGGCAGCCGGCCGCCGTCGAGCAGCTCGTCGTCGTAGGCCAGCGTCGGCGCGATCGCCTCCAGCCCGGCCCAGCCCGGCTGCGCGCGCATGCCCTCGACGGCCGGGGCCGGGACGCCGACCCGGGCCATGAACAGCGCCACGGCGTCACCGCGACGCCCGGCGTCCAGGAGCCGCCGCAGCCGCTCGGTGTACTCCTTGGCCCGTACGCCGTCCTCGGCCTCCTCCGTGAACGGCGGCTCGTACAGGCTCAGCCTGATGATCCCGGAGCCGGTCGCCGCGGCGGCCAGGACGAGCGCGGCGCCCGAGGACATGCCGTGCGCGTACGCCTGCCCGCCCGCCTCGGCGACGAGAGCGCGCAGGTCCTCGACCTCGCGGGCGGGCGCGTACGGCGGGGTGTCGGAGCTGTCGCCCCGCCCGCGCCGGTCGTAGGTGTAGACGGTGAAGCGGTCCTGGAGCAGCGCGGCCAGCGGCCGCATCGGGCCGGCGGCGCGGTGGCACATGGCGCCGTCCACCAGGATGAGCGCGGGGCCGTCGCCGGTGCGCTCGTAGGCGATCGTGGTGCCGTCGGCCGAGGTGACGTGCGGCATGGGGTGGCTCCTGCTCATGCGTGGGCGGTCAGGTGGGCGAGGTAGGCGTCGAAGCGGTCGAGGCTGGTGGAGAAGCCGGCGCGGGCCTCGGGGCCGAGGTAGGCGGCGGGCACGTTGGTCTGGTGGGTGATCACCTCGGTACGCGTGTCGTCCAGGGCGACGAAGGTGATCGTGGTGCGCATGCCCCCCTCGACGTCGGGCTCGACCCACACCAGGCGCTCCGGGCGGCGGACCTCCACGTAGACGGCCCGCATGGTGTGGGTGCTGCCGTCCGCGTCGTTGACCATGGTGGTCCGGAAGACCCCGCCGGGCCGCAGGTCGATGACGATGCCGTCGATGGGCGTGCTCGTCCCGGCCGGGCCCCAGAAGTGGGTCAGGTGCTCCGGCGTGGTCATGCAGTCGAACAGCAGCTCCCGCGAGGCGTGGTGGATCCGCCGGTAGGTGAGCTCGCCGGTCCCGGTCACGGTGGTGTCCCTTCGTCGTCGTGCCGTTCGGCCCGCAGGGCGGCCAGGTGGCGGTCGAGCCGGTCGTGGCGGTCGGCCCACATGCGGCGGTGGTGCGCGATCCAGCCGGCCACCACGTCGAGGCGGTCGGCGTCGAGGGCGCACGAGCGGGCCGTCCCTCTCCTGGTCCGCGAGATCAGGCGGGCGCGTTCCAGCACCTTGAGGTGTTTGGAAACCGCTTGCTGCGTCAGCGCGAACGGCTCGGCGAGCTGGCTCACGGTGGCGTCCTGGACGGCCAGGCGTTCCAGGATCGCGCGCCGGGTGGGGTCGGCCAGCGCCGAGAACACCAGGCTGAGTTCGTCATCGGCAACGGGCATGACCCCCACCCTAACCACAACCGTATGGTTTCACAACCTTTTGGTTGTGGAAGAACGACGACTTTCGCGGCCACGGTGCTGGAGCGGGCGCGGGAGGCGGCCCGGGGCAAGGACGTCCGGCTCGGCGGCGGGGTCAGGACCGTCCGGCAGCTCCTCGACCGCTTCCCCTGGAGACCGTGCCCGGCCCGAGCGGCGTGACGCACCACCTCTTCTGGCGACGGTGAGCGGCACTCACGCGTAGAGGTCCGGCAGGCCGATCAACCGGACGTCCCCCGGCAGGCCCTCCTGGAAGCCCGCCCCGCCGTAGCAGGCGAGCACGGTGTCCCGGGTGTCGTACCCCTTGACCGACAGCAGGTCGCGGGCCCTCCGCAACCGGTCCACGTGGCCCGCGGTCAGCACCTTGTCCCACTTGACCTCGCCCAGGGACAACACCCGGCGTGGCCGTCCGTGCTCCTCCGGAGCGAGGACGGCGACGTCGATCTCGATCTGTGTGCGGTTGAGTGGATCCGCGACGGTGCCGGCGGCCACGTCCCCGGGCAGCTCGCCGAAGACGTCGGGCTCGGCGAGCATCGCCCATTCCCGGCACAGGCTCTCGAAGTGCGGTCCGACCACCTGGGAGAGAAACCGGGCCCGGGCGTCGCGCCAGGCTGCCTCCGCCCTCCCCCGCTCCAGGCGCGGCCACTCGCTCCGCATCACGGCTTCATAGAAAACGATCAACGGTTCGCAGATGCGGTAGCGGGTCCGGCTCTTTCTGAACGCGTCGGCCTCGCGGGCGATCAAGTGGGAATCCTCCAGGACCGACAGCGGATGGCCGATGTCGGGGGACTTGCGTTCGATGTGGTTGGCGATGCCGCCGCGCGTGGCGTTCCCGGCGGCGATGGCGGCGAGAACCGCGTGGTATGTGGCCATGTCGCGAATGTCGGTCTCCTCCGCCAGCAGGTAGCGGGCCTCGCGGAACAGCGGCATCTGCCGGTTCAGCACGGTCCGCAGCACCCACGCGTCGAAGTCGTCCAGCGAGGCGGGCGCGTCACCGGCGACGAACTCGCGCCGGTAGGCGGGAGTGCCACCCACGATGGAGTGCACCAGCACGGCGAGGCGCGGGTCGTCGATACCCCAGAACGCGGCGGAGGCCCGGTAGTCGAGCGGTCTGACGATCAGCTCCAGGCTCGCCCGCCCTCGCAGGGGCGCGTTGCCCGACAGCAGGCGTCCCATCACTCCCATCGCCGAGCCGCACAGCAGCAACCGCACCTCACCCCTGCGGGCGTATCCCCTGGGATCCAGGGCGCGCTGGAGGAACGACGGCAGGGAGGGAGACGCCTTGGCCAGGTAGGGGAACTCGTCGATCACGACGAGGCCCCTCGGGACGGCCGTGAAGAGGCGTTCCAGCGCCTCGTCCCAGTCGGCGAAGGCGTATCTGCCGCCCCCGGTCCGTGTGGCCAGCTCGCGTCCGAAGCGGGCCAGCGCTTCGGGCTCCGTCTCCTCAGCCGCCGTGAACATGAACCCGCCCACCGCCTCCACGAGGGCGTCGAGCAGGAACGTCTTGCCCTGCCGCCGTCGGCCGCTCACGATGCCCAGCCTGACGTCCGGGCTCGGCGACGTGGCGAACCGGACCAGGCCGGCCCACTCGTCGTCGCGGTCGAAGACGTGGTCCGGCTTCTGGAGGAACGACATAGGAGAACTGTACAGCTAAGGGATGTACTCCTAAGGTCCACGTTTCTATAGCCGTGCTAAGGGAGGGGGGTGAGGGGGAGGGCGGCGGTGTCCACGACGAGGTCGGCGGTGGGGCGGGTGGCGCGGATGGCGGCGGCGTTCGGCTCGTCCACCTCGGCCACCCAGCGGGCCGCCTGCTCCGGGGGCTTGCCGAAGCGGATGTGGCGGCGGGTGAGGCGGTCGAGGCGAACGCGGTCGTCCAGGTCGGCGTACCAGACCTCGGTCATGGCGGCCCGCACCCGGGGCCACGGGTCCTGGGGAGCGAGCAGGTAGTTGCCCTCGCTGACGACCACGCGGGCGGCGGGCGGCACGGGGATCGACCCGGCGATGGGCTGCTCGATGTCGCGGTCGAACGAGGGGGCGTACACCGTCGTGCCGGTCTCGGCGCGCAGGCGGCGCAGCAGGGCCAGGTAGCCGTGGGCGTCGAAGGTGTCGAGGGCGCCCTTGCGGCCGCGCCGCCCCAGGCGCTCCAGCTCGGCGTCGGCGAGGTGGAAGCCGTCCATCGGCACCCACACGGCGGGCAGCCCGGCCGCGGTGAGCCGCCCGGCCAGCCAGCCGGCCAGGGTGGACTTGCCCGCGCCCGGACAGCCCGCGATGCCGAGCAGCACGCGCCCGCCGCCGGCGGCCAGCCCCTCGACGCGGTCGATCAGGGTGTCGGCGAGCGCGCTCATCGGGCTTTCCCGGCCCGGGAGAGCGGGCGGTGTGGAGTCAGGTGCACGGACCCATTGTCCTCACCGGGCCGTCCCGCCGGGCGAGGGTGCCGCGGGTGCCGCGGATGTCGGCGAGGACGTGCGGGCGGGGCGGTGGCCGAGGTCGGCCTCGCGGGCGGCGAGCACGATTCGAAATGTGTCGCTTAGGGTGAGTTATATGGACGCAGGCAAGGCGATCTTCGAAACCGTCGACAGGCTTCGCCAGCGGCGCACCGCCCCGCTGATCCTGGAGCTCGATCTCACCGAGGGCGTCACGGAAGGCCCGCCGGCGGATCCGCTGGCCGCCGTGCTGTCCATGCGCAAGACGCGCCTGGCCGACATCGTCGGCGGGCTGCGGCGGGCGCGGCAGGACTCCCGGGTCAAGGGGCTCGTCGTCAAGATCGGCGGGCAGCCGCTGGGGCTGGCCATGGTGCAGGAGCTGCGCCAGGCGGTCACCCACTTCCGGGCCTCGGGGAAGCTCACCGTGGCCTTCGCCGAGACGTTCGGCGAGTTCGCCGGGGGTACGGTGCCGTACTACCTGGCCAGCGCGTTCGAGCGGGTCTACCTGCAGCCGAGCGGCGACGTCGGCCTCACCGGGGTGGCCATGGAGCAGCGCTTCCTCAAGGGCGCGCTGGGCAAGCTGGGCGTCGGGTACGAGCTCGGCCAGCGGCACGAGTACAAGACCGCCGCCAACACCTTCACCCAGGACCACATGACCGAGCCGCACCGCGAGTCGGTCGGCCGGATCGTGGAGTCGGTCACCGAGACGATCATCAACGGGATCGCCGAGGGGCGGCGGCTCGACCCCGGCAAGGTCCGCGAGCTGATCGACCGGGGCCCGTTCACGGCCGCCGAGGCCGAGGAGGCGGGGCTGGTCGACCGGCTGGCCTACCGGGACGAGGTGTACGACGAGGTCAGGCAGGCGGCCGGCCCGGACGCCCACCTGCTCTTCGTCTCCAGGTACGCCCGCGCGGCGGCCGTCAGGAAGCTGTCGCACCCCGGGTCCGACGGGATCGCGCTCGTCCACGGCCTCGGCATGATCAAGACCGGCCGCAGCGGTCGCAGCCCGCTCGGCGGAGGCGGGGCCATGGGCTCCGACACCATCAGCGCCGCGCTGCGGGCGGCCCGCAAGGACGAGCACATCAAGGCCGTGGTGTTCCGGGTGGACAGCCCGGGCGGCTCGTACGTGGCCTCCGACACGGTCTGGCGCGAGGTGACGCTGACCCGCAAGGTCAAGCCGGTCATCGTGTCGATGGGCGACCTGGCGGCCTCCGGCGGCTACTTCGTGTCGATGGCCGCCGACGTGATCGTGGCCCAGCCGGGGACGCTGACGGGATCGATCGGCGTGTACGGCGGCAAGCCCGTCTTCACCGACCTCCTCCAGCGGATGGGGATAAATACGGAAATGGTGGCCGAGGGCGCCAACGCCGGCATGTTCTCCACCTCCCGCACCTTCTCCCCCGAGCAGTGGGAGCGGATCAACGCCTGGCTCGACCGCATCTACGACGACTTCGTGGGCAAGGTCGCCCAGAGCCGCGACCTCAGCCGCGAGCGCACCCACGAGCTGGCCCGCGGCCGGGTCTGGACCGGCGCCGACGCGCACGCCAACGGCCTGGTGGACGAGCTCGGCGGCCTGGAGGACGCCCTGGTGCTGGCCAGGAAGCGGGCCGGGCTGAGCGAGGACGCGCCGGTGCGCATGTACCCGCGGCTCAACCCGCTGGAGCGGCTGCGCGGCCCCGAGTCCAGCGAGGACAAGTCGGCCGCGCTGGCCAGGATCCGCCTCGACGCCTGGGGGCCGCTGGCCCGCCTCTCCGCCGAGCTGGGCCTGCCCGCCGCCGGCCCGCTGATCCTGCCCGAGTGGTACGTGATCCGCTGACCCCTGATGGCGTCCCTGGCCGCCGTCAGACCGGCCGGTAGCGGCCCCGCAGCCGGACCAGCGGCTGGAGGGCCGGGTCCACGTAGGGCACGCCCAGGACCGCCGCGACGAACAGGGTGTGGTCGCCGGCCGGGACCACCTGCGTGGTCTCGGCCTCCAGCGCGGCCACGCCGCCCTCCACCACCAGCGCCTGCGTGTGCTCGCCCCGGTGGTGCGGCAGCCCGGCCACCAGCAGGCGGGCGCTGGGCCGGCCCGGCGTGGCGAAGCGGCTGGCGACGGCCGCCTGCCCCGCCGACAGCAGGGAGGCGGCCCAGCGGTCCTGCCGGAGCAGGACCTCGTTCAGGTAGCCACGGCTGTCCAGGCTGACCAGCACGAGCGGGGGCTCCAGCGAGACGGACATGAGCGCCGACACCGTGGTGCCGAGGTCGTCGCGCCCGTCCCGCACGGTCACCACGGCGACCCCGCCCGCGAGCTGCGCCATCGCCTCCGTGAACTCACTCATGGGCGACGGGCCCGATCGTGGACAAGGGGGTCAGGCCAGGCCGTTGGTGGTCAGCCATTCCTTGGCGACCGTCGCGGGCTCGTCCTTGTTGACGCTGATCTTCTGCATCATCTGCAGCAGCGACTCGGTGGTCAGCTTGGCGGACACCGAGTTGAGCGTGGTGCGGATGGTGTCGTTCGCGCCGGACTTGTAGAGCAGCGGGGTCACGTTCTGGGCCGGGAAGACGTTCTTGGTGTCCTGGAGCGGCACCAGGTTGTTGGCGGTCATCTTGGGGTCGGTGGTGAAGACGTTGCCGACCTGGATGGAGCCGTCCTTGAGCGCGTCGGCCGTGGTGGGGCCGGTGGGCTTCCACTCCTTGAACTCGATGCCGTAGACCTCCTTGAAGCGGGCCTCCCACCGCTTCTTGAACTCCGGCGGCCCGCCCACGGTCATGGTCTTGGAGACCTTGGCGAGGTCTTCCATGCTGGTGAGCGACTGCTTGGTCTGGGTGTCCTTGGTGACGGACAGGCTGTCCTTGTCCTCGGCCGGGGAGGAGTCGAGGACCTCCAGCTCGGCGGGCAGCTTCTCCTTCAGCGCCGCGTTGACCTCGTCGGTGGTGGCGGCGGTGTTCTTGAGGTCGACGAAGGCGAGCAGGTTGCCGTTGTACTCGGGGACGATGGTCAGGCCACCGCTCTTGACCTGGTCGTAGACCGCCTCACGGCTGCCGATGCGCGACTTCTCCTCGACCTGGACCCCCTTGGACTCCAGCGCCTGGGCGTAGATCGAGGCGAGCAGCACGCTCTCGTCGAAGTCGAAGGAGCCGATGACGGCCGTGCCACCGCCCGAGCTCCCGCCGGAGGCCGAGCCGCTGGGGGCCGCGCTCGTGGAGTCGAGCGGGTTGCCCGCGTTGCCGGACCCGCCGCCGCCGCAGGCGGACAGTGCGAGCACCGCCGAGATCAGCACCCCCGCGATGCCGTACGTGCGTCTCATTTCAGTTCCCTTCTAAAGCGGCAGGTAATGCAGGAGATTAGCGGACTTTCAGCCGCTGGCTCACCCCGGGTGAGACCGTCACCCGTTGCGCGAGCGCGAACAGGACCTGCACCACCAACGCGAACAGCACAATCAGTACAGAACCCCCGACGACACTGGCGTAATCCTTGGTCGCGAAACCGTCGATGACGTAGCGACCGAGCCCGCCCAGCCCGGTGTAGGCGGCCACCGTCGTCGTGGCGACCACCTGGATCGCCGACAACCGGCAGCCCAGCAGGATCAGCGGCAGCGCGACCGGCACCAGCACCCGGGTGAGCACCTGCCCGCCGCGCAGCCCCATCCCGTACGCCGCGTCCCGCAGCTCGGGATCGACCCCCTTGATCCCCTCGAACGTGTTGACCAGGATCGGCGGCACCGACAGCAGCACCAGCGGGATGATCACCGGCCAGATCGAGGCCGAGCCCAGCAGCAGCACGAACATCACCAGCAGCCCCAGCGTCGGCAGCGCCCTGGCCAGGTTGGCCGAGACGACCACGACCACCTCGCCCCGCCCGGTGTGCCCGATGAGCAGCCCGAGCGGCACCGCGACGAGCGCGGCCAGCACCAGCGCCAGCGCCGAGAACTCCAGGTGCTCCAGCAGCCGGACGGGGATGCTCCCCGAGCCCGACCAGTTCTCGGGGTTGCCGAAGAACTCCCCCAGCCAGGTGAAGAAGGATGTCAGCCAGCTCACGTCGCCCGCCCCTTCCGCGCCCGGACCCAGGGGGTCAGCAGCCGCTGCGCCAGCACGAGCAGGCCGTCGGCGACCAGCGCGAGCACCACGATCAGCACGATGCCGACGATCACCGGCGGCATGAACGGGTTCTGGTAGGCCCGGGTGAACAGCCCGCCGAGCCCGCCCTGACCGATCAGCGCGCCCACGCTGACCAGGCTGATGCTGGAGACCGCGACCACCCGCAGCCCGGCCAGCACCACCGGCACCGCGATCGGCAGCTCCACCCGCAGCAGCCGCCGCAGCGGCGTGAACCCCATCGCCACGGCCGACTGGCGCACGTGGTCGGGCACCGAGCGCAGCCCGTCCACCACGGCCGGGATGAGCACGGCCATGCCGTAGAAGGTGAGCGGGATGATCACGGTGGTCTGCGACAGCCCGGTCACCGAGATCAGCAACATGAAGACCGGCAGCGACGGGAGCGCGTAGACCACGTTCATCAGGCCCGACGTGGGCTGGTAGAGCCAGCGCCAGCGCACGCAGGCCAGGCCCAGCGGCAGCGCCAGGACGAGCGAGAGCACGATCGGCACCAGGGACATCGTGAGGTGGTCGGTCAGCAGGCTCCTGATGCTGTCGGCCCGGCCGGTGTCCCAGTTGCGGCCGATCCACTCCCAGATCGAGGGAGGGCCGTCAGACATCGGCGGCCTCCGCCAGCGCCTGGTCCAGCGTCTCCCTGGTGGCCACGCCGACGACCCTGCCCCGCTCGTCCACGGCCACCGCGCAGCCGGACGGCGACAGCAGCGCCGCGTCCAGCGCGGCCCGCAGCGAGTCGCGCCCGGGGACGAACGTCCCGTAGCGCTCCAGCTCGCCGGGGCGCGCGCCCGAGGCCCAGCCGGCCGGGCGGCCCTCGCCGTCCACGACCAGCAGCCACGGCTCGGACGTGCCGCGCTCGGCCCCCTGCGCGACGGTCAGGTCCGTACGCAGCCGCAGCCCGTCCGTGGGGACGAACTGCAGCCGCCGGATCCCCCGGTCGTGCCCCAGGAACTCGCGCACGAAGTCGTCGACCGGCTCCGACAGCAGCGTCTTGGGATCGGCGAGCTGCGCCAGCCGGCCGCCCACCCGCAGCACCGCCACCTGGTCGCCGAGCTTGATGGCCTCGTCGATGTCGTGGGTGACGAAGACGATGGTCTTGCGCAGCTCCGCCTGCAGCCGCAGCAGCTCCTCCTGCAGGCTCGTGCGCACGATCGGGTCCACCGCGCTGAACGGCTCGTCCATGAGCAGCACGGGCGGGTCGGCGGCGAGCGCGCGGGCCACGCCCACGCGCTGCTGCTGCCCGCCCGAGAGCTGGAACGGGTACCGCCCGGCCAGCGACGGGTCGAGCCCCACGCGCTCCAGCAGCTCCATGGCGCGCGAGCGGGCCTTCTTGCGGTCCCATCCCAGCAGGTAGGGGACGGTGGCGATGTTGTCCACGATCTTGCGGTGCGGGAACAGGCCGGCCTGCTGGATGACGTAGCCGATGCCGCGCCGGAGCGTCGGCGGGTCGATGTCCTGGACCGGCTCGCCGTCGAGGAGGATGCGGCCCTCCGTCGCGTCGATCATCCGGTTGATCATCCGCAGCGACGTCGTCTTCCCGCATCCCGAAGGACCGACGAGCACGGTGATCTCGCCGGTGGGCGCCTCCAGACTCAGGGCGTCCACCGCCACCGTGCCGTCCGGATAGCGTTTGGTGACAGCGTCGAATGTGATCACGCGTGACCTCTCGCTCGTGGCAGGGCCGCGGACCCCGTGCCACGGCCGCCGCATGATCTCTCAGAGACCACAGACTACGGCGGTGCCGGCGGGCGTGTCGTCCCGGGCCAAGGTTAAGCGTTTCACTGACCAGGCTTATTTACCTAAATCTGGATCTGGTAGTGCGCCGGACCTGTCAGTGTTGGCATGATTACCTCCACAATCTCCCGACGCGCATCCCTCACACCCTCAGCGTCCGCACCCAGCAAGAGGATCCGGTCCCGTGTCCCAGCCGCTCGCCGATCAGCGCCTCCGTGCCGAACTGATCGCAGAGCTCTACGACCGCCATGCCGCCGGGCTGTTCGCGTACTGCGCCGACCAGCTCGGCGACCTCGGCTCCGCCTCCGACGTCCTGCTGGCGGTGCTCAACGCCGTACCCGCCGCGAGCGCGGAGCCGTCCCGCGCCGCTCTCTACGCGCTCGCCCGCCGCGAGATCCACCGCCGCGACGTCGTCTACGCGCCGCCCACCGTGGACCCCCTGATCGATCCGGCCACCGCGCTCGTCGAGCGCGCCCTGCGCGAGCTGCGCCCGCACCAGCGCGAGGTGCTGGTGCTGTGCACTGTCTGCGGGCTCAGCAGGAACGAGCTGGCCTGGGTGCTCGACGTCGCCCCCGACACCGCCGAGGAGCTGGCCGCGCAGGCCGGGCACCGGTTCCGGCACACCCTGGCGACGGCGCTGTCCTCGACCGGCGTCCGCGTGCCCAAGCCCGTCGCCGACATCTACGGGGCGCTCGGCGTCGCGCCGCTGCGGGACGTCCTCGGCCGCCTGCCGTGGCCGCAGCCGCCGGGCGCGCTGCGCATCCACTTCGCCGGCTCGCGGGCGGCCCAGCCCGCGCCGCTGTTCGTCAAACCGCGCTGGCCGAGCCCGCCGGTGTGGCCGCAGCCGCTGGCCGAGGCCGACCCGGCGACCAGCACCGTGATCTTCCCGGCGGAGCTGCTGACGCCGCCGTCGCCGTCGCGAGTGGCCGAGCACGAGGCCACGACGGCTCCGATGCCCAAGCTCCGCGATCCGCTGAGCCCGCCTTCCGACCTCGCCCGCCCCCTCAGGGACCCGCTGGGCGCCTTCGACGCCGGACGCTCCCGCCGGGACGACCGCGCCGGGCGGGACGCGCGCGCCGGGCGGGTGGAGCGGCCGGGGCGGGAGGAGCGGCCGTTCTTCATGGCCGCGCCGGCCGAGGAGGGCGCGCAGCCGTTCGCGACCGGTGACGTGCTGCTGCCCAGGGACTCCCCCGAGCCGTACGCGACGGGCGACGTACTGCTGCCCGGCGACCCGCAGCCGTTCTCCTCGTCGTCGTCCCCGCCGGCGTTCCCGCCGCCGCCGGACCGGGACGGGCCGCGCAGGCCCAGGCCGGCGCGCCGCTCGCACCCCTCCCCCGCCGAGGACGTGCTGGTGCACAAGGGCCCGGCCCGCCCCCTCCAGCCCGACCACCCGCCGGCACGGCAGGAAACACGGCAGGAGCCGCGGCAGGAGAGCGCCCCGCTGTTCCAGCCGCGCGCCAGGCCCGCCACCGAGCCGGTCTACCACATGCCCCTCCCCTGGGAGGAACCGGCGGACGAGCCTGCGGGGAAGGCCGGGGACGCCCTGGCCCCGCGCCCGGTGCGCGCCCGCCCCGCCCCGAAGCGCCGCCCCGAGCTGAAGCCGCGCCCGGACAAGAAGCGCCGCCGCAAGGAGCGCCACTACGACTGGGTCTGGGAGCTGGCCGGCTTCCTGGCCTGCGTGGTGATCGCGATGATCGTCTTCTTCTCCGTGCCCAACTTCCTCAACCCCTAGCACGCTCCAGTGACACTCCGCGATCATGGTTCGGCCAGGTCACAGCAGTTCTACGGTCGCCAAGTGTCACTGGGGACTAGAGACGGCAGCTGATCTCGATGCCGTCCTCCACCGGGAACGGGACGCTCTCGTAGCCGTTGGCCGGGTCGCGGACGTAGTCGAGGTAGGGCCGGACGCTGTCGAAGGTGGTGTCGTCGGCGGCGACGAGCGTGCCGGGGGCGAGGCGGGGCTCCAGCAGGCGCAGCACCGGCAGGTAGAGGTCCTTCCAGCCGTCGAGCAGCACGAACCCGGCCGGCTCCGGCAGCCCGGCGAGCGTTTCGCGGGCGTCGCCCTCCAGGACGGTGATCACGTCGTCCAGGCCGGTCTCGGCGAACGTGCGGCGCGCGGCGGCGATCTTGTCCTTGCTCAGCTCGGTGGTGACGACGCGGCCCGTGCCGTTGTCGCGCACGGCGGAGGCCAGGTAGAGGGTCGAGATGCCGAACGAGGTGCCGAACTCGACCACCGTCGCGGGGCGGGCGGCCCGCACCAACGTGTAGAGCAGCCGGCCGCCTTCGGGGGAGATCGGCATGTAGATCTCGGCGGCGGCGTCGGCCTGCTCCTGGGCCGTCATCGTGCCGCCCGCGCCCGGGTACGGCCGGGAGTCGTCGCGCTCGGCCTCGGCGAACATGCGGTCGAGCGCCGCCGCCACGCGGGGGTCGGCGAGTGTGCTGGTGTGTGTCATGCCGTCTAGACTAGACGCAACGTCGCGTCTACGCTAACGCTATTCTTCACCTCATGGCGGACACGGATCGGCGGCACCACGGCAACCGGCACGGGCGCAGCGAGGCGGCCCGGCGGGCGGTGCTCCAGGCGGCCGACGACCTGCTGGCCGAGAAAGGGTTCGCGGGCGTCACCATGGAGGGCATCGCGGCCCGCGCCGGGGTCGCCAAGCAGACCGTCTACCGGTGGTGGAGCGGCAAGACGGCGGTGCTCGTCGACGCGTTCGTCGAGGACCTGGCCCAGGAGCTGACGCCGCCCGACCACGGCCGGCTCGCCCTCGACCTGCCCGCCTACCTCGCCCAGCTCGCCCACGTGCTGAGCGCCACCGACACCGGGGCCGTGTTCAAGGCGCTCATCGCCCAGGCCCAGCACGACCCGGCCTTCGGGGCGAGCTTCCGCGCCCGCTACCTCGACGAGCAGCGGCGGCGCGACCGGCTGCCGCTGGAGCGGGCGGTGGCGCGAGGGGAGCTGCCCGCCGGGATCGATGTGGCGGCCGAGACCGACCGCCTCGTGGGGCCGCTCTACTACCGGATCCTGGTCACCGACGAGCCGGTCGGGCACGACTACACCGACCGGCTCGCGCGCGACTTCCTGGACCGCGTGCTCAACCAGCGTGGGCCCGCAGGGCCCGGCTGAACCAGGTGAGCGCCGGCGTCAGGCTCTCCGGCGGCGGCCAGCCGTTGATCACCGCGAGCAGGCGCAGGTACCGCTCCCTGCGCGGGTCGCCGGCCGCCTCCAGCCGGTCGATCAGCCCGGCCCGGTCCAGGCCGGAGGCGGCGAGGAGCGCCGCGACGTACGGCTCGGCCTCGGGCCCCGCCGGATCGACGCCGGCCGCCAGCGCGGGGGCGGCCAGGTCACGCGCCAGGGCGGCGGCATCGGGCCGGATGCCGGGCTCTCCCGCCCGGTCGGCGGCGTGCCGCTCGATCATCCGGCGCAGCGCGGCCCGCAAGCCCGGGTCGCGCGACAGCTCCGCCAGCTCGACCCAGGCCGCGACCTGCTCGGGCTCCGGATCGTCCGGCAGTTCGGGCGTCATCGACACCTTCGCCCCCGCGTACGCGGGATCGCCGTCCGGACCGCCGAACGCGGCGGCGAGGAAGTCGCCGACCAGGTGGCGCCGTCCGGTTTCCGACAGCGTGGCGAGCTCGTGCATCAGTTCCATCTCCTCCGGGGTCGAGCCGCGCCTGGCCACCGCCCGCAGCACGGCCTGCCGCAGGCGCAGGGTGCGGATCCGCACCTCCAGGGCCTCGGCGTGCGCCGCCGCGACCTCGGGCAGCGACGACTCGCGGTCCACGACCCGGCGGATCGTGGGCAGGTCGAGCCCGAGGTCGCGCAGCGTGCGCACGAGCTCCAAGCGGGCCGCGGCGGCGGGGTCGTACAGGCGGTAGCCGGCCGGGCTACGGCGGGTGGGCGGCACGATCCCCGCGTCGGAGTAGAACCTGATGGTCTTGACCGTCAGCCCGGTGCGCCGGGCCAGGTCACCGATCGAGCAGAGCGTGTCCCCGTCCATGCGCCCACTCTGGCGCCTCCCCCTGCTGGAGACTCAAGCGGCGTCGTAGAACGCGCGCGGGTCGCCGGCCAGCGACGCCTTGACGTGCGCGGACCACTCGTCCACCACGACCTCGTACGCGCCGGCCTCGGCCCCGTCGAGCGCCGCCCGCACGACGTCGGCCGGGTCGAGCAGGTCGCCCTCGTAGCCGGCCATCATGTCGGTGGCGGCGGCGCCCAGGTGCACGCCGGTGACCTGCGTGCCCTGGCCGCGCAGCTCCAGGCGCACCCCGTTGGTCAGGCTCCAGGCGGCGGCCTTCGCGGCGGCGTAGGCGTTGGCGCCGTCGTAGGCGAACCAGGACAGCGCGGACAGCACGTTCACGATCGCGCCGCCACCGCCCGCCGCCAGGACGGGGGCGAAGGCGCGGACCATGCTCAGCGTGCCGTAGAAGTGGGTGTCCATCTCCAGGCGGATCTTGTCCAGGTCGCCCGTGACGAGGTTCGAATAGGTGGAGATGCCGGCGTTGTTGATCAGCAGGGTCACGTCGCCCGCGGCCGCGGCCGCCGCGGCCACGGAGGCCGGGTCGGTGATGTCGAGCCGCAGCGGCTCCACACCGGGCAGGTCGACGCGCTCCGGGTTGCGCGCGGTCGCGTACACCTTCTTCGCGCCCCGCTCCAGCAGTTGCTGGGCGAAGTGACGGCCGAGGCCGCGGTTGGCGCCGGTGACGAGAGCGACGGAGCCGGAGATGTTCATGGTTGTCCTCCGAAGTAATGAGTGAGGGGTACGCGGATACGCTAAAACCTCACGTTGACGTCAGAGGCAAGTGTTGTGAGGAGGGTCACTCATGAGGATCGGCGAGCTGGCCGCCAGGACCGGGGTGAGCGTGCGCGCGCTGCGTTACTACGAGGAGCAGCGGCTGCTCGTCCCGGAGCGCACCCCCAGCGGGCAGCGCGTGTATTCCGAGAACGCGGTGGACCGGGTGCGGATGATCCAGCACCTCTTCGCGGCCGGGCTGCCGAGCCGCTCGATCGAGCCGCTGATGCCGTGCGTGGTGACCGGCGAGGTGACGCCCGAGCTGCTGGAGCGGCTGCGAGCCGAACGGCGGCGCATCGAGGGGCGGATCGACGACCTGATCAGGACCCGCGACCGGCTCGCCTCGATGATCGACGCCGCCTCCGCCTACGAGGGGCGAACCTGCCCCAGGTGAAGCCCGGCCGGCCACCGGCGTGGAACTACCAGCGTGATCAGCTCTCATCGGGAGAGTCGCCGCGCTCATCCGGTTGCGACGGCGCTGGGTGGCCGTGACCGTGACCGTGACCGTGACCGGCACGAGCATGACACCGGCTCGTCATGAAACGGCTGCCCGGACGGGTCGGGGCCGGGTGCGTCAGGCGGTCTTGAGCTCGGCCAGGCGTTCCTCGTCGGCGAGGATGTCGATCGCGACCACCCTGCCGCCGGCCACGGTGAACGCCATGAGCGACCTCACCCGGCCGTCCATCTCGGTGAGCACGCCGGAGACGCCGTTGACCAGCACCGGCCGCGCGTACGCGGCGAAGCGCCGGAACATGAACGCCCGTCCGGCCACCTCCAGCGCCCCGCGCACCTCCAGCCAGCTCCGCGGCGACCCGCCCTGGTCGGCCCGCAGGACGATGTCCGGGTCCAGCACCGCGACCAGGGCGTCGAAGTCCCCGGCCCGCGAGGCGGCCATGAAGGCGTCCACGACCTCGCGCTGCCGCGCCAGGTCCGCGTCCGGCGCGACCGTGGCCCCCTGCACCCGGCGGCGGGCGCGGCTGGCGAGCTGCCGGGTCGCGGCCGGGGTGCGCTCGACGACGGGGGCGATCTCCTCGAACGGCACGGCGAACATGTCGTGCAGCACGAACGCCAGCCGCTCGGCCGGCTCCAGCGTCTGGAGCACGACCAGCAGCGCCAGCCCCACGGAGTCGGCCAGCAGCGCCTCGCGCTCGGGGTCCATGCCTTCGGCGGAGGTCACCACCGGGTCGGGCATGCGCGGCTCCAGGGGTTCGAGCGGCTCCTCGCCACGGGTGCGGCGCGAGCGGAGCAGGTTGAGGCAGACCCGGCCCACGACCGTGGTGAGCCAGCCGCCCATGTTCCGCACGTCGCCGGTGTCGGTGCGCTCCAGCCGCAGCCACGTCTCCTGCACGGCGTCCTCGGCCTCGCTGAGCGAGCCCAGCATCCGGTACGCGACCGCGCGCAGATGGTCGCGATGTGCCTCGAAGACGGTGGTCAGCTCATTTTTGTCGTTCATCGGTCACATTCTCCATCGCTGAGGGTTCATAGCGGTGACCGACCGAATCGCCCGGAAGCAATGGAGAACACCATGGAAGCACGCATGGGCAACCCCGCGTTCGTCGTCCCCGGCGCCATGCAGGCGTTGCAGGCCCTCGGCAAGAGCGTCCACGACGCCGGCCTGCCGGCGGGCCTGCTCGACCTGGTCTACACGCGCGCCAGCCAGATCAACGGCTGCGGCGTGTGCCTGGAGATGCACGCCCGGGACATGAAGAAGAACGGCGAGAGCGACGAGCGGCTGTGGACGCTGGCCGGCTGGCGGGACGCGCCCTACTTCACCGACGAGGAGCGCGCCGCGCTGGCGCTCACCGAGGCCGTCACCCGGCTGGCCGACCGGCCGGAGGCGGTCTCCGACGAGGTCTGGAGCGAAGCCGCCGACCACTTCGACGAGAAGCAGCTCGGCGCCCTCGTCATGGCGATCGCCTCCATCAACGTCTGGAACCGCCTCAACGCCGCCACCCGCCAGGTCGCGGGCGCGTGGAAGCCCTAGTCCGCCGACAGGACCAGCCCGCTCGTCGGGACGCCGGTGCCCGCCGTGACCAGGACGTGGGCGACGCCGCCGAGCTGGTTGGCGGCGGTGCCGCGGATCTGGCGGACCGCCTCGGCGATGCCGTTCATGCCGTGGATGTACGCCTCCCCGAGCTGCCCGCCGTGCGGGTTGACCGGGAGGCGGCCGTCCAGCTCGATCCCGCCGTCCTTGATCAGGCCGGGTGCCTCGCCGCGCCCGCAGAAGCCCAGCTCCTCAAGCTGGGCCAGGACGAACGGGGTGAAGTGGTCGTACAGGATGGCCGTCCGGATGTCGGACGGGGACAGGCCGGACATCTCCCACAGCCGCCGGCCGACGACCGACATCTCGGGCAGGCCGCTCATGTCGTCCCGGTAGTAGCTGGTCATCATCATCTGGCCGGCCGCCGAGCCCTGGGCGGCGGCCGTGATGACCGCGGGCGACCTGCGCAGGTCGCGGGCGCGCTCGGCCGAGGTCACCACCAGGGCCACCGCGCCGTCGCTCTCCTGGCAGCAGTCGAGCAGGTGCAGCGGCTCCACGATCCACCGCGACGCCTGGTGCTCCTCCAGCGTGATGGGCCGGCCGTGGAACCAGGCGGCCGGGTTGGTGGCGGCGTGCCGGCGCATGGCCACGGCGACCCGGCCGAAGTCCTCCGACGTCGCGCCGTAGGCGTGCATGTACCGGCGGGCGAACATGGCGACCCAGGCCGCGGGGGTCATCAGCCCGTACGGCACGTGCCAGCTCATCTCCAGCCCCTGCGAGGTGGGCTCGCCGCCGAGTCCGGCGTTCGGCTGGCCGAAGCGGCGGCCGGAGCGCTCGTTGAAGGCGCGGTAGCAGACCACCGTGCGGGCCGCCCCGGTGGCCACGGCCATGGCCGCGTGCGCGACGGTGCCGCACGCCGCGCCGCCGCCGTACTCGACCCGCGAGAAGAACGTCAGGTCCTGGGCGCCGATCTCGCGGGCGACGGCGATCTCCTGGTTGGCGTCCTGGCTGAAGGTCACCAGGCCGTCCACGTCAGCCGGGGACAGCCCGGCGTCGTCCAGCGCCGCCAGCACGGCCTCGGCGGCCAGCCGCAGCTCCGAGCGCCCGGAGTTCTTGCTGAACTCGGTGGCGCCGATCCCGGCGACGGCGGTCCGTCCGCTCAGCATGCGCTCTCCTCCCCCAGGGTCAGGACGACGGTGCCGGTCGCGTGGTCGCCCAGGCTGACCCGGCCGCGCACCTCGACCGTCAGCTCGCCGCCCGCGCGCGAGACGACGCTGCCGTTGAAGCTCAGCCGGTCCCCCGCGTACGCCGGGACGCCCAGCCGCACGTCGATGCGCCTGATGACGGCCGCCGGGCCCGCCCAGTCGGTGACGTACCGCTCGACCAGGCCCATCGTGGTCAGGATGTTGAGGAAGATGTCCTTGGAGCCCTGGGCGCGGGCCAGCCCGGGGTCGTGGTGGACCGGCGTGTAGTCCCTGGTGGCCAGGGCCGTGGCGATGACCACGGTGGGCGTGAGGTCGATCGACAGCTCGGGCAGCGCCTCGCTCACGGCTCCTCCGGGGTCCACATCGGCAGGACGAGCTCGTCGTCCATCGGGCGGTACGTCACGCGCACCGGCATGCCGACCTCCACCTCCTCGATCGGGCAGTCCACGACGTTGCCCACGATCCGCACGCCCTCCGGCAGCTCCACCACGCCCACCACGAACGGCGTCTCCCGCCCGGGCACCGGCGGATGGTGGTGCACGACGTAGCTGTAGAGGGTGCCGCGGCCGCTCGCGACGGCGTACGAGCGGTTCGCCGAGCGGCACTGCGGGCACAGCGGTCCCGGCGGGTGGCGCAGCAGGCCGCAGTCGGCGCAGCTCTGCACGCGCAGCTCGCCCCGGCGCGCGCCCTCCCAGAAGAACGCGGTGTCCTGGTTGACCGCCGGCCGCAGCGGATAGGGCGTGCGGGCCGGCTCCTTCTCCCGGGGGCGGAACTTCAGGACGCGGAAGAGCATCCCGGCCACCGGGTCGCCGTCGTCGGCGTACCAGGTGACGGTCCAGGTGGCGAAGAAGCCGACGCCGAGGGCGGTCCGCTTGGGGCCCGCCAGGTCGGTGAAGCGGGTGGCGGGGGTCAGGTGCTCGCCCACGCGGGCGTAGCGGTGGTAGGTCTGCTCGCAGTTGGTCGCCACGACGCCGGTGTAGCCGGCGGCGTCGAGCGCGGCCATGAGGTCGTCCACCGGGGAGGGGTCCTTGGGGGCGGTGCTCAGGCCCGGCATGGTCCACACCTGGGCCATCGCGGGCGGGGCGAGGCCCCGCTCCAGGTAGGCGGGGTTCCGGTCGCCCATGGCGGCGAGCCAGTGGCGGATCATGGGGGCGTTCACCGGGTCGGCGGCCGGGGTGCCGCGCAGCTCGCCCAGGGCGGCCTGCTTCGCCGCCAGCTCGCGCAGCTCGTCGTCGGTGGGCGCCCTCATCTGGGCGGCCTCGGCAGGTTCAGGCCGAGCATCGCGATCAGCTCCCGTTGCACCTCGTTGACGCCGCCGCCGAAGGTCAGCACCACCGCGCCCTTGGCCCCGACGTCGGTGCGCTCGATCAGCTCGGCCGTCCCGGGGTCGGCGGGATCGCCGTGGCGGGCCAGCACGTCGGCGACGATCCTGCCGACCTCCTGCATGCGCTCCGAACCGTAGATCTTGGTGGCCGAGGCGTCGGGGGCGCCCAGCCAGCCGAGGTCCATGTTGGCGGCGACCTGCCAGTTGAGCAGCTCGTTCGTCCGCAGCGCCACCAGGACGCGGGCGAGGGCGCGGCGCACGTCCGGATGGTCCACCAGGCCGGTGCGGCGGGCCCAGGCGAGGAAGCGGTCGTAGGTCTGGCCGATGTTGCCGGCCGGGCCGAGCGTCACCCGCTCGTGGTTGAGCTGGTTGACGATCAGGTCCCAGCCCTTGTCCACCTCGCCGACCACCATGCTCACCGGGACGCGGACGTCGGAGTAGTAGGTGGCGTTGGTGTGGTGGCGGCCGTCCATGGTGACGATCGGGGTCCAGGAGAAGCCGGGGTCGTCGGTGGAGGCGATCATCATGGTGATGCCCTTGTGCTTCCTGGCCTCGGGGTTCGTCCGGGCGGCCAGCCAGATGTACTGGGCGTAGTGGGCGCCGCTGGTGAAGATCTTCTGGCCGTTGACGACGTAGTGGTCGCCGTCGAGCACCGCCGTGGTCCGCAGGGACGCCAGGTCCGTGCCGGCCTCGGGCTCGCTGTAGCCGATCGCGAAGTGGCACTCCCCGGCCAGGATGCGCGGCAGGAAGAAGTCCTTCTGCTCCTCGGTGCCGTACTGCATGAGCGTCGGGCCCACCGTCTGCACCGTGATGATCGGGTACGGGACGCCGGCGCGGGCGATCTCGTTGGCGAAGATCTGCTGCTCCAGGGGGCCGTAGCCGGCGCCGCCGTACTCACGAGGCCAGCCGAGGCCGAGCTTGCCGTCGCGGCCGAGGCGGCGGCAGTGCTCCATGTACGCGTCCCCGAACGGGTCCTCGGCGATCTTCCGCCGGTCCTCCTCGGACAGGCAGTCCTTGAAGTACGCGCGCAGCTCGTCGCGGAGCCCGCGCTGCTCCCGGGTCAGGTCGATGAGCATCAGACGAGCGCTCCGATCAGGTCGAGCTGGGCGTCGGCGCCGCCGAGCAGGTGGGACAGGTGCTTGGCCTGGGCGAAGTAGCGGTGCAGCGGGTAGGTGACGTCGAGGCCGAGGCCGCCGTGCAGGTGCTGGCAGGTGTGCAGGGCCTTGACGGCCTCGGCGGCGTGGTAGGCGGCCAGCGCCAGGTCCTCCTCGGCGGGCAGGCCGGCGCCGAGCCGCCACACCGCCGACCACATGGCCACGTCCAGCGCCCGGCCGGCGATGTAGACGTCGGCGATCTGCATGGTCACGGCCTGGAACTCGGCCAGCGCCCGGCCGAACTGCCTCCTGGTCCTGATGTAGCCGGTGGTCAGCTCCAGCGCGCCGGCCAGCACGCCGCTCGCCTGCGCGGCGATCGCGGCAGTGTACAGCCGCCGGGCGTCGGCGGCGGCCTCGGGGCCGGCCACCCGCTCGGCCGGGATGCCGTCGAGCGTGAGCGTGGCGGCGGGCTCGCCGGTCGAGGTGTACTCGGGGGCCGCCGCCGGGGCCTCCACCAGGAACAGGCCCTCGTCGGCGGTCACCAGGGCCGGGCCCGGGTGGAGCACGCCCGTCTTGCGGCCGGTCAGCCTCCAGCCGTCGCCGTCCCTGCGGGCGGCCGTGCGCGGCGGGTCGGCCAGGGCCCCGCCCGGCTCACGCACCGCCGTCGCGAGGCCGCCGGCGTGGCGTCGCTGCTGCTCGGGGCTGCCGTGGCGGGCCAGGGCCAGCGTGCTCGCGAGCACGGGCAGCGCGGGGACCGCCGCCGCCCTGGCGCCCACCTCGCGCAGCACCACGGCCATCTCGACCGGCCCGAGGCCGGCGCCGCCCGCCGCCTCCGGCACGCACAGGCTCAGCAGCCCGGCCCGGCGCAGCCGCTCCTCGGCCGCCCTGTCGCCCGTCCCGTCGCCCGCCTTCCCCGCCGCTCCGTCGCCCGCCTCCTTGGCCAGCACGTCGGTCGCCAGCCTCCGCACGTCCTGCTGGGTCTCGTCCAGGTTGAAATCCACGTGTCGTCCCCTAGGTCTCCAAGAGGTGCTGCCTGCCGTGCCGTACGAACTCCTCCTCGATGTCCTTCACGTCCGCCTCGGTCAGCCGCCGCAGCCCGGCCGGGGTGCGCAGCCAGACGGGGTCGCCGGTGCGCCAGCCCTCGCGGGCCAGGACCCGCTTGAGCACCTTGTGCGAGGGCGTCTGGGGCAGACCGGCGGACAGGCGGACGTAACGGGGCAGGGACTTGGCGCCGAGGTCGCGGCGGGCGGCCAGGAAGGCCGCGAACGCCTCCGGGTCGAAGCCGCCCGCCGGCACCAGCGCCGCCATCACCTGGTCGCCGGCGGCCGCGTCGGGCACCGGGTAGACCGCCGCCTCCACCACGCCGGGGAACTCGCGCAGCGCGGCCTCGACGGGGGCGGCCGACAGGTTCTCGCCGTCCACGCGCAGCCGCTCGGTGCCGCGCCCGGCGAAGAACACGTGGCCCTCGGCGTCCTGCCAGGCCAGGTCGCCGGACCAGTACGCGCCGCCGCGCACCCGCTCGGCGTCGGCCTCGGGGTCGTTGTAGTAGCCCTCGAACAGGCCATGCCCGGCGGTGTTGACCAGCTCGCCGATGGCCTCGTCCGGGTTGAGCAGGCGGCCCGCGGCGACCCGGCCGGGCGGGCAGGGCCGGCCGGTGGACGGGTCCAGGATGGCCACGCCCTCGGGCAGGCGGCCGAGACTGCCGGGCGGGCCCGAGGGGTCGGGCCTGATCGAGAGCGCGGTCTCGGTGGAGCCGAAGGCGTCGATGACCCGGCAGCCGAACCGCTCGCCGAAACGCCTGGTCGCCACCGCGCTGCCCTCGTTGCCGAAGGCGATCCGCAGCGGGTTGTCGGCGTCGTCGGGGCGCTCGGGCACGGCCAGCGCGTAGGAGAGCGCCTTGCCGACGTAGTGGAGGTACGTGCAGCCGTACCGGCGCAGGTCGGGCAGCAGGCCGGAGGCCGAGAAGCGGCGGCGCAGCACCAGGGCGGCCCCCGAGGCGACGGCCGGGGCGTAGGCGGCCATCAGGGCGGCGGAGTGGAACAGCGGCATCGAGCAGTAGACGACGTCGTCCGGGGTGAGCATGGCGGCCAGGCCGGCGCCCGGGACGGCGAGCTTGCGCTGGGTGACCCGGACGGCGCGCGGGCGGCCGGAGGTGCCGGAGGTGAAGATCAGCAGCACCAGGTCGCCGGGATCGGGCGTCACGTCCGGCGGGGGCTCCCCGGAGGCGGCCTCGGACAGCGGCCGGGCGGGCAGGCCCAGGTCGCGGGCCAGGCCCTCGTAGGGCGCGTCGAACAGGACGAGGCCGACGTCGGTGGCGCGGGCGTCGCGGGCCAGCTCGGCGGGTGGGCGGGTGGGGTTCAGCGCCACGACCACCCGGCCCGCCAGCGCCGCCCCGCCCACCAGGAAGACCAGGCCGGGGACGTTGTCGCCGAGCACGCCGACGTGCGAGCCCGTGCCGCGCCGGGCCAGCCACGCCCCCGCCGAGCGGCAGGCGGCGACGTACGCGCGCCACGACCAGGCCGCGTCCTCGAACAGCAGCCCGGGTCGGTCGTCGTCGGCCCGTGCGCGCAGCAGGGCCGCGAGGGTGTTCGCGGTCATGCCGCCTCCACACCAAGCGCTCGGTCAGCAGATGGCAAACTAGAACAGATTCTAATAATTGTCCAGAGGCCACCCTGCTGAAAAGTCGCGATATATGGCGGTAATGCGGCAGACATGGGCTGATAGGGGATTGTTTGTGACTGCCGAGTAACAAGCCGCGGCCCCGGTGAATCAGATAACGTGTTCTCATGCGCATCCCGTCCGCGACGATCGCCACCTCTCCCGACGGCGAGGGGAGCGTCCGCACGCGCAGCCAGCACCAGCGCCGCAAGCGCATCGTCCAGGCCGCCGCCGCCCTCGCCTCGCGCGGCGGGGTCGAGGCCATGCAGATGCGCACGGTGGCCGAGCGCGCCGGCGTGGCCCTCGGCACGCTCTACCGCTACTTCCCGTCCAAGATGGACCTGGTGGTGGCGGTGGTCGGCGAGGAGATCGACCTGCTGGAGAGCAGCATCGAGCGCCGCCCGCCGGGCGCGGCCACGCCCGCCAGCCGGGCCGTCGACGTGCTGATGCGGGCCACCCGGGGGCTCATGCGCGAGCCCGAGCTGGCCGACGCGCTCATCCGCTCGCTGATCCTGGCCGAGGTCCAGACCCCGTTCGGCGACCGGATGACGGGGCTGCTGCTGCGGGTGGCGGCCGACGGGCTCGGCTTCGAGCAGGCCACCGAGGAGCAGCGCGACCTGGCGGGGTCGCTGGCCGGCGTGTGGGTGCAGGAGCTGCTGGAGATGCTGCGCGGCCGGCGCACCTACGACCAGATCCAGCGCCGCATCGAGACCGCCGCCTCCCGCCTCCTCGCCGACCTCTGAGCCCCGCTCCCCCGGTCACGGCCCGGACGGCCCCGCGCCTGCGGCCATGGCCGCCGGGGTGCCCCGCGCCCCGGCGGCCCGTCCCTCACAGGGTGTGGACGAGCACGGCCTCCTCGCGCTCCTCCGCCCCCTCGTCCTCCTCCTGGCGGCCGGGCTTGAGCACCAGCGCCGCGACGGCGAAGGACACCACGACCAGGGCGACCCCGATGAGGAAGGCGAGCCGGTAGCCGCCGGTCAGCGCCTCCGCCTCGGGCCGGCCCGCGGCGGTCAGCGCCGCCGTGCGGGTGGCCGACAGGGTGGCCAGGACCGCCAGCCCCAGCGCCGCGCCGACCTGCGCGGTGGTCTGCACCAGGCCGGAGGCCAGGCCGGCGTCCCGCGCGGTGGCACCCGACATGGCGAGGGCGGCCAGCGCCGGGAACGAGCCGCCGACCCCGGCTCCGACCAGCACCGTCGCGGGCAGCACCGACACCAGGTAGTTCCCGTCCACCGGCACCCGGGCGAACCAGGCCAGCCCCGCCGCGATCAGCACGAGCCCGCCGAGCAGCGTCCGCTTCGCGCCGAAGCGGGTGACCAGCCGCTCCGACCAGCGCAGCGACAGCGCGCCCATCACGATCGTGAGCGGCAGGAACGCCAGGCCGGTGCCGAGGGAGTCGTAACCGAGCACCCGCTGCAGGTAGAGCACGCCCAGGAAGAACATCGCGAACATGCCGGCCACGGTCAGCGCCTGGATGAGGTTGGCCCCGGTGACGTTGGCCGAGCGGAAGATCCGCAGCGGGACCAGCGGGTTGCGGGCCGTGGCCTCACGCAGCACGAACAACACGAGCAGCAGCAGCGACACCCCGCCGTGCGCCAGCGTCTCGCCGGCGGTCCAGCCCAGCTCGGCGGCGGGCTTGACGATGGTGTAGACGCCGAGCATGAGGGCGGCGGTGATGAGCACCGCGCCGGGCAGGTCCGCGCCCCGGCCGAGGCCGATCCCGCGGTCCTTCGGCAGCAGCCGCAGCGCCGCCACGCCGGTGGCCAGCCCGATCGGCAGGTTGATGAAGAAGATCCAGTGCCAGGTGAGGCTCTGGGTGAGCACGCCGCCGGCCAGCAGCCCGACCGCGCCGCCCGCCGAGGCGACGAAGCTGTAGAAGCCGATGGCGCGGGCCCGCTCGCGCGGCTCGGGGAACATGGTGACGATCACGCCGAGGATGACGGCCGAGGTCATGGCCCCGCCGACGCCCTGCGCGAACCGGGCGGCGATCAGCACCTCCTGGCTGCCGGCCAGTCCGCAGGCCAGCGAGGCCAGCACGAACACCGCCAGCCCGGCCAGGAAGACGCCCCGCCGGGAGACCAGGTCGCCGAGCCGGCCGGCGAGGAGCAACAGGCCGCCGAAGGCGATCAGGTACGCGTTCACCACCCAGGCCAGGCCCGAGGAGGTGAAGCCGAGGTCGTTCTGGATGGCGGGCAGCGCGACGTTCACCACGGTGGCGTCGAGGACGATCATCAACATTCCGGTGCAGAGCACGGCGAGCGCGATCCAGCGCGAACGGTCCGTCTTCATGGTGATTCCTTCACATCCGGTAGGAGGTTCACCTGTATCGACCGGACGGCCGCGGAAAACTCATCGGACTGTCGGTGGCGACGTTTATAAGGGGAGTATGAGCGACAAGCCGACGAACGACGACTTCCTCCGCCAGGCCGATCCCATGCGGCGCGAGCTGCTGGCGCACTGCTACCGCATGATGGGCTCGGTGCACGACGCCGAAGACCTCGTCCAGGAGACCTACCTGCGGGCGTGGCGGGCCTACGACGGCTTCGAGGGGCGCTCCTCGCTGCGTACGTGGATGTACCGCATCGCGACCACCACCTGCCTGACCGCGCTGGAGAGCCGCGGCCGGCGGCCGCTGCCGACCGGGCTCGGCGCGCCCAGCGCCGAGGCGACCGCTCCGCTGGCGCGCGACGACGAGGTGCCGTGGCTGGAGCCGGTGCCCGATTCGCTGGTGGGCGCCGGGGCGAGCGGGCCGGCGGGCGACCCGGCCACGATCGTGACCGCGCGCGAGAGCATCCGGCTCGCGCTGATCGCCGCGTTGCAGCACCTGCCGCCGCGGCAGCGCGCGGTGCTCGTCCTGCGCGACGTGCTGAAGTGGAAGGCCGCCGAGGTGGCCGAGGCCGTCGGCGTGTCCACCGCGGCCGTCAACAGCATCCTGCAGCGGGCCAGGGCCCAGCTCAACGAGGCGGCGCCGAGCCTGGACGACCCGGTGGAGCCGCTGACCGAGGAGCAGCGGGCGCTGCTCGACCGCTACGTCGCCGCGTTCGAGAACTACGACGTGGACGACCTGGTGCACCTGTTCACCAAGGACGCGGTGTGGGAGATGCCGCCCTTCACCGGCTGGTACCAGGGCCCCGAGACGATCGCCCAGCTCACCAGGACGCAGTGCCCCGCGCAGCGGGCCGGCGACCTCAAGCTGGTGCCGGTGGCGGCCAACGGGCAGCCGGCGTTCGCGGTCTACCTGCGCGAGGACGGCGGCTACCGGCAGTTCGCGATCATGGTGTTGACGCTGGCGGGCGGCGCCGTCGGCCACGTCGGCATGTTCTTCGAGGAGGGCCTGTTCGAGACCTTCGAGCTGCCCGCCACTTTGCCCGCCGAGGCTTCCGCGGCAAAGTAGAACGCGTTACAGTCGCGCCAGAGCATCATTCTGCTGGAGGCGACTGTGGGCACACCTGTGATCGTCGAGGCCGTTCGTACCCCCATCGGCAAGCGGGCGGGCCGGCTCGCCGGGCTCAAGCCGCAACAGGTTCTCGCCACCGCGCTCAACGGGCTCGTCGAGCGGTCGGGCCTCGACCCTGCGGCCGTCGAGCAGGTGTTCGCCGGCTGCGTGACGCAGGCGGGCGAGCAGGGCGGGCACGTCGGCCGGGGCTCGTGGCTGTACGCCGGGCTGCCGTACGGCACGGGTGTCACCACCGTGGACGCGCAGTGCGGCTCGTCCCAGCAGGCCGTCCACCTGGCCGCCGCCATGATCGGCGCGGGCGTGATCGAGGTGGGCGTCGGCTGCGGCGTGGAGATGATGAGCCGCGCGCCGCTCGGCAGCAACGTGCTGCCCGCCAACCCGCGGCCCGACGACTGGAGCATCGACCTGCCCGACCAGTTCACCGCCGCCGAACGCATCGCGAGGCGGCGCGGCCTCACGCGCGAGCGGCTCGACTGGTTCGGGGCGCGCTCGCAGCACCTGGCCGCCAAGGCGTGGGCCGACGGGCGTTTCGAGCGCGAGATCGTGCCGGTCGGCGACGTCCGCAGGGACCAGGGGCTGCGCGAGACCACCGTGGACGGGCTGGCCCGCCTCAAGCCGGTGGCGGAGGGGGCCCTGCACACGGCGGGCACCTCGTCCCAGATCTCCGACGGCGCCGCCGCGGTGCTGGTGATGAGCGAGGAGGCGGCGCGGCGGCACGGGCTGCGCCCCCGGGCGCGCATCCGGGCGCAGGCGCTGGTCGGCGCGGAGCCCTACTACCACCTCGACGGGCCGGTGGACGCGACGGCCAAGGTGCTGGCCGACGCCGGCATGGCGATCGGCGACATCGACAGGTTCGAGGTCAACGAGGCGTTCGCCTCGGTCGTGCTGTCCTGGGCGAGCGTGCACGAGCCCGACCTGGACCGGGTCAACGTCAACGGCGGCGCGATCGCGCTCGGCCATCCGGTGGGCGCGACCGGCGCGCGGCTGATCACCACGGCGCTGCACGAGCTGGAGCGCGCCGACGCGACGACCGCGCTGGTGACCATGTGCGCGGGCGGCGCGCTGGCCACCGCGACGATCCTGGAGCGGGTCTGACGTATCCGGCGCCTGTTGAGCACACTCTGTACGCATTCGGGGGGCAGATGAAGAGCAGACGCAGACCGTACGCGCAGCAGCGCCCGCAGGGCCTCGGCGGCGGGGTGTGGAGCGTGCCGGTGCCGATCCCGGGCAACCCGCTCGGCTACACGCTCGTCTACGCCGTCGAGTCGCCGAAGGGCCCCGTGCTGGTGGACGCCGGATGGAACCACCCCGAGGCGTGGGAGGCGCTGAGCGGCGGCCTGGCGGCGCTCGGGCTCGACGTGGGCGCGGTGCGCGGCGTGGTCGTCACCCACTTCCACCCCGACCACGCCGGGCTCGCCGGCCGGGTCAGGGACGCCTCCGGAGCCTGGATCGCGATGCACGAGGACGACGCGGCCCTGGTCCGGCTCATGCGCGAGTACGCCGGCAGCGAGCACGCGGCCTTCCAGACCGACATGCTCCGGCGGGCCGGGGCCGACGCGGTCGAGGCCGGCGCGGTCATGGGCGAGCGGCCGTCCCCGCCCGCCCTGCCCGACCGCGAGCTGCGCGACGGCGACCTGGTGGACCTGCCGGGGCGCAAGCTGCGGGCCGTCCACACGCCCGGGCACACGCCGGGGCACATCTGCCTGCACCTGGAGGACGCCGACCGGCTGTTCACCGGCGACCACGTCCTGCCCGACATCACCCCGCACATCGGGATTTATCCGTACGATCGCGACGACATCGATCCGCTGGGCGACTTCCTGGGGTCGCTGGAGCGGGTCGGGGAGATGGGGATGCTCGACGCGCTGCCCGCGCATGAATGGATATTTCCGGATGTGGCGGCACGGGCCGCCGAAATCCGCGACCATCACGAGGAGAAGCTCGACCGGCTGCTCGCCCTCCTGACCCGGCGGCCGGAGCCGCTGACCATCTGGGAGGTCGCCGCGATGATGACCTGGAACAAACCGTGGGACACCATGTCCCCCATGCTGCGGGGCATGGCCGCCGGGGAGGCCGCGGCCCACCTGCGGACGCTGGAGGCCCGCGGCCGCGTCCGCCGCGTCACGGCGGCGGCCGATCCCGTACGTTTCCAGGCTCTAGACTCCTAGACATCCGATGTCCAGGGAGAAGAGCGTGGCGGTCACCGACGCGGCCATCGACAGGATCAAGCAGATGATCGTCTCGGGCGAGCTGGCCCCCGGCGACCGGCTCCCGAAGGAGGCCGACCTGGCCGAGCGGCTCGGCCTCTCGCGCAACTCGCTGCGCGAGGCCGTCCGCGCGCTGTCCCTCATCAACGTGCTCGACGTGCGCCAGGGCGACGGCACCTACGTCACCAGCCTGGAGCCGCGGCTGCTCCTCGACACCATGTCCTTCGTGCTCGACCTGCACCGCGACGACACGGTGCTGCAGTTCTTCGAGGTCCGGCGCATCCTGGAGCCGGCCGCCACCGCCATGGCGGCCGAGCTGATGAAGGACGAGGAGATCGAGGAGCTGCGGGTCATCCTGGAGGAGCTGCCCGAGCGGCCCACGATCGAGGAACTGGTCGCCAACGACCTGCGCTTCCACCAGCGCATCGCGCAGGGGTCCGGCAACGCCGTGCTGTGCTCGTTCATCGAGAGCCTGTCAGGTCCGACCACCCGGGCACGGGTGTGGCGCGGGCTCACCCAGGAGGGCGCGATGCAGAAGACCCGCGAGCAGCACACCGCGATCTACGAGGCCATCGCCGCCCGCCAGGCCGACGTGGCCCGCTCCTGGGCCACGGTGCACGTGGCAGGCGTCGAGTCCTGGCTCCGCAAGGCCCTCGACCTGGACTGACACTCCCCCGCCCAGGCCCTGGCCGTCCGCCCTGACGGCGTCGGACGCGCCACCACACCAGCGACCAACGTGTCAGCGACATGGCGACCGACGTGTCAGCAACGTGGCGGCCGGCGTGTCACGTACCCGGCGGCCAGCGTGTCACGCTAGACGCATGGGAAGCACAACGGTGCCTTCGGCCCGCTGCTTGAAGGCTTCGTCCTCATGGAGCTCGCCCGGCAGCTCACCTGGGCCGAGGAGCGGGTGCAGCTCCACCACTACCGGACCAAGGACGGCACCGAGGTGGACGCCGTGCTGGAGAACCGGCGAGGGCTCGTCGTCGGCATCGAGGTCAAGGCCGCCTCCACCGTACGGGCGGAGGATTTCCGAGGGTTGAAGCACCTGGCGGAACGGCTGGGCGACGATTTCATCGCTGGCCTGGTGTTCTACACCGGCACGCAGACCCTCCCCTTCGGTGACCGCATGCGTGCCATGCCCGTGAGCGCGCTGTGGGAGGTCGGGTGAGGGATACTCGTGCGGTGATCATCATTGAGGTCTCGCCGCACGACGACCCGCTCGGGGGCGAGCTGCTGGCGTTGCAGAAGGCCGCGTACGCCGTCGAGGCGGAGCTCATCGGCGACGACCGCATCCCGCCGCTGCACGAGAGCCTGGCCGAGCTACGGGCTCAGGAGCTGCGCTGGCTGGCCGCCGTGGACGGCGAGCGGGCGGCGGGCGGACGCGGGCGGCCGGTCGGGGCCGTGGCGTGGGAGGAGAGCATCGACGAGATCGACATCAACCGGCTCGTCGTGCACCCGTCGGCGGCGCGGCGCGGGTTCGGGCGGGCGCTGGTCGAGGCGGTGCTGGCACGGGCCGGCGGGCGGCGGGTCGTGGTGTCCACCGGACGGGACAACGTCCCGGCGCGCAGGCTGTACGAGGGCCTGGGCTTCACGCTGCTCGGCGAGACCGAGGTGATCCCCAGCCTGTGGATCGCCGCCTACGCCCGCCGACACTCGGCCCCGACCCCCGCCGACGCCCGATGAAGATCGTGATACCCGGGGGAACCGGGCAGGTGGGAGCCGTCCTCGACCGCGCGCTGACCGCCGCGGGCCACGACGTCGTCATCCTGACCAGGCGTCCGGCGCGCGAGCGTGACGTCCGCTGGGACGGCGAGACCCTCGGTCCGTGGGCGGAGGAGATCGACGGCAGCGACGTCGTGATCAACCTGGCGGGGCGCAGCGTCAACTGCCGCTACACGCCGGACAACCTGCGCGCCATGATGACGTCGCGGATCCGCTCCGCTCGGGTGGTGGGGGCGGCGATCGCGGCCGCCGCCCGGCCTCCCCGGCTCTGGTTGCAGATGAGCACCGCCACGATCTACGCCCACCGCTTCGACGCCCCGAACGACGAGCCGACCGGCGTGCTCGGCGGCTCCGAACCCGGCGTGCCCCGCTACTGGCGCTACAGCGTGGAGATCGCGAAGGCGTGGGAGCAGGCGCAGGAGCAGGCGGAGACTCCCGCCACGCGCAAGGTCAGCCTGCGTACCGCCATAGTGATGAGCCCCGATCGCGGCGGCGCCTTCGACGTCCTGCTGCGGCTGGTGCGGCTCGGCCTGGGCGGCCCGGTCGCGGGCGGCGGGCAGTACGTGTCGTGGATCCACGACCGTGACTTCGTCCGCGCCGTCGCGTTCCTGATCGGCCGGGACGACCTCGCGGGGCCGGTCAACCTCGCCGCCCCCGCTCCCCTGCCGCAGCGCGCGTTCATGCGCGTGCTGCGCGCCGCCTGGGGCATGCCGGTGGGTCTGCCCGCGACGCGGTGGATGGCCGAAGTCGGCGCGCTCGCGTTGCGCTCGGACACCGAACTGCTGCTGAAGAGCCGCCGCGTCGTCCCCACCCGCCTGCTCGAAGCAGACTTCTCCTTCGACTACCCGGAGTGGCCCCAGGCCGCCCACGACCTCGTACGACGAACCCGCGAACGCCCCATCTCAACCGGGTGAGCCCAACCCCCAGACACCCCGAGCCGACCGACCGGATCCCGAAAACGCGGCACGATCCGGGAACGCGGCACGACCCGGGAACGCGGCACAACCCGGGAACGCGGCACAACCCGGGAACGCGGCACAACCCGGGAACGCGGGATAGCCCGGGAGTACGAGGCGGCCCGGGCGGACCCGGATGCCCGCATCGGCCCGGTCCGGCCGAGCGAGTCCGAGTGCCCCGGATGGTCCGGATCGGCCGGGCGGTCCCGCGCGGCCGGATGATCCGGGGCGGCCGGATGATCCGGGGCGGCCGGGCAGGGCCGGACGGTCCGGGTCGGCCGGGTGGGGGCTGCGTCAGGACGACTGGCCTCTGGGCAGTAGTCCTTCTGCTTCCAGGTCCTCCCACAGTGCCTCCGGGACCGGGCGCGACCACAGGGCGGCGTTCGCCGTGACCTCCTCGGCGCTGCGCGCCCCCAGGACGATCGTGGCGATGGCCGGGTGGCGCAACGGGAAGGCCATGGCGGCCTGGGGCAGGGTGACGTCGTGGCGCTCGCAGATCCCGGCGATGCGGGTGGCCCGCTCCAGCAGCGGCCCGGAGGCGGGCTGGTAGTCGAAGGTGCCCGCCGGCCGGTGCGTGGCCAGGATGCCGCTGTTGAAGACCCCCGCCGCCAGCACCTTGACCCCCCGCTCGGCACACGCCTCCAGCAGGGGCAGGCCGGACTGGTCGAGGAGGGTGTAACGGCCGGCCAGCATGACCACGTCGATGTCGGTCTCCTGGACGAAGCGCAGCGGCACCTGCCACTGGTTCATGCCGAGCCCGATCGCCTGCACCACGCCCTCGGAGCGCAGCTCGGCCAGCGCCGGGTACGCCTCGCCGAGCGCCTGCTCGACGTGCTCGTCGGGGTCGTGGATGAGCGCGACGTGCACGGCGGGCAGCCCCATCCGCTCCAGGGACTCCTCCAGCGACCTGCGCACGCCGTCGCGCGAGAAGTCCCATTTCCGGGCCAGCTCGGCCGGTACGTCGAAGACGTCCGCGTCCCGCCCGGCACCCGCCACCGCCGCCGCGGGCACCAGCAGCCGGCCGACCTTGGTCGACAGGACGTAGCCCGAGCGCCCGGCGAGCGCCGCGCCGAGGCGGCGCTCCGACAGGCCGAGGCCGTAGTGCGGCGCGGTGTCATACAGCCGGACGCCGCTCTCCCAGGCGGCGTCCACCGTGGCGCGGGCCTGCTCGTCGGTGACCTCCTCGAAAAGGTTACCGATAGGCGCACCGCCTAACCCGTGACGCGGCAACTCGATCACGCCATGCCCCCCATCGTCGTGCCCCCCATCGCCATGCCTTCCGTCGCGGCCCCTCTCATCGCAACACCTCTCGTTGCGGCCCCTCTCGTTGCAACACCTCTCATCGCGGAACTCCCCATCGCGGCGCCTCTCATCGCGGAGCTCCCCGTTGCAGAACTCCCATCGCTGAACTTCCCATGGGAGTGCCTCCCGTGGCGCTGCTTCCCGCCATCGAACCTCCCACCGCCGTACCTCCCACCGCCGTACCTCTCGTCAGTCCTGTGCCTTCCCACCCCGCGATGCGGCTGATCACCAGGGCGATCAGGATGATGGCACCGTAGATGACCGGCTGCCAGCCAGAAACCGGAGGCGCCGACCAGCGTCAGGATGTTCCGCACCAGGCCGCTCACCAGCACGCCGGTGAGCGCGCCGAGGCGGTCGGTCTCCGGGATGCGGCGAGCGGGGCCAGCGTGAGCGGGCCAGTGTGAGCGGGCCAGTGTGAGCGGGCCAGTGTGAGCGGGCCAGTGTGAGCGGGGCCAATATGCCGCCGAGGATGAACACGCCGGCTTGACCACCCGGCTTGACCACCCGGCTTGGCCACCCGGCTTGGCCGTGGCGTTCTGTGCGTTCGTGCCGGGTATGAGGTCCGCTCTGAGCTCGCCGCCGGCCGTCCGGGGCACGTCCACGCCGCCGCCGCCTGCCGTGGTGGCTTCCGGGTCACGAGGGCGGCGCCCGTGGTCACCCGTACGAACCGCATCGAGCGTGCCTCCTTGGTCGATCGGCCGTTTCAGTTGACCGGCCGCAGCCGGAGGCCCTGCATGCCGCCGTCCACCGCGAGCGCGGTGCCGGTGGTCGCGCCGGCCTCCGGGCCGGCGAGGTAGGCGATCGCCGCGGCGACCTCCTCCGCCGTGACCAGGCGGCCCATGGGCTGCCTGGCGTTGAGCGCCGCCCGCTCCGCCTCGGGATCGGGCGCGGCGTCGAGCAGCCTGCCGACCCACGGCGTGTCGGCGGTGCCCGGATTGACGCAGTTGACGCGGATGCCCTCGCGGATGTGGTCGGCCGCCATCGCCAGCGTCAGCGACAGCACCGCGCCCTTCGTCGCGCTGTAGAGCGCGCGCTGGGGCAGCCCGGCGGTGGCCGCGATCGAGCAGGTGTTGACGATCGCCGCATGCTCCGACCTGCGCAGATAGGGCAGCGCGGCCCGCGTCACCCGGACCATGCCGAGCACGTTGACGTCGAAGACCTGGTGCCACTCGGAGTCCGGGTTGTCCTCGACGGTCCCCTGGGCGCCGATGCCCGCGTTGTTGACGAGCACGTCGATGCCGCCCAGCCGCTCGGCGGCGGTGGCGATCGCGGCCCGGACGCCGGCGTCGTCCGTCACGTCCGCCTTGATGCCGATGAGGGGTTCGCCGGGCGGGTTGAGGTCGAGGCAGGCCACCGTCATGCCGCGCTCGGCGAGCAGGGTGGCCGTCGCCAGGCCGATGCCTGAGCCGCCGCCGGTGACGACGGCCTTGAGACCCGCGCTTGTCCGGCTCACGTGTTCCTCCAGACCGATCCGTTGGGGAAGGTGTGGGCGGCGATCGACTCGGCGTGCATCTGCGCGCTGAAGCCGGGCCGCGACGGCGCGAGGTAACGGCCGTCGCGGATCGCCACCGGGTCGACGAAGTGCTCGTGCAGGTGGTCGACGTACTCGATCACGCGGCCGTCCATCGTCCCGGAGATCGCCACGTAGTCGAACATCGCCAGGTGTTGCACCAGCTCGCACAGGCCGACGCCACCGGCGTGCGGGCAGACCGGCACGCCGAACTTGGCCGCCAGCAGCAGGATCGCGATGTTCTCGTTGACCCCGCCGACGCGGGCGGCGTCGATCTGCAGGTAGGAGATGGCCTCGGCCTGCAACAGTTGCTTGAAGACGATCCGGTTCTGGACGTGCTCGCCGGTCGCCACCGGGATCGGCGCGACGCCCCGCGCGATGGCGGCGTGGCCGAGCACGTCGTCGGGGCTGGTGGGCTCCTCCACCCAGTGCGGGCCGAACTCGCCGAGCGCGTTGATCCACGCGATGCCCGAGCCGACGTCCCAGCGCTGGTTGGCGTCGATGGCGATAGGGAAATCGGGGCCGCAGACCTCGCGGGCGATCCTGAAGCGGCGCCGGTCGTCCTCAAGGTCGGCGCCGACCTTCAGCTTGATCTGCCCGAACCCCTGCTCGATGGCCTCCTTGCAGAGCCGCCGCAGCTTCTCGTCGTCGTAGCCGAGCCAGCCGGGCGAGGTGGTGTAGGCCGGGTAGCCGGTCTCGGCCAGCCGGGTGATCCGCTCCTGCCTGCCGCCCTCGGCCGCGCGCAGGATCTCCAGGGCTTCGTCGGGGGTCAGCGCGTCGCTGAGATAGCGGAAGTCGACGAGGCCGACGATCTCCTCCGGGGACATCTCGGACAACAACTGCCATACCGGCTTGCCCGCCCGCTTGGCCTTCAGGTCCCACAGGGCGTTGACCACGGCGGAGATCGCCATGTGCATGACGCCCTTCTCCGGGCCCAGCCAGCGCAGCTGCGAGTCGTTGACCATCTCCTTGTAGAGGGCGCCGAGGTCCTCGACGTCCTTGCCCAGCACGTACGGCTCCAGCGTGCCGATCGCGGCCGTCTGGACGTCGTTGCCCCGCCCGATCGTGAAGGCGAACCCGTGACCCTCGTCACCGTCGTCGGTGCGCAGCACCACGTAGGCCGCGGAGTAGTCGGGATCGGGGTTCATCGCGTCGGAGCCGTCGAGCTCGCGCGAGGTGGGGAAACGCACGTCGTGCGTCTCCATCCCGACGATCCGGTACGCCGGTGCGCCGCCCGTCATGCCTGGCCCACCGTCTGCCGCTGCCGCCCCAAACCCTCGATCTCCAGCTCCACCACGTCCCCCGCCCGCAGGTACGGCTGCCCCGGCATGCCCATCGCCACACCCGCCGGGGTGCCGGTGTTGATGACGTCGCCCGGCTCCAGCACCATGAACCGGCTGAGATAGCGGACGATCTCGGCCACGTCGAAGATCATGTCCTGGGTGCCGCCGTCCTGGCGCGGCTCGCCGTTGACCCACAGGCGCAGCCGCAGGCTCTGCGGGTCGCCCACCTCGTCGGCGGTCACCAGCCACGGGCCGAGCGGGTTGAACGTCTCGCAGGACTTGCCCTTGTCCCACTGTCCGCCGCGTTCGAGCTGGAACTCCCGCTCGGAGACGTCGTTGGCCACGGCATAGCCGGCGATGACGTCCAGCGCCTCCTCCCGGCTCTCCAGGTAGCGGGCCCGCCGGCCGATGACGACCGCCAGCTCCACCTCGTAGTCGGTCTTGACGCTGTTCCTGGGGACGAGCACCTCGTCGTACGGGCCGATCATGGTGTTGGACGCCTTCATGAACACGACGGGCTCGGCCGGCGGCTCCGCACCGGACTCGGCGGCGTGGTCGCGGTAGTTGAGGCCGATGCAGACGATCTTGCCCGGCCGCGCGACCGGGGCGCCGATCCGCAGGCCCTCCTCGGCCACGATCGGGAGGTCACCGCGGTCGAGCGCGGCGCGGACGCGTGCCACTCCCCCGGAGGCGAGGAAAGCGCCGTCGATGTCGGGCTCTCCGATGTCGCGCAGGCGGCCGGTCTCGTCCAGCACCACCGGCCGCTCCTGTCCGACAGGTCCTACTCGCAGCAGCTTCACACCGCATCCTTCACATATACATCGGATGTCTTGTTTCCTGATGCTCGTGCGCCCATCCAGGATGTGTCAAGGACGGGAACGCCGAAACCTCCGATCCACAACCTGAACACACCGCCCCAAGGCCGTTCGCGCTTCCCCGAGGCGGCGTCATCGCCCCGGCGATCCAGGCCGACCGGCGAAAACGTGGCCGCGACAAAGACATCGGACGTCGATCCGTGAAACACGAGTCCTCCTTGACGGTCGTACAGCGACGTAATAGAACACGTTTCAGTACGCTCTAACCAAGCGCTTGATCAAGAGGGTGAGCCGGGTGCACATCGACCTCGTCGACAGGGACCGCTACGCGACCGCTGGACCGCCACACGACCAGTTCGCCTGGCTGCGCGCGAACTCCCCCGTCCACTGGCACCACGGCGAGCCCGGCTTCTGGGCCGTCACCCGCTACGACGACGTGGTCCACGTCTCGCGCCACTCCGATCGGTTCTCCTCCCATCGCAAGCTGGCGCTCTTCGACGAGCTGGAGGAGGAGCAGATCGCCCTCCAGCGGCTCATGATGCTCAACCAGGACCCGCCGGAGCACACCCGCCGCCGTTCCCTGGTCAACCGGGGCTTCACCCCGCGCACCATCAACGCCCTCGAACAGCACATCCGTGACATCTGCGACGACCTCCTCGACAAGTGCACGGGCGAGATCGACTTCGTCACCGAGGTCGCCGCGCCCCTCCCGCTGTACGTGATCTGCGAGCTGCTCGGCGCGCCCGTCTCCGACCGCGACAAGATCTTCACCTGGTCCAACCGCATGATCGGAGCCCAGGACCCCGACTACGCCCCCAGCCCCGAAGAGGGCTCGGACGCCGCCATGGAGGTCTACGCCTACGCCAACCAGCTCGCCGCGCAGCGCAGGGCCAGCCCCCGCAACGACATCGTCACCAAGCTCCTGCAGCCGGACGAGAACGGCGAGACGCTGGACGAGAGCGAGTTCGACCTGTTCGTCCTCCTCCTGGTCGTCGCCGGCAACGAGACCACCCGCAACGCGGCCTCCGGCGGCATGCTGGCCCTCTTCGACCACCCGGACCAGTGGGACCGCCTCGTCGCCGACCCCACGATGGCCCGGACCGCCGCCGACGAGATCGTCCGCTGGGTCTCCCCCGTCAACCTCTTCCGCCGCACCTCCACCCGCGACCAGGAGCTGGGTGGCCAGCCCATCAAGGCCGACGACAAGGTCGTCGTCTTCTATGCCTCCGCCAACCGCGACGCCTCCGCCTTCCCGGACGCCGACGTCTTCGACATCGGCCGCAGCCCGAACCCGCACATCGGCTTCGGCGGCGGCGGCGCCCACTTCTGCCTGGGCAACCACCTGGCCAAGCTCGAACTACGGGTGCTCTTCGAGCAACTGGCCCGCCGCCGCCCCCGCCTGCGCCAGTCGGGCCCGGCCAGCCGCCTGCGCTCCAACTTCATCAACGGCATCAAGGAACTTCCCGTGACCATCGGCTGACCCTCCTCTCTCTCCCTGCTCTCGTCCCCCTCAGCGGTGGGCGGCGTGCTCACGGATAAGGCCCGCCACGGCACTGCCGTCCCGAGTGGTGTCGTCCGGCCGCCGGAAGGGCGGGGACGGGGGCGGAGACGGAGCAACGTTGGGGACCGGCCGGCTGCCGCCGGGTCTTTCTGGTCACAGGGTCCAGTCACCGCCCGGGGCGGGGCGCCGGCGGCGGGTGCCTCGGCGCGCGGAGTGGTGGCGGGAGCGGCGGCGGGCGGCGCGGATGTTGCCGAGGATGCGGGTCGTGGTCTCGGGGCCCGGTTTCCAGCCGCGCTCGATCAGGGCGTTCGCGACATGGTGGAGGAGGTCGGCGATCTGGCCGGGGATGACGTCGCGGCGGACGGCGATCACGCGCCAGCCCCGGCGGCGCAGCTCCTCGCGGCGGTCGGTGTCGCGCCGGCGGTCGAGGGGCGAGGTGTGGTGTGCCTGGCCGTCGTACTCGACGGCGACCTTGAAGGACTCCCAGCCCAGGTCGAGGCAGGCGTGCCGGCCGTCGTCGAGGTCGACCCTGATCTGGGTGGCGGGCCTGGGCAGGCCGCCCTCGACGAGGATCACGCGCAGCCAGCTCTCCCTCGGGGAGGCGGCTCCCGGGTCGGCCAGGCTCAGGGTGTCGCGCAGGCGCCAGGTGTTGAGCGGGCGGTGCCAGAGCGCCTCCAGATCGACCCCCTTGCGGGCGAACTGGTCGAGGATCGCCACGCTCTCCATGCGGGGGAGCCAGCGGGCGCAGTCGAGGGCCGTGCGCTCCATGGTGGTGAGGCGGATGCCCTGGTGCTCGGTGACGTCCTCGCCGGGCAGCGACGCGACGTAGGTCACGCAGTCGGGGAGAGCGAGGTGGCCGGGGGCGGTCACCTCTACCGGCCAGTTGTCACCGGTGGGGGTGGGGAGGACCTGGAGGCCCCAGACGTGCGCGGCGGTCTGGCGGCAGGCGACGGCTTGCGGGATCGCCCGGGTCAACCGGCGTGTCCGGGCGATGAGGGAACGACCGTCAGCGTCGCCGGTTTCGCCGATTTCGCCGGTTTCGCTGATTTCGGAGGGCGGGCAGACGGGTGAGGGTGCCAGGTCGGATGAAGGCGGACGGCCGGATGAGGACGGGAGGCCGGAGGTGGGTGGGTGGCCGGAGGTGGGTGGGTGGCCGGAGGTGGGCGGGTAGCCGGATGAGGATGCCCGGCCGGATGAGGGCGAGGGGGATGAGGGCGAGAGGGACGAAGGCGAGGGAGATGAGGGCGGGGGTGCTGGCGGGAGTGCGGTCATGGCCGTAAGGATGGCCGAGCGGAGGAGGGCGGCGAGGGGCCGAACGGGGTTCTGTGGATACCGGCGGGTTCAGTTCCGCAGGACAGTCCCAGGCCGACCCGCGGCCCCCGCCGGCCCCCGCCGGCCCGCGCCGGGCCGCGCCGGGCCGCGCCGGGCCGCGCCGACCCCTCGCTCAACAACCCTCGCCCCTACCGATCCGTGCCCCGCCGGCCCCGCGCGTCCGCACGGCCACGGGTGCCCGCGCAGGCCGGGACGTGCGTGCGGCTCTATGCCGCCGAGAGGATCGGCTGCCAGTTCGGCACCTCGTGGTAGCGCCGCAGCTCCGACAGCCCCGCCAGCATGCCGCCCCACCCCGCGTACGGCGGCCGCTCGGCGGCGAACCCGCTCTGCACCAGCGTCAGCCGGGTCCTGCCACCCGTCCCCTCCAGCTCCCACGTCCCGACCCCGGACTCGCCCCAGTCCAGCGAGAACCTGCGGTCGGGCTCCAGCTCCAGCACCTTGGCCGGGGCCGGGTCCCGGTCGAGGCCGCCCATCGCGAACCGCCCGCCCACCCGCGGCTCGATCTCGATCGGGAAGCCGAACCACTTCGTCACCGCCTCGCCGTCGACCAGCGAGGCGAACACCTCGGCCGGCGAGGCGTCCACGACGGTCTCGGCCCGGAACTCCGACGAGGTGAAGTCGACCCGCGACGTCAGCTCGCGCCCCTCCAGGTACTCGGCGAGGTTGGCGAGGGCCAGGCACCAGTAGGTCTGCAGCACGCCCCGGATGCTCTTGCCGCTGATCACGTCCTCGAAGTCGAAGTGCGTCTGGGTCAGCGTCACGGACGTGAGGTCGGGGCCGTCGTCGTCCAGGAGGATCTCGGTGGTCGTCTCCTCGCCGTCCAGCAGCCAGGCGAAGCGCAGCGTGCGCTCGTCGGCGTGCAGTAAGCGCTGGTGCGGCGCGTCGCCCTCGGGAGTGGTCGGGCCCCAGAAGGCGTAGCGGCCGGCGGGCAGGTCCGCCTCGGCGTGCTCGGCCAGCCAGACGCGCATGGCGGCGGGGTCGGTCAGCGCCTGCCGGACCCGCGCGAGCGGGGCCGGGATGCGGGCGTGCAGGGTCATGGGGGTCTCAGCGCTCTGCGGGTCGGTCATCGTCGTCTCCTCGACGGTCGTCGGGTGAGGTCGGATAGCAGGCCACGGCGAGCTTGAAGGCGTCGCCCTCGCTGCCGCCGTAGCGGGTGAACAGGTCCTGGAGCAGGCCCTGCAGCTCGCTCAGGAACCGCTGGCGGTGCTCCGGCCGCACGCGGATCTCGCCGGACAGGCCGATGGACGGCAGCTCGGGCGCGTCGCGGTCGAGCGCCGCGATGTCGGCCTGCACCTCCTCCATGAGGTCCAGCAGGTAGCCGAGGCTGAGCTCGTCGCGGGCCCGGCGCAGGTCGCCGATGCGGCCGACCAGGCGCGGGGACAGCCAGTACGAGCGGGCCCCGGCCTGGTAGATGCCCTCGGAGATCCCGCGGACCTTGCGCTCGGCCACCTGGTCGACCAGGCCGGCCTCCACCAGGCGTTTGACGTGGTAGTACACGCGCTGCGGGGTCTGGCCGAGGCGTTCGGCGACCTCCGAGCAGGTGCGGGGCTCGGCGAGTTGCCGCAGCACCTCCACGCGTTGCGGCTTGAGCAGGGCCTCGGCCTGCTCGATGGCTTCCAGGTACAGGACGTCTCTCATCGCAAAAATGAGTCTTTACGTAAAAATTCCTTTTGTCAATAGGGCATGGCTGAAGAACGCGCGTGCGTCATGGCGTTCTAGGGCCAGGAGCCTTCCTGGTCGGGGTCGCCGCCGTCGGTGAGCAGCTTCAGGTCGGACTCGACCATCCTGGCGACCAGCTCGTCGAACGACACCGTCGGCTCCCACCCGAGCTGCGTGCGCGCCTTCTTCGGATCGGCGCACAGCAGGTCCACCTCGGCCGGCCGGTGCAGCGCCTGATCGGTGACGACGTACCGCTCCCAGTCGAGCCCGGCGGCGGTGAAGGCGGCCTCGGCCAGCTCGCGCACCGACTTCATCCGGCCGGTGCCGATCACGTAGTCCTCGGGGGTGTCGGCCCGCAGCATGAGGTGCATGGCCCGGACGTAGTCGCCGGCGTACCCCCAGTCGCGCCGCGCCTCCAGGTTGCCCAGCCGCAGCTCGTCGGCGAGCCCGAGCTTGATCCTGGCCACCCCGAGGGAGACCTTCCTGGTGACGAACTCCGCCCCGCGCCGCGGCGACTCGTGGTTGAACAGGATGCCGGAGACGGCGAACATGCCGTACGACTCGCGGTAGTTCTGGGTGAGGAAGTGCCCGTAGGCCTTGGCCACGCCGTACGGGGAACGCGGATGGAAGGCGGTGCGCTCGTTCTGCGGGGTCTCGGTGACCTGGCCGAACATCTCCGACGACGAAGCCTGGTAGAAGCGGATCTGCCCGGACGCCCCGGACGCCCCGCCCCGCGACACCCCCGAGCACACCCGGATCGCCTCCAGCATCCGCAGCACGCCCATCCCGGTCACCTCGGCCGTCAGCTCGGCCTGCTCCCAGGACATCGGCACGAACGAGATCGCCCCCAGGTTGTACACCTCGTCGGGCTGCACCCGCTCCACGGCCGAGATGAGCGATCCCTGGTCGAGCAGGTCGCCGCGGACGACCTGGACGTCCGACAGGAGCCGGCGCACCCGGGACACCCGCGGGTTCGCCTGCCCCCGGGCCAGCCCCCACACCTCGTACCCCTGCTCCAGCAGGTACTCCGCCAAGTAGGAACCGTCCTGGCCGGTGATGCCGGTGATCAGAGCGCGCCTGGCCAAGGGGTCCTCCAACTTCGCGTAACGCATTCCCGTTGGGACGGAATGTACAGCTATGCACCAGGAAACAGCAGCAGCAGCCCTAGAACGTGTTCCACAGAACCACGTTCGGTTACGGCAACGTCGCAGTTCGCACGGCGTACAACGACGAATGTGAGCAATTCTCGGTGACCTACCGAATGGTAGCCTCTCGGGCTAAGGTCTCATTCATGATCTCAGGTGCCTAACGGTGGAGAAAGGGGTGTCCGTGCGGGAGCGAACGCTGCGGATCGCGCTGCTGTCCTACCGCAGCAAGCCCACCTGTGGCGGCCAGGGTGTCTACCTCCGCCACCTGAGCCGCGAGCTGGTCGCGCTCGGACACCACGTCGAGGTGTTCTCCGGCCAGCCCTACCCCGAGCTGGACGAGGGCGTCATCCTGCGCGAGGTGCCGAGCCTCGACCTCTACCGGGACGAGGACCCGTTCAGGACGCCCAAGCTGCACGAGTACCGCGACTGGATCGACTGGCTGGAAGTCGGCACCATGTGGACCGCCGGGTTCCCCGAGCCGCTGACGTTCACGCTGCGCGCCTACCGCGAGCTGAAGAAGCGGGCCGGCGACTTCGACGTCGTCCAGGACAACCAGACCCTCGGCTACGGCCTGCTCGGCATCCAGAAGCTGTTCCCCGTGGTCGGCACCATCCACCACCCCATCAGCGTGGACCGGCGCATCGAGCTGGAGGCCGCCAAGGGCGCCAAGAAGCTGACCATGCGCCGCTGGTACGGGTTCGTCCGGATGCAGGCCCGCGTCGCGCCCCGGCTCAGCCCGATCCTGACCGTCAGCGAGTCCTCGCTGGCCGACATCCACCGCGACTTCAACGTCCCCCAGGCCAACCTGCGGCTGATCCCGCTCGGCGTGGACACCCGCTACTTCCACCCGCGCCCGGACAAGCCGCGCCGCAAGGGCTCCATCGTGGCCGTGGCCAGCGCCGACTCGCCCATGAAGGGCGTGGCCACGCTGCTGCGCGCGGTCGCCAAGCTGTCCACCGAGCGGGACGTCAACCTCACCGTCGTCAGCAAGCCCACCCCGGGCGGCCCCACCGAGCGGCTCGTCCAGGAGCTGTCGTTGCAGGACCGGGTGCGCTTCGTGCACGGCATCTCCGACGACGAGCTGGGCGAGCTGATCGCCACCTCGGAGATCTCGGTCGTGCCGTCGCTCTACGAGGGCTTCTCGCTGCCCGCCGTCGAGCACATGGCCTGCGCCACGCCGCTGGTCGCCAGCCGCACCGGCGCGCTGCCCGAGGTCGTCGGCGACGCGGCCGTCCAGGTGCCGCCGGGCGACGCCGAGGAGCTGGCCGCCGCGCTGCGCCGCCTGCACGACTCGCCCGAGGAGCGCGAGCGCGTGGGCCGGGCGGGCTACGACCGCGTCATGGAGCGCTACACCTGGCACGTCGTGGCCAAGCGCACGGTCGAGGCCTACCACGAGGCCATCGCCGCGCACCGAGCCTGACACCGACCACAAGGAGAGACCACCTGTGCTGACCGTGGACTTCGCCCGGCTGCCCGTCGGCCCCGGCGTGCGCGTGCTCGACCTGGGCTGCGGCGGCGGCAGACACGCCTTCGAGGTGCTGCGCCGCGGAGGGGACGTCATCGCCTTCGACATGGACCAGTCGGAGCTGGACAACGTGGCGAACATGTTCGCGGCGATGGACAAGGCGGGCGAGGTGCCGCCGGGCGCGAGCGGCCGGACCGTCCAGGGCACGGCGCTGGGCATGCCGTTCGAGGACGGCAGCTTCGACCGGGTCATCGCGGCGGAGGTGCTGGAGCACATCCCCGACGACATGGCGGCCATGGCCGAGATCTTCCGCGTGCTGAAGCCGGGCGGCACCGCCGCGGTCACCGTGCCGAGCTTCCTGCCCGAGCGCATCTGCTGGGCGCTGGACGAGGCGTACCACACCGCGCCGGGCGGCCACGTCCGCATCTACACGCTCGCCGAGCTGTCGGCCAAGCTCAAGGCCACCGGCTTCGAGATCGGCCCGCACCACCACGCCCACGGCCTGCACTCCCCCTACTGGTGGATCAAGTGCGCGGTCGGCGTCGGCAACGACGACCACCCGCTCGCGAAGGCGTACCACGAGCTGCTGGTCTGGGACATCATGAAGCGCCCTGCCGCCACCAGGATCGCCGAGGCCGTGCTCAACCCGATCATCGGCAAGAGCGTGGTCCTGTACGTCAGGAAGCCATGATCTCCCGAGCGGAGGTCGTGCGGACGGCCGAGAGCATCGCGGCGATCCAGCAGGAGGACGGCGGCGTCCCGTGGCCCGAGGGGCACGTGGACGCGTGGAACCACGTCGAGTGCCTGATGGCGATGTCCGTGGCGGGCCTGGCCGAGCCGGTGCGCCGCGGGTACGCCTATCTGGCCCGCCACCAGCGCGCCGACGGCTCCTGGCCGATGAAGCTGGTGGACGGCGCGCCGGTGGAGCAGGGCGGCGAGACCAACCACGCCGCCTACGTCGCGGCCGGCCTCTGGCACCACCACCTCGTCACCGGCGACCGGGCCTTCACCGAGGAGCACTGGCCCATGGCCAAGGCCGCGCTCGACTACGTGGCCGGGCTGCAGACCGAGCGGGGCGAGATCGTCTGGGAGCGCGACGCGCGGGGCAGGCCCGCGACGTACGCGCTGCTCACCGGCTGCTCCTCCATCCACCAGGGGCTGCGCTGCGGGGTGCTGCTGGCCGAGCGCCTGGGCGACCCGCAGCCGCACTGGGAGCTGGCCGCCGACCGGCTGGCGCACGTGCTGAGCGCGCATCCGGAGGCGTTCGCCGACAAGAGCCGCTTCTCGATGGACTGGTACTACCCGGTGCTGGGCGGGGCGGTGCGCGGGCGGCAGGCGTTCGAGCTGCTGGAGCGGGAGTGGACGACGTTCGTGGTGCCGGGGCTCGGCATCCGGTGCGTCTCCGACCAGCCGTGGGTGACCGGCGCCGAGACGTGCGAGCTGGTGCTGGCGCTGGACGCGCTCGGCGACCGGGAACGGGCCGTGCGGCTCTTCACCGACGTCCAGCACCTGCGGCACGAGGACGGCTCGTACTGGACGGGCTGGCAGTTCGTCAACCGCAAGCACTTCCCGCACGAGCGCTCCGGCTACACCGCCGCGGCCGTGGTCCTGGCGGCCGACGCGCTGCTGGGCCTCTCCCCCGGGGGCGGGCTGTTCCGCGACGTCGAGCGGACGGCGACCTTCGACCCGGACGTGTGCGGCTGCGCCGCCGGCATCGGCGTCCCTCCCGGCTCCCCGCCCGGCGTCCCTCCTCAGAGCGCGGAGCGGGACACCCCTTAGGCAACCGCTTTTGCCGCTTCTTTGCCCTGGACATCCGGTGCGTCGCCGGTGAAGGCCGCAATGTGGTTACTAGCTTCGTGAGTGGCCGTACGAGGCGTCTTCGGGGGAAGCGTGGGCGACACGGGCACAACATCGTTCTTGGACCAGGCCGGGATCGAGCCGACACTGGCGCCGGCGAAGTGGCTGCGGCGGTTCCTCACCAAGGATCCGCTGGAGTCGGATCTGAGCCGGCGCAGGTTCCGGCTCAGGCCGGGACCGGCTCGCACGGTCTTCTCGGAAGCCGAGAAGTCTTATGTCTTCGGCTTCAATGCGGTGATGTCGAAAGAAGTGGAGAAGGTCGAGGAGATCCCGGCGGACCGGCGGCCCTTCGCCTACGAGGGGGCGGCCGCCGCCTGCACGGTCCTCGACCTGCTCACGCTCTCCCGGGGCCGGCGCCTTCACGAGCTACTGGCCGGCCCCGCCCGGCACCACCGGCACGCCGCCTACCTGGGTGCCGGTCGCGGGTACGCGCTGCTGCGGCTGCGGCCGGTACGCGGCGCGCGCCAGGCCCACCCGCTGTTGCGCTGGCTGGCGGTGGACGGGTTCGGCTTCCAGCAGGGCCTGGCCGGGACCGACCGGCTGGTGGGCGAGCGGCGGATGCCCGACCTGCTGACCCGGGCCCACTGCGCGATGTTCGACCAGGGGCTGGGCCGGCTGCTGTGGTACCACGACTGCGCCGCGCCCGACGACGTGGCGGCCAGGATCGCCGGCTTCGCCGCCGGGCGGCGGGCCGACCTGTGGAGCGGGGTGGGGTTCGCGGCCGCGTACACAGGCGGGGCCGAGCCCGAGGAGCTGTGGTGGCTGACCGAGCACGCCTCGGCCGACGGCTTCCGCTCCCATCTGGCGCAGGGCTGCGCCTTCGCGCTGGCCGCCCGGCTGTGCTCGGGGCCGCTGCCGGGGCACGCCGAGCAGGCCGCGGCCGTCCTGGCCGGCGCTCCGGCCGAGGAGGCGGCGTCCTGGACCGACCGGGCGCTCATCGAGCTCGGGCACGAGGCCCGCACGCACGACGACTTCCGCGGCTGGCAGGCGAGCATCCGCCACTCCTGGGCCCGCAGCCGCCGCCTGGGCGTCTGAACCACGTACCGGCCCTCAGAGGCCGGGGGCGACGCGCTCCAGCACGCGCAGCGAGCCCTCCACCGCGACCTCCTGGAAGGCGCCGGACTCCAGCGCCCGCAGGTAGACCCGGTACGGCGCCTGCCCGCCGTCGGCCGGATCGGGGTAGACGTCGTGGAAGACCAGCGCCCCGCCCTGCCGCACGTGCGGCGCCCAGCCCTCGTAGTCGCGGGTGACCGGCTCCTCGGAGTGCCCGCCGTCGATGAACAACATGCCGAGCGGCGTGTTCCAGAGCGCGGCCACGCGCTCGGAGCGGCCGACGACGGCGATCACCTCCTCCTCCAGCCCCGCCGCCGCGATCGTGGCGCGGAAGGTCGGCAGCGAGTCCATCTTGCCGAAGCGGGGGTCCACCAGCGTGGGGTCGTGGTGGGCCCAGCCGGGCTGGATCTCCTCCGAGCCGCGGTGGTGGTCGACCGTGACGACCACCGACCCGGTCTCCCTGGCGGCCGCGCCGAGGTAGATCGCGGACTTGCCGCAATAGGTGCCGATCTCGCAGATCGGCCCGAGCTTGCCGTACCTGCGGGCCGTCTCGTACAGGGCCAGGCCCTCCGGGAGCGGCATGAACCCCTTGGCGTGCTTCGCTGCGTGGAGCAGCTCTGACGGCATCGTCATGGAAGGCCACCCTAGCCGAACCGAATAACATTCCAGGGAACCCTTGCAGGGCTGTTCTGGAACCTGTTCTACTTGGCACGTGAATCAGCGCGCTCGCATCGCGATGTCGGACGACGAGGTGGCCGCCTTCCTGGAAGGCTCGCGCAAGCTGCAGCTCGCGACGATCAACCCGGACGGCACGCCGCACCTGGTGACGATGTTCTACGGCCTGGACGCCGGCCGCGTCGCCTTCTGGACCTACGGCAAGGCGCAGAAGGCCCGCAACCTGGCCCGCGACCCCCGGGTGAGCTGCCTGATCGAGGCAGGGGAGAGCTACGACGAGCTGCGCGGCGTCCTGCTGTACGGCAAGGCCGAGCAGGTCGCCGACCGGGACCGGATCATGGCCATCGGCATGATGATCGCCCGCCGCATGACGCCGGGAGTGCCGGACGAGCTCCTGCTCCCTTACGTGGAGCAGACCGGGCGCAAGCGGGTCGCCTACGTCGTCGAGCGCACCAAAGTGGTCTCATGGGACCACAGGAGGCTGACATGAGAGTCAAGGTGGACGACCTGGTCTGCGAGGCCAACGCCGTGTGCATGGGGCTCGCGCCCGAGGTCTTCGAGGTCGACGACGACGACCAGCTGCACATCCTTCTTCCCCAACCGCCCCCCGAGCTGCACGACCGCGTCCGCCACGCGGTCCGCTCGTGTCCCAAAGCCGCCCTCTCCATCGAGGAGTAAGGCCATCCGCCGAGGAGGAACGCCCATGCGCGCCGCAGTCCTGACCGCCGTAGGCAACGACAAGCTGGAGATCCGTGACGACGTCACGCTGGCCCCCCTGGGCCCCGCCGAGGTGCGGGTACGGATCAGGGCCACCGGCGTCTGCCACTCGGACCTGTCGGCCATGTCCGGGGTGCTGCCGCAGCCCGTGCCGCTCGTCCCCGGCCACGAGGGCGCGGGCGAGGTGGTCGAGGTGGGCGAGCACGTCGACTCGGTCGCGCCGGGCGACCACGTGGTCATCAACTGGTCGCCGGCCTGCCACTCCTGCGACCTGTGCCTGGGCGGGCAGCCCTACCTGTGCACCAAGTACATGGTCGAGTCCTTCAGCAACGGCAGGTTCCGGCTGGGCGGCGACACGACGGCGTTCGGGATGGCGGGCTGCGGCACGTGGGCCGAGGAGATCATCGTGCCCTGGCAGGGCGCGATCAAGATCGACCCGGAGGTGTCGTGGGAGGCCGCGGCCCTCATCGGCTGCGGCATCACGACCGGCGTGGGCGCCGCGCTCAACACCGCCAGGGTACGCCCCGGCTCCACGGTCGCGGTGATCGGCTGCGGCGGCGTCGGCCTGTCGGTCATCCAGGGCGCCCGCGTCTCCGGCGCCCGCACGATCCTCGCGGTGGACCCGCTGGCGTCCAAGCACGAGCTGGCCAGGAAGGTCGGCGCCACCCACGCCGTCACGCCCGAGCAGGTGCCCGAGGCGGTCAACGAGCTGACCGGCGGCGCGGGCTTCGACTACGGCTTCGAGGTGGTGGGCAAGGCGGCCACCATCCAGAGCGCCTGGCAGATCACCCGGCGCGGCGGCGACGTCATCGTGGTCGGCGCGGGCGCGATGGACGACATGTGGTCGGTCTCGGCCTTCAGCCTGCTGTTCGAGGGCAAGAACCTGCGCTCCAGCCTGTACGGCGAGTCCGACGTGCGGCACGACTTCCCGTACTTCGCCAAGCTGTACCGGGCCGGCAAGCTGGACCTCGACTCGATGATCAGCGCCAGGATCCGGCTCACGGACCTCAACGACGCCGTGGCGGCCCTGCGCGGCGGCGAGGTGCTGCGCCAGATCGTCCTGATGGACTGACGGACCGACGGGCTGGTCCACGCCCTCGTCGGGGGTGGCGATCTCCTTGAGGCCCTTGATCGACCTGGCGGTGCGCTTCATGCCCTGCAGGCC
>NZ_JBFAHK010000041.1:0-62037 GCF_040802095.1 Nonomuraea sp. NPDC050783
CTCCCCCACTAAAACACGCCGGGGCCGGGTGGGGGGCGGGCGGCCGGGCGGTCCGGGCGGGCGTGCGGCCTCTCCGGGCCGGTCCCGCCCGGCCACCCCGCCGCAACCAGCGAATGCAGCCAGAACGACGAAGCCAGTCCACCAACACCATGCACAACGCCGGCTGTCGGACAGAGCCGACGAGGTCAAAGCATGCCTTCGGAGGGAACACTACGAGGCCGGCTCGAGGTGATCAGGGAGGGGAAGATGCCTTGGTCATGGTGGAAGGATGCTTCGAGGCGATCGCGAGCCCCGGCGAGATGCGGAATCGTTACATTCGACTGTTGGGCATCAGGGTCTGCAAGTTCGAAACCTTGTCGTCTTACATCACAAAGTTTTGACCTCGCTAAATGCAGCGAACTTCAAGTGAATAGGCACGTGACTAGCGCTGACCTGCCCATACTACAGGTTATTTACCTAAGGAAAGGGTGACGAGAAAGGCTCTCGAAGACGCCAGAAGCACCTGGGTGGAGCTGTAGCATCAGGTCAAAGAAATGCCTACCGCAGGCAACTTGGTGGCTGATCTGCGGTAGGCATTGCCGATCCAACGAAAGGATCAGTATGCGTATGTTACACCCCGGATCCGGATTACTGGTGGTAGCAGTAGCAGTCGCTGCGCTGGTAACGCTACTCATCGTGACCGGACATGGAAGCGAGGCCCCGCTTGTCGTCGGGTCCGTCTCGATGGTGCTTGGCCCCTTCATTGGCAACTCGCCTAGGGGGCGCGGGAAGCGTCATGTACCTGGCCAGGACAATGATCAAGAGGCTTCGCATCGACGTGGTTGAGGCCGTGACGATCGCTGGCTTCGGTACTCGCCGTACAGGGTCGGGGCGATCGGCTGCCGCGGACCGACTCCGTCGGTCCTTGCCACCGGACGAGAGGGCTCGCCCAACGTCCCATCGAAGCCGAGAACGTCGAAACCTGTTGGCAGACTGCGGGCAGGGATGAGCCGACCCTCTCAAGCGCTGATGCGTGGGTGACCAACTGCGTGACGATCGAGGCGTACGAGCGCGGACGTTCACGGATCTTGTCTGACTGTTTCCGCAGGTCGAACCCCGTCGTTGGCCTTTTCGGGGGCACGATCAAGTGGCTTTGGGAGCAAGAAGTCGCAGGTTCAAATCCTGTCGCCCCGACCAGCACGACCAGTGAGAAGGCCGCTCACCGACATCGGGAGCGGCCTTCCGCGTGACCACCGGGAGATCGCTTCTCCTTCGGGGCAGCGAAGACGAGCGATCGGTCAGTCGTCCGGAGCGGGATGGCTTCCAGGACCAGCAGTTGCCCGGAGGTGTTCTGCTGGGCCAGGCGGTTGAGAGCCGTCCCACTTGTCCGACTCCAAGTGCGTACGCCAGAGGCCCGGCGGGTCCGCAGCCTGCCACCGGCTCACCTCGCAGGGTCGCCGAGGGTCAGCCGGTCAGGGTCAGGGGGTTGACGAGGTCGGCGTAGACCAGGAGGCCGGCCATCACCATCATCACCAGCGCGATCGCGTACGTCAGCGGCAGCACCTTGGCGATGTCCACGTATTTCGGCTCCGGGCGCCGCATGATCCTGGCGTAGGCCCGCTTGATGCCCTCCCAGATGCCGCCGGCGATGTGGCCGCCGTCCAGGGGCAGCAGCGGGATGAGGTTGAACATGCCGATCGCCAGGTTGAAGCCGGCCAGCAGGTTGACGAAGATGGCGATCTTCTTCTCGTTGGACAGGTCGCTGGCGAGGATCTCGCCGCCCATGCGGCCCGCGCCGACCACGCCGACCGGGCCCTCGGGGTCGCGTTCCTCGCCGGAGAAGGCCGCGTGCCAGACGCCGACCATCTTCTCCGGCAGGTTGACCAGCGAGCCCGCCACGCGGGCGGTCAGCTCGCCCATGTAGCCGACGACCTGACCGAGGCTCTGGCGCTGCATGACCTCGGTCGGCAGGACGCCGAGGAAGCCGACGTTCTTGTCGAGCTTCTTCGGGTCCTGCAGGTTGGGGCGGTCCTGGGCGATGAGCGTGACGTCGAGCGTCAGCGGCTTGCCGTCGCGGACGACGCCGAGCTCGACCGGGCCGGGGCCGTGGGAGCGGATGAGGCGGGTGGCGTCGTCCCAGGTGGCGATCCTGTGGCCGTCGAAGGAGACCATGCGGTCGCCGGGCTTGAGGCCGGCCTGCGCGGCCGGGGTGGGCCGGTCGGTGGGCTTGCAGGTGGTGCGCTGCTCGGTGGCCGGGATCACGCACGTGGAGGTCTCGGGCGAGACGATCGGGGCCCAGGTGGGCAGGCCGATGCCGACCAGCAGGATGCTGAAGAAGACGAACGCGAGCACGAAGTTCATCAGCGGCCCGCCGGACATGATGATGATCTTCTGCCACCACTTCTTGCGGTAGAAGACGCGGTCCTCGTCGCCGGGCCGGACCTCCTCCTGGGCGGCGTCCCTGGCCGACTCGATGAGGCCCTGCCAGGGGCCGGTGGCGGTGCTGCGCAGCTTGCCGGGGTCGTCACCGGGGCGCGGCGGCAGCATGCCGATCATGCGGATGTAGCCGCCGAACGGGATCCACTTGATGCCGTATTCGGTCTCGCCCCTGCGCCGGGACCACGCGGTCGAGCCGAAGCCCACCATGTACTGGGTGACCTTGACGCCGAAGATCTTGGCGGGCACGAGGTGGCCGATCTCGTGCAGTGCGATGGAGAACATCAACCCGAGCAGGAAGATGATGATCCCTACGAGATAGAGCCAGTTCATCTATGCGCGCTCCAGGGCAAGGCGGACGGTCCCGACAGCTTCAGAGTAGTCGAAGTCCCCGGTTCTCAAGGGCTTGCGGCGTTTCGGGCAGCCATTGACACAGAGTGATCAGACGATCACGCTAAGAGACGACGGAGGGGGACGTCTTGATCAGGATATTGATCGCCGAGCATCTGCCGTTGGTCCGCCGCGGCCTGCTGGCCACGCTCGACGCCGAGCCCGACCTGCTGGTGGTGGCCGAGGCCGGGCACGCCGACGAGGTGGCGCCGGCGGCGCTCGCGAGCGCCGCCGGCGTGGCGGTGGTGGACCTCGACCTGCCGGGCCCGCCCGTGGTGGCCGAGCTGGCCGAGCGCGTGCCGGCCTGCCGGACGCTGATCCTGTCGGCCCGGCCCGATCCCGGCCAGGTGCGCAAGGTCCTGTCGGGGCCCGCTCTGGGGTTCATGAGCCTGCGCGTGGCGCCGGAGCGGCTCGCCGACGGCATCCGCCAGGTGGCGGCCGGGTCGCGGGCCATCGAGGCGGAGCTGGCGGTGGCGGCGCTGCGCTCGGAGTGCAACCCGCTCACCCGGCGGGAGCTCGACGTGCTGCGCATCGCGGCGGAGGGCGCGCGCTCGACGGAGATCGCCGACCAGCTCTTCCTGTCGGTGGGCACGGTACGCAACCACCTGTCGCGCATCATGTGCAAGACCGGCGCGCGCAACCGGCTGGACGCCGTACGCATCGCCAGCGACTCCGGCTGGCTGTGAACACGAGCGGGGCGGGGCTCCGGCCGAGCCGCGCCGCTCCGCCGGAGCCCCGGTCATCCAGAGCATTCCAGCCGGACCGCGCCACGTGCCAGTGACCTTTCACACGACCTGACCCGTGTAGAACGTCACGGCTACGGCCGCCAGATGAGCACCAGCGCGCAGTCGTCGTTGTGGCCCGAGGCCATGGCGTTGACCAGGGCGCGGGCGCCGTCGCGGAAACCGGAGGGCAGCAGCCGGTCGGCCTCGCCGAGCAGCCTGTCGAGCCCGGCGTCGATGTCGCGGCCCGGCTGCTCGATGAGCCCGTCGGTGAACAACAGCAGCGCGTCGCCCTTGCGCAGGGTGCCGCTGTCGGGCTCGCAGTGCAGGTCGGGCACGACGCCGAGCACGACGCCCTTGGCCGAGGCGACCTGCCAGCTGCCCCGGCCCGCGTCGAACCTCACCACCGGCGGATGACCGGCCGAGGTGATCGTGTAGTCGCCGGTGGACAGGTTGAGCCGCAGGTGGACGGCGGTCACGAAGCCCTCGTCGCCCCGCTGCCTGTGCAGGTAGGCGTTGCAGGCGGGCAGGAAGTCGTCGACCGAGCCGAGCAGGCCGCCGAACGTGCCCGACAGCAGCAGCGCCCTGGTGCCGGCGTCCACGCCCTTGCCGGAGACGTCGACCAGGGCGATCTCGACGGTGTCGCCGTCGCGCATGGAGACCAGGAAGTCGCCGCCGAAGGACGACCCGCCGGCCTGCTTGAGCACCACCTTGGCGCCCCAGTCCTTGGGCAGCGGCGGCAGCTCGCCCTGGCTCTTGAGCCGGTCGCGCAGCTCCAGCAGCATCGCGTCGCCGCGCAGCCCCTGCACGCCCAGCTTGCCGCGGGTGCGGGCCATGAGCACGGCCAGCACGGTGGTGAACCCGATCGTCACCATGAGCCCGAGCCCCACCCGCCCGGCGCCGAGCGTGCCCGCGACGTAGGCGAGCGCGGCGCCCACGGCCACCAGCAGCACGACCAGGCTGCGCAGCCGTAGCTGCAGCCCGCCGACGAGGGTGATGAGGATGAGCAGCGACGGCGAGAACCACTCGGTGGAGACCTCGGCGGCCAGCACCCCGACGAGCAGCGCGAGCACGGAGAGGGTGATGAGCAGGTTGCGGTCGCGGGCGAGCGGCCCCCTGCGGACGAAGCGCACGATGGATACGAGAAAGGGCACCCGCACCAGGACGGCGCGGACCCGTGGCGGGATCAGCGGCGCCGGACGGGAACTCATGATGCGCCCGACCCTATCGGTCCGGTTCGGGTTTGGGCAGTCCACTTGACCAATGCCTTGATCATTACGGGCGGATATCGTGCGGATATTCGGTGGCCCTCCGCCTTTGCCCGCTCGTACCGTGGACGGATGACCTACCCCATCCGCCCGATTGACGAGTCCGAGTGGCCGGCGTTCAGCGGCGTCCTGGACGAGAGCTTCGGCTGGACCCCCCATCCCCAGCAGAACGAGCGGTTCAAGGCCGAGACCGAGTTCGACCGGACGCTGGCCGTCTTCGACGGCGACACCATCGTCGGGGTCACCGCGGTCTTCAGTCTCAAGATGGCGGTGCCCGGCGGGCGGGTGCTGCCCGTCGGCGGGGTGACGGCCGTGAGCGTGCTGCCCTCGCACCGCCGCCGCGGCGTGTTGTCGCAGATGATGCGCCGCCAGCTTTCCGACATCCGCGACCGGGGGGAGGCGGTGGCCGCCCTGTACGCCTCGGAGTCGGTCATCTACGGCCGCTTCGGCTACGGCCGGGCCGCGAGCGAGCTGTCGTTCCGCATCGCCAAGCGTGCCTCGGCGTTCGTCGCGAACGCGCCCGTGGACCCGTCGCTGCGCGCCCGGGTGGCCCGGCCGGCGGACGTGCGCGGGGAACTGGAGAGCCTGTTCGCCTCGCTGGTGAGCACCCGTCCCGGACGCTACGAGCGGCACGCCGCCTTCTGGGACGTCAACCTGGCCGACGAGGAGTTCGACCAGCGCGGGATGGGCTCGCTGCGCTGCGTGCTGGCCGAGGACGACCGGGGGGTGCGCGGGTACGCGTTGTTCCGGGTCAAGACGTCCTGGGACGACAACGGGGTGCCGGAGGGCGAGCTGCGGCTGTACGAGCTGGAGGCGGCCGATCCGGCGGCCTACGCGCTGCTGTGGCGCAACCTGCTCGACCGCGACCTGCTGAGCACGGTGCGGGCGCCGAGCAGGCCGGTGGACGACCCGTTGCAGGCGCTGCTGGCCGACCCGCGCCAGCTCCGCGCGACCTGGGGCGACGAGCTGTGGGTACGCCTGGTCGAGGTGGACCGGGCGCTGACCGGCCGCGCCTACGCCGCTCCCGTGGACCTGGTGATCGAGGTCGAGGACGACGTGTGCCCGTGGAACGCCGCCCGCTGGCGGCTGACCGCGGACCCGGCGGGCGCCGAGTGCAAGCAGGTCGAGGACGAGCCGGACCTCACGGTGCCGGTGTCCGCGCTCGGGTCGGCGTACCTGGGTGACGGGCAGCTCGGCCCGCAGCTCGCCGCGGGGCTGCTGCGCGAGCACCGTCCGGGCGCGGTGCGCGCGCTGGCCACCGCGATGTCCTGGAGCCCCCGGCCGTGGGCGGGCCGCGTCTTCTGACCGGAGGGCGGCCCCGTGGAGGCGTAGGCTCGGAGCATGGCGTTGCAGAGCTTGCAGATCACCGCGGTCGTCGCCATGCGCGCCCGTGACGTGTCACGGCCGTCGAAGGAGCAGCAGGAGGCCGCCGACCGGCGGCCCCTGCGCGACGAGACGCCCCGGCGCGAGGCCAGGCGCAAGCCCCAGGGGTAGGCCCCCCGGGGCGGCTACGGCAGCGGCGGGAGCTGGCCGATCGTCTCGTAGGAGGCCAGCTGCGCGATGCGCCGGCTGTGGCGCTCGCTGCCGGAGAAGGCCGTGCCGAGGAAGACCTCGACGAAGCGGGTGGCCTCGTCGAGGGAGTGCATGCGCGCCCCGATGCTGACGACGTTGGCGTTGTTGTGCTCGCGCGCCAGGCGGGCCGTCTCCTCGCTCCAGGCCAGGGCCGCGCGGATGCCGCGCACCTTGTTGGCGGCGATCTGCTCGCCGTTGCCCGAGCCGCCGATGACGACGCCCAGGCTGGCGGGGTCGCCGGCGACGCCCTCGGCGGCACGCAGCACGAACGCCGGGTAGTCGTCCTCGGCGTCGTAGACGAAGGGACCGCAGTCGGTCACCTCGTGCCCGTGGTCCTTCAGCCAGGACACGAGGTGGTTCTTGAGCTCATAGCCGGCATGGTCGGCACCGATGTAGACACGCACCCGCCCAGTCTTCCACAGCCGCGCCGATGCAGCTCGCTGGCTAGAGTAAGGACCGCACTCGACATCCAGTCCTTACGAAGGCAGGAATCCATGCGAGACATCCGCGTCATCGGCGACCCGGTGCTGCGCACGCCCGCCGAGCCCGTCACGGACTTCGACCGCGAGCTGCGCCGGCTGATCGACGAGATGTTCCAGGCGATGTACGCGGTGGACGGCGTCGGCCTGGCCGGCCCGCAGCTCGGCGTGTCGCGGCGGCTGTTCGTCTACGACATCAACAAGCGCAAAGGCCACGTGATCAACCCGGTGCTGACCGTGGACGACCCCGAGGAGGTCCCCGACGAGGAGGGCTGCCTGTCGGTGCCCGACCGGCGGACCGGCCGGCCGATCTACGCCTCCGTCGCCCGGGCCGCCGGCGTGACGGTCGAGGGGGTCGACCGGCTGCAGCGCCCGGTGCGCATCCGGGCCCGGGGCTCGCTGGCGCGCTGCTTCCAGCACGAGTGCGAGCACCTCGACGGCAAGCTGTACGTCGACCGGCTGCCGAAGAACGAGGCCCGCGGGATCATGCTGCGCGCGTAGCCCTGCGGCACGGGCGCGCGGCGGCGGGCCGCCGATCCGGCGCCCGCCCGGCCGCCCGGCTCAGAGCTGCAGGGACTTGATCTCCAGGAACTCCTCCAGGCCGTGCTCGCCGAGCTCGCGGCCGACGCCCGACTGCTTGTAGCCGCCGAAGGGGGCCAGCGGGTTGAACCGGCCGCCGTTGACGGCGACCTGGCCCGTGCGCAGCCGGCGGGCGACGGCGAGCGCGCGCTCCTCGGTGCCCGCCCAGACCGCGCCGGCCAGGCCGTAGCGGGTGCCGTTGGCGATCTCGACGGCTCTGTCCTCGCTCGTGTACGGGATCAGCGACAACACCGGGCCGAAGATCTCCTCCTGCTCGATCGTCATGCCCGGCTCCACACCCGCGAACACGGTGGGCTCGACGTAGTAGCCGCGCTCGCGCGGCCGGTCGGTGCCGCCGGTCACCAGGCGGGCGCCCTCCTCCTGGCCGCGGTTGATGTAGCGGACCACCCGGTCGCGCTGCGCCTGGGACACCAGCGGGCCGACGCGGGTGGACGCGTCGAACGGGTCGCCCACGGTGTAGCCCTCGGCGGCCTCGGCGGCCAGGCGGACGGCCTCGTCGTACTGGTCGCGGTGGACGATCATCCGGGTCCAGGCCGAGCAGGTCTGCCCGGCGTTGACGAAGCAGTTGGCCACGCCGACCTTGACCGCGGCCTTGAGGTCGGCGTCGGGCAGGATGATGTTGGCGGACTTGCCGCCCAGTTCGAGCGCGACGCGCTTGACGGTCTCGGCGCCGAGCGCGGCCACCCGGCGGCCGGCGGCGGTGGAGCCGGTGAAGGAGACCATGTCGACCTCGGGGTGGGCGGCCAGGGCCTCGCCCACGACCGGGCCGCGCCCGCTGACCAGGTTGAACACGCCCGGCGGCAGCCCCACCTCGGCGAGGATGCCGGCCAGCGCGTACGCGGCCAGCGGCGCGACCTCGCTCGGCTTGAGCACGACCGTGCATCCGGCGGCCAGCGCCGCGCCCACCTTGCAGACGATCTGGTGCAGCGGGTAGTTCCACGGCGTGATCGCCGCGACCACCCCGATGGGCTCCCTGACGACCAGCGAGTTGCCGACGCGCTCCTCGCGGGGCAGGGTCTCGGCGAGGCGGGCGAAGGACTCCAGCACACTGGCGGGCATCAGGGTCTGCACCTTGAGCGCGAAGCCCAGCGGGGCGCCCATGTCGGTGGCGATGGTCTTGGCGATCTCCTCGGCGCGCTGTCCCAGCAGGGTGGCCGCCTCGGCGAGCAGCCTGCCGCGTTCCGCCGGCGCGGTGTCCGACCAGGAGGGGAAGGCTCTTCGCGCCGCGGCCACGGCCGACTCCACGTCGTCCGGGGAGCCGGCGGGCACGCGATCGATGATCTCTTCCGTGGCCGGGTTCACGACCTCGATGGGCTCGCCGGACGCGGACGCGACCCAGGAGCCGTCGATGTACAGCTGACGCATGGCCCCATCCTGACAGCGCTTCCCGGCCTTAGCGAGAGGCGGGTCCTGAGCCGGGGATGAGGATTCTCCACCGCCATCAGGTTCTTTCCTCCGGCGGTGCATACCGGACATGCCAGGACGGGACAGGTCACACGTCAGAACGTGACGGATCAGTCGAACTGCGGGCGCTTGGTACGGGTGCGCTTCAGCTCGAAGAAGTCGTCGAACTCCGTCACCGCCAGGACGCCGTCCCACAGCCGGCCCGCGTCCTCGCCGCGGATGATCCTCGTGATGACCGGGCCGAAGAAGGCGTTGGGGCCGACGCGGATGATCGGCGTGCCGACCTCCTGGCCGACGAGCGTGATGCCCTCGTCGTGGGAGGCGCGGATCGCGGGGTCCCACTCCTCGGAGTCCATCTCGGCGGCGAGCCTCGGGTCGAGCCCGACGGCCTCCAGGGCGGCCTCGTTGATCTCGCGCAGTTTGTCCTGGTCCTTGCCGAGGCCCTGGTTGTGCAGGCGGGTGCCGAGCTCGGTGTAGAGCCGGCCGACGTACTCCTCGCCGTGCTTGGCGGCGGCCGCGGCCACCGTGCGGACCGAGCCGTGGGACCTGCGCGCCCGTTCCTTGTAGTCCTCGGGCACGTCCTTGCCCTCGTTGAGGAAGTGCAGCGACATGAAGCGGAAGCGGGGCTCGATGGGCCGTACCTTCTCGACTTCGAGCAGCCACCGTGACGTCACCCAGGCGAAGGGACAGGAAGGATCGAACCAGAGGTCCACAGGAATCTTCTCAGCCATGTGGGGCCATAACCTGAGGTGGTTCGGATCCTATTCCCGCCGTGACAGGATACCGACAACCCCGACGAAGCGGTTGAAAAGGAGCGGAACTTGGCAGGCAATCTGACCCGGGACGAAGCGCGCGAGCGGGCCCGGCTGCTGAAGGTCGAGTCGTACGAGGTCGCACTCGACCTGACGGAAGGGGACGAGCGCTTCGAGAGCGTCACCACGGTCCGCTTCGCCAGCACCACCCCCGGTGCGTCCACCTTCATCGACCTGCACGGCGCCCACCTGCGCAAGGTCACCCTCAACGGCGAGGACCTCGACGTGTCGGCCTACGACGCCGAACAGGGCCGCTTCCCGCTCCCCTCGCTCGCCGCCTCCAACGTGCTGCGCGTGGACGCCGACTGCTCCTACATGCGCACCGGCGAGGGGCTGCACCGCTTCGTGGACCCGGTCGACCAGGGCGTCTACCTGCACAGCCAGTTCGAGACCGCCGACGCCCACCGCATGTACGCCTGCTTCGACCAGCCCGACCTCAAGGCCACCTTCCAGTTCACCGTGCTGGCCCCCGCCGCCTGGGAGGTCGTCTCCAATTCCGCCGCGACCGGCGTCGAGGAGCTGCCCGAGCAGGCCGGCCGGCACGGGGCCGTCCAGGCGGCCAGGAGGTGGACGTTCGCCACCACGCCGGTCATGTCCACCTACATCACGGCGCTGGTCGCCGGGCCCTACCACAAGGTCACCAGCGAGCACGACGGCATCCCGCTCGGCCTCTACTGCCGGGCCTCGCTGGCCGAGCACCTCGACGCCGACAACATCTTCGAGGTCACCCGGCAGGGGTTCGACTTCTTCCACCGGGTGTTCGGGGTGCGCTACCCCTTCGGCAAGTACGACCAGCTCTTCGTGCCCGAGTTCAACGCCGGCGCCATGGAGAACGCGGGCTGCGTGACGTTCCTGGAGGACTACGTCTTCCGCTCCCGCGTCACCGACGCCGCCGTCGAGCGCCGCGCCGAGACGATCCTGCACGAGATGGCGCACATGTGGTTCGGCGACCTCGTCACCATGCGCTGGTGGGACGACCTGTGGCTGAACGAGTCCTTCGCCACCTACATGTCGGTGCTCGCCCAGGCCGAGGCCACGCGGTGGGGCAAGGGCGCCTGGACGACGTTCGCCAACGTCGAGAAGGCGTGGGCCTACCGCCAGGACCAGCTCCCCTCCACCCACCCGATCGCCGCCGACATCCCCGACATGCAGGCCGTCGAGGTCAACTTCGACGGCATCACGTACGCCAAGGGCGCCTCGGTGCTCAAGCAGCTCGTCGCGTACGTGGGGCTGGACAACTTCCTGGCCGGCGTGCGCGACTACTTCGCCGAGCACGCCTGGGGCAACACCGAGCTGAAGGACCTGCTCGACGCCCTGGAGCGGACCTCCGGCCGGGACCTGTCGGCCTGGTCGAAGGACTGGCTGGAGACCTCCTGGGTCAACACGCTGCGGCCCTCGTTCGAGGTGGCCGACGGCCGCTTCACCCGCTTCGAGGTGCTCCAGGAGGCACCCGCCGACTACCCGACGCTGCGCTCGCACCGCGTCGCCATCGGCCTGTACTCGCTGGCCGACGGCAAGCTGACCCGCACCAAGCGGGTCGAGCTGGACGTCGTGGGCGCGCGGACGAGCGTGCCCGACCTGGTCGGCGCGGAGCGGCCCGACCTCGTGCTGCTCAACGACGACGACCTCACCTACGCCAAGATCCGGCTGGACGACGGGTCCCTGCGCACCCTGGTGGACGGCGGCATCGCGACGTTCACCGAGTCGCTGCCGCGGGCGCTGTGCTGGTCGGCGGCCTGGGACATGACCCGCGACGGCGAGATGTCCACCCGCGACTACGTCAAGCTGGTCATCTCGGGCGTGGACGTGGTCACCGACCTGACGGTGCTGCAGGCGATCCTGCGGCAGGCCCGCCAGGCCGTCCAGCAGTACGCCGCCCCGGCCTGGCGGGCCGAGGGCCTGCGGCTGCTGGCCACCGAGCTGCGCTCGCTGCTCGCCGGCGCCGCGCCGGGCTCGGACCACCAGCTCGCCTACCTCCAGGCGTTCGCCCAGGTGGCGACCTCGGCCGAGGACCTCGACCTGCTCCAGGGCATCCTCGACGGCGGCGCGGTGCCCGAGGGGCTGACCGTGGACGCCGACCTGCGCTGGACCCTGGTGCACGCGCTGGTCGTCGGCGGGCGGATCGACGAGGCGGGCATCGCGGCCGAGCTGGAGCGCGACGCCACGGCGACCGGGGAGCGCTCGGCCGCGCAGTGCCGGGCGGCGCTGCCGTCCGCCGAGGCCAAGGCCGCCGCGTGGGAGCGCATCGTGAGCGGGAAGCTCGCCAACCACATCGCGCGGGCCACGATCGGCGGGTTCCAGGACCCGCACCACCCCGAGCTGCTGGAGCCGTACCGCGAGAAGTACTTCGCCGAGGTCGGGCGGATCTACAAGGAGTGGACCTTCGACCAGGCGTCGTCGTTCGCGGTGGGCTGCTTCCCCTCGCTGCTCATCGAGGAGGCGACCGTGCGGGCCGCCGACGAGCACCTGGCCGCCGAGCAGCCGCCGCAGGCGCTGCGCCGGCTGATCCTGGAGGGCGCCGACGGCGTCCGCCGCGCCCTGCGCAACCAGGAGAAGGACGCGGCCTCCGCCTGAGCCGTCCCGCCGGTCCCCCGCCGCGCGCGGGGGCCCGGCGCGGAGGTGAGTTTTCCCTTCCCGCACCCCGCGGGAGCGGCCGACACCTCTCCTGACATGGCGTTGTCATAGGAGAGCCGGTGTTAGCCTCGACTACGTGCTAGGCGCCGGGACCACGCTCAACGACCGCTACGTGCTGGCCGGTCGCCTCGGCGGCGGCGGCATGGGCGAGGTCTGGCGTGCCGACGACACGGTGCTCGGCCGGGCGGTCGCGGTCAAGGTGATGACGCCCGCCCTCACCGAGAACGCCACCTTCGCCCAGCGCTTCCAGAACGAGGCCAGGGCCATGGCCACGCTCACCCATCCCGGTGTGGTCGACGTCTACGACTACGGCACCTGCGAGGTCTCCGGCCGCCAGGTGACCTTCCTCGTCATGGAGTACGTCCGGGGCGAGTCCCTCGACCGGGTGCTGCGCCGCGGCCCGCTCGGCACCGCGGCCGCCCTGCGGCTGGTGGCCGAGGTGGGCGACGCCCTGGCCGCCGCGCACGCGCAGGGCATCGTGCACCGCGACGTCAAGCCGGCCAACCTCATGGTCCGCGAGGGCGGCGGGGTGGCGCTCACCGACTTCGGCATCGCGCACTCGGTCTCGGCCGGGCACCTGACGGCGACCGGGCAGATGTTGTGCTCGGCGGGCTACTGCGCGCCCGAGATGGCCACCTCCAGCGAGGTGACGCCGGCGGTCGACGTGTACGCGCTCGGGGTGGTGGCGTACGAGTGCCTGACCGGGCGGCCGCCCTTCCAGGGGGACACGCCCGTACAGATCATCTTCAAGCACCTCAACTCGCCCGTGCCGGAGCTGCCCGAGGACGTGCCCGCCGCAGTGCGGGCCCTGGTGACGAAGGCGCTGCAGAAGACGCCCGAGCAGCGCTGGGAGTCGGCCGCCGCCATGGCCGCGGCCGCCCGGCAGGCCCTGGCGGCGCCCGGTGCCGTGCCGGGAGCGGCCGGCTTCGGCCCCGGCGGCTTCGGCCCGGCGGGCATGGCGGGCATGGCGGGCTCCGCTCTCGGCCCCACGCTCGGCTCGGCCCTCGGCTCCACGCCCGGCCCTTCCTCCGGCTCCACGCCCGGCTCCGCCTCCGGTCCCACGCTCGGCCCGGTTTCCGGCGGCGGCTCGGCGAGCACGGCCGGCGGCCCCGGGGGTGCGCCCGGCGTTCACCCGGCGGGCACGGCCGGTGGTGGCCCGGGAAGCGCGGCTGGTGGCCGTCCAGAGGGTGCGGCCGGTGGTCACCCGGGGGGCCCGGCCGGTGGTGGCCTGGGAGGCGCTGTCGGGGGTGGCTCGGGAGGCGCGGCCGGGGGTCGTCCGGGAGGTGCTGCCGGTGGTGCGGGCGGGACCGTTCCCGGCGGGCTGTCCGGCACCCTGCCCGGCCACCCCGAGCAGCAGCGGCGGCGGCGCCGCACGGTGCGGGTGGCGCTGACCCTCGCGGCCGCCGTGCTGGTGTCGGCGGGCGTGGCGGGCGCCGTGTGGCTGCGGCCCCCGCAGACGGCGCAGGAGACCGTCGTGACGCCCACCGGCGTGGCCGACACCACGGCCACGACCAGTCCCAGGGCTCCGGCCACCACCCGGTCGCAGACCTCTCCCCCGGCCCGGCCGGTCCCGAGCACCACGCCGACGCGCGCCCTCACCCCGCCGCCCACTCCCTCGGTGACGGTCACCCCCACCTCGTCGGTCCCGCAGACGCCCACCACGGAGCCGCCGACCACGCCCGAGCCGACCAAGGAGCCGTCGCAGGAGCCCACGCCCGAGCCCACCCAGCCCGGCCCCGAGGAGCCCACGACCGAGCCGACGGCGGACGACAAGCCGACGGGCGAGGTCCAGTGCGTCCGCGAGCCCTGCCCGTAGCCGGATGCGGCGTGCCCGCCGGGCCCGGCCCGGGCCCGCGGAGGAAGCGGGCGATGTGCGTGAGCGATCCGAGATCGTGAGAAAGTCGTCGCGTGGATACGACTCGTGACCTGCTCATCGCCCTTGCCCGCCGCTATGCCTTCGCCGATCTCGGCGCGCTCGCGCCGGCGGCGGAGATCGCGGACGTGTGCGAGTTCGGCCAGCGGCTGATGTCCCTCGACGCCGAGGACTTCGCGGCCGAGGCCAGGGCGGTGCCCGCCGAGCTGCGGCGGCGGGCCCGAGCCTGCCACATGCCGCAGACGCCGCGCGAGCAGCCGCGCGGGGCGCTGGAGTCGTTGCGGCCGGCGTACGGGCTGCTGCTGGAGGTGATCGCGGTGCGCTGGCACCGACGGGAGCTGAGCCCGATGATCGCCGCCGTGCACATCGCCAGCGAATACCTTCCGCTGCTGGCCTTCGAGCCGCACCTCGGGCACGCCGGCGATCCGGCCCGGTGGCCCGCCGGGCTGAGCGCGCCGGGGAGCAGGTTCGGGGTGATCGGGGACCGGGAGTGCGATCACACCAAGTCCGAGCAGTCGGCCACCAACCGGACGTTGCGCGTGTCGGTGGAGCCGGGCGAGGGGTGGCGGGCGTACTTCGACCGGCAGCACAGCCAGGTCGCGGGGGCGCTCGCCGTGTGCGTGGCCGCCTGCCGCAACCCCTGCGCCGCGATGGACTGGATCGAGCCGGAGCCCCGGGCCGACCTGCACGTACGCGCCCGCACGGCGCTGGCCTTCGCCGAGACCCCGCTGGTGCGGCTGCGCCACGCGGCCCCCGTCGGGCACGGGTTCGGGGTGCCGTCGCCGGAGGAGGTGCTCGACGCCTGGGAGCGCAGCCGCCTGGCCCTGGACAAGAACCCCGTCGGCAGCGCGGCGATGAAGGACGACGGCTTCCCGCTGCCCGGCCTGCCCGCCCTCTTCGCGGCCGTCGCCGGTGCCCCCATCGAGCCCGCCACGCTGCTCAGCGGCGTCAGCGACCACGTGGTCAAGCTGCTCGAACGCGAGGGCCCGGCCCTGTAGCACCCGCCCGCGATCGAGCCGGGCCGGAGGCGGGGTCAGCGGCGGGCGGTGGCCTGCTCGCCGAGGGCGTTGATGCCGTACAGGACGCCGCCGATCAGGTCGCCGACGCTGAAGGCCGTGGCCATCGACATGGCGGTCAGCCGGCAGGCGGCGTCGGTCAGGCGGTGGCGGGCGTTCTCGCCGGTGACGATCTCCAGGCCGCGGCCCTTGACGTCCACCAGGACCACCACGGCGTCGGGGGCCTCGGGGCCGAGGGCGGCGTGGAGGCGTTCGGCGAAGTGGCGGCGCCCCCCGACCGGCCCGCCGGCGGGCTCGCCGAGGAAGAGCCCGAAGCGCAGCCCGCTGCGGATCTCGGCCGTGTGCAGGGCCTTGCGGATGTCGTCGGCCTGGGCGGTGGTCAGTCCTCGCATGGTCGCCCTCTCCTCACCGTCCGGCCCTCACCATCCGGCCGAGGCGCCGCCGACGTGCCTGCCCGGCTCCGCCGTCTCGGCCGCGGCCACCCAGTCGTCGTCGGGCACCGCCGTCCAGTGCGCCACCCGGTCGGCCAGGACGAGCCCCGAGGTGCTCACGCCGCGCTCGCTGCCGGACGGCCCGCCGAGCCACACCGGGCCGGACTCGACACGCCGCTGCGTGCCGCGCCCCGGCACCATGACCACCAGGCTGATCAGCACGAACATCCCCAAGGACACCCCGATGAGAAAGAGCAGGATCTCTGCCGCGCTGTTCACACCACGAACGTAGACCTCGTGCGCGAGTCCGGCCAGACCCTCGCCGCCCCGAGGAGTTATGATCTTGGGAGCGGTGGCGTTCCTCTCTAGAGAAGAACGTAAGTAATACCCTGAAAACGGGCGTGGAACACGATGAGCTGAGCCATAAAACTATGGACAGGGCAACACTAGGAATCGGCAAGATTCCCGGGCTACGGTGAGTTACGTGGACACCGACAACCAGCGAGAAGACGGTCACAACGCGTCACCGATCTGGGTGAGCGACCGGCCGGAGAGCGAGCAGACCGCTGCCGCCAGACCCTCGGCGCCCACCTCCACGTACGCGCCGGTGCCGCGCGCGTCCGTGCGCGACCTGCTGGCCCAACCACGCGTCCGGCGCCTGCGCACCCGCCTGCTGGTGGGCGTGGCCGCGGCGCTCCTCGTGGGCTTCCTCGCGGGCGACTGGCGGATCGGCGTGACCGCGGGCGTGACCGCGGCCGTCCTGGAGGCGGTCTACCGGGCGCGCTCCCACTCCACCGTGCCCGCGTGGCGGCGCGCGTCCGTGGCGGAGCGGCGTACCGAGGCGCAGTTGCGCAAGCTGGAGCGCCTGGGCTACCGCACGCTGCACGCGCGGGCGATCCCCGACACCGAGCAGCAGATCGACCATCTCGTGGTCGGCCCGACCGGCGTGTACGCCGTCGACTCCGAGAAGTGGGACAAACGCCTGCCGGTCCGCGTGCAGTCGGGCAAGAAGCTCTTCCACGGGCCGTTCGACCAGAAGGAGCGCCTGACCCACGCCAAGTTCGAGGCGTCGAAGGCCAGCGAGCTGATCAGCGCGGCGTTCGGCCGCGAGGTGCCCGTGGTGCCCTCGCTCGCGATCTACGGGCCGTCCGTGCCTTGGAAGATCATGACGATCCGCGGTGTGGACGTCTACCAGGGCGACCGGGCGCGCAAGTGGATCACCAAGCGGACGCGGGCGCTGACCCCCGGCGAGATCGAGCAGATCTACGACATCGCCGCCCAGGTGCTGCCGGCCCGCTACGGCGAGGGCTGATTCCGGCCGGCCGGGCTCAGGTCCGCCCGGCCGCGCGGCCGAGTTCCCGATTGTCGTTCCCGATTGTCGTTCCCACCTGTCGTTCCCACCTGTCGTTCCCACCTGTTCGACCGGGCCCGGGACGTGCCTGAGACGTGTCCGAAGCGTGGACGATTGTCTCAGTCACCGGGCGGTGGTCGTACCATGTGAAGACTCGACAGCGATGGGAGAAGCGCGATGCCCGCCCTCAGGTCACGTACGGTCACCCACGGCAGGAACATGGTCGGTGCCCGGGCCCTGCTCCGGGCGACCGGCGTAGCCGGGAGCGATTTCGGCAAGCCCATCGTGGCTGTGGCCAACAGTTTCACGCAGTTCGTCCCCGGTCACGTGCACCTGCGCGAGGTCGGCGACGTCGTCTCCGCCGCGGTGCGCGAGGCGGGGGCCATCCCCCGCGAGTTCAACACGATCGCGGTCGACGACGGCATCGCGATGGGCCACGGCGGCATGCTCTACTCGCTGCCGTCCCGCGAGCTGATCGCCGACGCCGTGGAGTACATGGTCAACGCCCACTGCGCGGACGCGCTCATCTGCGTCTCCAACTGCGACAAGATCACGCCGGGCATGTTGCTGGCCGCCTTCCGGCTCAACATCCCGACGGTCTTCGTCTCCGGCGGCCCCATGGAGGCCGGCAAGACCCCGGGCCGCAAGCTCGACCTCATCGACCCGATGATCGCCTCCGCGGACGCGTCGGTCTCCGACGAGGAGCTGCTGGAGATGGAGGAGAACGCCTGCCCCACCTGCGGCTCGTGCTCGGGCATGTTCACCGCCAACTCGATGAACTGCCTGGCCGAGGCGATCGGCCTGGCGCTGCCCGGCAACGGCACGATCCTGGCCACGCACAAGGCCCGCAAGAAGCTCTTCGAGGACGCCGGCCGCACCCTGGTCGAGATCACCCGCCGCTACTACGAGGAGGACGACGCGTCGGTGCTGCCGCGCTCGATCGCCACCCGCGAGGCGTTCGAGAACGCGATGACCCTCGACGTGGCCATGGGCGGCTCGACCAACACGATTCTGCACATCCTGGCCGCGGCCCGCGAGGCGCAGGTCGACTTCGGCCTCAAGGAGATCAACGAGATCTCGCTGCGGGTGCCCTGCCTGTGCAAGGTGGCCCCGGCCACGAACAAGTACCACATCGAGGACGTCCACCGCGCCGGCGGCATCCCGGGCATCCTGGGCGAGCTGGACCGCGCCGGGCTGCTGCACCGTGAGGTGCCCACCGTCAACGGCGGCACGCTGGCCGACCTGCTGGCCGCCTGGGACGCCAAGTCGCCGACCGTCAAGCCGGAGGCCGTGGAGCTGTGGCACGCCGCGCCCGGCAACGTGCGCACGGTCAAGGCGTACTCGCAGGACAACCGCTGGGACGACCTCGACCTCGACCGGGCCGCGGGCTGCATCCGCGACCGCGAGCACGCCTACACCGCCGACGGCGGCCTGGCCGTGCTCTACGGCAACATCTCGCGCGACGGCGCGGTGGTGAAGACCGCCGGGGTGGACGAGTCGATCTGGAAGTTCAGCGGCCCGGCGGTCGTGTTCGAGTCGCAGGAGCAGGCCGTGGAGGGCATCCTCGGCGGGCGGGTCAAGGAGGGCGACGTCGTCGTCATCCGCTACGAGGGCCCCAAGGGCGGCCCCGGCATGCAGGAGATGCTCTACCCGACCTCGTTCCTCAAGGGCAAGGGCCTGGGCAAGGCGTGCGCGCTGGTCACCGACGGCCGCTTCTCCGGCGGCACCTCGGGCCTGTCCATCGGCCACGCCTCCCCCGAGGCGGCCGAGGGCGGCACGATCGCGCTGGTCGAGGACGGTGACATCATCGACATCGACATCCCCAACCGGTCGATGGAGCTGCGCGTCCCCGAGGCCGAGCTGGCGGCCCGGCGCGAGCGGCTGCTGGCCGAGCTGGGCGGCTACCGGCCGCGCGAGCGCAACCGGCCGGTGAGCGCGGCGCTGCAGGCGTACGCCGCGATGACGACGTCCGCCTCGACGGGTGCCTCGCGGGACCTGACGCAGCTGGCGAAGTGAGGGCGGCCGGCTCGGCGGGCGGCAGGGTTCCCGCCCGCCGAGCCGGCACCCGAGCGGCCTGAGCGACCTGTCCATCCGGACAGGTTTTCGAAAAATGTCGGTCGTCGTCCGTATTCTTTGGGTATGACGACAGTCGTGAAGCACGATACTCGCCCGCTGACGACCGCCGAGATCGCCGCACTCGCACTCTCCCTCGCCCACCTCGGCGCGGGGCCCCAGGCCGTGACCGCCCGTCGCGGCCTGCAGCACGCTCTCCAGCACCTGGAGCTCGACGACGACGTCATCGCCACCACGCTCACGACGCTGACCGAGCCGCTGCCCCTGGAGGTCGCCTCCCGGGCCAGGCTCATGGCCGACGCCATCACCAGCCGCCTCATCATCCGCCTGCACTATCGCGACGCCGGGGGCGCCATCACCGTGCGCGACGTCGAGCCGGTGACGTGCCTGGTCCACCGCGAGTACTGGTACCTGGTCGGCGTGTGCCGGATGCGCCGGGCGATCAGGGCCTTCCGGTTCGACCGCATCCTCGCGGTCGAGCCCACGCTCACCCCGGCGCGCCCGCACCTGGCCGACCGGTTCCTGCCCTTCCAGCGCCGCAAGCGGATCAAGGCCGCCGGGGCGGCATGAGGTTCACAGCCGCCGGGGCGGCATGAGTTCCGGGGGTTCCCGGCGCGGCGGCTCGCGCCGGGGGCTCCTTGGGCGTGCCGGACAGGCGTAGGCTGGCGGGACACGGTCCGGAGGCGCGGCCGGGGCAGATCACCTTTCCCGAGGTGAGGTGCATGATGGCTCTCGCTCTCCAGACGCAGACCCAGGGTTACTGGACCCTCGTCAGGTTCCTCGGCGCCGTCGACGACAAGCGGGTGCTCGCCCTGCGCGTCCGGCTGCTCCGCGTCGTGGAGCACCATCCGCGGGTCGCGGCCGACCTGTCGGGCTGCCGGGTGACGGGCACCCGATGGATGAGCGTGCTGCTGGACGTGGGCGAGCGGGCACGAGCCTGCGGGCACACCTTCGCCGTCATCAGCCCGCGTCCGCACGCCGTGCGCCTGTGCCTGCCGGTGCTCGCCCGCGGGGGCCGGCTCCTGCTGTGCGAGTCGGCCGAGCAACTCCCGAACCGGGGCTAGGAGCGGCCGGTTCGGGAGCGACCGGACCAGGAGCGACCCGGCCCGGCGGCCGCCTGGCTCAGGAGCAGCAGCCACCGCCGCAGCAGCCACCGCCACCGCCACCGCCACCGCCGCCGGCGGCCGGGCGCGGGGCGGCCGCGCCGCCGGTCATGGCGACGGTGGACAGCAGTTTCACCGTGTCGTCGTGCCCCTCGGGGCACGTCGCCGGGGCGTCGGAGGCCGACATGGGGCGGGAGACCTCGAACGTGGAGCCGCACGCGCGGCAGCGGAAGTCGTAACGCGGCATGGTCTAAGCGTAGGTGATGTGCGCGTAGTCGGACACGGGCTCGTACCCGATGGCCTGGTAGATGGCGTTGCTGGTGGGGTTGGCCAGGTCGGTGAAGAGCACGAGCTGCTCGCAGCGCCCGGCCAGCCCGGCCTGGCTGACGTGGGCGGTGATCGCCGCGCCGTAGCCGCGCCTGCGGCACGACGGCGGCGTGTACACCGGCCCGACCCGGCAGACCCCGCCGGCCGCCTGCGACAGCGCCGCGAGGGAGACCGGCGCGCCGCCGTCCTCCCACACGAACAACTCGCGCCGCGTCAGCCGCTGGGCGACCCGCTCGGCCGCGTCGCCCTCGCCGAGCCCGACCTCGTCGCCGAACGCCTGGTACCAGCTCACCAGCAGCGGGAAGTCGGCGGGCGCGGCGAGCCTGCCCCGCCCCGGCACGTCGGGGACGCGCAGCGTGCCGAGCCGGTAGAGCCGCTCGGAGACCGTCCGCGCGGGCGGCCCCAGCAGGCGGACGACCTCGTCGGTCAGCTCGACCGGGCCGACGACCGTGGAGAGGTCCCGGCCGAGCGCCTCGACCAGGGACGCGACGGCCTCGACCGGCATGACGGCGAGCCCGACCGGGTACGGCGGCGTGCGGAAGGCCGCTCCGCGCACCCGCCCGCCGGCCGTCCACCAGCCGAAGCGCGGGTCCTTGACCGGCATGCCGGCCCGCAGGTTGGCCAGCACGGTCAGCGGGACGGTGTTGCCCACCGGGTCGCCGAGCAGGAAGGGCTCGGCGACCGCGGCGTACTCCTCGGGGTCCGAGGTGAAGGTCCACATGCCTGGCATGGTGCCAGGCCGGGACCTGGCGGTCCAAAGCAGCCGTCAGGCGGCCGCCTCCAGGTAGGGGGCCCACTGGGGGTCACCGACGAGCGAGGCGCCGATCAGCCGCCAGTGCGCTCCCCGTGGCACCGCCGGGCTGACGCGCAGCGTCCATCCCAGCTCTTCCAGGTATTTGTCGGCCTTGCGGTGGTTGCAGGTGGTGCAGGACGCCACGCAGTTCTCCCACGTGTGCGTGCCGCCCCGCGAGCGCGGGATGACGTGGTCGATGGTCTCGGCCCGCTGGCCGCAGTAGGCGCAGCGGTAGTTGTCACGGCGCATGAGCGCCGCCCTGGTCAGGGGGATGCGCGACCGGTAGGGGATGCGGACGTATCTGCGGAGCCTGATCACCGAGGGCACGTCGAGCGTGCGGCTGGCGGAGCGCAGCACCGCGCCCCGGCCGTCGCGGTGGACGACGTCGGCCTTCTCCCGCAGCACCAGCACGATGGCCCGGTGCAGCGAGAGGGTGGTCAGCGGCTCGTAGGTGGCATTCAGCAACAGGACCTGGCGCGTCATCGGGCCTCTCCCCGCCGCGCGCGTATCAAGGGGGACATGCCGCAGCATGTCCCGGTTATCGGCCCCTCCTGGGGCACTCGTGCTTCCGTCACGTGGACCTCCGCCGGACGGCCCAGCGGATGGTCACCACGGCACCGTCCTGTCACCCAAGTCTGGCGTTAGCAGCGTGGTCCCCGCCACCCCAAAAACACCCACGAGATGGGCCAGAGGGACGCACGGTACGTTTTATGCCCGCTTCACCAGCGCTTTACGCCACCTGCTGGGCAGCTTCCCGCGGCCTGCTTGGCAGTAGGGTTCCGAGCATGACGCGAGAGCCCTACCCGACCGCCCGCCGCGAGGACGTCGTTGACGACCTGCACGGCACCCCCGTCCCCGATCCCTACAGGTGGCTGGAGGACCCTGACAGCCCCGAGACGAAGGGATGGCTGCTCGCGCAGGGCGAGCTGTTCGGCCGGCTGAGGGGGCCGCAGCGGTTCAAGAGCCGCATCGCCGAGCTGCTGAGGTCGGGCTCGGTCGGCGTGCCCACCTGGCGCGGCGAGCGCTGCTTCTTCGCCCGCCGCACCCCCGACCAGGAGCACGCGGTCTACTACATCGCCGAGCCCGGCGGGGCCGAGCGGGCGCTGATCGACCCGATGGAGATCGACCCGTCCGGACTGACCACGCTGGACGCCGTGCAGCCCGACAAGGAGGGCCGCCTGCTGGCCTACCAGATCTCCGTGGGCGGCAACGAGGAGTCCGCCCTGTACATCATGGACGTGGCGACCGGCGCCCGCGTCGAGGGGCCGATCGACCGCTGCCGCTACTCCCCCGTCGCCTGGCTGCCCGGCGGCGAGGCGTTCTACTACGTGCGCCGGCTGCCGAGCACCGAGGTGCCGGAGAACGAGAGCCAGTTCCACCGCCGCGTCTACCTGCACCGCGTCGGCACCTCCACCGAGGACGACGTCATGGTCTTCGGCCAGGGGCTGAAGATGACCAACTACTACGGCGTGTCGGTCTCGCGCGACGGCCGCTGGCTGCAGGTCTCCGCCCACGAGGGCACCGCGCCGCGCAACGACGTCTGGGTGGCCGACCTGGCCGCCTCCAGGATCGACAAGCCCGACCTCAAGGTGGTCCAGGAGGGCGTGGACGCGCAGTCGGGGCTGACGTTCGGCCGCGACGGCAGGCTCTACGTCCACACCGACCGCGACGCGCCGCGCGGCCGGCTGTGCGTCACCGACCCGGCCGAGCCCGGCTACGACACCTGGCGGGAGCTGATCCCCGAGGACCCCGAGGCGGTGCTGAACGACTTCGCGATCCTCGACGGCCTGGAGCGGCCGGTGCTGCTGGCCGGCTGGACCCGCCACGCGATCAGCGAGATCACCGTCCACGACCTGGCGACCGGCGAGCGCGTCGGCGAGGTGGCCACGCCCGGGCTGGGGTCGATCGGCGGCATCTCCGAGCGTCCCGAGGGCGGCTACGAGGCGTGGTTCGGCTACACCGACAACGTCACCCCGCCCACCATCCAGCGTTACGACGCCCGCACCGGTGAGACCACGCTGTGGGCGGCCTCGCCGGGCGCGGTGGAGGTGCCGGACGTCCGCACCGAGCAGGTCGTCTACCGCTCCAAGGACGGCACGGACGTCCGCATGCTGATCATCTCCCCCGCCGGCGAGGCGACCGGCCCGCGCCCGACGATCCTGTACGGCTACGGCGGCTTCGGCCTGTCCATGACCCCCGGCTACTCCGCCACGGCCCTGACCTGGGTGGAGGCCGGCGGCGTCTACGCCGTCGCCAACCTGCGCGGCGGCGGCGAGGAGGGCGAGGAGTGGCACCGCTCCGGCATGCTGGCGCACAAGCAGAACGTCTTCGACGACTTCCACGCCGCGGCCGAGCACCTCATCGCGACCGGCGTGACCACGCGCGAGCAGCTGGCCATCTCCGGCGGCTCCAACGGCGGCCTGCTCGTCGGCGCCGCGCTCACCCAGCGGCCCGACCTGTACGCGGCCGTGGCGTGCTCGGCCCCGCTGCTCGACATGGTCAGGTACGAGCAGTTCGGCCTGGGCGCGACCTGGAACGTCGAGTACGGCTCGGCCGAGGACCCCGAGCAGTTCGCCTGGTTGTGGAGCTACTCGCCCTACCACCACGTCAAGGAGGGCGTGGAGTACCCCGCGACGTTGTTCACCGTCTTCCAGTCCGACACCCGCGTGCACCCGCTGCACGCCTGGAAGATGTGCGCGGCGCTGCAGCACGCCACCGCCTCCGGCCGGCCGGTGCTGCTGCGCAACGAGACCGAGGTGGGGCACGGCGCCCGCTCGGTCAGCCGCTCGGCCGACCTGTGGGCCGACACGCTGACCTTCCTCGCCACCCACACGGGGCTCTAGTGTCGAACATGTGAGCGCGCCGGGAGTGGTCATGGTCGAGGCCGCTCCCAGCGCTGCCCTGCGGCCCTACGCCACCCGCCTGACCGCCTACGGCGAGCACCACGGCGCGCCGGTCACCCGCTCGGAGGCGGCGATCCCCGGGGCCGTGCTCATCCTGGCGTTCGGCACGCCGATGGAGGTGGGCGGGCGGCGGCTGACGGCGTTCGCGGGCGGGCTGGGCGACCGTTTCACCGTCACCCGCACGCCCGGGCCGACGGAGGGCGTGCAGGTGCTGCTCACGCCGTTCGGGGCCAGGCGGCTGTTCGGGGTGCCGATGCGGCACCTGACGAACCTCGTCCTGCCGGCGGGCGACGTGCTGGGGCCGTGGGCGGCCGACGCCGTGGAGCGGCTGGCCGCCACGCCGTCCTGGCAGGAACGGCTGGCGCTGGCCGACCGGCTGCTGGTGGCGCGCGTCCGCCGGGGGCCGGAGCTGGGCCCGGAGGTGCCGTGGGCGTGGGCGCGGCTGCTGGAGTCCGGCGGGCGGGTACGCGCGCCGGAGCTGGCCGCCTCGCTCGGCTGGAGCCACCGGCACCTCGTGGCGCGCTTCCAGGACCAGGTGGGGCTGCCGCCGAAGACGGCGGCGCGGGTGATCAGGTTCGGGCGGGCGGTGCGGCTGCTGCGGTCGGGGGCCGCTCCCGCGCGGGTGGCGGCCGAGTGCGGCTTCTACGACCAGGCGCACCTCAACCGCGAGTTCCGGGTGCTGGGCGACCTGACGCCCGGTCAGATTCGTCCAAGACCCCGGGGCGGGCGCGCGGCATCCTGAGCGTCATGGAACGAACCGTTTACGCACTCGCCCGCTACCAGGACTGCGCCGCCGCGATCGACTTCCTGACCGGCGCGTTCGGGTTCCGGGCGCACGAGGTGTCCAAGAACGACGAGGGCGTGGTCCACCACGCCGAGCTGCTGGTGGGCGGGGACATCATCCTGCTCGGGCAGGGCCGTCCCGGCGGGCCGGGGATCTACGTCGCGGTGGACGACGTGGACGCCCATCATGACCGCGCGGTGGCGGCGGGGGCCGCGGTCACGATGGCGCTGACGGACCAGCCGTACGGGTCGCGGGAGTACGGCTGCACCGACCCCGAGGGCAACCAGTGGTGGTTCGGCACCTACCGGCCCTGAGGATCGGCTCCTGAGGAGCGGCCCTGAGGAGCGGCGTTCCTGTCGGTCCCGGCTGACAGGATGCGGTGGCATGACGACAGAGCTGCTGGCCCCTTACCGCTGGCTGTACGGGGACGACTGCCCCCTGGGTGACATCTACGCCGTGGCCTTCGTGCGCGGGCTCGGCCCCGCCGAGGTGTTACGCCGCTTCGACCCCGCCGGGGCGCCCGGCCGGGAGATGACCTTCGACGAGCTGGACACGGAGGTCGGCGAATTCGTCATGGAGACCAAGGGCGGCTCCGGAGGCGGTTACGTCGGCGTGGTCGAGGCGGGCGGGTGGTGCGTGGCCGTCGAGTTATGGGGCTGGTCGTCCGCTGTCGGGGAGGCCGTGAGCGCGTTGTCGCGCGGGGGCGAGCTGGTGGCCGTGAGCCGGCACGACTACGCCGACGACCACTTCGTCCACGCGCTCGACGGCGCGGTCGTCACCGAGTTCGACCCGAACGTGCCGCACTACCGGTACGGCACCGACGCCCACCGGCTCGACGGCCTGATGCGCGAGGTCGGCATGCGGCTCGACGGGCCCGACGACGAGCCCGACGACGACGGGCCCGGCGACGACGAGCTGGTGGACGGCCGGTACGACCCGAGCCTGGCGCGGGCGTTCGCGCTGGCGGCGCGGATCACCGGCGTGCCGTTCGCGCCGGAGCTGCTCGACGGCCCGCTCCTGGTCGGCCAGGTCGCCAAGGGGTGGGCAGGGGCGGGCGAGGTCTAGCGGGTGGGCCGAGGCGGGCGAGGTCTAGCGGGCGGGCCTAGCGGGGGAAGACCACCGTCTTGTGGCCGTCCAGCAGCACGCGCTGCTCGGCATGCCACTTGACCGCCCTGGCCAGGGTCACGCACTCCACGTCCCGGCCGATGGCCGCCAGGTCCTCGGGCGAGTGGCTGTGGTTGACCCTGGCCACCTCCTGCTCGATGATCGGCCCCTCGTCCAGGTCGGAGGTCACGTAGTGGGCGGTGGCGCCGATCAGCTTGACGCCGCGGTCGTGGGCCTGGTGGTAGGGCTTGGCGCCCTTGAACGACGGCAGGAACGAGTGGTGGATGTTGATCGCCCGCCCGGCCAGCTTCTCGCACAGGTCCTGCGAGAGCACCTGCATGTAGCGGGCCAGCACCACCAGGTCCACCTGGTAGTGCTCGACCAGCGCCAGCACCTCGGCCTCCTGCTTCGGCTTGGTCTCCGGGGTGACCGGCAGGTGGTGGTAGTCGATGCCGTACGACTGGGTGAGCGGCCGCAGGTCGGGGTGGTTGGAGACGACGGCCACGATGTCGATGCCGAGGGTCTTGGCCTTGACCCGGTAGAGCAGGTCGTTGAGGCAGTGGTCGAACTTGCTGACCATGATCAGCACGCGCGGCTTCCTGGCCACGTCCCGGACCGTGAACTCCATCGCGAAGTCGGGCGCGAGCGCCGCGAAGGCGGCCCTGAGGTCGTCCTCGCCCAGCGGCCCGGCGAACTGCACGCGCATGAAGAAGCGCTGCGCCACCCGGTCGCCGAACTGCTGGCTCTCGATGATGTTGCAGCCGTGGCGGACCAGCAGGCCGGAGACGGCGGCCACCACGCCTGGCCGGTCGGGGCAGGACAGCGTCAGGATGTATTCGGCTGGGCTGGTCATGCGGTCACTCTCGCGGGCGTCGTGGGTGTGGGTCAGGTGTGGGTGCCGGTGTGGGTATCGGTGCTGGTCTGGGCAGAGTATCGGGCCGCGGGCGGGTTCGCCGCCGGCTGCCTCTTCACTCCTGCGTGGCGGTCGGCCGACATCGAGCGTACCCGCCGCGGCGGGCGCCGTGGCGGGGCACTGAGCGGTCCGATTTTGGGTAGGTTCCGGGCATTACGGACAATTCTGCTACGCAAGCTGGTCCCGCCCCGCCCTTCCGGGGCGGACAGGGGGGACGCACGTGCCTGTGGACGCCGCCGTACTCGCCGCGGTCGCCGGCCTGTTCGCCGTCGTGTCCGGGGTCAACGACGGCGGCGCCCTGCTCGCCACCGGGCTCAAGCTGCCCACGGTGCGGCCGGCGACCGGCGTCCTCGTCCTGGTCGTCATGGTGGCGGCCGTGCCGCTGCTGTCGCACCAGGTGGCGCTGACGTTCGTGAACCGGGTGGCGCACTTCGACCAGCCCGGCGGCCGGGCCGCGACCTCGGCGGCCGTGCTCGCGGCGCTGGGCGTGGTGGCCGTGCTCAGCGCCAAGGGCCGGCCGACCAGCCTGACCCTCGCCGTCGTGGGCGGGCTGACGGGCGCAGGCCTGGGCTGGGGGCTGCCGGTGTCGGCGGGGACGGTGGCGCAGGTGCTGGCGTTCGGCGTCGCGGCGCCGGTCGTGGGCGGGCTGCTGGCGTGGGCCCTCTTCCGGGTGCTCCTGCTGGTGACCACGGCCGAGGGGCTGGGGTGGTGGCACCGGGCGGGGTTCCTGCTGCAGACCGTCGCGTACGCCGCCAACGACGCCCAGAAGATGCTCGCCCTCTTCATGATCGCGGTCGGCTTCCAGGGCGCGCCGCCCGCGTACACGTCGCTGGTCGCGGCCCTGTTCGCCCTCGGCACCCTGTACGGGCTGCCCAAGGCCGGCCGCACGCTGAGCCGCGAGATCATCGCCTTCAGGCCCGCGCACGGCGTCGCGGCGGAGCTGGCCTCGGGCGTGGCGGTCATCGGCTGCGCGGCGGCCGGGATGCCGGTGAGCATGACCCAGGCCGTGGCGGGCGGCCTGATCGGGGCGGGCGTGGCGCAGGGCGGCGGCGGCCGGGTCCGCTGGTACGCGGCGATCAAGATCGTGTCGGCCTGGATGCTGACCTTGCCCGCGAGCGGCCTGCTGGGATGGCTCCTGGCCCTGGCGGTGAAGGGACTGATGACGTGGTGAGGGGACGGCGGTGCCTCGGTCGCCGGCCGGAGACGGAGGCGCGATGAAGCGGCTGCGGCGGATCAGGGACCTCATGGCGGGGCGCATGGACACCGGGGTCGCCGAAGCCCTGCTCGGGCAGTTGCAGGCCACCAAGCAAGGGGCCTGGCTGGCCATGTCCATGATCGGGGGCGAGGTGGGGCGTACCGGGGCGCACGAGCAGATGCGCTCCATCGAGCACCTGGGGGACGAGGAGCGCGCCCGTCTCGTCGAGGAGCTCAAGTCCGCCCTCGTCACGCCCATCGACAGGGAGGACCTGTTCCGGCTGTCCCGCTCGATCGACGACGTGCTGGACTCGTTGCGGGACTTCGTCCGCGAGTCCCACCTGTACCGGGTGCCGGACCAGATCCGCTTCACGCCCCTGCTCGACCAGGTCATCATCGGCATCGACGCCCTGGAGCAGGCCGTGCGCGACCTGGCCGCCAGCCCCTCGGTGGTGGCGGTGGACGCGCTGGAGGCGAAGAAGGCGGGCGGGGCGATCCGGCGGATGTACCAGTACGAGATCTCGCGGATCTTCTCCGGGGAGCTGACGCCGGAGGCCATGAAGGAGCGCGAGCTGGTGCGGCGGCTGGAGATCGTCGGGGTGGCGATCGGCGACGCGGCGGACGCCATCGCGGACGGCGCGATGAAGCGCTGAGCGAGGATCCGGGGGTGCGGGGTCCGGGGGTGCGGGGTCCGGGGGTGCGGGGTCCGGGGTGCGGGGGTGCGGAGAGTCCGGGGTCCGGGTGGCCGGTGCCGGGATGGGAGCATGGGGGCATGGCGCGGCGAATGGGACGGGCGGCCGCGGTGTGCGCCGTTCTCGGGGTGTTGTGGTGGGCCACCATCCGTGTCGCCTGGCTCGGGGTGGGGTGCGGCGACTGGGGGTGTCTCGCGCCGTCCGTCGGGCTGCTCGCGGTGATCAGCCTGGCGCTGCTCGCCGGGTCCGTACGGGTGCTCGACCGGGTGGACGTGCGGCCCGGCCGGCGGGTGGCGCTGGTGGCGGCCGGGACGCTGGTGGTGCTCCGGCTGGCCGGGGAGGCGCTGCCGTCGTGGACGTCCCGGTGGGCGGACGCGGCGGCGGCCGGGGCGGCGTTCGCGGTGGCGGGGGTCGTGGCGGCGTTCGTGACGGAGACGAGGGTGGCCTGGTGGTGGAAGGTCGTGGTGGCGCTGGCGCTGGCCGCGCTGCCGCCGGCCGCGCTGGCGGTGACCCTGTCGGGAGCCGACTTCTGAAGGTCCCTCACCACGGCAAAGGCCCCGGCCAAGTACACCGGCGAAGGGCACGCTTGGGGCTACGGTGGGGGCGTGGCGTTCAACGAGCTGCTCAACGACCTTGACCACAGCGCTTCGGCCCAGGCCGCCGGGATCCGGCGCGGCTACGGCGGACCGCCCGCCCGTACGGTCTCCGCCCGCGCCGGCCTGACCCGGCTGCGCTGCGCGTCGCTGCTGAAACCCCTGTACGCGTGGGTGAGCGCGGCCCGCATCCCCGACCGCACGCGCTGGCGCCGCCACGCCGAGCCCGCCGTCGTCATCTCCTCCAACGCCGACACGCTCAACCTCTGGCTCGCCGTCGGCCCCGGCGTCGTCCTCGACGACCTGCGCGAGCGCACCGGCGTGTCCTGGGCCCTGCCCAACGGCGACCCCTCGCGCTTCGGCTCGGTCGAGGTCACCGCCGACGAGGTCGCGACCGCGTACGCGGTGTTCGCCCAGTCGGCCGCGGCGGGCGATCCGGTGGCCTCGGACGTGCTGCGCTGGATGCGGCTGGTGGAGGGCGAGCAGACGTTCGGGACGCGGGAGGCGCTCGGCTCCGCCGAGGCGGCGATCAAGTGCGGCTGGTACGGCGCCCCCGAGGAGACCTGCCTGCGTACCCACGCCGTGGCCGTCCTGCCGCGCGGCGGCACCCGGGTGACCGTCGTGGTCGGCATGACGGCGCTGCCGTACACCGACGCCGCCGACCGCGAGGACTACCGGGAGCGGGTGGGCCGGGGCCTGCCCGTGGAGCACGTGCACGAGAAGCTGGCGGGCTGGCTGCTGCGCGAGCTGATGGCGACGACCCTGACCGAGCTGGGCGGCGCCACCGGGCACCCGGCCAGGAAGGGCTGACGACCCAGGAAGGGCTGACGACCCCGGCCCCACGCCCGCCGGTGGCCGCTCACCGGTCGGCCGCCGCCGGTGAGCGGCCCCCGGCCGTGAGGCGCCTGACGACCTCGGCCAGCTCCGGCGGCTCCGCCCCCGCGGGCAGCTCCTCGGCCCACACGTGGCCGAGGTACGCCTCCCGCTCCTCCCCCGTCAGCCCGCCGGGCTCGACGGCGGGCCGGGCGGCCGCGAACCGGGCCAGGTAGAACGGCTCGATCCTGACGTACCGGACACCCAGCCACCGGAAGTCGCGCCCGACCTGGACCGACCGGTCGAGCACGGCCGAGCCGGGCAGCCCGGTCTCCTCGGCCAGCTCGCGCCGGGCGGCGTCGAGCGGCCCCTCGCCGGGTTCGAGCCCGCCGCCGGGCGGCTCCCACAGCTCGGCGCGGGCGACGCGGTCGTACCAGCGTTGCAGCAGCACCCGGCCGTCGCGGTCGAGGCAGACGACGCGCGCGGCGGGACGGGAACTCGTCGGCTCCATGAGGGCGGCTACCCGGCGGCCGGCACGTGGTTGCGCAGCCGCAGGTCGTCGGGGTAGGGCGAGAAGTAGCTCTGGTCGCGGACGTACTCGGCCGCCTCGCCCCGCGCGTGGTGGCGCAGCAGCGTGGTCGGGACGCTCAGCGGCACCAGGCCGGCCCGGTAGGACTCGATCACCTCGACCAGGTCGGCGCGGCGGGTGGGGTCGAGGACGAGCATGCCCATGCAGTGCTGCAGGACGTTGACGTTGCGGCCCACGGTGGCCTTGACGGCCATGACCTGCTGGAAGACCTCGCGGTAGGCCGCGGACACCTCCTCGCGGGGCCGCACGCCCGCCACGGCGACCACCCGCCCGGCCTCCCGGTAGCGCAGCGGGTCGTGGGCGAGCAGCTGCATCTTGTGCCGCGCGTGGAAGGCCACCAGGTCGCGCGGCCGCCAGTCGCCGCTGAGCAGCGCCCGCAGCCGGGCGTGCGCGAACACCCGCTCGACGAAGCTCTCGCGCAGCAGCGCGTCGTGCAGCCGGCCCTCGTCCTCGACCGGCAGCAGCGGATGGGAGCCGATGATCAGGTCGGCGAACACGCCCCGGTTGCGGCGGTCGGCGGGCTGCCCGTCGGCGCGGTAGACGGGCACGCCGTGGATGCCGCAGGTGGGGCTCTTGGCCTTGAAGACGTAGCCGTCGACGTCGAGGGCGGCGGCCCGCTCGGCGGCCAGCGCCCGCATGCGGTCGGTCAGGTCGGTACGGGTGGCGCGGGTCATCAGCCGGGGGCCCTCGGCGGCGGCCTCCAGCCGCAGGGTCTCGCGGGGCGCGCCGAGGCCGATCTCCATCTCCGGGCAGATGCGGACCCAGTCGACGTAACGGTCGAGGGCGTCGGACAGGAACCGGTCACGGCTGTGGCCCCCGTTGTACCTGACCAGCTCGCCCAGCAGGCAGCTCGACACCGCCACCCTGGGCCGCGCGTCCGGCATGGCCGTGATCATTCACCCATCCAAGCTCGTCGGGAGCACGCGGGCAACCAAGCCCGGGAAGATCAGTCGCCTGTGACCTGCCCGGACACCGGCCGATCATGCGCCTCCGCGAGCACCAGCCCCAGCAGCCCGGGGAAACGCTCCTCGAACTCCGCCCGGCGCAGCCGGTTGAGCCGGCGGCTGCCCTCGTCGCGCTGCTCCAGCAGGCCGACGTTGCGCAGGACGGCGAAGTGGTGGCTGAGCGTGGACTTGGCCACCGGCAGGTGGCTGAACGTGCCGCAGGCCCGGGTCCAGTCGGGCACCCCGGCCAGCTCGCGGACGATGCGCCGGCGCACGGGGTCGCCGAGGGCGTCGTCGTCGGCACCGGCGTCGCCAACGTCTGGTCCCGCGACGCGACGACGGCCGCGGCGGCCTCGGTCGCCCTGGCCGACGCCTTCCCCGAGCGGTTCCTGCTCGGCCTCGGCATCAGCCACGCGCCCGTGGTCGCCTCCCGCGGCCACGACTACACCAGGCCGCTGGCCACCATGCGCGCCTACCTCGACGACGCGCCGGCCCAGCTCGCCCGCCTCGCCCCCGCCCTGGAGCTGTGACCGCGGCCGGGGGTGGTTGACCTGGAGCGCGCTCCACTCCGTAGCGTGGGGAGCATGACCACGCCACAACACAAGATCGGTTCGGGGTTCGGCGCGAGGAGCACCGCCGAGGACGTGCTCGCCGGGATCGACCTGTCCGGCAAGCTGGCGATCGTCACCGGCGGCTACTCGGGCCTCGGGCTGGAGACCACCCGGGCGCTGGCCGGCGCCGGCGCCCGGGTCGTCGTGCCGGCCCGCCGCCCCGAGGCGGCCCGCGAGGCGGTCGCCGGCCTGCCCGGCGTCGAGGTGGACGAACTCGACCTCGCCGACCTGGAGAGCGTGCGCGGCTTCGCCGAGCGTTTCCTCGCCACCGGCCGCAGCGCCGAGATCGTCATCGACAACGCCGGGATCATGGCCTGCCCGGAGACGCGCGTCGGCCCGGGCTGGGAGGCCCAGTTCGCCACCAACCACCTCGGCCACTACGCGCTGGTCAACCGCCTCTGGCCGGCCATCGCCCGGGGCGGCGGCCGGGTGGTGTCGGTCTCGTCCGCCGGCCACCGGCACTCCGGCATCCGCTGGGACGACGTGCACTTCGAGCGCGGTTACGACAAGTGGCAGGCCTACGGGCAGGCGAAGACCGCCAACGTCCTGTTCGCCGTGCACCTCGACGCCCTGGCCCGGCAGGCGGGGGTGCGGGCGTTCGCGCTGCACCCGGGCGCGATCCTCACGCCCCTGCAGCGCCACCTGCCCCAGGAGGAGATGGTCGCCCTCGGCTGGATCGACGAGGCGGGCAACGCGCTGGACCCGAGCTTCAAGACCCCGGCGCAGGGCGCGGCCACGCAGGTGTGGGCGGCCACCTCACCGCAGCTCGCGGGCATGGGCGGCGTCTACTGCGAGGACTGCGACATCGCGGAGGTCATCCCCGGCCAGGCCTCCGGCCCGGGGGTGCGGGAGTACGCGGTGGACCCCGAGCAGGCGGCGCGCCTGTGGCGGCTGTCCGCCGACCTCACCGGCGTCGACGCCTTCTCCTGACACGCGGGTGCGCTGAGGCTCCTGAGACACGGGCGCGTCACGGGCCGGGGCCTCGCTCAGAAGGAGGTGCCGGCCCGCTGCTCGTCCGCCTCGGCCTCGGCGATCCGCCCCAGGGCGCGCAGGGCGACGGCCCGGTTGGCGTACAGGTCGGGCTGGGGCTGGAGCTCAAGGGCACGGGTGAGGTCCTCGACCGCGCCCTCGGGGTCGCCGCTCTCGAACCGCAGCACCCCCCGGTTCCCCCACGCCGCCGCCAGCCGGGGCGCGGCCGTCACGGCCCGGTCCAGCGCCGTCCTGGCCTCGGCGAACCGGCCGGCCGCGGTCTCCACCTGCCCCAGCACCGTCAGCAGGTGCGGGTTGCCGGGCGCCAGGGCGAGCCCGGCGGCGGCGTCGGCCGCGGCCTCCTCGTCGCGCCCGAAGGCGGCCAGCAGCCCGGCGCGGTTGATGTAGGCGTCCAGGTAGCCGGGGTCGAGTTCGAGCACCCGGGCGAGGTCGTCGAGCCCGCCCTCGGTGTCGCCGCGCGTCACGCGCAGCTCGGCCCGGTTGTAGTGGGCCTCGGGCAGCGGCGGGCCGGCGCGCATGGCCCGCTCGTAGTCGGCCAGCGCCTCGTCGTACTGGCCCAGCTTGAACAGCAGGTTGCCGCGCTCCAGGTAGGTGTCGGGGAAGGCGGGGTCGAGGGCGACCGCGGCGGCGTAGTCGTCCAGCGCCTCCTTGTGCCGGCCGAGCGCGGCCAGGAGCTGGGCCCGGTTGGCCAGCAGCACCATGCGGTGCAGCGGGTGCCGCTCCCCCAGCTCGCGCGCCAGCTCGATGGCCGACTCCACCAGCGCCAGCGCGGCGTCGAGGCGCCCGTGCCGCAGCTCGACGAGGGCCAGCCCGTTGCGGTCGAAGCCCAGCTTGAAGGCACGCTCGGCGGGGTCGGGCAGGAGGGTGGAGATGGCGATCGCCAGGTTGGCCCAGCGCCGGGCCCGGCCGAGGTCGCGCTGCGCCGGGTCGGGGTGGCGGGCGTCGAGCATCGCGGTGCCGTACGCGGCGGCGGCGTGCATCTTGGGGTCCTGGGCGACCTCGCGCACCCGGTCCCAGAGCGTCCGCGCCTCGGCCAGGCGGCCGAGGCCGCCGAGCGCGGTGGCGGTGCGCTGCGCGAAGCGCCACCACGCGGCCCCGCCCGGCTCGGTCGCGGCCAGGCCGCGCTCCCCCAGCTCGACGACGGCGTGCAGGAAGCCCTCGCGCATGGAGCGGTCCACGAGCGCCCACAGCTCGGCCGCGTCACGCGCGTCGGGGGCGGGGTCGGGGCCGCCGCTGTAGAGCAGGAGCGTGAGCCTGGCGGGCGGGATGCGCCGCACCATGACGTCGAGCAGTTCGAGGTCCGTCGGATCGGCCTCGGCGAGGTTGCAGACGGCCAGCGCCCGGCCGGGCGGCACCGTCTCGCGGACGAACTCGGCCAGGCCGTTGGCCAGCCGCAACGTGCGCTTGGGCGCGGGCACGAGGATGCGCTCGTCGTCGGGCAGCCGGGTGTCGATCGTGACCCGCCGGGGCGGCACCAGCTCGGCCAGCTCGGGTGCCGCCACGCGGATCTCGATGTCGTGGGCCGTCACCAGGCTGGTCCCGCTTCTCAGGGCCTGGGGGACCAGCCGGCGCAGCAGAGCGGCCGCGACGGTGTAAGGGCCGCGGGGCCGTCGATGCGCGTCGATCAGCGGCATCAGCAGTCGCGCGGCCCCCCATTGGGCAGGTGGTTCGCCCTCGACTCTGAGGTGGGACCTGTCCTCAGTCACCCCTTGTGAATGACGCTGGAGGTCCCGGCCAGTCTCGCGGTTCCTGGCTTGCGGACGACGATGCGTTTCATGACGTACCTCTCCACTCAGGGTTGAGCCCTCTATTATTAGGGCACCCCTACGAATATCAAGGCTTGCAGTGAATAAGCGGGATGGCCGAGGATAAGAAGCAGTTGCCTTTTGATTGGGTTTTCTAACCTATTTGGTGTGAAACCAGTGGGGCAATCCCGCGATGTGCTCCTGTTCGGATTCTCCCATCAACTCGCACAGGCAGCGGCCCAGCCGAGCGACCGATTCACAACAGTCTGGACCAGCCGGCTTCCTGGTGCGGAGGATGGTGGTGGCGCGTTCGATGAGCCGTTCGAGGCTGGGCTCGCCGCCGCCTTTCAATGAGCGGGTGTGCCAGGGGCAGGAGGCGGCGTTCGCGCAGGCGCTCTTGGCGATGTACGGCACCTGCTCGCCGTACAATCGCAGCGGATCCTCACGGCTGATCCTCCGGTTGGCCAGCGCTCTCGCGGCCGTCCTGGACAGGTCGAGAAGTTCGCGGCGCCCGCGCCTGCGGTCTTTTCCCACCACGGCGGCCCGTGCCGGGAGGGCGAGCAGCATCGCGCCCGCCATGAGGCCGCCGCCCACCACCATGCTCCAGCCCACCTGCTCGTGGAACCAGATCACCGCGATGAGGGCGACCCAGACGGGCTGCGACGACATGAGGACGGCACTCGGTACGGCGGGCACGTGTGCCTGCCCGTACGAGCGGGCCAGGAACCCCAGCGCGCACGACACCACCGCCAGGTGCGCCAGCAGCAGCCAGTCGGACGCGCCGGCCGGCAGCGTGATGCCGTCCCGCGCGCCGACGGCTCCCGTGGTCAGCCCGATGGTGGCGAGCTGGATCAGGGTCAGCGCGTACGGGCGGAAGGCCCGCCGGCCGGACAGGTGCCCGAGCAGGAGCGTGTGGCCCGAGTAGAGCACGGCCGCGGCGAGGGTGGCCGCGAGCGCGAGGAGCGAGATCTGGTGCTCCCCGACCCCGCGCATCAGCGTGAACGCGGTCATCCCGCACAGGGCGAGCACGACCCCGTACCAGACGCGGCGCGGCACCCGGGTCCTGTGGACCACGAGCGCCAGCAAGGGAGTGATCACCACGCCGCAGCCGACCGCGAACCCGGACACCGCCGACGGCAGCCCGTGCAGCGCCACGGCCTGCGCGGTCTGCCCGATGCCGAACATCACCCCGAGCACGGCCCCGTTGGTCCACGTCTCACGCGGCAGCCCCCGAAGGCAGCGCGGCCGGATCAGCAGGAGGGTCAGCGCGGCGAGCAGATAGCGCTCCGCGAGGAGATCCTCGACCGGTAACCGGTGAATGAGATCCTTCATCAGCGGGAACGCCGACCCCCATGCGGCGCTGACGAACAACAGAAGCACGGCTCCCATGAGGGGTCGGGGAGCGGGCACGACTGCCATGCCAGAAAGCATCTCACTACTATTCGCAGCCACAGGTGTACAGCCAGCAGCCGGTGAGGTTCCTCTACCACTTGGAGTTAAGACCCTCACCCGCGGGTTCGTACATCCATACCGTGCGGGCCAGGGAACGGCGATTTCCTCCGGATCCCTTATCGGGAATGGGGGTGTCCATGAGCGGTGACACCGGGATCGGTGAGGCCCGGCGGAGCGGTCACGCCGGGAGGTCCGGGAGAGGTCACCGGAGCGTCGTGGGAGGGGCGGGCCCCAGGAGGGGGATCGATGGGGCCGCGAAGAGGAACGGTGCCGGGGCTACCGTTCGAGAGGCGTGGGCGGGACCAGACGTTTCTCGCCGTAGATGACGGTCAGGTCACCCACGCGCTGCCTGGACAGCTCACGCCATCCTTGGCGCTCGTACAACGCGAGCGCCGCTTCCTGGTTGAGCGTGGTGTCTCCTCTGACTCTGTGGAACCCGAGCTCCATCGCCCGCCGTTCGAGCGCGTGCAGCATGGCCGCACCGAAGCCACGCCGCTGGAACTCGGGATGGACGCGTAACCGGCAGACCTCGGCCGTGCCGGTGTCCACGGGTCTCAGCCCGCCCATCGCGACAACTCGCCCGTCGCTCTCCCCGACGAGGAAGTCACCGCCGCACGCCAGGTAGATCTCCTGGATGCGCGGGAAGTCGTCGTCGTAGTAGACGCCGTCACCGGGGAACAGGCCCACCTCGGCAAGGCAGATCTGATGGAGCGCGAGGATGGTGTCGAGATCGGACCAGCGATAACGCCGTATCGTCAGCTTCACGCACCGCCCCCTTTCACCTGGGACTTGGGCCGCCGCCGCAGCGCGGCCCGGTAACCTTCGAGCCCGGGAGCGTTGGGCTCGCGGGCCACGATCGCCTGCTCCAGCGCCTGAGCCGGACGCACGATGAAGTCCGTCAGGTACTCATTACCCACCAGTTGCAGCGCCTTGGTGCCGATGGCCAGCGCCTCGGCGATGTCGCCGTCGAGGAGGCGGCACTGCGCCTGGTCCAGGCGGATCAGCGTCTGGTCCAGGATGTGGTCTTCGTACGCGCTGAGCGCCTGGTCGAGCACGACTTCGGCCTCCAGGGTCTGCCCGAGCTTGGTGAGCACGTCGCCCTGGTAGAAGTAGAGCTGCTTCTCGGTGTAGCCGAAGGCGAGGTCCTCTTTGTCCTCGTCCTGCATGTGCGAGAAGGCGTTCCTGGCCCGGGCCAGCGCGCGCTTGGCCTGGTCGACCACTTCCTTCTTGCTGTCGGCCCCCGACATCATGGCCAGTGCCCTGGCCTCGACGACCGGCGCCATGGCCTGGGCCGGGCACGGCGTGGAGCCGGCCAGGTCGCGGCTCTTCTTGGCGAGGTGGAGAGCCTCGCGGGCGTCGCCGAAGTAGAGCGGGACGAGGGACTCGCGGGCGCAGATCCAGGCCCGCAAAGCACGGTCGCCGGTCTCGTCGGCCGCCGTGCGCCCGGTGCGGAAGAACGCCCGCGCCAGCCGGTGGTCGCCGAGGTTGATGAGGATCATGCCGCTCAGCCCGGCGAGCTGGGCGGCCATCCGGCACAGGCGCTCCTGGAGGTCGGTGGGCTGCCGGCGGGCCATCGCCGTGCGTACCGCGCTCAGCTCCAGCAGCACGTCGCACAGCAGCCGCAGCGGGGCGGTGGTGGTGTACTGGCGGCCGAAGCTGACCGTCGTCTCCTCCCACTGGTCGAGCATCTGGGCGGAGACGGTGGCCGACACGAGCGTCTCGTCCATCCGGCGCCTGATGCCCTCGCACGCGCCGAGCACCGGGCCGTCGAGTTGCTCCGAGAGGTTCGTGTCGGTGTTGAGGAGGTTTAATAGGGTGCGCCGGAGGATGTTCTCGTCCTCCTCGGCCTCCGGCTCCGTCACCATCGGATGCATCCGCAGCTCCCGCTCCAGCGACATCGACGAACGCCGTTCGAGGTCGCTGACCAGTACGCCGGGCATCCGGTGACCGTGGCCGCAGATGCACGGCGCCTCGAACCCCAGCGCCACCGGCTCGACCCGGTAGACGGTGCACAGGTAGTGCAGGTATTCGGGGCCGGGGCGCTTGAGCCCGCTCTCGTAGGCGGACAGCAGCGTCTCGCCGATGCCGGGCTGGGGTTTCTGATCTCGATCGAACAGCGCCCTGACCTGCTCGATCACATCGGCCAGCGCGATGCCGTGCGCCAGGCGATGGGCTTTGATCCGGCTCGTGCTGAACTGCGGCGCGCACGCCTCGTGGATCTCATCAGCGATCTGGGCCGAGGTGCGCCCGGCGGCCAGGCCCTTGGCCCGGATCCGTCGCGCGATCTCCGTCTCCCTGTGCTGCCTGCCGGACATCCCGGCCCCTCTCACGAAAGTCTCGACCGGTCCGCAACTGATGACAGATAGTAGTCGCCAAGTCGCTGTGCGCCTACCCATGACTATGAAGCAATGCGCGCGGGATGGAAACGCTCCGCACGAAGCCTACGGTTAAGGATCGTCCTCCCAGGGGCTGGTTCTTACAACCCATGAGGAAGAAGCAACTCCCTGTAGCCGGATCCGGCTCGTTGCGCCCGCCGCCGTCTTGAGACATGTTTGGCCCACCAGCAGCGATTCGAGGGAGGACGAACGGTGGGGGACGACGACTACGAGCGACTTGAGCGTCTCGTGAAGGAGCTCGGCGCTCGCGGGCTGCTCGCGCGAGTGGTCCAGAACCAGAGCGGCCGGAAGTTCGTACGGGTGATCAACCCGAACGCCACGAGCCTGTCCGAGAACGTCACCTGCCGGCCGACAGCCGTATCCGATATGCCGGACTGGTGGTACTGCTGGTCCTGGGGCGAGCGGATGCACACGGCCGACGACCCGGCTGGTGCGGCGACGAAGGTCGCCCGCGTGCTCGCCGCCGTGGAAGAGTGACCACGCGGTGGACCGGGTGGAGCGCAGCCACCACGGCTCACCGCACCCACGGCGGCTCCACGGAGCCGGCGGGGTGACCGGTGCGGAGGGTTTTCCGCGCGACGGAGCCCTGGTCACCCCGCCGGCTCCGCCTTTCGCAGGCGTGATCTCGCCCGCGCGGCTCGCACCCGCGCGCGCGACCAAGCCACCCGCCCGGTACGCCGTGCGGGTGTTCGGGGGATCCCCCCGGAACCGGCGCGGGACACGCTTCCGGGTGCGTGTCCCGCTCCGAGCCGTCCGTCATCGGAGCGTGGGCTCTCTCCCTCCGCGGCCCGGAGAGCCCGCGACCCCGTCTTCCCCGGCGTGATGTGACGGCGGGCGGTTCGGTCGGCGGTATTTTGGTTCCGAGCTAGATCAAAAGGGTCCAAAGCCGACCGAACCGTTTCCGAGGGGGATTCACCTAGTGCTACTGCTTGGGCCGCCATCACCACAGCCCGAGTCGACATCGACCGGTTTGCCGGATCTGGACCAGCTCACGAACGGGGTGAGCACGGTTTGCCAGAAGGACACGGTGCTCTGCTCTACGCTTGCGGGCGTGTTCGACAACGCGCCCTGGGCAGGGCTGGTGGCCACCGCCATCACGGTGGTGCTGATCCTGGTGATCGCGTTCGTGCTGCGCAACTTCGCGCACCGGGTGATCACCCGGGTGGTCAACCGGGCGGCCGCGGGCGGGTCGATCACCAGCAGGTTCCGCAAGGGCGCGCCTCCCGACGGCATCGACGTCCTGCTCCACGAGCGGCGCAAGCAGCGGGCCGAGACCATGGGCTCGGTGCTCAAGTACATCGCCTCGATCGTGATCCTGGGCACCGCGGTGCTGACCGTGCTCGACCGGCTGACCATCCCCATCGCCCCCGTGCTGACCAGCGTCGGCATCCTGGGCGTGGCCATCGGCTTCGGCGCCCAGGAGCTGGTCAAGGACTTCATCGCGGGCATGTTCATGCTGCTGGAGGACCAGTACGGCGTCGGTGACGTGATCGACGCGGGCGCCGCCTCCGGCACGGTCGAGGCGGTGACGCTGCGGGTGACCCGGCTGCGCGACACCGACGGCCGCGTCTGGTACGTCCGCAACGGCACCATCACCCGGGTCGGCAACGAGTCGCAGGGCTGGTCGCGCGCCTACGTGGACGTCCCGGTGGCGTACGACGCCGACGTGGTCAGCGTCAAGGTCCTGCTGGAGCACATGGCCGAGGAGATGTGGGCCGACCCCGAGCTGCGCGAGAGCAAGATCGTGGAGCAGCCCCAGGTGTACGGCGTGGAGCAGCTCTCCAACAGCGCGCTGGTGTTCCGCGTCGCGGTCAAGACCCTGCCCTCCGCGCAGGCCGAGGTGGCGAGGGAGCTGCGGCTGCGGGTCAAGACCGCCATGGACGCCGCGGACATTCCCATGGTCGCCATTGCTTAAGCTAATGCTGTGACTGAGACCTCCTTCTACGATGCCGTCGGCGGCGAGGAGACCTTCCGGCGCCTCGTCCATCGCTTCTACGAGGGGGTCGCCGAAGACCCGGTCCTGCGGCCGCTCTACCCCGAGTCCGACCTGACGGGCGCGGAGGAGCGGCTGCGCGGCTTCCTCATCCAATACTGGGGCGGCCCCAAGACCTACAGCGAGCAGCGCGGCCACCCCCGGCTGCGGATGCGCCACATGCCGTTCGTGATCGGCGAGCCGGAGCGCGACGCCTGGCTGCGGCACATGCGCGACGCGGTCGACTCCCTCGACCTGCCGGAGGAGCAGGAGACCAGGCTGTGGGACTATCTGGTCTACGCCGCCCACAGCTTGGTGAACTCCCCTGCCTGACGGGGCATGAGAGCCCACATGGACATCCCCTGGTGGCGTGACGCCGTCGTTTACGAGATCTATGTACGCAGCTTCGCCGACGCCTCGGGCGACGGCGTCGGCGACCTCAACGGGGTGCGGCAGCACCTGCCCTACCTGCGCGCGCTGGGCGTGGACGCCGTCTGGCTGACGCCGTTCTACCCCTCGCCGATGGCCGACGGGGGCTACGACGTGGCCGACTACCGCGGCGTCGATCCGCTGTTCGGCTCGCTGGCCGACTTCGACGCGCTGGTCGCCGAGGCGCACGAGCTGGGGCTGCGGGTGATCGTGGACATCGTGCCCAACCACAGCTCCGACCGGCATCCCTGGTTCCAGGAGGCGTTGCGGGGCGAGGGCCGTGACCGTTACGTCTTCCGCGACACGACCAACAACTGGCAGTCCACCTTCGGCGGCCCGGCCTGGACCCAGGTGCCGGACGGCCAGTACTACCTGCACCTGTTCGCCCCCGGGCAGCCCGACTTCAACTGGCGCAACCCGGAGGTCCACGAGGAGTTCCTCGACATCCTGCGGTTCTGGCTGGACCGCGGGGTCGACGGGTTCCGCATCGACGTGGCGATGGGCCTCTACAAGGCGGAGGGCCTGCCCGACGTCGGCGACCAGTCGTTCAAGGCGGCCTCGCCCATCTGGGGGCAGCCCGAGGTGCACGGCGTCTACCGCGCCTGGCGCCGGGTGCTCGACGGCTACCCGGGCGAGCGCATGGCGGTCGGCGAGGTGTGGACCGACAGCCCCGAGGACCTCGCGCGCTACGTGCGGCCCGACGAGCTGCACCAGAGCTTCAACTTCGCCTGGCTGCAGGCGCCCTGGTCGGCCACCGCGTTCAGGAAGGTGATCGACGACACGCTCGGCACCGTGCCGTTCGCGACGTGGGTGCTGTCCAACCACGACGTGGTACGCCACCGCACGCGCTACGAGACGGCCGACCCCGGCACCGGGGCGGCGCGGGCCAGGGCGGCGCTGCTGGCGATGCTGGCCCTGCCCGGCTCGGCCTACCTCTACCAGGGCGAGGAGCTGGGGCTGCCGGAGGTCACCGACCTGCCGGCCGAGGCCCGGCAGGACCCGGTGTTCTTCCAGTCGAAGGGGGAGCTGCCGGGGCGCGACGGCTGCCGGGTGCCGATCCCGTGGACGGTGGACACCCCCTCGTACGGCTTCTCGCCGGACGCCGTGGAGCCGTGGCTGCCGCAGCCGCCGGTGTTCGCCGAGCTGAGCGTGGCCAAGCAGGAGGGCGACGCCGACTCGACGCTGGAGTTCTACCGACGGGCCCTGGCCACCCGCCGCGATCTGGTCAGGGAGATTCCCTACACCCTGGAGTGGCTGGACTCCCCCGAGGGTGCGCTTTTCTTCTCCCGGGGCCCGCTGGTCTGCGCCCTCAACTGCGGCCCGCGCCCGGTGCGCCTGCCGGCGCACGAGGCGGTGATCCTGGCGAGCGGCCCGGTCAAGGGCGGCCTGCTGCCGCCCGACACGGCCGTGTGGCTGCGCCGCGCGTCCTAACCGCCCGCACGGCCCGCGCCGCACGTCCTGGCCGCCCACGCCGCGTGTCATGACCGCTGCCCGTGCTCCCCTCGCCAGGGCACGACCGGCACCGACAGGATCGCGCAGGCCAGCCCCGCGGCGAAGCCCGCCCAGAAGCCGGCGCGCTCCATGAGCACGCCGGCCAGCGGCGTGGCGGCCAGCGAGACGGTGTTCTGCAGGGTGTTGTGGGTGCCCAGCACCCGGCCCGCCCACGCGGGCCCGGCCAGCTCGCCCGCCGCGAGGTAGGCGAGCCCGTTGCCGGCCACGGTCATCACGGCGGCCAGGGCCAGCATGGCGGGGCCGAGCCAGGTCCTCGTGAGCGTGCCGGCGACCAGCAGGGCCAGCACGGCGAGGTTGGCGAAGGTGATCAGCAGCAGGGGCCGCATGCGCAGCCCGGACCGGTCCGACCAGCGGCCGGCCGCGATGCGCACCGCGGCTCCGCCGATCGCGGCCGCGCCGAACAGCCGGCCGGCCGCGACGGCGTCCCAGCGGTAGAGCTCGACCAGGCAGGTCACGCCGTACGTGCTGACCACGATCTGGGGCACCACGTGCAGCGCGCTGGTGGCGTGCACCCGCCACAGCGCGCGCTGCCGGTACGGCGAGCCGCCGCCCGCCGCGCCGCCGCTCCCGGCCGGCTCGTGCGGCGGCTCGGCCAGGAACAGGGCGGCCAGCACGGCGGCCAGCAGGCTCGCGCCCGCGCAGACCAGGAGCACGCCGGGCAGCCCGCACGCCCCCGCGACCGGCGGCAGCACGAACGCGCCCACCGCCATGCCCAGCGTGAAGGAGACCTGCCGCAGGCCCATGGCGACGCCCCGCTCGGGCGGCCGGAACCAGCGCAGCACGATCCGGCCGCCGCCGACCATCGCGGCCGAGCCCGCCGCGCCGGCCAGCGCGAGCAGCGCGACCACCGCCCACGCCCGCTCGACGAGGGCGACGGCGGCGAACAGCACCGCCGCCAGGCCCACGCCGGCGCCCAGGATCAGCCGCTCGCCGTGCCGGTCGGCCAGCGCGCCCCAGGCGACGAGCGCGGCCAGGATGCCGAAGGCCGGGGCGTTGGCGATGACCCCGGCGACCGGCAGCGACACCCCGAAGTGCCGCTGGATCTCCGGCATGACCAGGGGGAGGCCGAACAGGCCCAGGGTGACGCTCGCGTGGGCGTTGACCCCTAACGCGAGCATCCACCAGCGTCTCATCCGGGTCTCATCCGGAGAAACGCTTGAGGTAGGTCAGCTCCTCCTCGGTGAGCCGGCGCGGGGCGGCCCGCTGGACGTCGTAGGCGGCGATGACCGAGGCGGCGGTGACGTAGAGCTGGTCGTCGTCGCGGATCTCGTAGCGCAGCCGGAAGCGTACCGGCCTGATCTCCTCCACCCAGGTCTCCACGCGCACCGGATCGGGACGGAAGCCGAGCGGGCGGCGGTAGTCGATCTCGTGCCGGGTGACCACGAGGCCGCCGAACGGCTGCTCCCCCGCGTTGTGCAGGTCGATGGCGAACATGCCGAAGCGGGCGTCCTCCAGGTAGTCGAGGAAGCGCACGTTGTTGACGTGGCCCTGGGAGTCGATGTCGGCGAACCGCACGGCTCGCAGGTAGACGTGCCGCCGGGGACTGCTGTGCTCAACCACGCCGAACACGCTACCGGTCCCGGTCAGGACGTCCTGCGCCGGGCCAGGCAGGCCAGCACGGTCAGCACCGAGATCGCGGCCATCGTGCCGAGCGCCCACTGGTAGCCGGTGACCAGCCGCTCGACGGCGCCGCCGGAGAGCCGGGCCAGCGTGCCGGCGAAGACCTGCTGGTGCAGGGCGGCGGGCAGCGGGGCGGTGATGATCGACAGGACCAGGCCGGTGCCGACGACGTTGCCGGTGTTCTGGAGCATGAGGCGCATGGCGTTGACGATGCCCAGCCGGTTGGAGGGCAGGCCATCGAGGATGGCGGTGGTGTTGGAGGGCAGGAACACGCCCGAGCCGAGCCCGATGAGCACCAGCCCCAGCGCGACGGCCGGGTACGGCGCGTCGGCCGACATCACGGCGAACATGGCCACCAGCCCGCACGTGGTGGTGGCGGCCCCGGCCACGGCCAGCGTGCGCGCGGTGAGCAGGCGTTGCAGGAACCCGGAGACCACGGAGGCGGTCATCGCGGCCACCGCCAGCGGTAACACCTTGAGCCCGGCCTGCACCGGGTCCTCGCCGCGCACGGCCTGGAAGTAGAGCGCGACCATGAACACCATGCCCATGCGGGCGACAGCGTTGAGGAACGAGGCGAGCGTCCCGAAGGCGAAGGCCCGCTCGCGGAACAGCTCCAGGTCCACCACCGGGTGCGCGGCCCGCCGCTCCCTGGCCAGGAACAGCGGCAGCCCGGCCGCGAACGCCACCAGCCCCGCCACCACGACCGGGTGCCCCCAGCCGAGCCGGGTGAACTCCGACAGCGCCAGCAGCAGCCCGCCCAGCGTGACCAGCACGAGCAGGCTGCCGGGCAGGTCGAGGCCGCGTTCCCGGTCGCCGGGGGCCGGGCCGCGCAGCACGAGCGCACCCCAGACCAGGCAGGCCACGCCGAGCGGCACGTTGAACCAGAACACCCAGCGCCAGCCCAGGCTCTCGGCCAGGAACCCGCCCAGCGTCGGCCCGACCAGCCCGGCGATCGAGAACGAGGCCACGTAGACGCCCATGCCCTCGCCCAGCCGCTCGCGCGGGAAGGCGTCGGTGACCAGGGCGGCGCTGTTGGTGAGCAACATCGCGGCGCCGGCGGCCTGCACCACGCGCAGCGCGACGATCGCCCACGCGCCGGGCGCGAACCCGGCCAGGAGGGCGGCGGCGGTGTAGGTGCCCAGCCCCAGGAGGTACATGCGGCGCCGCCCGAACAGGTCGGCCAGCCGGCCGAACACCACCATGAGGACGGTCGTGGTCAACTGGAAGCCCAGGAGGATCCAGCCCGCGGCCGTGGCGTCCGCCCCGGTGTGCCTGGCGATCTCGGGCAGCGCGACGTTGATGGCGCTGCCGCCGAGGCCGGTCAGCACGCTGGCGAGGCTCACGACCGACAACGTTCGCCAGGCCTGCCTCATGGAGGTGGTGGTCGTGAGCGTCAAGAGACCCTATCCTTTCTAGATTTTAATACTAGAATCCAATTCACATCGTCAGCCGGTCAAGGATCGAGGTGTCGGATGAGCGGGATAGTCGAGGGCCGCGTGGTCATCGTCACGGGCGGGGCCCGGGGCATCGGGCGCGGGCACGCGCTGGAGTTCGCCAGGCAGGGCGCGAAGGTGGTGGTCAACGACCTGGGCGCGGAGGTGGACGGCACCGGCTCGTCCGGAGCCGCGGCCGAGGTGGCGGCCGAGATCGAGGCCCTGGGCGGCCAGGCCCTCGTCAACGGCGAGGACGTCTCCGACTTCGAGGGCGCCGAGCGGCTGGTACGCGCCGCCGTCGACCACTTCGGCGACCTGCACGTGCTGGTCAACAACGCGGGCATCCTGCGCGACCGGATGCTCGTCAACATGACGGCCGAGGAATGGGACGCCGTCATCAGGGTCCACCTGCGCGGGACGTTCGCACCGCTGCGCCATGCCGCCGCCTACTGGCGGGCCAAGGCCAAGGCGGGCGAGGCGGTGGACGCCCGGATCATCAACACGACGTCGTCCTCCGGCATCTACGGCAACCCCGGACAGGGTAACTACGGCGCCGCAAAGGCGGGCATAGCGGGCCTCACCATCATCGCGGCCAGGGAGCTGGAGCGTTACGGCATCACCGTCAACGCCATCGCCCCCGCCGCCCTGACCCGCATGACCGAGAGCCTCATCCCGGCCGGCGTCAAGGGCGCCGACCCCGACGACATCGCGCCGCTGGTGGTCTGGCTGGCCAGCGCCGAGGCGCGCGGCATCACCGGCCGGGTCTTCAACGTGCGCGGCGGCGCGATCAGCGTGGCCGAGGGCTGGCACGCGGGCCCCGGCGTGGACAAGGGCTCCCGGTGGGACCCGGCCGAGCTGGGCGCGGTGATCCCCGCCCTGGTCGAGAAGGCCGCGCCCAACGCGCTCACCAACGGCCGCATCCCCGGGCGGGAGGACTGACATGCCGCTCGACCACGGCGTCATAGGCCAGGAAGGGCCGGCGTACGAGCGCACCTGGACCGCCAAGGACACCATGCTGTACGCGCTCGGGGTCGGCGCGGGCACCTCGGAGCTGGAGTTCACCACCGAGAAGGGGCAGCGGGTGCTGCCGACGTTCGCGGTGCTGGCGGCTCAGGCGCCGGGGCGGCGGCTCGGCGACTTCGACCGGGCCATGCTGGTCCACGCCGAGCAGGCGTTCGAGCTGTTCCGCGAGCTGCCGCCGGCCGGCGGGGTGCGCACCTCCAGCACGGTCACCGGCATCTACGACAAGGGGTCGGGCGCGCTGGTGACCACCGAGGCCCGCGCGGTGGACCTGGAGACCGGCGAGCCCGTCGTGGTCAGCCGCAGCGCGGTGTTCATCAGGGGCGAGGGCGGCTTCGGCGGCGAGCGCGGGCCGCGCGACGACTGGACGCCGCCCGGCCGGGCCCCCGACCACAAGATCACCTATGCGACGCGGCCCGAGCAGGCGCTGGTCTACCGGCTGTCCGGCGACTACAACCCGCTGCACAGCGATCCGGAGTTCGCCGCGCGGGCCGGCTTCGACCGGCCGATCCTGCACGGGCTGTGCACGTACGGGGTCACCGGCCGGGCGTTGCTGCACGCGGTCGCCGGCTCGGACCCGGCCCGCTTCAGGGCGATGTCGGGCCGCTTCACCAGCCCGGTCTTCCCGGGCGAGGCGCTGACGGTGTCGATCTGGGCGGACGGCCCCGACGTGCTCTTCAGGACGGCGAAGGACGACGGCACGGTGGTCATCGACCGGGGCCGGGCCACCGTGGCGCCGGCCTGAGCGGGGCTCAGCTCTCGTCGAGGACCTTCAGCGGATCGAGGCGGCGGATCAGCGTCATCGCCGCCTCGATGACCTCCTGGGCCTCCTCCTCGGTGTCGGAGGTGGCCACCTCGCGCGCGGCCTCGCCGATGATGCTGGTCAGCACGGCCACGGTGAACCGGTCGAGCGGGTCGCCCCCGGCGCCGAGCAGCACGGCGTTCTGCCGCACCCACTCGCGGCCCCGGGTGCGGCGGATCAGCTCGAAGCCGGGCGGCCCGTCGCCGTCGATGAACAGGCGGACCAGGTCGCGCCGCTCCCAGGCGCCGGCGAGGTAGGCCCGCGCCCCGGCGATCAGCAGCTCGACGGGGTCGCCGACGCCCTCCTTCTTGGCCTTGGACACGCTGGCGGCCGCCGCCTGCTCGTGCGCCGCCTGGTGGTCTTCGTACAGGGCGAGGAACAGCTCGGTCTTGCCGCCGAAGTGGTGGTAGAGGCTGCCCACGCTGGAGCCGGCGCGGGCCACCACCTCCGAGACGTTGGCCTCGGCGAAGCCGTGCTCGCTGAAGACCTCGCGAGCCGCCTGCAGCATGCTCCTGCGGGTCTGCGCGGTGCGGCTCCACTCCCACGAGGACTTACGTGCCATGCGTGCCATCGTAGCGCCCCCAAATTCTAGAATCTGATTCTTGACAGCGGCGGCCGGGGACTGGAATGTATTCCTAGAGAAAGATTCTAGAAATTTCTGCAGGCAGGAGGCGGCCGTGGACTTCTCGCTCAGCCCCGAGGAACGGCAGATCCGCGACACCGTACGGTCCTTCATCGAGAAAGAGGTCATGCCGCTGGAGCCCGAGGTGCTGCGCAACGAGCGCGAGGGCCGCCCGGGGCTCGACCGCGACGTCCAGCGCGACCTGCGGGCCAAGGCCAGGAAGTCCGGTTTCTGGGGCATCAACACGCCCGAGGAGTACGGCGGCGCCGCCCTCGGCCCCGTCATGTCGGCCATCATCGCCATGGAGCTGGGCCGCACCTTCGTGCCGTTCACCTTCGGCGGCAGCGCCGACAACATCCTCTACGCCGGCACCGAGGAGCAGAAGCGCCGCTACCTCATCCCCACCATCGAGGGCGAGCGCCGCTCCTGCTTCGCGATCACCGAGCCCGGTGCCGGCTCCGACGCCCGCAACATCCGCACCAAGGCCGTCCGCGACGGCGGCGAGTGGATCATCAACGGCGAGAAGACCTTCATCACCAACGGCAGCGAGGCCGACTTCGTCATGGTGTTCGCCGTGGCCGAGGGGCACGGCGTGACCTGCTTCCTGGCCGACCGGGACATGGGCTGGAGGTCCGAGCCCATCCCGACCATGGGCGAGTGGGGGCCGGCGTCGCTGGTGTTCCAGGACGTACGGGTGCCGGAGGAGAACATCCTCGGCGAGCTGGGCAAGGGCTTCGAGCTGGCCATGCAGTGGATCGGCCAGGGCCGCTACATGATCCCCGCCCGCGCGATCGGCTCGGCCGAGCGCATGCTCCAGATGGCCGTCGACTACTCCAAGATCCGCAAGTCGATGGGCCAGACGATCTCCGAGTACCAGGCCATCCAGTGGATGATCGCCGACTCCCAGGTGGAGATCGAGGCCGCCAAGTGGCTGACGCTCTACGCGGCCTGGCGGGTGCAGGAGGGCATGGACGCCCGGCACGCCTCCTCCATCGCCAAGCTCAACGGCGCCGTCATGGCCAACCAGGTCGTGGACCGGGTGCTCCAGATCCACGGGGGTATGGGGTACACGAAGGAGCTGCCGATCGAGCGGTGGTACCGGGAGCTGCGGCTGCTGCGCATCTTCGAGGGCACCGACGAGATCCAGCGGCGTACCATCGCCCGCAACCTGATCAAGGGGCACGCGCGGCTCGGTCTCATCGGGGAGTGATCGTATGTCGGTCGAGGCACTGTCGTCGGTCAAGGCACTGTTCAACCCGCGCTCGATCGCGCTGGTCGGCGCCACGGACAAGTCGGGATGGTCGGTCAGCACCCTGCTCAACCTGCGGACGCACGGCTTCCCCGGGCCCGTCCACCTGGTGAACCCGCGCGGCGGCGTGGTCCACGGCCTGCCCGCCCACCGCAGCCTCACCGAGATCCCGGAGCCGGTGGACCTGGCGTACGTCATGGTCCCGACCGCCGCGGTGCTCGGGGTGCTGCGGGAGGGCGCCGAGCTCGGCATCCGCGCCTACGTCGTGCTGACGGCGGGCTTCGGCGAGTCCGGCGCGGAGGGCGCCCGGATGGAGGCCGAGATCGCCGCCTTCGCCCGCGAGCACGGCCTGACCGTCCTCGGGCCGAACGGCAACGGCTACATCAACGCCGCCGCCGGGGTCACCCCGTACGGGCTGCCCATCCCGGAGCCGCTGCTGCGCGGCGCGGTCGGCGTGGTGCTGCAGAGCGGCGCGCTGGCCAGCTCCGTGCTGGGCTTCGCCCTGGCCCGCAACGTCGGCATCAGCCTGCTGACCTCGATGGGCAACGAGTCGGTCCTCACGGTCACCGACGTGGTCGACTACCTGGTGGACGATCCGGCGACCAGGGTCATCGCGTTGTTCCTGGAGACGATCAGGAACCCGGCGGAGTTCGCCCGGGTGGCGCGGCGGGCCCTGGAGGCCGGCAAGCCCATCGTGGCGCTGAAGATCGGGCGCAGCAAGCTGGCCTCGCGGACCGCCCAGGCGCACACCGGCGCGCTGGTCGGCGACGACGACGTCATCGACGCCGCCCTGCGCCAGCTCGGCGTGATCCGGGTGCGCTCGCTGGAGGACCTGATCATCACGGCGGGGCTGCTGGCCGCCACCGGGCCGCTGCCCGGCCGGCGGATCGGCGTCGTCACGCCCTCCGGCGGCGCGTCGGAGATCATCGCGGACCGGGCCGAGGACGAGGGGCTGGAGCTGCCGGCGTTCGCGCCCGAGACGGTGGCGAGGCTGGCGGAGATCGTGCCCTCGTTCGGCACCGTCCAGAACCCCCTCGACGTCACCGGTTACGTGCTCGTCGACCGGACCCTGCTGGGCCGGGCGCTGGAGGTGGTGACCGCCGATCCCGGCATCGACGTGGTGCTGCTGCTGTCCGAGCCGCCCAAGGTCGCGCCGCCCGATCCGGCGCCGGTCCTCGCCCTGTACGCGGCCAGCGCACGGCGCATCGCCGAGTCGCCGGTGCCCGTCGTCGTGGTGAGCAACGTGCTGACGGACGTGACGGAGTTCGGGCGGCGGGTGCAGCAGGAGACCGGCTACCCGTACGTGGCGGGCGGGATCGAGCACGGGTTGCAGGCCATCGCCGCCGCCGTCCGCTGGTCGCAGACCCGCGACCGGGTCCTGTCCCGGCCGGCCGCCCCCGAGGCCGCGCCCGTGGCCGTCCCTGAGGGGGCGTCCGGGGTGTGGGCCGAGCACCGGGCCGCCGCGCTGCTGGCCTCGGCCGGCCTGCCGGTGGTGCCGTCCGCGCTGGCCCGGTCGGCGGAGGAGGCGGTGGCGGCGGCCGAGGGCTTCGGCTATCCCGTGGTGCTCAAGGTGGCCGCCGAAGGGCTCGGCCACAAGAGCGACGTCGGCGGGGTCCGGCTGGGCGTGCGCGACGCCGGGGAGGTGCGGCGCGTCCACGCGGAGCTGACCGGCGCGGTACCGGAGGCGGACGGCGTGCTCGTGCAGCCGCAACGCGGCGGCGGGGTGGAGCTGCTGGTCGGGATCGTCCGCGATCCGGCCTGGGGGCCCACGCTCGCCGTCGGGCTCGGCGGCGTGTGGGTGGAGGTGCTGCGGGACGCCGCGTTGCGGGTGCTGCCCGTGGACGCCGCCGAGGTGCGCCTGGCCCTGTCGGAGCTGCGGGGGTCGGCGCTGCTGCGCGGGGCCAGGGGCGCCGAGCCCGCCGACCTGGACGCGGTGGCCGAGGTGGTGGCGCGGATCGCGGCGTTCGCGGAGAGCCTGGGCGACCGCCTGGAGTCCCTGGAGATCAACCCGCTGCTGGTCACCGGCTCCCGCGTCGAGGCCCTGGACGCGCTGGTGACCTGGCGCCCCTGACCGGACGCCCCTGGCCTGGCGCCCGTGACCGGACGTTCGTGACCGGACGCTCCTGACCGGGCGCCCCTGACCGGGCGCTCGTGCGGGCGGCGCCGGCCGGGGTCCGCGGATCCCGGCCGGCGCTCCCTGTCCTACTCGACCTCGACGGGCAGCTCGTAGATCTCCGTCGTCGGGTGGCCCGCCTTCTCGTGCACCCGCAGCACCGCCTCCTTCGACGGGCCGGACGACAGGCAGAACACCTTCCCCGAGTCGGGGTCCAGCCAGGCCCGCTCGAAGTGCACGCCCTCGGCGTCCTCGATCGCCAGGTCGCGCTCGTGCGCCTCGCGCAGCTGCTCCTCGGTCGCGCCGACGAAGCCGCTGTGCACGTCCATGAACTTCGGCATCGCGTCCTCCTCCCTTTCCGCGAGGATGGGCGTTCCGTGCCGTTCCATCAAGGGCGCCGGCCGGCCAGGACGAGGGTGGCGGCCGAGGCGAACATGCCGCCGTTGCCCAGCACCACGCTCACCTCCGCGCCCGGCACCTGGGCGGCGGCCTCGCCGCGGAGCTGGCGCACCGCCTCCTGGATGGCGAACATGCCGTACATGCCGGTGTGGGTGTAGGACAGGCCGCCGCCGTTGGTGTTCATCGGCAGGCGGCCGCCGGGCGAGGTGTGGCCCTCGGCGACGAACGCCCCGGCCTCGCCGCGGCCTACGAAGCCGAGGTCCTCCAGGCCGTAGAGCGGCACGTGCGCGAAGGCGTCGTAGATCATGAGGTGGTCCACGTCCTCGTGGGTGATCTTGGCTTCGGCGAAGGCGGCCTCGCCGGACAGCCGGAACGCCCTGGAGGTGGTGAAGTCCTCCATCTGGGAGATGATCGGCGACTCGGCCGACTCCCCCGAGCCCAGCAGGTGGACCGGGGCGCGGCGGGCGCGCTCCTCGCTGGTGACGATCAGCGCGCCGCCGCCGTCGGTGACCAGGCAGCATTCCAGCAGGTGGAAGGGGTAGGCGACCAGGCGCGAGGCGAGCACGTCCTCGACCGTGATGAGGTCCCGGTACATGGCGCGCGGGTTGAGGTGGGCCCAGCGGCGCTGCGCCACCGCGACCTCGGCGAGCTGCTCGTGGGTGAGGCCGGTCTCCTTCATGTAGCGCAGCGCGGTGATCGTGAACGACGTGGGCGGCCCCACCACTCCGTACGGCAGCTCGAACTGCCCGAGCAGCGAGTCGGCCCCCATCCCCCAGCGGCCCGCCCCGATGCGCGAGCGGCCCGACTCGCCGTGGGTGATGAGCACGGTGTGGCACAGCCCGGCGCGGACGGCCGCCGCCGCGTGCCGGACGTGGAACAGGAACGACGAGCCGCCCACGCCCGTGCCGTCCAGCCAGGCGGGGGTGATGCCGAGGGCGTGGGCGATCTGGATCGGGCCGGGCGTGCCGACCGTGGCGACGCCGTCGATGTCGTCCTTGGTGAGCCCCGCGTCGGCGAGGGCGTTGCGCGCGGCCTCCAGGTGGAGCTGCAGGGTCGAGTGGTGCGGCAGCCGGCCGACCTCGTCGGTCTCGGCGGCGCCGGCGATCACGATGTTCATCGGGCGCCCTCCGCCGGCTCGAAGAGGGGCACCGAGACGTCCCCGCGCCGCTCGAACACCACGCGCAGCTCCATGTCCAGGGGCAGCTTCTCGGGGACGTTCTCGACGCCCACGATGTTCGTCATCATGCGCACGCCCTCCTCCAGCTCCACGACGGCGATCGCGTAGGGGCCCTCGTCCTCGAAGCCGGGCGCGGGGCGGTGGTTGATCACGTATGAGTAGAGGGTCGCGCGCCCGCTGGCCCGGACCCATTCGACCTGGTCGCTGCCGCAATGGGGGCAGCTCGGCCGCGGGTAGAAGTAGTGGCGCGCGCACGACTGGCAGCGCTGGATCCTGAGCTCTCCCGCGGCCGTGCCGTCCCAGAACGGCTGGGTCTCGGGCGTGGGCCTAGGTGCCGGCTTCATCGGCCTCCCCAATCTGGTTCTAGAATCTCACTCTAGATCTACCGCGATCGGGAAGGGAAGGGGATCGAGGGGCGGGGTCAGGGTCGAGGGCCGAGGATCAGGGGCTGGGGATGCCGTCGCCGTTGCGGCCGTGGCCGGCGAGCACCTGCTCCAGGCTCGGGCGCGGCTCGTCGGGGGCGCGGAAGCCCGGCTGGGCGAGCTGGATCAGCACCCCGTGCGCCTCCTTGGGGTGCAGGAAGACCTCCCGCCAGCGCGTGCCGGCCCGGTTGAGCCCGTGCAGCCGGTAGCCGCGGGCGGTGAGCCGGGCGACGGCCGCGTCCAGGTCGTTGACGTGGAAGTTCAGGTGGTGGACGCCACCCCGGCCGCGGGTCAGCTCGAAGAAGCTGTCGAAGAAGGCCGAGCCCGACAGCGGCTCCATCAGCTCGACCTTGCCGCCGTTGGGATAGGTGAGCTGCAGGGTGCGGTAGCCGGCGGCCCGGTTGTCGCCGCCGCCGCCCAGGTGCCGGCCACCGAGCAGGTCGCGGTAGATGGGCAGCAGGTCCCTGATGCGCGGGGCGGCCACGGCCGTGTGGTCGAAGGTCACCTCAAGGCCGTCCAGCTCCAGATCCACGGCATGACTCCTAACGACGGAGGGAATCCTAGAATTTGATTCTAGCGCGTGACCGGCCGCTCACCCTTGACTGCGGCCCGCCGGAGGCGCAGCATCGCAGAAGCAGATTCTAGAGCTAGCTTCTAGAACAGGCGGGGGCCCAGCCCGATCAGAAAGGCCATCCATGAGGCTGTCCTACGTCCGTGAGCTCGACGAATACCCCACCGGCGCCCGGCGCATGAAGATCCTCACGATGGCCGTCCTGGCCATCCTCATCGGCTCCTACGAAGGGCAGATCGCGCCCGTCGTCCCGCTGCTGCTCAAAGACCTGGACATGACGCTGGCCACGTACGGCGCCGTCTCCGGAGCCGCGGCCGTGGCCGGCGCGATCGCCTCCATCCTCGGCGGCCGGCTCACCGACCGGGTGGGCCGGGTACGGCTGCTCATCCCCCTCATGGCGCTGACGGCCGTGTGCTGCTTCGCCATGACGCTCGTGCACAGCCCGCGCGACCTGCTGATCGCCAGGATCGTGCTGGCGTTCGTGGACGGGGTGGCGATGGCCAGCACCGCGCCGCTGATCCGCGACTTCTCGCCGCGCCTCGGCCGGGCGCAGGCGTTCGGGTTCTGGACGTGGGGGCCGGTCGGCGCGAACTTCCTGGCCGCCGCCGTCGCCGGCTGGACCCTGCCGATCTTCGACGACTCCTGGCGCTCGCAGTTCGTCATCATGGGCTGCTTCTCGCTGGTCATCTCCATCGTGATCGCGCTCAACATCGCCGACCTGTCGCCCGAGCTACGGGCCAGGATCCAGCACACCGAGCGCGCCGCCAGCGAGGTCGTCGAGCCGTGGCGGCCGGTCCGGGTGCGGGCGCTGTTCGCCCGGCCCAACATCTGGGCGCACGTCGTCGGCATCTCGCTGTGGCTGGTCCTCTACATCACGCTGTCGCTGTTCGGGCAGACCATGCTGGTCGGCGCCCTGGGCGTGAGCAGCGCGGAGGCGTCCACCATCATGGCGGCGTTCTGGAGCCTCAACCTCATCACGCTCATCGTCACCGGCCGCCTGTCCGACCGCCTCCAGCTCCGCAAGCCCTTCACCCTGGGCGGGACGCTCGCCGCCGTGCTCGTCACCGCCGTCCTCGCCGTCCTGCTCGGGCAGCCCGGCGTCTCCTCCGGCACGCTCATGCTGGTCGGCGCGCTGCTCGGCGGCTCGCTCGGCGTGGCGTACGCGCCGTGGATGGCGAACTACTCCGAGGACGCCGAGGACGCCGACCCGCGCCTGCAGGGCACCGCGTGGGGCCTGTTCGGCTTCCTGTCCAAGGGCATCGCCGTGATCGGGCTCCTCGTCATCCCGCGGGTGGTCGAGGCCACCGGCTGGCAGACCTGGCTGTTCGTGGCGCTCGGCTGCCTGGCGTTGTTCATCCCCGCGATCGTGATGTTCAATGGGCCCTGGCGGCGCGCCGCCCGCACGCCCGTCAACGTCGCGGTGAAGGCGGAGGGATGAGCGATCTGACCGGTGTGGCCACGTCCGACCTGCGGGGCATCCGCGACCTCGACATCGACGACGTGCTCGCGTACGTGCACCACGACCTCAAACGCCTGCCCGACTACACCGAGCTCTACAAGCGCTACCTGCGCCAGCGATGGGACGTCTACGAGCTGGACTTCACCCAGGACGTCGTGGACTGGCGCGAGCGCATGACGGCCGGCGAGCGCGACGCCTTCGTCGGCATCTCCGCCGGGCTCCACCACGGGGAGCGGCAGGTGGAGGTGGAGCTGCCGGTGTTCATGCTGGGCGGCTCCGAGGAGTCCAAGATCTACATGTCGAGCCAGATCGAGGACGAGGCCCGGCACACCGTCTTCTTCGACCGCTTCTACCGCGAGGTCGTCGGCATGCCCGGCGACTCGGTGCAGGAGGTGCTGGACGCCTCGTTCGCGCACGTGTCGGAGACGTTCGTGGGGCCGTTCGGGCTGCTCGCCTACCAGGCCGACGAGCTGCGCCACGACCCCGAGGACGCGGCGGCGCGGGTGCGGTACGGCACCACGTACTTCCTGTGGATCGAGGGCGTGCTCGCCCTGTCCGTCATGAAGATCACCCTGACCTACTGCCGGCAGCGCGGCTTCCTGCCCGGCTACTACACCGGCTTCACCGCCACCTGCCGGGACGAGGCCAGGCACGTGCAGTTCGGCATGCGGTTCCTGCGGGACTCCGTACGGGCGGACCCGCGGCTGCTGCTGCAGATCCACGAGACGCTGCGCACCATCCTCGCCATCAACGGCGCCACCAGCCGGCGGCTCGCCCTGGAAGCGCTCGGCTGGACGCCGGAGGAGGTCAGGCGGCTGATGATCCGGCAGCTCCACATGAAGCTCGTGGACGTCGGCATCGCGCTCCCGCCGGACATCCAGGACATGGTCGCCCGCATCGAGCCCGAACTCGCCGGAGGCTGACCGCCCATGCGCTTCTTCACCGCCGAATGGGCCGAGGCCGCCCGCGCCGCCGTGGACGCCGGGCCCACCGAGCAGGACCGGGCGGGCAAGCTCCCGGCGTACTGGAGCTGGATCGACCGGGCGCGGGCCGGGTACACCGCCCGCTGGGCGCTGGGCGTGCGCGACAGCGGCGAGTACCTGGTGCTGACCTGGAAGGACGGCCACTGCACCGACGGCTCCATCGTCCGTGGCCCCGCGGTGGAGGCGGAGTACGTGCTCGCCGCCGACCGCGACGTCTGGCGGTCGCTGCGGGAGGGGGCCGATCCCGGGCGGGTGGTGATGTACCGGGGGCTGCGGCTGGAGCAGGGGGACGTACTGGCGTTCTTCCGGACGATCTACTTCTTCGTCGAGTCGCTGGCCGTCCTGGCGCGCCTGCCCGCCGCTCCCTGAGCCTCCGCCTGCCGCGCTCCTCCCGCTGGAGCTCCTGCCCGCAGGAACGCGAAGATGCCGGCAGGAACGCGAAGGCGCCCGCCGGAACGCGAAGGTACCAGTAGGAACGCGAAGGTGCCCGCCGGAACGCGAAGGTGCCCGCCAGAACGCGAAGGTGCCGGCCCCCGCGCCAGGGACCGGCACCCGTCGTCGTCTCACGCCCGAGCGGCACCGCTCAGTCGCGGTGCAGCTTCCGGTAGGTCACCCGGTGCGGACGGGCCGCGTCGGCACCCAGGCGCTCGACCTTGTTCTTCTCGTAGTCGGCGAAGTTGCCCTCGAACCAGAACCAGTTGGACCCCTCTTCCCACGCCAGGATGTGCGTGGCGATGCGGTCGAGGAACCACCGGTCGTGCGAGGTGATGACCGCGCAGCCCGGGAAGTCGAGGAGCGCGTTCTCCAGCGACGACAGGGTCTCGGTGTCGAGGTCGTTGGTCGGCTCGTCCAGCAGCAGCACGTTGCCGCCCTGCTTCAGGGTGAGCGCCAGGTTGAGCCGGTTGCGCTCGCCGCCCGACAACACCCCGGCCTTCTTCTGCTGGTCGGGGCCCTTGAACCCGAACGCCGCGATGTAGGCCCTGGACGGCATCTCGACGTTGCCGACCTTGATGTGGTCGAGCCCGTCGGAGACGACCTCCCAGACGTTCTTGTTCGGGTCGATGCCGCCACGGCTCTGGTCGGCGTAGGAGATCTTGACGGTGTCGCCGACCACGATCGAGCCCTGGTCGGGCGTCTCGCTGCCGGTGATCATGCGGAACAGCGTGGTCTTGCCGACGCCGTTGGGGCCGATGATGCCGACGATGCCGTTACGCGGCAGGTCGAACGTCAGCCCCTCCATGAGCACCCGGTCGCCGAAGCCCTTGGTGAGGCCGTCGGCCTTGATGACCGTGGTGCCGAGGCGCGGGCCCGGCGGGATCTGGATCTCCTCGAAGTCCAGCTTGCGGAACTTGTCGGCCTCGGCCGCCATCTCCTCGTAGCGCTGGAGGCGGGCCTTGCTCTTGGTCTGGCGGGCCTTCGGGTTGGAGCGGACCCACTCCAGCTCGTCCTCCAGGCGCTTCTTGCGCTTGGCGTCCTTCTGCCCCTCGACCTTGAGCCGCTGGGTCTTGGCCTCCAGATAGGTCGAGTAGTTGCCCTCGTAGGCGTAGGCCCGGCCGCGGTCGAGCTCCAGGATCCAGCCCGCCACGTTGTCGAGGAAGTAGCGGTCGTGGGTGACGGCCAGCACCGTGCCGGGGTACTTCTCCAGGTGCTGCTCCAGCCACTGCACGCTCTCGGCGTCGAGGTGGTTGGTGGGCTCGTCGAGCAGCAGCAGGTCGGGGGCCTCCAGCAGCAGCTTGCACAGCGCGACGCGGCGGCGCTCGCCACCGGACAGCTTGGAGACCTCGGCGTCGGGCGGCGGGCAGCGCAGCGCGTCCATCGCCTGCTCCAGCTGGCTGTCGAGATCCCAGGCGTTGCGGTGCTCCAGCTGGTCCTGCAGTTTACCCATCTCGTCCATCAGCTCGTCGCTGTAGTCGGTGGCCATCTGCTCGGCGATGTCGTTGAAGCGCTGGAGCATCGCCATCGTCTCGGCGACGCCTTCCTGCACGTTGCCGAGGACGGTCTTCTCCTCGTTGAGCGGGGGCTCCTGCTGGAGCATGCCCACCGTGAAACCGGGCATGAGCCGCGCGTCACCGTTGGACGGCTGCTCCAGGCCGGCCATCATCCGGAGCAGCGTCGACTTCCCGGTGCCGTTCGGCCCCAGCACACCGATCTTGGCCCCGGGCAGGAACGACAGCGTGACGTCGTCAAGGACCACCTTGTCGCCGTGCGCCTTGCGCACGCGCTGCAGCGTGTAGATGTACTCCGGCATGCCTTCTAGCTTAGGGGCTCCTGACCCAGGCTTCCGCCGCTCCTCCCCACCCGGGCCTTACCCCGGGGCCTTCCCCGGGGCCTTACCCCGGAGCCTTTCCGCGGGCGGGGGCGAGCGAGAGGCGGGTTGCTCAGACCTCCGGCTCCGTGAGCGGCTGCGGCTGGGGCTGGACCGCGGGCAGGCAAACGCGGTCGCGCCCCAGCTCCTTGGCGCGGTAGAGGGCCAGGTCGGCGGCGGCCAGCAGCTCGATGAGGTCGTCGCCGTGAACGCTCATCAGCGCGACGCCGGTCGAGATGGTGACCCTGATCAGGGTGTCGTCGGCGGGAACGGCCATGCGGCTGACGCGGGTACGCAGGCGCTCGGCGACCCGGCGGGCCTCGTGGGCGTCGGCCCCCGGCAGCAGGACCACGAACTCCTCGCCGCCGAAACGCCCCACCACGTCGTACTCCCGGAGCTGCCCGCGCAGCGTGGCCGCCACGCCCACCAGCACCTGATCGCCGGCCAGATGGCCGTGGGCGTCGTTGACCCGCTTGAAGTGGTCGATATCGATGATCAGCAGGGCCAGCGCGTCACCGTTGCGGCGGGCGCGCACGATCTCCGTGTCCGCCTCGCGTTGCCAGGCGGCCGCGTTGAGCAGCCCGGTCTTGGCGTCGGTGCGGGCCGCGGCCTGCAACTGCGCGTGCAGGAGGCTGCGTTGCAGCAGGACGACCGGCGGCAGGGCGAGCAGGAGCAGGGCGAGGTTGAGCCCGCAGCCGATGGCGACGGTGATGCCCAGACACAGCTCGACGATGTCGAGCAGCAGGCTCTCCTTGTTCCACAGCACCTCGCGCCAGCTCATGTCGGGGGCGGCCGTCAGCGCGGCGATGGCGATGAGGGCGATGTTGAGCAACGCGAACAGCACGGCGGCCACGACCGCGTAGATGATCGGCGGCCCGCTGCCCCGGGAGAGCAGCCCCGGATCCTCGACGAAACGGTGGAACAGGACCGACGCCGTGCACCCCGCCAGGCCGATCGCGGCCGAGCTGGTGACCCGCCGGTAGAGGACCGTCGCCCGGACCCGTAGCTGCAGCAGGCCGTGGAGCACGATGGGCGCGAACAGCGCGTAGAGCGGGGGCAGGAGCAGGGCCACCGGCAGCCACCAGGCCGACAGCAGGTCACGCGAGACGCCCGCCGGCACGCCCAGCCGCCTGGTGGCCTCGATGCAGACCGCGCCGCACGCCATGAGGGCGGCGAAGGTGTAGGCGTCCGCCCACCGGAACTCGATGGTGACGGAGAACAGCATGATCGCGACGAGGTCGAGGGCGACCATCGCGGACAGATAGATCACGAGCGAACGGCGCTGCCCCAGCAGCGGCCAACGGCCGACCAGTGTTGACACACCGTCGCGAGGCTGGATCGAGGCGTGACTGGTCGCCGCCATCTCGTCTCCTCTCTGACTAACGATGTGTAACACAATAATTGCGGAGTGTGCGTTGCGCGATGGGAACCGATACGTTTGCAGAGACCGTGCCTGCTCACTCCGCGAGCGGGCCGCGTTGGAAAGGAGCAGCCATGGCTCGGGGTGTGATCTGGACCTGACAGATCCTCTCTAGGATGTGACGCCGGGTGTACACACTGTCGGCCGCCCCTTGGGGTGAGGGAACGGGACTGGCCGATACCCCCTCCCCCCTTCCCTCCCCGCCCATCGAGCCACGGTCCGTCCACCCTCCTCTCCCTCCAGGACCATCCCTCCGACCGCCCGGCTCGCCCCCGCACCGCCTTCCCCAGGACCCCTCCCGGCCCGGACGGCCCCGGCGGCCCCCTCGCCCTGCCCGGCGTCACGGCCCGGCCCTCGCCGAGCTCCACGCCCAGTCGAACCCATCCCTCCGCCCACAGCGACGGCCGCCCCTCCCCACGGCCCATGACCCGAACGACCACCGACGACACAGCGGGCGACGCGACCGGTGACGCGACGGTCGCCACGGCCAGCGACGCGACCGGTGACGCGGCGGGCGACACGCCTGGTGACGTAGTGGTCGACACGGCTGGTGACGCGACGGGCGACACGCCGGAACGACACGGCGGGCGACACGGTGAGTGCCACGGTGGGTGACACGGCAGGCGGCGTAGCCGGTCATATGGCCAGTGTCGATGGACATCGGGTCAGCGCCGAGGGCGACCGGCGAGGCATCCGGAGCACCGCTGCGATCAGGCTCACCGGCCTGAAGCGTCAAGCCAAGCCGGGAACTCCGGCCACCGGAGCACCGCACCGTTCCAGAGGATCACGCCGTACAGAGGGTTGGACCGTACGGAGGGTCACGCCGTACAGAGGGTCATGCTGTCCCCAGAAGGGCCGCGCTGGTCTGAGCAACAGCGCCAGGCCAGGGCCACACCGGCCAGAACAACCGCACCAGCACAAGGACCACACCGGCTTGAGCAGCCGCACCAGTGGAAGGGCCATCGGTCCAGGCACCGGCACCGGTGGAAGGTCACCTGTCTGGGCAGCCGCACCCGTCTGGGCAGCCGCGCCGACTCAGGGGTGGCGTCGGCTTGGGACGGCGTCGGCTTGAGACGGCGTCGGCTTGAGACGGCGTCGGCTTGGGGCGGCGTCGAGGCGGCGTGGGGCGGGTGGACTGTGCGGGGCGGCTGGTGGAAGCACTACGCCGTCCCGCCAACAGGTGTCGGCGGGACGGCGTGTTCGTGCTCGCGGTCAGGGGCGGCGCGTCCGCGGGCGGAGGCGTGCCGGATGGCGATCGTGGCCCGTTGTCCGACGGTCCCCCGTCATTCGGGGGCCTCCGTCATTCGGCGGTCTCCGTCATTCGGCGGTCTCCCGTCATTCGGGCCGTTGTCCGGGGGCCCCCTGCCCGGGGCCCGCTGCCCGGGCCCGTTGTTCGGGGGTCCTTCGCCCCGGTTGCTGCTGCCGTTGTCGGGTGTCAGACCTCCTCGACGCTGCTCGGCTCGCGCCGGGACAGATCGATGCCGAGCTCCTCCGCCGCGCGGAAGACGTCCTCGTCGGTGTCGCGCATCTCGATCGACATGCC
>NZ_JBFAHK010000042.1:0-55396 GCF_040802095.1 Nonomuraea sp. NPDC050783
GGCACGGCTACCGGCCGGAACGCCCGAACCGTGATCTACTCAGCGGGTCCGATCACGGAATGTGTGCCTGATCCAGTATTCACGCGTCGTCGACAGAAACAGGCCGAGACACCTCGGCGTCGCGCCCCAACCCATGGCCCTTCACCGACAACAAAACCTGAATGAGTCCCGCCCGAAACCGTCTATCTCAACATGGTGGGCCACCGGTCAGCACGTGCCCCTCTCACCGACTCCATGGTGAAGTGATAGTCCGTAGCTCCCAGATGTGTGGATGCTGTTGCAAACCGTGGCCTCCACGGGTGTTGTGGGCCTCGGTTCTAGGGACGGACGATGACAAGGTGAGCGCTGAGAGCGAACGCCATGCGCGAGCCAAGCCTGACAACGGGCGCTCTGGGGGCGTGCCTGGGCGATGAGCCGGTATGTGGTGCTCGGACGCAGCGGCGGCCCTGGTCACGCAGCGGGTTCGTGACGGACATGATGCCGGCGCCGCGGCCGTCCGGGGAGGCGTCCAGCCGAGGTAGGGGGCGTCGTGGAGAGCCTGGCGGGCTCCCAGGGCGAGTTCGTCGCTCATGGCCATGGCGAGAGGGCGCGGGGCGAGCCGGGTGGCGAGCCGACGGGCCGCCTCGGCGTCGTCTTGGCGGCTGTTGCGTGCCACAACGGCTACCGGGACGTCCGCCCAGCTCAGGCCGGTCGCTTCGATGGCGGCGCGGTAGTCGTCCAGTCGGGCAGCGGTGACAGGAACCGGCACGGGTGGCGGCAGGTCCGCGCCGGTGCCGGCCAGGGCTCGCGGTCGCGGTCGAGCGGGAACGCGATGACCACGGGCGTCCGGCTGTCGCGCAGCCCGTGGGCGGCGACGGTGCGGGCGGCCTCGTGGTCGTCCTGGGTGACGCAGGTGATGCCCTCGCGGGTGGGGCCGCTCTGGACGACGGCGGGTCGGGGGTCCTCCTCGACGCACCTACGCGGCCTCCGCCAGGAACCGGGCCGCCTGCGGATCGTTGAAGGCGTACATCAGGTGCTCGCTGAACACCATGCCGAGCTGCCGCGTCCGGCCGGACTTCGGCGCGCGGCCAGCGGCGGCTCAATGGTCGGATAGCAGTTTACAGTTCCGCCGCCGTTCTCCGGGCAGACTGCGCTGCAGTCTCATGGCATGCCCAGCCAGTCACGGGGCCGGAGTATCGATCGCAGCACGGTGGGGCGCCCGATCGTCTCTCAGGCGGCCATCATCGCCGTCACCGCCGACAACCACCGCAAGGTCCTCGGCCTGACCGTCAGCGAGCAGGCGTTCTGGACCGAGTTCCTGCGTTCCCTGCGCTCCATGGCCCTGCACGGCGTCCGCCTGGCGACGCTGTCGAGTCCACTGAAGCAGTAGGGGATCGACGAGGGATACGGTTGGGCCTGCGGTTGCACCACTCGACCTGACTGGATGGCGAGGCCGGGGCGGGGGTGGCATGCTGAGGCCGGTGAGGATGATCAATATAGCGGTCGTGGTCTTAGCGGTCGCGGCACTGTTCTTCACCCTGGCCTATGGGTATGCGGCGGTGAATCTGACAATGTGCAAGATACGTGTGGCGCGGCAGCAGCCTGTGCTGGAGCGCGACGTGACCCGGTTGTTCCCCGCGGACTCGGTCACAGCCATCAACCGTGAAGACAACTGCCAGTTCGAACCGGACCCTGACTTGATTCCCTCCCCGAGCGCCAGCGTGGTCGTAGTGGTGGCGGGTGTCCAGCATGTGCGGAATGCGCTGGCGGTGATGCACCGGGAAGGCTGGCGATTCGGTGAGCCCTTCGAGGAAATCGATCTGTTCGGCCATTTTCCGGAGCTGACGAAGAAGTTCTCGCATGGCACCGTCGATGCGGTCGTTGAGGTGATGTCGGACGGCGCCCCTAGGTCTGGCGGTTCCGGGGTGCCTACCTGGGAGTTCGAGTTCAGCTATTTATGAGCCTCGAAAGCTCGGTGTGCTGTTGGGGCCCTTTCCCGGCGCCACGCGCCGTGCACCAGCCGCCGCAGCGAGCGCGGTCTGACGAACCTGCCCGGCAGGTCGCTCTGGCCCAGACCAACACGCCAAGCCTGTAGTCGCGACGGTGCCAGAACGACGGCCGTAACAACCACGAGTTCATCGAGGCGATGAATGACAGCAAAGAGCGCTCCCAGCCACCGGCTCTCGATCAGGTGGCGGCAGCACCGTGTGCGGATCGCCATGGCCGGGACGGGTTCTTGCATGATGCTCCTGCTCCTGCTCTTCGGCAGTAGCGAGGTCGTGCTGTCCGGATTATGCAGCGGTGGCACTTGTGCTGATGGGGGTACGTCGATCTTTTGAAGGCAACGCTCATTCTGCCTCCCTTCGCCGCTCTGCTCTTCGCCTGCTCCTGCTTGTTCTCCCGGACGGGAATGGTCGGCAGGCAGTTCCGGGTCCAGGTTCTGGCCTTCTCAGTGGTCGTGATCGTATGGGTCGTCGCGTTGAAAATTCTCAGATACGTCGAGGATGCCGCCCGCTTCTGACAATGTCTTGGCCGTCAGCGGCGGGCCGCCCGCAGGTCGTGGTGAGACGCTGACCCGCCTGCGCACCAAACTCGGAGACGGCGCTCTGCTGACCGACCTGGCGGCCGAGCCGACGGCGGCGGTATTCACCGCGGTGTGGGAGCGCGGCCGACCGCACCTGGAACCGCCACCGCTCCGCCGTGCGCTCCTTCACCACCTAGTGTCCTGAGTCAGTAATTCGTCTGGTGTTCATGATTATGAGGCGTCCGGGACCGAAGGCGGAGCCGCTGCATTTGACCGAGAGCGAGCGGGCCGAGCTTGAGCGGTGGGTACGGCGGCGTAAGGGCGCTCAGGACATGACGCTAAGGGCTCGGCTGATCCTGGCCTGTGACGCGATCGGCGAGGACGGCCTGCCCGTGTCCACCAAGGTGGTGGCCGGGAGATCGGGGTGTCGCGCGAGACGGTCTCGAAGTGGCGTCGGCGCTTCCTGGCTGATCGGCTGATGGGTCTGGCCGACGAGCCGCGTCCAGGCCGGCCGCGGTCGCGCGGCGTGGGCAGCAGCGCCTGCTGAGCCGGGTCCAGCCGTTGCCACCGCTGTGGGCACACCTGCCGCGACCAGAGCGATCAGGATGAAAAGACTCACCAGGAACCCCTTCGCGATGTCAGCCATGTCCTGCCGGACGAGGTTCGAGTGTCCACGGGCATCTGCTGCTCCGGCCTCCCGCTGATGGACCGGCCGTTCCCCGCCGCGTCGGCGTGCCTCACTGGTTTCCAAGTGGATGACAAGACCTCATTGACAGCCTGTGGGCGCAAGCGACGACAAGACGAACTTCAGGAAGCGAGGAAAAGAGTTGATCATCAAAAAGCTCCTTCTCCCCCTGCTGACGGCGGCCGCCGTGGCGTCCTCCGCGACCGTCTCGCACGCCAGCGTGGCGGACCGCCTGGCGGCCACACCGCTGAATCCCTGTCCTTCCGGCAGCACCGTGGTGTCGATCGCGTCCGGGCCGTTGGAGATTTCCAGCAGCGACCCGGCGCCCACGCTCAACGTTCGCCTCATGTGTTACAACACGACCACGAAGAAACTCGCCCCCATCGAGGCCGGTCAGGAGATCAACCTGGAGGTCCTGGGCGTGTGGGCGACGTCGGAGGCGGCGTTATGGGACCACACCCTGCGCAACGAGAACACCGCGTGGCCGTACGACAATGACACGGCGAACGCGTCGTACAAGAACTTCACGAAGGCGTACGGTCAGTACACCATGCCCGATGCGGGCTGGAACAAGCTCAAGAACGTCGGCAAGCCCGACACGTGGGGAGTGCTCTACTGGCAGACCTGGGTCTGCCACCGCAACCCGGGCGATCCCGAGCCGGGCGGGTGCCTTCTCTACAAGCAGCCCGAGTTGCTGTTCATCGACCACACCTGAGGGGCGCGGGGCGCGGGGCGCGCATGCTCACCCGCCGGCCTCGAAGGACAACTCCTGGACCAGGATGTTCCCCCACCTTCAGCTCTGCCGGCCTGTGACGGGGTCAACCATCGAGCGGGCTCAGGCAGCCGTAGGGCTACCTGAGCTTGTTCGTCACCCAGTCAACGACGATGAGCACCGTCCGCGCTGCGAACGCGTACGGACTTCGACGTGCGGACCCGGGCGCCTCGGAAGTGTTCTCACCAAAGCCGCACGTGGACGCGATGGTCGATTGCCGTTGCTTCCTGGCGTGACCAGGAGTCATGCGATGGGTGCCCGCCCCCGGGGGTGGGCACCCATCGCAGTCCGCGGCCGCTACGTGGGGCGGTAGGGGTTGGCGTTGGCCGCGCTCTTCCCGTCGTCTTCGCCTGGGCGGGGCCGGCACGGCGGCATCCTCGCGATCACCCGGATGTACCGGCTCCGGTCGCCAGCCGCTCCCTGACGGCCAGGGCGACGGCGAGCGCCTGCGGGCCGAGCAGCAACGCGGCGCACAGCAGCGCGTACCAGAACCGGAAGCTGAACGGCCCGAGCGCCAGTCCGCCGGCCGCCCACGCCAGCACGGTCCCCACGACCGGCAGCACGAACACGGCGAACCAGGCCAGCACCCCGGCGAACCCCGCCAGCCACACCCAGCGGAACCAGCGCCCCGCCCGCACGTCGGCGGGAGCGGCCCGGTCCAGCTCGGCCGCCTGCTCGGGAGTCAGACGGCCGAACGCGCGCCGCAGCAGCAGCGTCTTGACCCGCCACAAATCACGGCAACCGAGTGCGTTGACCAGCACCGCGTACAGATCGGTACGCAGGAAGACCATGCACTGCCACAGCATGCCCGCCAGCTTCAGGAACACCCACACGGCGAGCGTCGCGTCCACCGCCGCGGGCGCCGCCCACAGCCCCTCGTGGATCAGCAGGCGGGCAGCCAGCAGCACGCTGAGCAGGACCACGTCCACCGCCATCCCGCCGAGCAGCGGCCCGTAGCGCTGCCGGCGCGGCACCGTCCACAGCTGGGTGAGGTCGGTCTCGAAGACCAGCAGCATGACCCGCTGGTCCACGCCGAAACGGGCGCTGATGCCGATCGCCCGGGCGGCCAGCCAGTGCCCGCACTCGTGCAGCGCGGTCGACACTATGACGAACGGCATCAGCAGCAGCGCGCTCAGCCCCACGTCCTCCAGCAGGAACGCGTCCTGCTCCGGGCTCGGGAACAGCGACGGCCGGACCGCGAAGACTGCCACACTGGACAGCGCGAGCAGGCCGTAGACGGTCCAGGCCACCGGGCCGAAGAACGGCTGTGCCGCCCGCTGGCTCACCCCGGCGAACCAGCGCCGTGACTGGATGGGCGCGGTACGCACGGCCTCGCGCTCCTCGCCCGGCCGGTCGTCCACGAAACCGAGCTCGGCAAGCGTCGCCATGAACGCGGGCATGTCGACCGGCTCCCCCGCGAACGCCTCGGCCTCTGCCCCGGCCTCCTCGGCGGTCGCGCCGCGCTGCAACGCCGCGATCACCACGCCGCCCACCGCGGGCATGGTCACGAACGTCCCGGTGCCGGGATCGCCGACCAGGACCTCCTCACCCTCTTCGACCAGCGTCAGCGGGCGCAGCCGGACGTCCATGCCTCACCGCCGCGCCAGCGCGCACGCCGGGCAGTCCGGATCGCGCGAAAACGGCACCCAGGCGGGGACAAGCCCGTCACGCAGATCGAGGACGACCCGCCCTCCGGCCGCGCGCGGCGGCTCGACCCCCGTCAAGTAACGCATGACCTCGTACGCGATCAGCGACCCGACCTGCATCGCCATCGGCCCGGTGAGCCCGTTGGAGAGCTGGAGCCCCCGGGCGAGCCGGTGCGCCACCCCTGCGGACGTGCGCTCCTCCGGCCCCGGCAGGTCCGACTCATCGCAGCGCAGGCAGGCGCTCCGGCCCGGGTCGACGGAGAAGTAGATGAGCTGCGTGCGCGTCATCCCGCCCGCGACCAGCGGCACGCCGGCGCGCAGAACGGCCTCGTTCACCCACAGGTTGGCGCCCGGGGCACCGTCCAGCCCGCCGGCCACCACGTGCACGCCCTCGGTCAGGTCCTTCAGGTCCTCCGGGCCGGAGATCCACCGGTCCACCGCCCGGACCTCGATGCCGGGGTCGTACTCGCGCACCCACTCGGCGGCGCGCTCCACCTTCGACCGGCCGATGTCGGCGTGCCGGTACAGGAACTGGCGGGCGAAGTTGCGCGGTGCGACGTCGTCGCGGTCCACCAGCGTCAGCGCGCCGACGCCCAGCCCGGCCAGGCACTGCACCAGCGAGGAGCCGCCTCCGCCCACGCCGAGCACCAGGACGTGCGCGTCACGCAACCGCCGGACGAAATCCGCGCGCGATATACCCAGGCGAGCGAAGACCCCGAAGAAGGTCAGATTGGAGAAGTGACGCTCGTCGGCAACGGGATCGCCCAGCCGTCGCCCGTCGGCGTCCTCGATCAGGCCGAGATCGTCGAGACCGGCCAGCCCGTCGCGGACCTCCTCGACCGTGACGGCGATGTCCCGCGCCGCCAGCGCGGCGGCCAGTTCCTCGGCCGTCGCGGGCCCGCGGCCGAGCTCGTCCAGGAGCACCGCGACGCGACCCTCGGGATCGGCCAGCGTGAACGCCTCGCGCGGGTCGTGGACCACGACGAGTTCGTCGCCGAGGGGCTCCCAGGCGCATTCCTTCAACATCACTCGCATCGCCACTCCGGACGTTGGGGGGGATTTCGTCGGCCGTGGAGGATCGGGGGACGGGGCGCCGTCCCCCGATCCGCTGAGAGGCGATGCCTCAGACCACGTATTCGGTCGCCTTGACGGCCTCGACCTTGCGAACCTCGATCTTCATGGATGCACCTCCCTCCGGATGTTCTCGATCAAGCTTCCTCTTTGCGCCCACAAGACGCCCACAGCGTCGCCATAGCGTCGCCATAAGGTCGCCGGTGGTCGTCCCCCTCCCCAGGGCAGCCGCACAGGGCGCCCCGGCGGCTGGTGAACAACTCCAGAGACCGCATGATCGCCGGCTTCATGCCGCCGGGCCCTCGTCTCCGCCAGCGTGCAGAACCAGTGCTGAGCGAATCACCCAGAATCGTCCGGTCGAGATGACTCGCTCAGCACCAGTCATCTCGGGGGGTGCGATGGTGGACGGCCCCTGGCCTCGGTCCGCGCCGCAGCGGCGGGCGTCTTCGGCCTCAGCACTGACGGCCCGCACCGGACCGACCTACATTCAGCGGCTCCCGCCGGGAGACGGTCGACGCGGGCCGGCGTGTACGTGCGTACGCATCCCTTGCGGGTCGAACAGGATAAGTAGTTCCACCACGCCGCCGTCGGCGCTGCCCAGCCAGTGCGGCACGGACGTGTCGAACTCGGCCGCCTCACCGGGCGGCAACGTCAGGTCGCGCTCTCCGAGGATGAGCCGCAAGCGTCCGTTGAGCACGTACAGCCATTCGAAGCCGTCGTGGGTCTGCGAGGTAGGTACGAGCGGTTCCGGCTGGGCAGGGATGATCATTTTGAACGCTTGCACCCCGCCCGGCCGCCGGGACAGCGGTACGAAGGTCATCCCGAACCTCCGGATCGGCGTGAGGTGGATCCGGGGGTCGCCGGTGCGCGGAGCGCCTACAAGGTCGTCCAGCGGGACGTTATACGTACGGGCCAGCGGCAGCAGCAACTCCAGGGTCGCCCGACGCTGCCCGCTCTCCAACCGGGACAGCGTGCTCTCCGACACCCCGGTTGTCGTCGCGAGCTCGGCGAGGGTGATCCCGCGGTGACGACGCAGCGCGCGAAGGCGCGGCCCCACAGTCTCGAGCACCTCGTCCATTTCATGGTCCACGGGGCCATCTTGCCAGAACCGCAAGATTTCGTGCCAGATCGGTACGGGCCTGGCGAGACTGGCCGGACACAGATGGAAGGAGCCTTGATGAACGGGACCGAGACGGTCATGTTCTGGGACGGCGTGTACGCGGCACGACCGGCGGCCACCGATCCGCGGCCGAATGCCCGGCTCACCGAAATGGTCGCGAGCCTGCCGCCCGGCGACGCGTTGGACCTCGGATGCGGCGCCGGCGGTGACGCGCTGTGGCTCGCCAGGCAGGGCCGGCACGTCACCGCCGCCGACATCTCGGCCGTGGCGGTCGAACGGCCCGCGGCACTCACCCGCGCACACGGCCTGGGGGATCGCGTCACCGCCGTGCGGCACGACCTGCGCGGGTCTTTCCCCGTACGGCGAATTCGACCTGGACAGGGCGGCCGTCCTGCGCTCGGCCGCGCATGCGTTGCGCCGGGATGGGCGGCTGCCGGTCACCGATCACGTGCTGCTCATCCACCGCCTCGCCTGACACGGGGAACCCTGACACGGGAACCCTGACACGGGGAACAGCGCCGCCCCCACCCCACGAAGGGAGAGAAGACCATCATGGCTGACACCATGGGCCGCCGCCGCGACACTCCGCCGCCCCGGACCGGCAGCAGCGAGGCCGAGATCCTGCGCGGATTCCTCGACTACCTCCGGGCCTCGATCGCCGCAAAGGTCGACGGTGCACCCGAACCGCAGGCGCGAACGACCGCGGTGCCATCAGGCACGAACCTGCTCGGCCTGCTCAACCACCTGACTTTCGTCGAACGCTCGCTCTTCCTCGGCGACGACGTCACCGACTGGCAGGCGACGCTCCAGGCCGCACCAGCCGACAGCGTGGCCGATGTCGTCGCCCGCTACCACGAGACGGTCGAGCGCGCGAACGACGTTCTCGACGAGTGCACCGATCTCGGCGCCCCGCTCCCTCGACCGCGGCCAGACCGCCCCGCTCCCAGCATCCGCTGGGCGCTCACCCACATGATCGAGGAAACTGGCCGCCATGCCGGTCACGCGGACATCCACCGCGAACTGATCGACGGCACGACCGGACGCTGACCCCACCTCCTTCTCCAGGACAAGAACTTCTCCGGGACAAGAACACATGATCACCGCAATCCGGCGGCTGTCGCGCCGCTTCCTCCAACCCGCACGCACGACGGTGACCGTCACGCTCACCCTCCTGCTCACGATCGGTACCGCAGCCTGTTCCGCACCGACCGCCGGCGACGTTCCCTCCTACGCCGTCGCCACCCAGAACGACCCGGAGTTCGACAACACCTTCCGGCACGAGTTCGCCGACGTCGACGGCGTGCGCATGCACTACGTGACCGGCGGCAGCGGCACACCGGTGGTGCTGGTCCACGGCTGGCCACAGACGTGGTACGCCTGGTGGCCGATCATGCCGGCACTCGCCGAACACCACACGGTCTACGCTGTCGACCTTCCAGGACTGGGCGACAGCACCGGCTCACCAGCCGGCTACGACAAAGCCACCCTGGCGCGGTACGTGCACACGTTGATCGCCGACCGACTCAAGATCCAGGACGCCGCCGTCGTCGGCCACGATTTCGGCGCCGCCGTCGCCTTCCAGTACGCCAGCCAATTCCCCGGCGACACCGCACGCCTTGGCTACCTGGACCTGCCGCTACCCGGGCCTGGTATTGACGCGGCCACGTACCGCTCACTGAGCTGGCACATCGCCTTCCACTCCCAGCGACGGGTCCCTGAGGCGATCGTGGGCGACGACGTCCGCGAGTACCTGGCACTGTTCTACCCCCAGGTTTCGTTCGGTGGAACGGCGTTCGGCGGCACCTCAGACCGGTCCCCGTTCACCGACACCGAGATCGACGAGTACGCACGGACCTACAGCCGGCCGGAGGCTCTGTCGGGCGGCTTCGAGCTGTATCGCGCCCTCGACAAAGACGTCCGCGACACCGTGGCAGCGGCATCGGTCCATGTCCCGACCCTGCTCATGACCGCCCAAGGGCAGCTCGACGCGATCCGAGCCACAGTGGCCCCGCGCATGGCCAAGATCGTGCGCGCGGTGGACGTGCCGCGCACCGGGCACTGGCTCGTCGAGGAGAACCCTCAGTTCGTCACTGCGGAGCTGAAGCGATTTCTCGGCTGAGAACAGCGGTGCCATCCGTCGGCCAGGCCCACCTCGGCGACTCATGGCCCGCCCGTAGCGGGTGGAGGCGACGCTGGTGGCTGGCTCGTCAGCCTCGCGACGGGCGCGTCCCGCTGGCGGGAGGTGCCCGGCTCCCGCCGCCGGCCGCGAGCACGGGTGCCTTCAGCCCGGGCTGTTGCGCGAGGGCCTGGATCGCGCTGCCCTCGCTCAGCATCGACCGGTAGAGGCCGATCGCGCCGCGCCGGCCGCTCGACGTCCCCGGTGGAGGCGTCGGGATCATGCGAGCGGCCACGCGGTGAAATCCTGACGCGCGCAGGCGCCCGTGCTCAGCGGCGTCGACGGCAAGAGATGCTCTGGCCGCCCACCCCTCCAGCTTGCGGCCGATCTGCTCGACCCGCGGGTGAAGCCGGCCCGGGACCGGGACACCGAAGCCCATCACAAGAGCACGCCTCACCGCTTCCTCGCTCGCAGGCGCTCGCAGGCGGACGGCAGGGGTGACGAACCAGGCGATGAGCAGGCCTGCGAGCCGACGCTAAGGGGATGGAGCCGTGGGAGGTGGGACCGGCCGCTGGTGTTCCAGGTCGGGCAGGAGCACCGTGCTCTCCTGCTCGCGCGGGTCGGTGCGGGCCAGCACGACCTCGGCCGGATCGCTGTCGCTGAGGTTGACCGGCATGTGCGGGGTGCTGGCCGGGATGTAGATGAACTCGCCCTGACGGGCTTCGAGGTAGTGCTGCAGGTCCTCGCCGTACCAGGCGCCCACAGCGCCCTTGATGACGTAGATGGCCGTCTCATGGTGGTCGTGCTTGTGGGCCCGGCCGCTCCCGGCGGGCGGGATGGTCTGCAGATGCATGCAGATGTTGCGGGCGCCCACGGTCTCGGCGGCGATGCCGGCGAAGAACTGCAGGTGCTGTTTGCCCTCGTACATCACGGCGGAGCGGACGACACGGCAGTGGTCGTCAGGGATTCGGGAGTGATCCACGATGTCTCCTCAGAGCCGGCCGAAGATCAGGTTGCCGGGCGCGTCCGGGTTGGTGCTGCGGTAGAAGTCGCGCTGTGCGGCGTGGATCTCGCTGATGTCGAGATGGCCGCTGGCGTCGGTGTCGAGCCGGTCGAACACTTCGCGGCGTTCGTCATCGGGAAGCGCGGAGATGCCGGGTATGGCGGCGAACTCCTCGTAGGAGATCCGGCCGTCGCCGTCGGTGTCGCAGACGGTGAGGATGGACTCGGCGATGCGGCCGGCCGTCACGGCATAGCCGTGCGTGCGGAACTCCTGGCCGGCGAGGTAGGAGATGAACTCGTCGCGGGTCAGTTGCCCGTCGCTGTCGTCGTCGGCGCTGTGGATGAGGGCGTTCCACATGCTCGCGTACGCGGCCAGGACGTCGCGGCCCTTGGCGGAATCGGGGGCAAGGCCGAACGCCGCCAGGAAGCGTACGGCGCTCGCCTCGAAGTCGTCTTTGGTCAGCACGCCGTCACCGTCGGCGTCGAACAGGGTGAATCGCTTGTCGAATTTGCGGGAGAGGATGTCAGGTCCAGCGCCAGTCATGGCACCTCCGGCTGGGGGAGCGGGACGTCTTGGCAGTACAAGAAAGCTAACATCACGCAAAATAATCGGTCAATCACAGACGGCGACCGGGCGCGTGAGGCCGATAGGGCGGACGTGTCCTTCGCCGTCCGACCGCCAGACGGGTGGCTGGCGTGAATGACGCCGGAAGTGGCCCCTTGATGATTGATGGGGGTGGACGTCTCCCCGCCGATGCTGTCGCACATCGGCGAGGGTGGGGGAGCCATGTCTCCCCGGCGCACGGCGAGAACGTCAACTTCTTCGGCGTGATCACCGTGGACATCGACACCGCATGGGCCGAGCTGGATGCCACCGGCCACCGGCCACCGGCCACTGTGGTTGTCACTTTTCGAAGTTGTGTGCACGGATGCGCGAAGTGGTCTGCACGCTGACGGGCGTGCTGGTGGTACTCGGCTTGATGCGGTGTGGACTCACCCGGTCGAGACGAGCCCGCCTCGTGTGGAGTGGGCTTGGTATTTGTGCAGCCGAGCGGCCCGCACAACGCACGCCCTTCCTGCTCGGCGTTTCTCGTGCGGGGTCGGCCGGTCCGTCCCGGGAACGACGCCCGCCATGCCTGCCACTCGGAGTCCCGGCCGGGTGGCGCCGCATCCGGTGCGCGAGCAGATCCGAGCTGACCCCGAGGATCGCGGCGACGGCCGCCCGGCCCTGGAAGCGCGGGCGGGCGGCCGCCGCGAGCGGCTGCTCAGGTTGTCTTGGGTCCTTGGGCTCTTCTGACAAGTCAGAGCTGGATGATCTTGTCAGGCGGGTCAGGCGGGTCAGGCGGGTCAGGCGTGTTGGCCGTCCCTCCGGATGGGCGTCGGACGTCGGATCGCGTTGACGCGTCATGGCTCAGGCCGGTGAACGCGGGCACGGCCTTCGCGCGGCAATGGCCGTCGCGCGCGCTCCGTACACTGCCGGGAAGTCGCGAACGCCGTAGAGGTGGAGCAGGTGTCAGATCTGGAGATCGCCGCAGAGGTCGCCGCGCCGGTGTCGAGGGGAGCCATTGAACGAGGTCATTGCCCACCTCAAGCATCTCGTGCCATGGGCGCCAAGCGCGTGGCCGCGTTATTCGCGGCTGCCGTCCTGGGTGCGGGGTGCGTCGCCGCGCCGCCGCCGCGAGGTGCGCCCGCGCCGACAGCCGCCTTCCCCAGCAGCGTCGCCGCAGCAACCCCCAAACCCTCTCCGGTCCGTACGGCCCGAGGCCGGGGCTGGCGACTCGTGCACGTCGGCGACCAGCGCGGAACCCGGCTGAGGGCGGTCGCAGCCAGCGGTCCGCGCGACGTGTGGGCGCTCGGCAGCCCGGACGAAGGCGTCGGCCCACTGCTGCTCCTGCACTTCGACGGCCGGCATTGGCGCGAGCGCCCCGCACCCAAGGTGACGTGGGACGCCAAAGATGACGAAAGGTTTCCCGCGCTGGCGGCGACCGGACCGCACGACGCCTGGATCTTCGCCGCCACCGCCGCTCTGACCGCGCACCACTGGGACGGCGAGCGCTGGAGCCGCGTCCCGCTACCGGACATGGATTACAACTCGGGCGAGCGAGCCGGAGCCACCGCCCTCGCACCCGACGACGTGTGGCTGGTGGTTGGAGATCACGCCGCACACTGGGACGGGCGGGCCTGGACGGTCATGCGCCTGCCCGCCTGGGCGGCATCGGTGTCGGCCGCAGCGCCCGACCAGGTGTGGGCGGTCGGCGGCACGAGCCAACCGCTCGCGCAAGGAAGCTCCGGCTCGCAGGCGGCGACCATGCGCTGGGATGGCCGGTCATGGCAGCTGGTCCCCGCGCCCGAGGACCGCACGCCAAGCAGGGAGATCAACAGCCAGGGCCGACCGGACGGCAGCATCCCGAAGATCACGCTCACCCAGGTCGTCGCCCACGGTCCCGACAACGTGTGGGCGATCGGCACCCGTACGGTGTTCGACTACGAGGACGGCAGCAGAGACACCACGATCACCCTGCACTGGGACAGCACGGCATGGTCGTGGATGCCGGGCTCGGCCGACGTCAGCGCGTCCGGCTCCGACAGCGCGGACGGGATCATCCTGGTCGACTGGGATGCTGATCAGGGAGGTTTGAGCGGGACCATCCGGATCGCGCCCGACGGCAGCCGGACCGAACTACCACCGATGGCAGGGGCGAGCCGCAGGAGCGAGATGGACGTCTCGGCGATAAGCGCGGTGCCCGGCACACGGACGGTCTACGCAGTCGGTCTCGTCTATGGCAAGAACTTCGGCCCCATGATCGCCCGCTATCGCTGAGTTCCACCCGCGTGACAGCCGGCCAATTCACCCCCTGCCCCTTCACCCCCTGCCCCCGGCATCGGCTACCACATCATCACCGAGCGCCGCGCCGGGTCAGCAGCACCATGAGGGCGAACTCGCAGTCCGCTCGGCGGCGTCTCCCATGAAAGGAGATCCCCGAGCGTTCATCTAACGAGCGTTTCAGGTACCTCGCGCGTGACGTTTGATGAACGGAGGTGCTCGCCATGGCGCTCATCGGACTGGTCCGGGTCAGCGCCGACAAGCAGAAGACCCAGCGGCAGCATGACGCCCTCGATCCGATCTGCCTGAAGGTCATCGAGGAGAAGGCCAGCGGCAAGCTCGCCACCAGTGACCGGCCCGACCTGCTCACCGCGCTGTCCTACATCCGCGAGGGCGACCTGCTGACCGTCCAGGAAGTCGACCGTCTCGGCCGCAACCTCCTGGAAGGACTGATCGTCCTCAACGACCTGTTCCAACAGGGCGTGGGCGTCAAGGTCCTGGAGGGCATCGGCGCCGGCGAGCACACCGAACGCTCCTTCATCCTCGACCTGGCTCTCGCCCTGGCCGAGGACCGCCGCTCTGTGGTCGACGACGACAAGCGCGCCGCGATCCTCGACCGTCGCCGGCGCGGGGAATCCATCCGCACCATCGCCGCCGGTGTGAAGGTCTCCGTCGGCGTCGTCCACAAGACCCTCGCAGCCGCTGCTGAGGGCAAGCGCGCTCACCAGCCCCCGGCTCCCTGAGGAGCACGCTGTGACGCTGCCGCAGATCCCGCTCGACGACCCGCGTGTGCTGACCCTGGCCAAGGCCCGCCAGCAGTTCGCCCACGACTGCACGTATGTGCCGACGTGGGAGGAAACGACCGAAGAGGAGCGGAACGACAGCCTCCCCGGCGCCCGTAACTACCTGGAGTCAGCGATCGACGCCGAGCTCATCCCAGCGGTGGAACTGATCCACACCGGTCCACTCACCGACCTGGGCAACATCAACCGCCAGATCGAGCGGCAGGCCACCGCCATGGCTACTGCGGCCGCCGACCTGCCGCTGCTGCTCCACCGGTTCCGTACCACCCCCACCGGCGGGATGAGCGTCGGCACTGTGCTGAACAAGCTGGCAGAGACCGCCGAGCACCTCGGCGAGTTCGCCCGCGAGTTCGGCGACCAGGACTGGGTCGACATGGCCGAAGACGAGACCGCGAACTGGCGCAAGGTCCTCGCGGACCTGGAAGCCGCCGCCGCGACCTTCCGCCGCGCTGTGAACCTCATCGGCTAAGCCGAGGCGATTTCCCCCTACCGCCGATGGGAAACGGGCTGGGCTGGCATGGTGACGTCCATGAGCATCGAGCACGAGAGCGTCCAGGTCCGACCCGTCCGCGACGAGGACCGCCCCGCCGTCATGGAGCTCGTCTCCCGGCTCGCGGAGGGGGTGGCGGAATGGCGCGACCCCGAAGCCGTGGTGGACGCGGCCCGCCAGTGGCTCGCCGGCTTCTTCGCCCCCACGCGGGAGCGGCAGGGAGCCGTGTTCGTGGCCGTGGCCGAGGGCGAGGTCGTCGGCGTGGTCTCCGTCAACGCCCACCGGCACTTCACCGGGCCGGTCGAGGCTTACATCGGCGAGCTGGCCGTCGCCCCGCACGCCGCTCGTACGGGGGTGGGCCGGCGGCTCGTGAGCGCGGCGGAGGACTGGGCGCGCCGGCAGGGCCTGCGCCACGTGACGCTGGAGACGGCGGCGGGCAACACGACCGCTCAGCGGTTCTACGCCGCCGTGGGTTACCGGGAGGAGGCGGTCCGGTTCACCCGCGTGCTCGACTGACCGTGGCCGGGCGGACGAACCCGCCGCCCGGCCACGGCCTGGATCAGTGCACCTGTACATAAGCGCCGAAGGCCAGCGCCACGTCCCACACCCGAGAGAAGACGATCACGCGGCCGCCGTCCAGCCCGCCGCAGTACACCGGCTTACTGACGGCGGAGGTGATGCCCTGCGCCGCGACCTCGTCGTACCAGTTGGTGTAGGAGTAGACCGGGCCGCCGCTGTCGCCGTGCGCCACCGCGCAACCGCCGACGACGCTCTTGGCCCGGACCATGTGCTTGACGTACTGCCCGTTCGTGTACGTGCCGCTCCACCCGGTCTCGGTCACCTTGATGAGGCAGTACTCGCCCAGGGACGACCCCGAGTTGCACACGAAGTTGCCGACGTACGCCTTCCACAACGCCACCACCCGGTTGCTGGTGGAGGCGCCGGGTCCGCCGTCGAAGACGTCGGCCGTGGCGTCGGCGAGCACGATCGCGGCGTCCCGCTTGGGAAGGCGCCACTGCAGGTCGCCCATGTAGTTCGCGGAACTGCCGGTGCCGCCGCCGTCGTAGAACTGGTCCCAGAAGTTGCCGCAGTGCGCGGCGGTGAGGAAGCCCGGATTGCCGTTCTTGTCATAGACCGCAAAGCCGGAGGTGCAGCCGGCGCCGGTCGTGGCGTTCCAGGTCCGGCCGCCCGCGTAGTAGCTCGGCACGTCGTCCTGGCGACTGTAGGCCGGGTCGAAGCTTTCGCCCCGGTCCAGGGTGATCGGTGCGGTGGCGCCGCTCGGCCGCTGGAGCTGGTCGGGGCTGGTGTCCTCGCCCGCGACCGAGATCCGCACGCCGCTGCCGTCCGGCTGCGGGGCCGCCCCCGTCACCTGGCCGGACTCGCTCCACTTGTCCGCCTCCGCCAGGAGCTCGGCGTAGGAGTGGGTGGCGGGCAGCACGGACACCGGGGCCGTCAGCCGCCCCTCGTCGATGAGGGACCGCACGGCCGCGGGCACCGAACCCTTCCAGTACAGGCGTACCTCGTGGTTCTCGGGAGCGACGATGACGCCGCCGTAGCCGTCGGCGGTCTCGGCCCTGGCCAGGATGCGGTCGGCCACCCCGTTCAGCCGGGTCTGCTCGGTGAAGAGCGCGTCCCAGCTCGCGAAGCCGCCGGGGACCTGGCCGCGCGGGCCCGTCGTGTCCCTGGTGGGCGGCTTGCCCGCGGCGTCGGTGGACTGCCGCGTGAGGTCCGGGTCGTCGGTGGTCCGCGCCGCGGCGGCACCCGCGCCCAGAAAGGGCACGACGGCACACGCGAGGCTCAGCACCATCAGGCGTAAGCGGATGTTCTTCTGCATGGATTCCCCTCATGGTGGTCGAGAAGCAGGGGCCATCACAGCAGTGATCAGGTACGCGCTCCGCGTCGAAGTACCGGGTCCGCGTGTGCTCTCGAGGCTTGCGGCTCAGGACGGGATGAACAGCCAGGATCTGGAGCACCGGATTCGTAGCGGGAGTCCAGGCGTCTGGCGGCCACGCCGGGCCACGACGGCGTGGCCTGCCGGCGGGAGCCCGCGAGTTCCAGGGGTGCCACCCTGGCGACCTCGCGTAATCGGCTGTCGCGCGTTCATGTTCCCTGGGCTGTCAAAGTCACCCGCCGCAGTGGCCGGTTGAGCGGGACGGGTCACCGGCCGGTCAGCGCGCTGCTCCACGCGGATCGTGTGCCGCTCACTGACGTCCTCAAGGCCGTTGGCCTCCACCCAGTTCGCCACCGCCTCCACCTCGTCGGCGTCGGCATACAGGGCGTATACGGTACGGGCAAAGGGGTGGGTACACGCCCGCGGTGCAGGAGCGGCGGGAGCGTGTACGGTTGCAGGCTGCCGAGTGGTTCGAGGTCGGAGAGCCGACCAGAACGTTCTCCTGGATCGGCTACCGGGACCTGATCGTGGCCACCCACCAGCAGTTGGACGCACCCCTGGCCTGGTACCGGGACAACTTGAACGTGCGCCTGGCCGGCCAACGCGCCAACTTCGCCGCCCAGCACGCTGAGCACGCCGATCACGCCGATAGACCGCGCATCGTCCAGTTACCGGCCTACGCCGCCGAGCTCAACCTTGTCGAGGACGTCTGACGGCGACGGGAACGGCGACGCGGACGGCGGCCAAGCAGGCAACGCTCGCTCTACGACACCGGCGTGACGATCCGCCGTCATGACGGCAGATCGCTCTTCCCGGGCCGCGGGGCGTCGCGTTCCATCTTGCGTAGGTCAGCGAAAGCGCGGGCAGCACCGGGATCCTCTCGCCGAGCTCATCCTGAGTAGCTGATCATCGCGAGTCAGCCAGAGCTAGTTGATGTCAGTGGCGATGACACGAACTCACGACCTCAATGGGGGGGCCGGCAAGGCCCCGGGGCTGTGCCCGGGGCCTTGCCGGCCGGAGCGGCGATCTGGCAGGACCGCCGCCCCGATATCGCCGGCAGTTCAGACGATCCTGATCCCCTGGATGCGGACCCCACCGGGATGGTTCGGCCAGGTGAACACGGTCCACTTCGGGATCGGCTGAGCCGGCTGCCACCTTCCGTCCCCGTACCACTGGACGCGGTTGTTGCCGGTCGAGATCCGGGTGACCCACCAGATATCCTGGACGTACATATCCGTTCCGCCGTTGGCGTAGCAGTAGTCGGCTGACGAGCCACCGGTTGCGTGGATTGTGGCGCGCACGAGGTCGGTCCGGTCGCCGCACGGGACCTCATTGATCGCGTACGCCGCCGTCGGGAGGGCGACGGCAAGTGAGGCCGTCACCGCGACGGACGCCAGAGTGGCCAGGGCCGCGCGTTTGGTGATGCGTTTCATGGACTTCTCCTTTGCAGTGAGATTCATGCGGTGGAACTGGAGCCGGACTATCCGCAGGCTTGACCAGGAGATCTCTGGCCGCCTGCCGGGGTGGCTGTCTCGCTTCCGATGCGAACACCACGGCTCACGACCGGCTGCGATGCCACGGGGTGTCCGATCTGCCTCAGACGGGCTGGCCGACCGGCCGGATGGTCAGGGTGTTGAGGTCGACGCCGGCCGGCTGGCCGAGGGCGAAGCAGATGGCCTTGGCGACGGGCTCGGGGGACAGGGCGAAGGGTGGGGCGCCGGCCGGCCAGAAGGCGGTGTCGGTCATGCCGGGGTTGACGAGCGTGACGCCGACGCCGCGGCTGGTGGCGTACATCCGCAGGTTCTCGGCCATGCCGGTAACGGCCCATTTGGTGGCGGAGTAGAGGTTGCCGGGGCTGTTCTTCAGGCCGGCGACGCTGCCGATGAGCACCAGCCGCCCGCCCGTGGTCTCGAGGTGAGGCAGGGCGGCGTTGGCCAGCAGGGCGGGGCCGAGGACGTTGGTGAGGACCATGGGCGCCCACAGTTCCGGGTCGCCGTCGGCGATGGTGCGTGGGTGGTCGGCGGGGATGAAGCCGGCGTTGGCCACCGCGGCGTGCAGGGCGCCGAAGTGTGCCACGGTGCGGGTCACGGCGGCCTGGGTGGCCGGCCAGTCGGCGGCGTCGGCGATGATGCCGAGCAGGCGGTCGGGGTGGCCGGTCTCGTCGAGGAAGGACTTGAGCTTGGTCTCGTCGCGGCCGGTGACGGCCACGCGGTGGCCGCGGTCGAGGAGCAATCGCGCGGTGTGGGCGCCGATGCCGCTGGTCGCGCCGGTGATCAGTACGGTCTTGCCGGTCATGGTCACTCCCGGGTGCTGGAGGTCCTGGTGGTGCATCACAGGAGGGCGTCGACGGTGATGGGCGGGCCCGATCACCACGACAAAAGCTGGTCGGACGGGGTCCATCTCCGTGTCGCAGGTCGCGTTCGATTCGCTGATCCCAGGAAACCCGCCTGGCCGGGCGCGAGACAGAGCGCATTTATAGGGGGGATAAGCTCAACCCCCTTACCGTCGGCGCCCGCGCGAACCCTGCGGTTACCGTGGGAGCATGGACGACCGGTCCGACAACCGTGACCAGATCCGGGATTTCCTCGCCATCCGGCGCGCGAAGCTCACTCCGGAGCAGGTCGGGCTGCCCACCGGCGGTCGGCGCCGGGTCCCCGGGCTGCGCCGCGAGGAGGTCGCGGTGCTGGCCGGTGTGAGCACCGAGTGGTACACCCGGCTGGAGAAGGGCCACATCAGCGGCGTATCGGAAGAGGTACTCGACGCGGTCGCCCAGGCCCTTCGCCTGAACCAGGACGAACGCACCTACTTGTTCGACCTGGCCCAGGCCGCCCGGCCCGCCCGCCGCGCACCTTCGCGCCGCAAGGACGTCCAGGTCCCGCCGCGCGTCCAGTGGCTGCTGGACTCCATGACGATGTCAGCGGCGTTCGTACGCAACGGCCGCCAGGACATCGTCGCCCACAATGCGCTGGCTCGGGCCCTGCTCGCGCCGGTCTTCGACAGCTCTGCCACCACACGGCACGGTCGCGCCAACCTCGCCCGCTACATCTTCCTCGACCCGGGCTCCCAGCGGTTCTTCGTCGACTGGGACGCGGCCACCGCCGTCAGCGCCGCGCTGCTGCGCGCCGAGGCCGGACGCGAGCCCCACGACCGGGCGCTACGCGACCTCGTCGGCGAGCTGTCCACGCTCAGCACCGCGTTTCGCGGTCAGTGGGCCGCCCACGACGTGCGCATCCGCCACGCCGGCGGCAAGCGGCTGCGGCACCCGCAGGTCGGCGACCTGGAGTTGACCTACCAGTCCCTCGGCCTGCCGATCTCCAGCCGGACCGTGTACGACCTCACCATCTACACCGCGGAACCGGGCAGCACCTCAGAAGATCGGCTCAAGCTCCTGACCAGCCTGGCAGCCACCCAGGCGGCACACCCCACCAGCCAGCCGCGTTGAAGCGCGCCGCCTTGCTCACGGCCTGCAGCTCGGGCACCTATAGCTACGGCGAGCCGCCGCCCTGAGTGGGACTGTACAAAGAACGGCTCTGGCCCACTTTCGGTGGTGACGGACCGTGGCCGGCCGAGCGGAATGCGATGGCGGAGGAGCGCGAAGCCGGTTGCCGGTGTAGCCGGGTTTCTTGATCTCGGCGAGGAGTCGGGACTCTCGTCCTGCCGCCGCCGGGCGAGTCCGAGGTGGGTGGCGTCGGCGTGGCGGGGATGATCTGCCGGAGGAGCTTGTGAGACTGCGGGGCCTCAGTGACGTGGGTCCGGACCCTCGGTGACGCCCCAGGTCTCCGCGAGTCGGCCGTTGTCGATGCGGAAGATCTCGATGAGCACGGGCCGGACGTCGCTACCCGGGGCCGCCATGCCCTCAATGGATGAACGGATGGCCACCTTGTCGCCGTCGATCAAGATGTCGTCGGCGACAACACGCATGGCCGGGAACTGGGCAACGACCTGGACCCAGGCCTTCTTGCCCGCTTCGAACCCGGTGGCGCCAAGCGGGTGGTTAAGGAAGTCGGGCGTGAATAGATCGGCGGCCTGGTCGAACTGCCGGGTGTTGAAGCATTCCTGCATCCGCAGCACCAGGGCGCCGGCTTCCTCGCGTGTGGTCATCGAAGGGTCCTCCTCGTGTTCGGTGGGGCCCTGCCTCGTGGTGAAACGACGCGGCCTCACAACCGGGGCTTCGCCCCGCTTACATGTCGAGCAGCATACGGGGCGACGCCCCGGTTAAGCTAGGGATGAGATGTCCAATCGAACGCCCGAACGCACTCCAGCCGAGCCACCGAAGGCCCCCGTGAACGGCCGGGAACTACGGGCCGACGCGCGCCGCAACCGTGAGCTGGTGCTCCGGACCGCTCAGCAGTTGTTCGCTTCACAGGGCCTCGGCATCTCGCTCGACGAGATCGCCCGCCGCGCGGGTGTCGGTCCAGGCACCGTCCACCGGCACTTCCCCACCAAGGAAGCGCTTTACCTCGCCGTCGCGATCGACCAGATCAGGCAGTTGGTCGCTGAGGGAGAGGCGCTCACCGGTACCGACGATCCAGCCGCCCTGTTCACGCTGCTGTCCCGGATGATGACCTCGGGCGCGGAGAACGCAGCGGTGAAGAGCGCGCTCACGGCCGCCGAGTTCGATCTGCGCAACGCCGCTCCGGACGCCGCTGCCGACCTCACGCACCAGGTCGCACGTCTGCTCGATCGCGCCCATCGCGCCGGCGTCGTACGCCACGACGTGACAACCGACGAGGTGATGGCCATCGTCGCCGGCGCCTTCACCGCGATCCGACACGCCGACGCGGACGCCAGCCGCGAACGCTCCGCACACATCGCCCAGATCATCCTCGACGGACTACGGCCCCGATCCCGATAGCAAGCGGCCCTCGCTGCTCCACTCGCCACCAAGCCAAGGACCTCCACCCCACGCCCTCCCCGCGCCCTCCCCGCGATCAGGGTGACCGACAACGACTGAGGATCTGCGATCAGCTACCTGTCGGTTGGGGACACGTTCGGGAGCGAAGGGCCAGCGAGGCGAGACGGCCACGGACCGGCACGAGCTGTCGCGCTCCGTCACCGCCGAAAGTGGGCCAGGGCCGTTAGTTTTTACAGTCCCCCGCTGGTGCCGGCTCGTGACTCTCCCGCCTTCGGGGGTCTGCCGGTCGGTGGGAAGGGTGCGGGCGAACCTGGTGACCACGTGCAGGGTGCCGGTGATGGCTTGCGGGAGCAGCTCGGGCGGGAGGTCGCGGCGTAGCGGTCCTTCCTGCTGGCCGCGTTTGACCAGGGCGAAGACGGCCTGGTGCATGCGCCGGGAGGCCGGGGGCGGTGACGGGCGGTGGGAGTCGGCGGGCAGGGGCTGCCAGGCGGAGCTGACGGCGAGCATCGGGTAGCGCTGGATGATGGCGGCCGTCTCGATGATGAGCGCGCGCAGGGCGGCGACCGGGTCGAGGTCGCTTCCCGACGCGCTGGTGATGACCTGCTGGGCCTCGGCGGCGGCGGTCTCGAAGATGGCCAGGCGCAGGGCCTGGTGGTCGGGGAAGCGGCGGTAGACGGTCATGCGCACCAGCCCGGCTTCGTCGGCGATGCGTTGCATGGTGGCGTTGAGGTCCTCGGCCAGCACCCGGGCGACGGTGGACAGGATCAACGCGTCGTTGGCGCGGGCGTCGCTGCGTGGCCCCCGGCGGCCGCGTTGGAGCCGATGTTCGGGCCCGGCCACACCCACCCGCACGGCCCGCTCGCAAACGTGCGTCCCCGGCTCGATGAGGGTCTGCCCGCATGAGTGAGCCACCTCGCCTCCCTGGCCGCCACCACAGTCCTGCACCTGGGCACCCGCACCGGGCCTGATCTCGGCCCTGGCCCGCCAGATGGTGGATGCGGGGCTCGCCGCCCACGACACCGTCGTCACGCACACGGAGCCCACCCTGCACCGGTAGATGGGGGAGGACACCCGCTTGCGCGAGGCAGTCGAGCGGCGCAGGCACGAGCAGCCGCTCGCCAAGGTCGCCGAGGCCGGGTGCGTGCCGGTGGCGCTGCCCACCGCGTCCTCCCGGGACTTCGCTGATCAGGCGTTTTGCGCCCATGCGCCTGGAGCGGGCCCAGAGTCGGGTGATCAGCAGGTGAAGGATGACCCAAGCGCAGCGTGGCGGTGGTGCGGCCGCTTCTGCCCCCACGATCGTGATGTGCAGACTCCGTCCATCGGACCTCAGCTCAAGCCCCACCCGCGGAAAGAGGTTGCACTCCGAATGCCTGCGTTCCTTCGCGTTCTGGGCGTCACAGTCATCGCCGCCGCCGCGCCGGTCGCCCTCAGTCCGAGCATCGCCCCCGCTGACGACTAAAGCTCGGCGTCCGTATCCGGCGAACTTCGGCGACCACACGGTGAAGGTCGCCTGAGCCGGTCTGAACCTGGCCCTGGTCAAGGGCACTTTCAATCCGTAGGTTCCGGAGCCGAGTCCCGGGTGCCCTATCAGCGGGAACACCCTCGGAGCGAGCTTCGTCCGAGGGTGTTCCCTGACGGGTCTGTCACCAGGCGACGGTGCCGGGCCGGCCGGTTCCTCAGAACGTGGTCGTGTTGGTGATCTTTCCGAGGACGAGGAGATCGCCGGGAATGTAAGCCTGCTCCAAACTGATGACCTGGGCGGCGGGGAAGAGCAGGTTCTCCAAGGCGAACACCGAGACAGGCCTGAAGGTCACGTTGCCCACCTGGTCCTTGAGCGCAGCCGGGAGCTTTTCGCTGATGCCGTTCAGCGCTCGCGTTTTGAGGTCGTTGTCGTTGCAGGCGCATGGGCCGCCCGGAGTGAGCTTGCTGTTGCCGACTTTGACCTCCGGCGTGGTGTTCTGGATCTGGATGGTCTGGTCCGCGGAGATCCCGATGGGGTAGGTGCCGCTCAGGTCGACGTTGACGGTGACGCTGTGACTTTCCCAGCCGGACCAGACGCAGATGGTGCTGGTGGGCGTGTCGGCGCATTCCATTTTCCGGAACTCGAAGTGCTGGTCGACGGTCTTGCTGAGGCTGAGGCCGATCCCCGAGGTCGCCGGCTGGAAGATCAGCCCGCTGACGTCGCAGGTGACGGTGTTGCCGGAGGAGTCGATACGGAACGAGTCAGAATGTTCTTTGAAGTCGACCCAGGCGCTGACCGTGCCCTGTTTCACCTTCGCCGTCCACGTCTTGGCGTCGTTGCCGGGGTCTACGGCCTCGAGGACGAAGCTGGTCTTTCCTTGGTTGAAGCCGCCGACGAAGATGTCCTGGAACATGATCTTGGTGTCGATCATCAGCGAGCAGTCATAGCCCTCAGGGATCGGTTCGTTGACGTTGATGGCCAAGTCGTTCTTCTGGGCGCCGTTGGTCGTGATGAACAACTGCAGCATGTTCCCCCGGGAGTTGGAGGAATGCACGTTGAGCCGGAATCTGGTCGGCTGCAGCGACTCGATCGTGGTGAGGTTGCTGAAGTCAACGGTGTTGATGACGTATTTGATGTCGTGGGTCAAGAAGTAGGTGGTCAGTTTGTCGTTGAGTTCGGAGCGGGTGGTGAGCTTTATGTTGCGGGCGGTGAAAGCGCCTTGCGTGAAGTCGAGCACGACCGAGTGCGTCGTCGAACCTGTCCTGGCCGCCGGCACCAGGCCCTCTACTTTGGCCAGCGGCACCGTGCCCTGCAGGGCGGCCTGCTTGCCGATGTCGATGAGCTCGTCTTTGAACCACCGGATCGCGGGATCATCCGCCGCGCCGTCATCCGGCTTCCAGTCGGCCGGCACCAGCTTGGCACCGTACCGGTAGCGGCCTTCGGTGATGGTCTGAAAGACGGTCACGTCGTTGTTGTTGTTGGTCTCGAACTGTACTTCCGGACTGGAGAGCCGCGCCTCGAGAACCTCGACGTGGGCGACGCACATACCGGGGTTGCTCAGGTCCGGCTCCAGCTCTTGCCAGGCGACCACGTTGATCGTCATCCCGGCGTCGCTGTGATGCTCTTTGTACTGTTTCTCGAGGAAGGCGTTGACCTGATCCTCCATCAGGTTGAACACCACGTCCCAGCCCTTGAGTACGGCCTGGCTGATGTACATCTGCTCGACCAGGTCATGGACGTTCGCACTCGTGGCCACCGGCGCGGCGGCGTCGGCGGTCCCCGTCAGCAGCTTCCGCCGCTCCTGCTCGGTCAGCAGCGCGGTGACGGTGAAGGTGAGCACCAGGTCGACCGTCCGCCCGGCGAAGGTGAGGCCGCGGTTGGCGGCGGTGTCCGGCAGGCTGATCTTCCAGGTGCTGAACGGGGTCACCTTGGTGATCTTCTCGTCGAACGGTCCAGGCTCACCGCCGTAGATGAGGTCCCCCGTGCTGATGTCGTACTCGTACGGACCGAAGTGGCGCTCGACCGTGTTGAAGGTGAGCGAGCGGCGTCCGGTGTCGCGGTCCTCGAACGGGCTTCCGCCATAGGTGAGATCGAGCAGGTAGCGGCCGCCGTCCGAGCCCGCGATGCCGTCGATCCTGGCGACCACCTTGTCCACCCGGACCATGGCGTAGTCGAAGAACTCCGCCACGCCGGGCTGGATGATGAACTCGTACTCGCTCCCGCCGGCCAGCCGCCGGACCGGGACGCCGGTGATGCGGTACTCGATGGGATCCTTCACCCGCTGCGGCGGCGGGTTGAACCTGGCGAGGGCGTTGATGATGTTGCCCTGCTGGTTCTCCATGACCGGGAGCAGCCCGGGCACATCCAGGCGGGTGATCGGCGTGGGCCGGCCGAGGTACTCGTACTGCACGGCGCAGTCCTGCAGGATCAGGGTACGGGCGAGCTTGGCGAGGACCTGCTTGAGCTGGAACTCCATGACCCCGGTCAAGCCCAGCAGGTCGATCCTGGCGTGGTCCGGCGGCGCGAGGTCGTCGAGGTGCAGCGACTCTGACAGATCCGCGAGCCGCTTGCCCTGCTTGTCGTTGACGGCGGCCAGCCGCTGGTTGAAGTAGATGTCCTTGAGGAGCTGGGCCTGCTTGGCGCGGGCCTCGACCCATGCCTGGCCGCGCAGGACGAGGATGTCGAAGGCGGCGGTGACCTTCGCCTTGACGGCGGCGAGCTCGCTGGGCACCGCGGCGAGGGAGGCGTTCATGTTGATGCCGAACTCCTTCCACTCGGCGGCCGTGGGCAGTTCGAAGTCGGTGAGGGCGTCGAGTGTCCGGTTGGCGGCCTGCATCGCCTTGACCTGGTCCTGGATGTCGGCCTTGAGCTTGTCGAGCGCGCCCAGCACCGAGAAGATCTTCTGGATCTTCTGCACCTGCTGGCCGAGCGTGGCCACCGCCTTGATCTCGCTCGCCGGGATCAGGAACGTCGTACCGGCGGTGAAGAGGTCGGTGGCCACCTTGAGGGCGAACTCGAGGACCTTCTCCCTCTGCCAGTCGGTGATCGCGTTCTTCAGCTCACCGACGGCCTTGTCCACCACGTCGCGCTGGTCGCTCAGCCGTTTCTCCAGCCTGCCGATGTCAGTGACGCTCTTGTCGAAGTCCTGGCGCTTCTGCTCGACGATCCCGTCGTAGAAGCCGGACACGTCTTGCTGGCCGGCGGACAGCGCCGCGAGGTAGCCGGTCAGCAGGCGGCCTGTGCTCTTGATGTTCTCGTTGATCTTCTCGGCGGTGTCGGCCTCCCGTTCCGCCTGCCTGCGCTGCCGGATCTGGCTCTGGTAGTCGCGGACGGTGTCGCTGAGGTCCCTGGCCACGTCCAGCATCGCCGCCACGTGGTCCTGGTAGGTCGCGTACGTCAGGTACGGGACCGCGGCCCCCTCCGTCTGCAGTTCCTGAGCGACGCGTGCCAGGTAGCGGGCCTGGGTGCGTACGGCGAGAAGTTCCTCGTCGGAGGAGTCGGCGGGCACCAGGCCGGCGATCCACTCCAGCTCGTCGCGGCTGAGCTTGCGGACGATCTCGGACCGCGCGCCGCGCGAGTAGAGCATCGACTCGGCGGCCACCAGGGAGAACTGGAGGCTGGTCGTCAGTTCGGCGACGGTCGCCGGCTCGGGGACGGCGAACACGTCCGCGGCCATGCTGATCTTCGTCCGCCCCGTCTCCGGGTCGACGCCCCGCGTGGCGAAGCGGTACCCGTCGAGCACGACATGGTGCACGTGGTCGTCGACGGCGTCCAGGCGCAGCGCGCCGTACATCCGCCCGCAGCACAGCACCAGCGAGTCCAGCGCCTCGCGCTTCATGCTCAGGACGGGCAGGTCGGCCTGGCCGGAGGTGTCGATGATGTGGCTCAGGATGCGCACCCTGGCACCGGGCACCACCACCCTCCCGGACGAGACCAACACATGGCTCATCAGGGTGAAGGAGGTGACGTCGCCAGGATTGGCGAGTTCGACGCCGCTGAGGTCGGCCCTCTCCTGGCAGATGTCGACGGTCGGGGTGGCCAGGGTGGACAGCCAGCCGTCGGTGACCTGCGGATAGAGGGTGGCCCAGTCGTACTTCGGCTGGGACAGGACGGGAAGACGTACGGCGTCGCCGTGCTTCTGCAGCATCGCTCCCCGGTAGAACCGGTCCCAGCACCGCGCCCACGCCGGTTCGCGGTTCGGGATGAGCTCGCTGAGCTGGGTCAGCTCGAACCCGATCGGCACCTGCCGGTCGAACTGACAGAGGAACTCCGGCTGCTTGCCCATGTGCGCGGAGTAGGCGGTGAAGATGCTGGCGGGTACCTCGTAGCGTTCGTCGGCCCAGGCGCCGCTCCGGACGGTCTCGTCGATCCTGGGATCGTCGCTGGCGGCTCTGATGTGGCCGTGCTGGCTCACGTAGCCGTACCGCCGGCCGGTCTCCGTGCTCACCGCGGTGGTGTAGTAGCGGTAGCTCACAGCGGCCGGCCCGGAAACCTCACCCCCGCTGCCCGCGTCATACGCGAAAGCGGCCGCCAGTTCGGCGAAGTCGTCCGGCTCGTAGGCGAACACCTGGTAGATCAGCTCTCCGTGGTCGATCCCGGAGACGAAATGGGTGCCGTAGGCGTAGAAGGAGTCGAGGTAGTCCTGAGCCTCCGAATGGCGCAGGTTACGGCGGCGTCGCTTACCGGTCGCCCGGTGATACCGGAGCTCGTGCGGCAGTTTCTCCAGCGCCATCCGGGCCTCGTCCGTCAGGTACTCCTCCCGGTTGCGATGTCCTGGACGAGCGATCACGTCGTGCACCGACGTACCCGTCGACCGCCGCAGCCGCACCAGCAGAAAGCAGAAGCCCCGGTCGAGGTCCACGCCCAGGTGCTCACCCAGATCGCGGTGGACCTGGTCGCTGTCGGCGTCGTTCAGGACCAGCGGCCCCGCCGGAACCGACGCCGTGCCGTCCTCCGGCACCCGGACCCGGTAGTCACAGAGCCGGCTGATGAGGCTCGGCGCGTCCTCGTGCAAGGTGAGCAGGGGCTGACTCCAGGACACGTCCGGGGGCGGCTGGATCACCTGGTCGAGAAGTTCGGTGGGCTGGTTCGGCGGGGCGAAGAACGGGGGGTCCGCCGGGTCGGCGTGGCGCGGACGCGGGCGGTACCCGTACAGCAGGTTGGCGGCGCTCCCGAGGCGGATGGGACCAGTGGCGGCGAACATGGCGTCTCCTTGCCGGATCACAGGGTGGGCCAGCAGCCAGAGCCATCGAGCGGCCGAGCGACAGGCAGCGGATGCCACCACGCAGTTCCGGGAACCCCGCCAGGTCAGGGCGCCACAGCGCCTGCGGAGTCCTCGTCGTCCAGACGTTCATTCGCTGCTGATCGGTCATCACCCCGACCGGTGCCCGCGCAGGACTACGCGGATGGCCAAGGGAGATCAAACAGATGTCCTTCGCGGATGCCGGGAGGAGCGCCTGGTCCTCGATGGCCTGCGGGCGCTCGCGGCCGAGGGCGCGCCGCTGGCGGTGCGCCTGGCCGAGCCGGATGCGGAGGTGGTCCAGGCGCGGGCGGACGCCGAGGCGAGGGGCGTCCGCCGGGCTGGCAACGGTGGGCGTCGGTGGAGGCCGCCGTGGACGGCTACGTGCTACGCGAGAGCCTGTACGGGCCGGGCCGCTCCGGCTGCACCCCGGCCGACCGCGGGCCCCGGGTGCCGGCGCCGGGGCTGCGCCGGCAGGTCGCGGTCTGGCATGACCTCAGAGGTGTCGAGGTCCAGATGCTGGGCGAGGACTACGGCGGCAGCGCCTCCGGCTGGCGCACGGTGGGCTGGTGCGCCAGCCGCCCCGCCGTCCGGCGCACCCTGATCTGGACCACCTGGCAGGCGGCACTGACCGCCCAGGTGCTCGGCATCGGCAGGGCGGCCCGTACACGTGGGCGGAAGCCTGGGGGCCCCGGCATCCCGACCGCGACCTGCACGACTGGACCCAGGAAGGCCGCGAGTTGAGCGAGCGATTCCCCGAACCCACCTGGGAGGAACGCAGCCAGCACATCGACGCCTTGCGCCGCGCCCGGGAGGGCGCCCTGGTGGACGCGCTCGCCGGGCGGGGCGGCCTGACCCGCCGCCAGGCGGCCGATCGTCTGGCGGCGGGCGGGGAGAGGTACCGCACCTTCCTCGATGGGGGCAGGCCACCATCGCCCGCGCCCTGCACGCCGGCCACGGCCCAAGGGACGAACCGTAGAGGCGACACTACTGAGACATCCCAGGAGCTTAGGCGTCAAGCTGCGAGCTTCCCGAGATCCTGGGACGTCTCTCAGGCGCCTGCCGACGCCGCCACGTGCTCGGCATACACCTCAGGCGGGTTGGCCACGTACACCATCTCGGTGTCCTCCTCGGCCCACGAGGCGTTCGACGTGCCGCCGGGGAGGTAGATCGCCTCTCCGGGGCCGGCGGTCAAGGTCTCACCGCCGGCGGTCCGCACGGTGTAGGAGCCCTTGGTCACGATGAGCACCTCGTCGTAGGGGAAGGAGATGTCCATCGACTCTCCCTTGTCGAGGCGGGCGAACCCCACGGTCATTTTCGCGTCGGGCCGGGAGGCCGCGTCGATGAGGTCGTTGACGTAAATCCGGTGGTCGCCGACGGCGGTCCAGGAGCCGTCAGCGGTGGTGATCTTCTGTACGTTCATGGCTTCGACGGTAGAACCTCAAGTCAGCTTGAGGTCAAGTCATCGCCTATCGCTCAGCTCAGTGATCCGAGTCTGAATCTTGGAGATCTTGAGCACCAACGCACCTAGGCATAGAGGGGAGAAACCCTGGCCGTGGTGTACGAAGTGCCGTACGGCTTCGTATGAAGGTCCGTACGATCCTGGAGGCGCTCAGCTCATGCCCACGTCCACCGTCGAATACCGCGAGCCGATCGGCGCCGGTCCCACGCTCACCGACTTCGTCGTCACGGTCGACCAGGTGGAGTTGGAGGCCCCCGGGGAGGGCGCGCACGGTGCCGCATCGACGGCCCCGGCCCGGCGACCACGATTGCGGCACCTGACGGCACGGCGGTTGCAGGAGGCCGCCCGGCTCCTGGCCGGGACCGCGCTGCCGCATCACGCCATCGCGCGGCGTGTCGGCCATCGTTCCGAGGTCGGGTTCCATCCGGCGTTCAAACGGGAGTACGGCGTCACTCCCGGCGACTACCGACGGGCCGGTCAGGGCGGTCGCGGGCGGGTTTCTTGATGGCCTCTCGCCGGCGGCGGTGAACACCTGGGCGTTGGCGTTGGTCAGCCCGGTCACTTGCTGGGCGAGCCGAGGCGCGCCAACTCGCCTTGGTTCCCCAGTGCCCCGGGGGTTCGGTGCCCGCATGGGATGGTCGCAGGGGTGGCGTGCAAGGCTTCCGCCCAGCGGACCAGCGATGACAACCCTTGTGACGGTGGCGGCCGCCGCCGCTCCGACCGCGCAGCGAAACCCGGATCACAGGACGAAACCGTGTTTCCGAGTCCGCTGGTTCGTTGTCTTGCTCGAAGATGAGAGGACGCTGTTCTTGTTGCGATCGAATAGCGTCCTCTCATCGCTGGCGGGTGGTCGTCAGGTGGTGCTGGGAGAACTTGTCATTGGTCTGCCGGCCGCCAGCCCGGGCTGCGGAGTATACGGGTGACGATGTTTACGGCTGGGTGGGTGCCACGGCCGCGTGGCCATCACCGGCCGGTCCGACCGCCGCATGGCCATCGGCCTGGGCCGGCGCCGCGACAGCCGTCGCGCCGGCAGCCATGGCCGCCACGAGAGCGAAGCCGGCATATGCACGCTTGAGGTTCACTTGTCCTCCATCAATTCATGACGATCGTACGGTGGATGTATATCAGGCAATCTCGGTGGGCCCGGCGCAGGATTGTGCGGAAACTGGACGGGCATTTTCGAATGCCCTGCCGTGTGATGCTGTAGATCAAGCCTCCAGCTGCTCAACCCATACCGGCTAGATGTTAAGGAAAGGCGCTTCCCCCTTCCTTCCGTTGTTCTTCCCCTCCTCCTTAGGGCCACGTGGAAGGCCAGTGCTGGACTCCAGGCCGATCAGAGCCTGACCGGCTCGTCCGGTTCTTCGAACGAGCCGAAGAAAATCCGGCACCGGCTCCACCTGCTCGCCGGCTGCCCTACGAATGCAACTCGACATCGGGCTTTCCGGAAGAAGCGGGAAGATCGGCAGTAGAAGTTGGGAAGCGCAATTGATTAACGTCTCCGGTCGGGCGGTCGAAGATGGTTTCATGGCGCCGAGTCACAGGTGATGTAATTCTTGAAATGGAGGATCGGATGACCGCCACGGCGATTGACGAGTCGCTCCTGCCGTGACCGTGACCGCTGGATCAGCGCCTTTTGTTGCGATGGCGCGCCTGTCTCGTCGCAACGGGTGCTTTCGGCCGGCCCGGCGGTCTGGCGGACCCCATGAGGATCCTCATGTGAGGGCGCACGTGTATCGCTCGGTCGCTCCGGCGGGCACAAGGATGCGGCCAGGCGTCGATGGAGTCATCGGATATTGACGTCCTGGGCAAGAGCCAGAACTTTCCCAGGATTCGCTGTTGGTTCTCGTAAAGATCGGAGAGGCTTTCGTGCTGTTCTTACGCCCCGCCCTTCCCCCCGCCATTGTCGCGATCGGTCTTGCCTTGGCGATCGCCGTGCCGGCCCAGGCTGCGGCAGTTCCTGCGATCACGGTCCAGAACGGCCGTACCCAGCCGGTCTTCTCCTACGCCGACGCCGTTCGCGAGCACGTGTACGTCGAGTCCCCGGTGGACAGCGACTCCGACGGCGCCCTCGACAAGGTCAGGGTGGACATCATCCGGCCCAAGGAGTCCGGCCCCGGCCTCAAGGTGCCGGTGATCATCGACGAGAGCCCCTACTACGACAACTCCGGCCGCGGCAACGAGGGCGAGCGCAAGGTCTACGACGCTGCTGGAAATGTCACGAAGTTTCCGCTCTTCTACGACAACTACTTCGTCCCGCGCGGCTACGCGGTGCTCAACGTGGACATGCTCGGCACCACCAGGTCCGAGGGCTGCCCCGACGTCGGCGGCAGGGCCGACGTGCTGGGCGGCAAGGCCGTCATCGACTGGCTGAACGGCCGCGCCAGGGCGACCAGGGCCGACGGCAGCCCGGCCGTGGCCGACTGGACCACCGGCAAGGCCGCCATGATCGGCAAGTCGTACGACGGCACCCTGGCCAACGCCGTCGCCGCCACCGGCGTCGAGGGCCTGAAGACCATCGTGCCCATCTCGGCGATCAGCTCCTGGTACAAGTACCAGCGCTCCAACGGCGTCATCTACAACCTCGACTATGCATCAGGGCTGGCCGACTACGTCGACACCGACCCCGAGTCGAAGTGCCAGGCGGTCCGCGACCGGCTGGACGCCGAGGACGGCGACGACACCGGCGACTACAACGCGTTCTGGGCCGAGCGCGACTACATCAAGGGCCTGCTCGGCGACGCCTCCAAGGTCAGGGCCGGCGTGTTCGTCGTGCACACGGTCAACGACCTCAACGTCAAGCCCGACAACTTCTCCACCTGGTGGAAGGCCCTGGCCGAGCGGGGCGTGCCGCGCAAGATCTGGGTCGGCCAGACCCAGCACGTCGATCCGTTCGACTTCGAGGGCCGCAGGGACCTGTGGGTGGACACCCTGCACCGCTGGTTCGACTACTGGCTTTACGACGTGCCCAACGGCATCCTCCAGGAGCCCCGCGCCGACGTGGAGGTCGGCCCGGCGCGATGGACCACGCAGGACGACTGGCCGGCGCCGTCCGCGCTACAGACGTGGTTGTGGCCCGTCTCCGACGGCTCGCTGGGCGGCGCACCCGTGGCGAGCGGTACCGCGACGTTCACCGACATCGCCATGTCCGAGGCCGACATGGTGGCCGACGTGGGCACCGCCAAGCCCGGCAGGGTGGCCTTCACGACCGGCGCCCTGCCGCAGGACCTACGCCTGTCCGGCACACCCACCGCCGACCTGCTGGTCAAGCTGGACAAGCCGACCGCCAACCTGACCGCCCTGCTCGTCGACTTCGGCGAGGACACCCGCGTCGACTGGCGCCGGGGCCAGGGCATCACCACGCTCGCCGAGGAGGACTGCCACGGGGAGAGCACCGCGGCCGACGACGCCTGCTACAAGAAGGTCGTCACGAACGTCGCCACCCGCCCGCTGGAGATCGTCGCCCGCGGCTGGATCGACGTGCAGAACCGCCACTCGCTCAGCCAGGCCGAGCCGCTGCCCACGGGCACGTACGGCACGGTCAAATGGCTGACGCTGCCGCAGGACTACACCTTCAAGAAGGGGCACCGCATCGGCCTGGTGGTGGCCGGCACCGACTCCGACTACAGCGAGGAGACCGGCACCGGCGCAACCGTCACCCTGAACCTGGGCAAGAGCAGCGTCGTCGTCCCGTTCGCGCAAGGCACGCCGCTGACCGACGTCCCCAAGGACACGACCACGTTCCGCGGGCCGAAGAAGCCGGACCTGCCCAAAGCCGACACGAAGTTCACCTTCTTCTGATCGTGACGGCCCTGGGCCATCGGCCCGGGGCCGTACCCGCTAATGGCGCGCCACGTCATGGACGGGCGCATGGGGCTGAGGCCCGGGCAGCGGCCGATCCGAACCCTGCTCGCTGTTCCACTGCGACGGGAATGTTCCACTGCGACGGGAATGGGTGAGCGGTTCGGGCAAGCCCCCGACGCGTCGACACTCGCGCCCGGAGCCGGCGTTGCGGAGATCGAGGCATTCTGGGTGACACGGCGCTGGTGGCGGCGCGATCAGGGCCGGCCGGAGGCCGGGCCGCGCAGCCTGGGGGAGAGCATGACGCCCAGCAGCGCCATCAGAGCGGTGAGGACGAACGTGGCCAGCAGGGCGTCATGGGCGGAGCCGCCCCAGTGCCGGGCGATCGCCAGGGCCGCGCCGCCCAGCCCGGCGAGCACGCCCGTGGCGAGGGTCTGGGCGAGTTGCAGAGCCGCGCTGACCTCGCCCTGCCGGTGCGCGGGTGTCTGCTCCAATGTGCTGGTGGTGGAGGCGTTGAAGGCGCCGCCCATGCCGAGGCCACCGATCGCCCAGCCGATCACGGCCACGTACGCGGGAACGGCCGGCACCAGAATGGCCGATGCGACCAGGACGACACCGGCGAGCAGGATGCCGAATCCCAGCATGACGCCCCAGGTGCGGCTGCCCGGGCCGCGGCCGTCCAGTCTCGACTGCAGCGCGGACCCGATCACCCAGGTGATCGCGCCCGCTGACAGGCCGAGACCCGCCTCGGTGACGCTGAGCCCGCGCAATTGTTGCAGGCCGAGGGGGAGGAACGCCTCGCTGCCGAAGTAGACGCCGCACAGGAGGGCGCGGATGACGACTCCGGCGGCGATGCCGGCGCGAGCGCCCAGGGTGCCCTCGGGCGTCACCCGGCGCAGGGCGGGCAGCGCGATGGCGAGACCGGCGACCGCGAGCACGGCCAGCAGGACGAGGTTCGACAGCAGCAGGGCCTGCAACAGGAGGCCGGCGCCGATGGTGAGCTGAGCGGCGGCGATCGTCGGGCCCTTCCACCACGGCGTCGCCAGGCGCGGTGCGGGCGCGATCTCCAGGGCCCTCCCGCGGAGCGCGGGCAGGGTGAGCGCGGCGGCGACGGCGATGATGGGCAGCATGAGCAGGAAGACGGCCTGCCAGCCGGCCCGATGCGCGAGGAGGCCGGCCAGGACCGGTCCGACCAGCGAGGGGGCGGTCCACGCCGAGGAGAGCAGGGCGAACATGCGGGCCCGCAGATGCACCGGGTACATCAGCCCGATCACGGTGTAGGCCATGGCCATGATCGCACCGACGCCGAGTCCCTGGACGAAGCGGCCGGCGAGGAACAGCGGCCAGGACGGGGCCGCGCCGGCCACAGCGCAGCCCAGGGCGAAGACGGTCAGGCCGATCGCCATCGGCCGCCACGGCCCCGTGCGGTCAGCGGATCGACCGGCGATCACCGTGCCGATGATGTTGGCGAGCATGAGCGCCGACAGCCCCCAGCCGTAGGCGCCCAGGCCGTCCAGGTCGCGGGCGATCACGGGCAGGACGGTCGCCACGCCGAGCGACTCGAAGGCCACTGAGCCCACGGACACGATCACGCCCAGAGTGAGCGCGCGGTAGGGCCGGCCGAAAACGCTCGTGGACGTTGCGACCGCCTCGCCGCCGGCGGCAGCCGGCGCGCCGGCAGCGCTGACATCTCGGGACACTCATCCTCCTTCACATTAAGTTCCGTTCCGGTACGGAACTATATTGTCGAGCATACCTATAATGCCTTGGGTGAGGAAGAGCGCGACCGGATCGCCGCCCCAGAGCGAGGGCACCGAAGGCCGACGTAGCGGCGGAAGGCCACGCGACCAGCGCATCGACGCGGCGGTGCACCACGCCGTCATGGACATCCTGAACGAGAAGGGCTACGCGAAGCTGACGCTGGAGGAAGTCGCCGCCCGCGCCGACACGAGCAAGCCCGCTCTGCGCCGGCGCTGGCGCTCGCGACAACATCTGGTGGTCGACGCGCTGGCCACCACCGTCGGCACCACTCCCACGCCCGACACCGGGTGCACGCACTGCGATCTCATCGCCGGAATCAGCACGCTCAGCCAGGCCTTCAGCGGTCCCGTGGGGCGGCGTGCCCTCCCGGCCCTGGTCGCTGACCTGGCCGACGACCAGGAACTCGCCTCGGAGTTCCTGGACCGGTACTTCCACCCGCGCAGGGCCACCACCGCCCAGGCCCTGCGCCGGGGGATCGAACGCGGAGACATCCGCGCGGACGCCGACATCGACCTGCTGCTCGACATGCTGGGCTCGACCACGTACTACCGGTTGCTCTTCGGCCACCTCCCGATCACCCTCGAACTCGCGGAGGACGTCGTCAACGTGGTCCTCGCGGGCGTGGCCACCGACCAGTGGCGCAGGGCGCACCGTCCGTGAAGCTGGGCCCATCCCGGGTACGGGCCGGGGCGGCGGCGCCCGTCCCCCGCCCGCCGTCTGGTCCGTGGCGTGGGCCGTGGCGTATGGCCACCACGATGACCATGCCCGCCTGCGCGCTGCGCCCCGGCGACCATCGCGAAGGTCGTCGATGGCGACACCGTGGACGCGATCGTCGACGTCGGCTTCGGCATCAGCCACAAGATCCGTGTACGGCCGGTGTCTGGCGACGGTGACGCCGGAGGCGGAAGGAGGTCACCCTGCTGCGGCGTCTTGGGAACCACTCACGCAAGAACCGTCTCTATCGAGCCTTTCGCGCACGAGAAGATCATCAAGTTCAACGAGTTGCCGGCCAACTGCGTCATCTACTCCACTGCCCGCGACATCACCGACGCCGCCAACGCCATCGCTGCCGAGGGGCGTCCCGTCGACCCCGATGATCCAGTGCTCTGACCGGGAGTGGATTGTGCCTGCTGGTCACGCCCGGCGAAGTGCCTTCACCATGATCTGTTCCCTGGCCGTCCCATCGGGCAGCACGTCGCCGGGCTCTCCCGTGACCGTGAACCCGTTGCGCCGGTAGAGGGCGATGGCAGGTTCGTTGCCCGGGAGCACCGCCAGCTTCAAGGCTGCTCCGCCCGATTCCAGAGCCCAGGTCTCAACTGCCGTAAGCAGTCGGTTGCCGATTCCACGGCCTCGCACCTCAGAGCTGACCCAGACGGACCTCAACTCCCTGATATCAGCGGCGCCGGGAAGGCCGCTCGCCATGCCAACGGCGTGCCCGTCCAGCAGTGCAGCCACGTGGTAGGCGCCGGGAAGCTCCAGGCGGGCACGCCAGCGTTCTTCTTCGCCTCTGTCCCAGTCGGCGAGCCGGACTTTGAACGCGTTCGGCGCATCGGTCAGCGCCGCAAGGCGGAGTGCGCGCCACAACGGCCAGTCGTCTGTCGTGAGAACCCGCAGAGTCACCATGCCGACGAGTCTTTCGTCGTGCGTCCGGATAGGTCAAACCATGATCGCGCCCGACCCGGCGCGCGGCCCTCGCGTCGCTCCGTCAAGCGTGGCGGCAATGCCCGGCAACGTTCGCCGAGTCGTTCGATCACGAGGCGAGGACTGGTCTGCCGGAGCCAGTGACCGTACAGTCCCGGGTCTGCCGATCTGCAACGATCGAGAGTGTTGAGCGACCTCTCGCGTGGGAGGCGTCGCCGTGACGGGTTGTGCAGAATCACGGTTATGAGACTGCGTCTTGATACGGTGAGCCATCCGGCCAGGTGGCCTGGGTATGCCGCTGCGGTGTGGGGATTCGTGTTCGCCGTTCCGAGCTTTTACTGGGCGATGGGCGGTTCTGCTGGGGTTACGTCCACGATCTCGCCGCAGCTGGTGGAACTGGCGCTGAAGCAAGATCCCGGTTTCCTCGCGGTGTTGTGGGTGACCGGCGTGCTCAAAGTCGTTGGGGGGCTGCTGGGCCTGGCTCTGGTACACCGCCGTGCCTGGGGGCGCGGCATGAGTTGCCTCCTGCAGTTGATGGCGTGGGGCGCGGGGGTGCTGCTGGTCTGGCATGGAGCGCTGTTCGTCGGGCAAGGACTGCTCGTACAGGCACACCTCATCACGCTCGCCCCGGAGTTGCTGTCCGTCAGCCGCTGGTACACCTACCTGTGGGGGCCATGGTTCGTGGGCGGCGGGATCGCCTTCATGCTCGCCGCACGCGTCCACTTGAGCGCGATGGCCGGCCGCCGGGATGCCAGGATCGCGGGCCTGGTCGGCGGATTCGGCGCACTGGTCCTGTCCGCCGCGGCTCTGATGGCAGGAATCGGATAACTCATCTGCGCGGACCGGGGCCGCAGCCTCGGCAATCGCCTCTGACCAGCCCTATCAGCCCTTTCCGCCGTACTTGGTTTGTCCCCCTGGATGACCAGCGCCGTGATGCGCGGCATCGCCACGGTCATGCGCTGGCACTGCCGGCAACGCGCCGCCTCAGGACCTTGAAGTCGCCACCGAGGTGGCCGCGCTGGTCGGCCGGCTCGCCTGGAACGTGGAAATTCCTCGCCATCGTCATTCTCGTGGCTGGCATCCAACAGGCGCGCCCCAGGGTTCAACGCCAGCGGCTCCGCATACTCCCGTCAGGACGCCGGGACATCCCTGATCGCGGCGGTGAACCAGTTGGTCAGCCCGATGAGGGCCATGAGGGCGATGCCGATCAGCGCAGACATGTACCAAGCGGGGCAGAGCACTTCAAGGTCGTGGTTGTCGTTGCCCCGCCATGCGGGACCCACGGGATTGAGGGCGGTGGCCACAGCGAGAGTGAACAGATACATGAGGCTGAAGAGCCCGCCCGTCGGCGGAACCTCGTTGTCGGCGAAGCGGCGCCTCTGCCGGACACGCAGGGCGATCAGGGCCGCTGGGTGCCGTCGACGCTCATGTCGCTCCCGCGTTCGGTGATCTCGCTTAACTTCATTGGCTGATGAAGTAATATACGGCAGGCAGATCGTAACTTCAACGTGGGTTGAAGAAATCCGACGGAGGGCCGTGTCGGCCTTCCGTGCTGGCAGAAAGGTGTATGCATGCCCAGCGATCAGCCCTCTCGCCGCGCACTCCTCCGCAACACGGCAACCGCCGGACTGGCGGGCGCGGCAGCCGTCCTCGCATTACCGCCTACCCTCACCGCCGCCGACCCGCGGCGCTCCGCCGCCGTGACCCTGAGCGGCGACGTGACGGGATACAACACCAGGGTGTTGCTTCTGGGCACCTCAGGAGGTCCGGTACAGGTTCCCGGCCGCACGATGATCTCCAGCGCGGTCGCCGTCGGCGACCGCTTTTACCTCGTCGATGCCGGCTCAGGCGCGGTACGGCAAGCGGCTCTGGCCGGGATCGGCCTGCCGGCGCTCGGCGCCGTCTTCATCACCCACGGACACTCCGACCACCTGGCGGACCTCTTCAACCTGGTGTGGCTCGCCCAAGGCCCGGCGGCTCCACCCCTACCGATCCACGGCCCCGGACCGGCCGGGTACCTGCCGCCGCCCCCCGGAAACGCGCCCGTACCGGTGCTCAACCCCGATCATCCCACCCCTGGTCTGCGGGACATCTTCACCGGCTGGCTGGCGGCGGCCACGTACGACATCAACATCCGCACCAACGAGAACGGTCCTCCCGGAAGGGACTTCACCGAGAAATTCGCCATCCGCGAGATCATGCCGCCCGCAGCGGTCGGCGCCTCTCCTGAGCACACCGCGCCCGACATGCCGCCGTTCACCGTCTTCGAAGACGACCGCGTGCGTGTCAGCGCGATTCTGGTGCCGCACGGGCGGGTCTTCCCGTCCTACGCCTATCGGTTCCAGACCGAGGACGGCTCGGTCACCTTCTCCGGCGACACCGCTCGCTCGGACAACGTCGCCAGGCTGGCCGACGAGACTGACATTCTCGTGCACGAAGCCGTTGATATCGACTATTACCGGGACCAGGGACTGCCGGACGGAGCGCTCGAGCACATGCGCCACGCTCACACCAGCCCAGAGGAGGTCGGCAGAGTGGCAACAGGGGCGGCGGTCAGGCGAGTCCTGCTCAATCACCTGACGCCCGGTGATGCCGCCGCCGTACCGGACGGAAAATGGGAACGGCGAGTACGCTCCACCTATGGCGGCCCCGTATGCGCCGGGCACGACCTCACCGCATTCGGAGTGGGCAAGAAGGGCTGACTCATCGTCGGGCGCCCCTCCTGCCGGCCATCGGCAGGAGGGGCGCCCCTCGCCCGGACACGCCCGCGAACAACTCGCCAAGGTTTGTGGCAGGACACCCCGACTGAGCCGATCAACCGAGCAGGTTCTTCAGAGCGTCCCGTGGCTGACTCCGCGACCGTCCCTCACCGGCTTCGGCCCGGACGGCGGCAAGCTCGCCACGACGAACTGGCCGACCTGAGAACGACATCATTGATCAGGTGCTCGTGCGGTTCGCGGGTGACGCGGCCGAGTGGGCATGGACGGGACAAGCCGGTCCGCGACAGGAGCGTGCGGTCAGGCGACGATAGAGCCTCCAGAGGACAACCGCGGACAACAGAGATGCGGGCGCCTCGATGAGAACCTTGACGGCTCCCATCGCGAGCGCTTGATCGTCGAGGTAGAGCCTGATCTGGTTGGCGGTGAGCGCGGCCTCCACCAGGAACCAGATGAGGTTGACGATGGTGAAGGCGCGTAGCTGGACGGGGCAGCGCCGCCAGGCCGTCCCCCGCCGGGTGAGCACGCCGTACGCAAGCCCGAACGGCGGCAACCTGAGCAGGAGCAGGACGGGCGTGGCGACCGCGAGTGCCCCGCGCATCACCAGGAGCGGCAGGAAGAAGTCGGCGGCGTTGCCCGACGCGGTGACCAGAGCCGCGGCCCCTGCCGACACGCCGAACCCGGCGAGCGCCGCCCATGGCTTACGGGCCTGCCGTACTCGGAGGAGAGCCACCGCGGCGGCTGCCGCCAGCGCGGTTACCAGTGACGGCGCGATCTGCCTTGTCATGGCGTACGCCACGGTGAAGCCGATGACGGGCAGCGCGGTCTCGACCACGTGGACGCCGACCCGGCGCAACAGGTCCACGGGTTCAGCCGCGCAGCAGGAACTCGCCCATGGCGGACACCGAAGCGTTGACTGCTTCGAACCCGTCCCGGCGCATCTCCTCCTCGTACGTGCCCACCGCATCGAGCAGCGGGCGCCCATCGACCAGGTGACGGCACAGGCGCCCGGCGTCCTGCAGGGCGGTGTTGGCGCCGGAGCCGCGGTTGGGCGGCATGGCGTGAATGGCGTCGCCCAGCAGGGTGACGGTGCTGGGCTGCCACGGCTCGACCGGCATCGAGGCGCCGAGCGGCAGGCAGAGCGTCTGCTCCGGCCAGGCCCGCTCGACGACCAGCCGCAAGGTCGGATGAGCCGGCTCGATCAGCTCGCGGGCGCGTTCCCAGAGGCGCGTGGTGCCGAGGGCCTGGAATCCCGTCCCGAGCCTGTCGTTCGGCGGGATCAGGGCCCACATCAGGAAGTCGGTGTCCTCGCCCGGCTCCAGTCCTGGCAGCAGCCGCGCGGCGGCGCTCGGTGGCGGCTCCTTGAACTGCATGGCCGCCAGGATCATGCCGAGGTCGTCCAGTTCGGTGATGGTGAAGTTGCTCCCGATCAGATCGGTGATCCCGGTGCCGGCGATCTCCGCGGTGATCGGCGTCTTGCCTCCGAGCCAGCGCGCCCCGGTATCGATCACCTGGGCGTACGGAAGGAGCTGGCGGCGTACGGCGGAACCGATGCCGTCGGCTCCGACCAGCAGATCTCCGTCAGCATGGCCGCCATCGGCGAAGTACGCGCGAACACCCTGGCTCAGGTACTCGAACCGCACGACGTCCCGGCCGAAGTGCACGTGGTCCTCCATGCCGTGCAGCAGGATCCGTCTCAGTAGCCGGCGGCTCACCGGGTGGCCGGGCCGCACCGCGTCGGGCCTGCCGTCCCTGCCGTCGAAGGAGCTCGTGGCCAGCAGCTCCAGGCGGCCGTTCACGTCACCGATCACCTTGAGCGCTCGGCTGTCGTGTCCCAGGGTCGCTTCGAACAGTTCGGCATGGGCCGGCGGCAGGCAGGCGTGCAAGGCGTGCTTTCCCCGGTCGTCCATGTGGAAGCGAGCTCCCTGAGCGCGGCTGTCAGGTGCCGGGTCCCGTTCGTAGACGGCCGTCTCGACCCCGGCTCGGCGCAGCCCGTGGGCGAGCGTGAGCCCGCCGAGTCCGGCTCCGGCGATGATGACGCGCAAGGTCACGGCTGATCTCCTCTGTTCAGGATCTGGTTGAGTACGGTCTCGATGTCGTGCTCCGGCGATGCCGTCCGTGCCCGCCAGGCGATGATCCCGTCGGGACGGACGAGCACGGCACCGGTGCCGCTCACGCCGAGGGCCTCGGCCCACGACGGCTCCAGTGCGATGAGCGGGAGGCCGGTGCTGGTCCAGCCGGGCCCGGCCAGGCAGACGAAGTCCCGGCCGAACAACTCGGGCCCCAGGCAGGGCACGCGGGTCCCGGGCAGCCCTGCGGACTCCAAGGGGTCCACGAAGGTCTGCTCGCCTTCCGAGATCACCGCCGAGGACCGGTACACCGCACCGAATTCCAGGGTGAGCCGGTCGGGCAGATCCTCCGAAGGGGGGATCACGCCGATCCGGGTGAGCGCGTCGGTGAGCGCGAGGTTCGCGAGCGGACGGCGCTCGGCGTCGTAGCTGTCGAGCAGCCCGGAACCCGCCGTGCCCTTGAGGGTCAGAGCCAGCTTCCAGGCGAGATTCTGCGCGTCCTGGAGCACGTTGCCGCCGTGCATACCCGGTGTGGGCGGCAGCGAGCAGGCGGCGTCGCCGATCAGCGCGACCCTGCCACGCGTGAACCGCTCAGCGGTGAGCAGGGTGATCGGCAAGCTGAAGGTGCCCCCGATCTCGACTTTCAGGTCCGGCAGGCCGGACGCTGAGCGGACGAGCTCGACCAGGTCCTCGCCCTCGTCGGGGCTGTCGTCGGCCGGGCGTGGGCGCAGGAGCACCCACGAGTCGCGCTCGGACTCCTTCAGCAGGGTGCCGCCCACGCCATCGAGCTGCACTCCGGCGAAGTGCCGCCCGCGGATGGCCTCGCCGAGGTCCGCGCGGAAGGCCACCCCGTAGAGGTGGGCGATGGTGCCAGGACCTTCGGCCTCGATCTGGGCGCGTTCACGGACGAGGCTGTACGGGCCGTCGGCGCCGACCACGTACGAGGCCCGTACGCTCGTGTCACCCTCCGGCCCGCGTACGTCGGCGACCAGCCCGTCGCCCTCCTCCCGCAGGTCGATCAGCTCGGAACCGGTCCAGATCTCCGCGCCCAGCTCCCGGGCGCGTTCGCGCAGCAGCTCACGCAGCCACGCATGGTTGCAACACACCGGCTGGAGCGGGCTCAACTGCGGTGGCACGGCCACCCACGGCTGCGGGACTCGCCCGAGTTCGGCGCCGGCCAGGGTGTCGGCCCGCAGCATGTCGCCGAGTTCGTCGGGGTGGAAGCCCGCCGCGCGGACCCGTTCCTCCAGGCCGAGGACCCGCAGCAGCTCCATGGCGCGCACGCCGAGCCGTTCGTTGCGCGACGTGGGTGGTAGTTGGGTCCGACGTTCGACGATCAAACAGGGCACGCCGTGGTGACCGAGGAGGGTGGCCGCGGCCAAGCCGCTGAGCCCTCCACCGACCACCAGGACGCGGACGCTTCGATCCATGGGTCCTCCATCTCGGATAAGTTCGGCAGGCGGTGAAGTAAGCTGACGGCGTGAACGACACCGTCGGTGAGCAGGGGCGCCGTGGTCGCTGGCGCACCGGCGCGGCCAACCGGCAGCGGATCATGGCGGCAGCGGCGGCGCGGTTCGGTGCCGAGGGGTTCCAGCGGGCCACCATCAGGGCGATCGCCGTCGACGCGGGGGTCGACCCCGCGATGATCCACTACTTTTTCGGCAGCAAGCAGGGCCTCTACGAGGCCGTGCTGAACAGCTACAGCCCGCAGCGCGATCCGGTGGGTGAGCTGCTCTCCGAAGGGGTGGAGCGCTTCGGGGAAAGGCTGGTGCGCCGGTTCCTCGACGTCACCGAGGGAGGCGACGCCGCGGACGGGGTGGGCGCCCTGACCCGCCTGGCCGTAACCGATCCTGAGCCCGCGGCCAAGCTGCGCGCGTTCATCGAGGCCGAGTTCGCCGGTTCGCTCGCCAAGCACTTCGACCTGCCGGACGCGCAACTGCGGGCCGGCCTGATCGGCGCCCATCTGGCCGGCCTGGCCGTGGCCCGCCACCTCCTGCGCGTGGAGCCTCTCGCCTCGATGTCCACGGAATCGCTTGTCACGCTGACGGCGCCCGTGATCCAGCGGCTGGTCAGCGAGCCGCTGGGGTGAACTTCACCGGCAGTTCGGCCAGCCCCCGGAACAGGGTGGCGGTCCCCAGCCGCTGACGCAGTCGCTCGGGCGGGCAGTCGAGCGCCAGGTCGGGGAAGCGGTCCAGCAGGCCGCGGAAGGCGATCTGTGCCTCCATCCTGGCGAGCGGCGCGCCGAGGCAGAAATGCAGCCCGTGGCCGAAGGCGACATGGGCGTTGTCCTCGCGCTGGATGTCGAACCGGTCAGGGTCGGGGAAGCGCCGGGGATCCCGGTCGGCTGCGGCCAGCGCCACCGTCACCTGGCTGCCCGCCGGGATGGTGACCTCGCCGATCTGGATGTCCTCCACCGCTGTGCGGCTCGTTCCTTGCTCGACGGGTCCGTCGTAGCGCAGCATCTCCTCGATCGCCGAGGGCAGCAACTGGGGCTGGTCGCGCAGGAGGGTGAGCTGGCCGGGGTGGCGCAGCAGCGCCGCCACGCCGTTGCCGATCAGGTTGACGGTCGTCTCGTGGCCGGCGACGAGCAGCAGGTTCAGCATGCCGACCAGCTCGCGCTCGTTCAGCCCGTCCTCGTCGTCGGCCGCCGCCACCAGTGCGCTGGCCAGGTCGGGCTGTTCGTCTCTGGGTACGCCGGGCCGCAGGTCGCGGCGCTTGCGTTCGATCAGTGTGGCGAGGTAGCCGTTGATGGCCTCGATGCCCTGCGATCGCCTGGCGCGCAGTTCCTCCTCCAGGGGCATCAGCAGCATGGCGGCGGTCCAGGACCTGAAGTCGTCCCGGTCCTCCTGCGGCACCCCGATCAGTTCGCTGATCACGGTGATCGGCAACGGGTAGGCGAACGCGTCGATCAGATCTACCTGCCCCAGGGGCGCCATCCGGTCGAGCAGATCGTCGGTGATGCGCCGCACCCTGGGGCGCAGGGCCTCGATGCGGCGCGGCGTGAAGCCCTTGCTCACCAGGCGGCGCAACCTCGTATGGTCGGGCGGGTCGCTGTTGAGCATGTTCGTTCCGGTCGGTCCCTCGTCGGCGGTGATGATGCCCAGATCGCGCAGCCATTGAGGAGCATGCCGGGGGTGCTTGGAGACGCGCGGGTCGTTCAGCAGAGCCCTGGCCTCTTCGTACCCGGTGACCATCCAGACCTGACCGCCGAGCGGACCCTCGGCGGGGCGGACGGGACCGTCCTGGCGCATGCGGACGTATAGGGGGTACGGGTCGGCCCGTCCCTCCGGGCTGATCAGGCTGGGCTCGGACGGTGCCGGAGGTGGCTGCCCCAGTGTGGTCCGTACCGCACTGGCCGGGAAACTTCCGAGCGCGCCGACCTTGACCTTGCCGGTCCACTGATCACCGTCCACGACGCCGGTGAAGCGCAGGTTCATCCCCATGACCGCCCTGCGCACCAGCCAGCCCACCTCGTCGTCGCGCACCGTGCCCTCGTCGATCTCCCAGGCTCCCTGCGCGCCGGTCATCGTCCCTGACAGGCGTTCGCCGTCCGAGGTGAACGTCGCGGCGAAGCTCTGCTCGCCCCTTGGAGACGCCGCGGTGAACGCCCACGTGCCGTCGATGCTCATGCTGGGCTTGCTCCTCTCAGAAAACTTCATCCTCCGACGAAGAAATATAGGCCACCGGAGAGATTACTTCAACGCAGCATGAAGTAATGCGCTCCTTTGAGTGGGCGTTTAGTCCTGTCTGGTCCCGGGTTCAGGCGCCGCCCCGGGTGGGGGTGTTCTCGCCGGTGAGACGGCGGGTCATGACGTCGATCATGGCGATGTGGATCATGGCTTCGGAGCGGTCGGGACGGGCTTCGTAGTCGCGGGCCAGGCGGACGTCGATGCCCAGGGCGGCGGCGCCCTCGATGACGGTGGTGCGGCAGGCGCTGTCGGGCCAGGCCTTGGTGAGGGTGGGCTGAGCTGCGGCGACTGTGGCCAGGGGAGGCAGGCCGGTGGCGCTGTCGGACACGCCGGCGGCGGTGACGAGCACGGCCGGCAGCAGGCCGGGGGTGTCGGTGACGGTGCTGCGTTTGCGGCCGGCGATCTTCTTGCCGGCGTCGTGGCCCTGGCTGGTGGCGGGGACGGTGGTGGAGGTCCCAATGCCGTTTAGATAGCGATCTTGCTGGTAGCGTCGCTTGGCGATCTCGTCGGGTGATGCGGGCGGTTCGGGGCGGTTGACGGATCTGGTCGCGGTTGGCGCGCTGACATCGCTGATCCCTCGCCAGGCCGTGGACGCGGGCCATCGCGACGCACGGATGCCGGGAGCGACGCGTCCGCAAGCTCCCCGCGCATGTGGTCATCTACCTGCTGATCGCGTTATGCCTCTACCCCGACGACGACTACGAGGAGGTCGCCGAGAAGCTGACGGGCATGCTGGCCCTGGTGCCGGGCGCGCGCTGGCAGGCGCCGACCCGCGGGGCGGTCACCCAAGCCCGCCAGCGGCTGGGAACCGGGCCGGTCAAAGAGGTGTTCCAGCAGATCGCCCGCCCCTCGGCAACCGCGTCGACGCCGGGCGCGTGGCTGAACCGCCGGCGGGTGATGGCGATCGACGGGTTCGTCCTGGACCTGCCCGACACCGCCGATGTAGCGGGCTGCTGGGCCGGCGAGCAGACCCTCGCCTTCTCCCTCTATCGGCAGTTGACCGCGGAGATGCCACTCACCGGCGACCGCGGCTTCTCCAGCTTCCCCGCCTGGAACCAGGCCCGGCACAGCGGCGCGCACCTGCTCTGGCGGGTCCAGGCCGGACTGCGCCCCTACTGGCTGCGCGATCTGGCCGACGGGTACTGGCCGACGGGTACTGGCTGGCCGTCATCACCGAACCCGCCGGCCTGCGCCGCTCGCGGAAGGACCGGCTGCGCGAGGCCGCCCGCCAGGGCCGAGACCTGGGTCCCGAGCACGCGGTGATCATCCGGGTGGTCGACTACACCGTGCCCGACCGTAAGGGCGAGCTCATCCGCCTGATCACCAGCGTCCTGAACCCGGCCGAGGCCACCGCCGAAGAGCTGGCCCGCTGCTATCACGATCGCCGGGCCGTATCCTGCGCTCCCGCACCCCCGAACTGGCCTACCAGGAGATCTGGGCCTACCTCTTGACCCACGGGGAGTTATGCACGCTGATCTGCACCGCCGCCACCGCTCCTACCCGCGAGCCGTCAAACGCTCACGCAAGAGCAGCTACCGTGAACGGCGCCCGTCCGACAAGGGCATCCGCTACGCGGGGACCGCCGACCGTTGCACTCGTACCCACGCCATCGGCAGCCCAAAGCGACATCATGATCATCTCTTGTCTAAACGGCATTGGCCCGAACGAGCTTCTTGCTGCCAATTATTCATCTCATTCCTGCCATTATTCACAACTGATAGGAGTATTCGCGAGCTGCGCATTGACACTTTACGCACCCGCCCCCTTGACTGGTCCGCATGTCGACGAAATCAGCTCGTCCCAGATGGTATGCCGCGACCTTACTGATAGTGATGTCCACGCTTGGGGCGGGCTCCCTGCCGGCCACGGCGGAGACATTGCTGCCCGCGCTTGCGCCGAGCCAGACTCCGGCGTCGCCTGATCCCGGCGGGAAGCAGGGCAGCCCGCTTACCGATCTGAACGCGTACCCGAAGTATACCCCGGCGGACCTCGAAGCAGCGGCGGCAAAGGAGCGCGGAGCCAGAAGTGCCGGCCCTCCGCCGGACAAGAACACCGCGGAAATAGTAAGCCGCGAAGAGCTTTCCGACGGCCGCGTGCGTGTCGACTTCTATACCTTGGCTGCTGAAGCAGATCCCGAAAAGGTGGCCGACTCGCTCCGCAAGAGCGGGCGGAAGAACGTCGAAGTGCTCCGGCCCGAGCCACAACCATCGACGGACGGCGAGGTGCAGCCCATGGGGCCTGGCGACTGCACGTACGGCCAGGCACACGCGTTCACTTGCCCCAACGTCTGGTGGACGAACCTGGGCAGAAGAAATCCTGTGGTCCTGTTCAACGACCACTCGGGCGCGACATGGCCGACGACCAATGCCGTCTACAAGTGGAACCAGACTCCGAACATCGACAGCTGGTACACCTGGAACAATTGCAATCAGGCCGGCGTCCACTGCGTAGGCGTCTGGTCGGCCAATTATGGCGCGACCGGCTGGATCGGCCACACCAACCTTATCTGGGCCTCTACCAAGCCGGGACAGATCAGGGACGCGGACGTCCAGTTGAATGACTACTACACGGGAACGTATTTCACCCGCAACAATGTCGTGACCCATGAATTGGGTCACGTGCTGGGGTTGGGGCACAACGACTACTGGAATGACGTCATGTACTACAGCGCAAACACGAGAGAGGACATCGGAGGCGAAAACCCGGCTCTGCTCGCCCAGATCTACTCCATAGATCGCGAATAGGCCGTGGTGGGTACCGGTCCATATCTCGATCATCAGTGATCAAGGTGCGGCCGGGCGAGCGGGGTTCCACGAGCCCGCAGGCGCGTAGACCCAAGGCCATCGTTCGGCCGGCCGGGCCGTTCTTGAAACGGCTGGACCGAGATTGACGAGATTCCCGTCCGGTCGCAGCGAGGGCTGAGGATTGTCATCGAAGGTCGAGTGGCTGCTGGGACTTGAGTTCCAGGAGAGACGGTGAGGAACCGGTTGTCGTGGCCCGCCGTTCTCGGCCGGAACGTCTTCAACGCCATGGCCGAGATCTGCATGGCCGCCTCCCGGGCACCGGCGCTGCCGAGCAAGCAGCAGACCGATTGCACCACGGACCGCGCCGAGGCGGCGATCGTCGCCGTGCGGGCCATGGCGTCCCGCATCGTATGAGGAGAAGGCCCGGTCGGCGGTGCTGCGGGCTGTCAGCCGTCGGCGTCGGCAGCCCGCCGCCCCGTGACGGTGGCCAGCATGAGACGGCGGGCGCGCTCCGCCGCGGCCATGTCCTCCAGCAACTGGATCTCCTGGTTGGCCGCCATGGCGATGCCGGTGAGCGTCGTGACGAGGTCGTCCGGGTCTCGTCCGGGGGCGAGGTCGCCGGCGGCCCGTGCGGCGACGATCTCCTCGCGCAGGAACGCCCGCCACCGCATCACCGCGGTGCGCAGGAAGTCGCGCAGCTCGCCCGGCCGCCCGTCGAGCTCGCAGGACGCGGCCGTGACAAAGCAGCCGTTCGGGAACGGGCCGCCATCCAAGTAGCCGCACCACCGGTCGATCACGACCCGCAGGCGGGGCAGGCCCGGCTCGGACGTCAGGCCGGGCATCACCACGGCCTCGGTGAACAGCTGGGCCGCTCTGGCCAGGACTGCGAGCTGCAGCCCGGCGAGCGAGCCGAACGGACCCGCGACACCGGCCTTGCTCATGCCCAGCGCTTGCGCCAGCGAGCCGATCGTCATGCCGTGCAGCCCGTCGATGGAGGACATCGTCACGCCGGTGGCGACAATGCGCTCGCGGGTCAGCCGGGCTTCTTCGGCGGATCTCCTCACGTTGACGAACGTAGCAGACAGCCGTACGGTAACGCCAATAAACGTACGACCGTCTGCTAAAAGGAGTGCCACCATGCGAGTGCGCTGGTTGGGCTGGGCAGGGATGGAAGTCGAGTCGCAGGGCCACAGCCTGGTGATCGACCTGCTGGGCCGGCCCGAGGACGTACTGGAAGGCACGCCGCTCGCCGCACCCCTGCCGAAGGTCGTCGCGCCACACACCCAGGGCGACGTGCTCGCCGGGCTCTGCACCCACCTGCATCGCGACCACACCGACGCGGGAGCACTGGCGCGGGCCCTGCGCCCCGGTGGGCAGGTCCTGCATCCGGCGCCCTTCGGCGGCGATGATCACGAGAACCTGTGGACGCTCAAGGCCGACCGTGAGCTCGATGAGCTGAAGCTGGCGCGACGGCCCATGGGTCTCTGGGAGACGGCCACCATCGGGCCGTTCACGATCGCAGCCGTGCCGGCCGTGGACACGCTGGGCGACCCGCAGGTGTCCTGGGCTGTCGAGGCGGGCGGCAAGCGGGTGCTGCACCTGGGCGACAGCATGTTCCACGGGTACTGGTGGCGGGCCGCCCACCGGTTCGGGCCGTTCGACGCCGTCCTGACGCCCATCAACGGGCCGACCGTGTGCTTCCCGCACTGCCAGCCACCGAGCCCGTACGCCGCCTCGCTCGACGCCGCACAGGCGGCCGTGGCGGTGCGCCTGCTGGGGGCGGCGGTCGCGGTGCCGATGCACTACGACGGATTCCATCTCGACGGGTTCTACCAGACGCAGCCGGATGAGCTCGCCCGCTTCCTGGACGCCGCCTCCGGTGAGAGCTACGAGGTGGCGGCGCTCGAGCAGGGCGAAACCCTCACTCTCTGAGGAGTTGGTGAGGGTTGGTGACCCGTTCTTCTCTGATGAACAGTTGGAGCGCCTGCTGCTCGATCGGGACTGGTGGTCCAACCGTGCACGTCGCCGTGGCGGGGATTCGTGCCCGGGGCCAGGTTCTCGGTCATCAGTCGCGCCAGGCGTTGCCGCCGTCGTCCCCGAAGAAGTACTCCACCTTTCGCCACCGCCTCGCCTACGCCCTGCGCCACCCCGCCCACATCGCGTACTACCGCGCTGTGATGCGCTCCGACACCTGTGCGGATCCGGACGCGGCAGTCGGCAGCGGCAACCGGGATCGCTGGCCGGCGCTGGGCGCGACGCAGTTCGACTACCTCCTCGGCCAGGGCCTGCGCCCCGAGCACCGCATGCTGGAGATCGGGTGCGGCAACCCGCGTGGCGGCTGGCGGTTCATCCGGCACCTGGAGCCTGGCCACTACTACGGCATCGACATCTCGCCGGACATCCTCATCGGCCGGGTGCTCGTACCGGGCGGCTGGTTCGACTTCACCTACGACCGTACAGAGAGAAAGGAACACCACGTCCTGCGGGAGGACTTCTACTACCGTACCGAGACGCAACGAAGTGAGGCGCCGTCGGCAGGTGAGTGCGCAGGTGCCGGAAGGCGTGCGGCAGGGCGAAGGTCTGCTCGACGGCCGAGCGTTGTTTGCCCAGGCCAGAGACGTGCTCGGTGCCACGGTGGGCGATCAGTGGGCGTATCCGCGGCCGGCGAGTACGACGTCGGGGCGCTGCCGCGGGCGGCCGCGCACAGGAGGAGTGTTTCTCCGGCAACACCGAACGGCCCGTCCGCAGAGGGCGGGCCGTTCGGGACGGATTGAGCAGACGCCGGCCCAGCGACAGATTCACGCCGCCATGTCCTGCCAGTGCCTGGCAAATGTCCTGTTCATGGCCTGGATGGGCCACATCACCCAAGTGACACTTCCAAGGACAAGTCCATACAACGGGGAGGAAGTCATGCATGGTAGAAGGCTTCTGTCAGCCAAGCAGGTGACGAAGCTCGTCGGATCACTGCTTGTGATCCTCGGAATGACGGCGGCGTTCGTCACCCCGGCCAACGCGGCCGAAGCGGCCCGCCCGTCACGTGAGGGGCACTGGTACAGGTGCAACGACATCTCGGGATCGCCGCTGTGCATCTCCATCTGGGGCGACCTCAACGAGAACGCGGACGTCAACGTCTGGTACAGCAAGAACGCCGGCCCCGAGCGGCTGGTACAGCTGTACCTCTCAGCATGCGGCGGCCAGCGTGACCTTGTCGCTCAGGGAACGGTCGAAGCAGGCGACACGATAGATGGAAGCCGCGTCAAGTACATCTATTTCAACTCCTGCTGGGTGGGACACATGCGGATCGGCAATACGCAGTACACCACCGGCGAGGTGACCACCAGGTAACGACATGTCCGGCCAAGCTCACTCGACGCCTGCGGGAGCATGATCACCACCGCGATACCGGGGGTGCCCATAGCGGCCTCCGGTGGCGCTGTTGCCGTGGTTCTGCGGGAGTGCTTCATCGCGCGGGGGTGACGGGGGCTCGCTGGACCGCTCCGACGTTCATGGAGATCGGGCCGAGCCCGGCCCGGCCGTGCATTTGTCGCGTGATCCTCTTCGTGCGGGTGTCGACACAGATGGGCAGATCAACGGCTCGGACGGTGGCGGTCCAGGCAGTGAGCTCGGCGTCGTTGGCGTCGGCTGGGGTGAGCAGTTCGGCACCGCCGACCACGACCGGCTCGCGCTGCGGGACACGCCGGGGTCCATCGGGGTGGCGGAGTTCTTCGTGGCCGGCGAGGTGGGGCGGTGGCCGGGCACGACCACGTGCACGGATTCACCGTGTCCGTCCTGGTCTTCTCCGGATCCTCGTCGGGTGGCCTCAAGCGTATGCAACAGGATCGAGACGAATCGTGACGATGGTGGGCCCGGCGGCCCCCGCTGCTCGGGAGGGGCCGCCGGGCGGGCCGCTGTCTTCCGGCGGGAGGTCGCCGGATCAGCGGTCTATCGATGAGGAGTCACGGCCCTGGGGGTGAGGAGCCGTGCGGATGGGGGATCAGTCGTTCTTGTTGGTGACGCCCTTTCCCTCCTCCGTGCCCTCGTCGAGGGTGGGACCGTTGTCCTGCTTGTCCGCGGTTCCGCCGGTCTCGTTGTCAAGAGGCGGGATCGTGGGCGCGGACGTGGGGTTCTGCGTGTCCGTGGTTCCGCTGGTGTCGTTGTCAGCGGGCGGGATCGCGGGCGCGGACGTGGGCTCGCAGGGGGCGACCGTCCCCTTGACGATCTGCAGAGAGGCCGAGGACGGCGCCGCGGAGTCGCCGTCCTCGCTCTTCGTGACGGCCAGCACCAGCGTGGACCCCTCGGGGACGTCCCCCTCCTTGATCGTGAAGGCGATCCCGTCATCCGCCTTGCTGATGCCCGCGGCGAACTTCCCGTCCGCCGCCCCGTTCTCGCCGCGGGGCTGCTTGCAGGTCTGGCCTGCGGGCAGGTAGTCCACCACCGACTTGATCCCGGTCTCGGCCAGCTTGGCCTCCAGGCCGTCGGGGTCGACGAACGAGTTGATCTGTACGTTGACCGTGCCGTCCGAGCCCTTGGAGACCGCGTACGCCGCGCTGCCGCTCACGCCGGTCACGCCGGTCACCATCACCACGGCCGTGGCGGCCGCCGCGACCCCCGCCACCACGGCGGACAGTCCCACGATGCGCCGGGTACGTCGTACGGGTGTCACAGTTGTCATGTGATTTTCTGCCTTTCTCGTCACGATCTCGTCCTTGAGTGCACTCAGAAGGCGATCTCCGAAGGTGGCCGTATGTGCACCGCGCCCGCCGCGCCCTCGGGAACGTCGCCTCGTCATCGGCCGTGTACCAGGAAGGACGGTTGAGGCGCACCGGCCTCGCTCCCTTCGTCGTTCGCCCCTACACCTCTACTTGGATCGGGCGGCGAGAAGCGTTTCAGACGCTGTTCGACGACACCTCGGATCGAGACCTGCGGCAGCGACAGGGCCGGGCGCGGCCGACGACCCCGCGGCCCTCGATGCCTTGCTTACGTCTCGCCGGGGTCGGCGCGCCTTTCGCACTTCCATTCCGACCGCCTGCACCGACGAGGACATGCGCCGCCTGGACGAGGCCGGCGAGGGCGAGACCCTGGGCGGCGCCTACAGCCCAGCCGAAGCCGAACAGGTGACCGGCGGCCGCCGGATGGCCTGCCATCTGGACCAGCCGGACGGTGCGCACCCGCTACGGCCGTGCGCGGCCCGGCCGGCCGTGATCGGCCCGCGCCGTTTCCGAGCCCGCCCAGTGGGTCGAGGCGTCCGGGGTCGGCAAGCAGTGGGTCGAGACGCCCGAGGTCGGCGAGGCCGGCACCACCCCCGCCCTCGCCCTGCCCCGAGGGCACCGCGCTGGTGCACGGCGCGCAGGCCATCGCCGCGCGGCACCCGGCCGACGCCGCCGCGGTGGTGTTGCCGGCCATCACCGGCATGCGCGCCGGGGGGACTGGAGAGCCTGACCGTCGGGCGGATCGAGCGCTCGGCGGGTCACTGGGTGATCCGCGTCCGGCTCAAGGGCGGCGCGATCATCGTGGTGCCGCTACCGGAGGTGGCCACGGCGTCGCTGCGTCCGCTGCTGGCCGGCCGTAAGCCGAACGACCTGCTGGTGCAGCGCGCCGACGGCAACAGCTTCGACCGCTGGCGGCACATGAAAGCGGTGAGCCGGAAGAATTACCATATATGACGATCATGCGGTGCTTCGTAGTAGTGGCGGTTTGCCTGTGGACGACGGGGTGCGTGGCCGAAACGACGCACACGCGCACCCCCACCACCCCAGCCACGCGAAGTCCTGGACTGATGCCAAGCGCGCCGATCAAGGACGCGGCGCGATGGAAGCACATCAAGGTCCCGCCGCTCGGTGAGACGACGCTGGCGCTGACTGACGTGGTGGCGACCGGCGCGGGGGACGCCTGGGCAGTCGGAGCCGAAGACGACCGTGAGGATGGCGACGGGTTCCCCCTCCTGCTCCGATGGGACGGATCCCGCTGGGCCAGAAGCCGTCTCCCCTGGCAGCCGAACTACCTCGACGCCATCGACACGGACGGACCGGATGATATCTGGCTCGCGGGAGGCGAAGAGGTGGCCAGGCGGCACGACGGCCGCTGGACGGTTCGCCGGCCGTTCGGCGACTTCGACGATCACGGTATCCACTTTCGCGGCATCTCCGCGGACAAGGGCCGTGCCGTGGTGATCGATTCCGAGCGGCACATCGTCCAGTGGAACGGGAAGAGGTTCTCCACGCACAGAGTCGGCGACGGCGACGTCCTCAACGGGGTCTCGCTGGTGCGCGGTCGCGCCTGGATCGTTGGCGCCAAAGGCCGCGCGGGGTGCCAAGGGACCACGCCGAAGATCCTGCGTCTCACCCCGGAGGGGGAACTGCAAGACATGCCCGTCCCGGATGTACCCGGGGGAGCCCTCAACAGTGTCCGGCAGGTCGCGCCAAACGACGTCTGGGCCGTGGGGACGATCTCCACGAAGGGGGACCAGGCGTCGCCTTGTCCAGGGACGGTGACCGCACCGCCGGTCGACGCCGCACGCCCGCTCGTCATGCACTGGGACGGTGTCACATGGAAACATGTGCTCCTGCCCGCCTGGAGCCTGTCCCTCACCAAGGTCACGGCAACCGAGCGGAACGAGGTTTGGGCGAGCGGCACCGATCCCCGCCACGAGGAGGTGGTCGCCTTCCTTCGCTACGACGGGGCGACATGGAGCAGGGAGGACACTCATCCCGGCGGCACGGACAACGTGGTCAGCGTCTCGGACATCCCCGGGACGTCCGAGCTGTGGGCGGTGGGCACTGTCAGGGCGTCGTCCGACAACCCGGGCGCGTTCATCCTTCGGCGCCGCTGACCGGGGCAAACGCGGCGACCGGCCGGACATATGACATTCGATCAACAATTTTTACCAGATTATCGCAGGTCAGGTACTACTTCGCTGGAAATTCTTCTTTGCTATCGAGGCTCCATGTACGTGATAACAGATTATTATCGCGTGAACCTTACGTATTGCATCTGATGCATGGTCGCTGCGATGAGCGCACGAAGGGCCGAGCTGCGG
>NZ_JBFAHK010000043.1:0-39073 GCF_040802095.1 Nonomuraea sp. NPDC050783
ACGCCGCCCTTCGAGCCTCTCGGGTCCGCAGCCCGCGTTGACCTCACGGCGGAGGAATACGAGTAGGGCGAATATGTGACGGCACCGGTCACATGGGCTGCCAGCCACCGGAGTCGACCAGGGTATTCATTCCCCGGGACAGTGCGTGACTCGTGCACGTTATCCGGTAAATCCGGTAAATCAGGGCGTCGACCTCGCGGGGCCGCCGAGCAGTCGCTGTCGACGAATCGGATCGGCGATCCGAACACGCATCGCGCCTACGCTTTCGGCGATCGACCGGACTGTCGCGGTTCTGGGTGCGAGCCGGCTGTTGGCTGAGGTAGCCGACGGCGAGGTCGGAGCGGCGCTCACCCGGTTGTGGGGTGAGCGCGCGCCAGCGACGTGGAAGCGGTGGGTGGCCTCGTCGGTTCCAGGCGATGTCGTTAGGCGCCGCGAGACTCCGGACGAAACCAAGGCGGTCACGAAGACGACGATCCACCGGCTGTTGTCGCGCCGGGACGTGCCGCTGCGTGAGAAGACCCTGTGGCGGATGCTCTACGAAACCGCCGCCCCGCCGACGCCACTGACCACCGGGAACTCTTGGCCGCGGTGTCTTTCTCCCTTGTTCCGGCTGCCTCCAAGGTCAACACAGGCGGGTACGGCCGGGCCGGGGCCTGGTGAGTGACCACGAAGCACGGGACATCACCCGTCGGGCCGCCCTCGGCCCAGCCGCACCCCAGTCTTCGGCCACCTGCTCCAGGATGGCTCGATCCTCGCCGGTGTTCGACGCTGGGCACTACGCCGCTACGGAGTCGCTTGGGAGGCGTCGCTTGGGAGGCGTGGGGTCGGGTGGTCGAGGCGGCGTGTCCGGTGCGTAGGGGTTACGCGTTCACCCTTGCCACGCGCAGCGGGAATGCGCCACCCTTAGCCGGCTCCTCCCTCCAGCCCGGGCGTGGTGGCCCAGAACCGGCAGTGATGGGTGGTGCTCGCGTCCACGGGGGAGATGCCTCGGGGCGCGGAGTCGAGGGCCTGGACGGACGGGTACGCCTGCCACCGGGGCAGGCCGGCGTGGTTGGGGTTTCCCGTGGCGGCGAACGTGCTCCAGTAGCGGATCATCCGCGCCGACAGATGCCGTTGCGCCGGGCTGAGGGTGACGGACGTGCTGTCGATGTCGAAGAGCATGGGCAGCTCCGAGCCGTGGTAGGCGCCGGTCGGGTAGCCCTTGGGGAACAGGCCGACGATGTCCGGCACGTCGGGGTCGGCGAACTCGAAGCCGTGGACGGGCACGTGCCGGGCCAGCAGCCTGCTCGCGGTGAGGGTGGGGCACACCCAGCCGACGTCCGTGCCGACGGCGGCCCAGGCGAGCGCGGCCGCGGAACCGGCTCCGCCGGGGCCGGTGGAGTCGCGGGTGTAGGCGCGGGGCGGGTATTCGGCGTACACGCGCCGGGCCTGGCGGGCGCCGAAGGTGGTGGTGAGCAGCGCCCGGTAGCGGGCGTCGTCGATCGGTTGGTCCAGCTCGAAGAGCCGGGTGAACAGGCGGTGCTCGTGGCGGGTGTTGCCCTGCATCACGGGCACGCGGTGGAAGTCGCCCGAGCGCAGTGCGGCGGCCGGGTCGGCGGGCAGCACCGGGGTGCCGTAGGCGGGCCGGGTGAAGCGGCCGTTGAGGGCGAGCAGCTTCCCGGTGTCCAGGCCGCGCAGGCAGGTGGCCGCTCGCGCTCCCGCACAGCCCAGTTCCCGGGCGGCCCTGGTGCCGCGGGCCTCGGTGTCCGCGCGTGAGGCCCAGTAGGAGATGGCCTCCAGGCCGGGAGCCATGACGTTCCTGGGCCAGCGTTGCAGGCAGGAGCCGCTCTGGATGACGGCGCGGTGGAACAGGCCCGCCGCCTGGGGGGAGGTGAGCTGGGCGCAGACGCTCGCTCCGCCGGAGGATTCGCCCATCAGCGTGACCCTGCGCGGGTCCCCGCCGAACGCGGCGGCGTTGGCTCGCACCCAGCGCAGCGCGGCCTGCTGGTCGGCCAGGCCGTAGGTGCCCGAGCCGGGCAACTCCGGGTGCCCGAAGAAGCCGAACACGCCGAGCCTGAAGTTGACGGTCACCACGACCACGTCGCCGATGGTGGACAGGCGGCGGGCGTCGAAGTCGCTGCCGGCGCCGGAGCTGAACGCGCCACCGTGCAGGTAGACCAGAACCGGCCGCCGCCTGCCGGGCTCGCCGCCGGGGGTGGTGACGTTCAGGTAGAGGCAGTCCTCCGACGAGCGTGCCGCGACCGCGCCCCGCTCGTCGAGTTGCGCGCACGCCGGCCCGGGGCGGCGCGCGTCACGCACCCGGGTCCAGGGACGGGGGCGCACCGGGAGGGTCCAGCGCCGTGCGCCCGTCGGCGGCTGGGCGTACGGAATGCCCTGATAGACCTGTACGCCCGGCTCGGCGACGCCGCGCACTGGCCCCAGGTCGGTCCGCGCCACCGGGTCCCTCGCGTCCGCGGCCCCGCACACCGACATGATCAGCGCAAGCGCCGCCGACGCCGCCATCACCCGCGCCGGGAGCCCTGCCGACGGCCGCCTCATGAGGTGATCCAGCCCTTCGGCAGCCCGCCCGCGAAACGTCCGTACAGATCGGTGCACTCGTTCCGCACCGAGATCACCTCACCGGGGCGGCGGGAGAGATCGGTCTTGCCGTCCCAGCCGTTGATCACCAGGCGATCGGCGTACGTGCCTTTCGCCAACGGCGCCTTTCGCTCGTTCATGGCACCACACTTGCGAAACCGGTGTGCGGGCCGCAGTAGGCCAAAGTCGTGACCGGCTCCGACTTTGGTCGATGGCTGAAGCTCACCGAACGATCTCGCTGGGGCGCGGTACTCACGGGTTACGGGCGGCGGATGCGGTAGCGCAGGTGCGTGACGTGCTGAGTGGGTTCCTCGACCTGCGGCGTGGTCAACCGGCGGACCGGGTCGAGTTCGATGTGCTCGGCCGGCAGGTCGTCGAACAGCCGGCGTCCCTGACCGAGCAGGACCGGTACGAGGTGCAGTTCGAGCTCGTCGAGCTGCCCTGCCCGCAGCAGCGCCTGTGCCGCCCCGGCGCCGTGCACCATCACGTCGTTGTCCCCGGCCGCCGCGCGGGCCTGTGCGGCGCACTCGCGGACGTCGGTGACGTAGCGGACGCTGCCCGGCGGCGGGTCGTCCGGGACGTTGTGGGTCAGGACGAAGATGGGGACGCCGTCGTGGTGGTCGCCCTGCCAGCGGTCGGCGTGTTCGTACGTGCGGCGGCCGGCGATCACGGCGCGGGTGGCCTGCGCCTCGGCGTACACCTGCCGGCTGGGTCCCGGGGCGTTGCGCCGGTCGAGCCAGTCGAAGAGCCGGAACCCGCCGATTCCCATCGGGGTGTCCGGGCTGTCCTGCGGCCCGGTGACGTAACCGTCCAGGGACATGGTCATGTACAGCCGGATGACTGCCATCGCCTCAGACCTCCGCCCTGACCCGGTAGCGCAGGTGCGTCACGCCCGGCCCGTCCGCGGCGCGGAGCAGTTCGAGCTCGATGTGATCGGGCGGCATGTCCCCGAACAGCGGTTCACCCTGTCCGATCAGGACCGGGACCAGGTGAATCTGCAGCTCGTCGAGGACGCCGGCGGCGAGGGCGAGCTGAGCGGTGCGGGCTCCGTGGACCAGGACGTTCTTGTCGCCGGCCATGTCCTTGGCCATGTTCATCGCGGCCGTCACCTCGCTCACATAGGTGACCCCGGGCCATCGCGGCTCGGGATCGGGCTGATGGCGGCTCAGGACGAAGATCGGCACGCCGCCGTGGTGGTCGCCGCCCCAGCCGTCGGCGAGCTCGAACGTTCGCCGGCCGACGACGACCGCCCCGGTGGCCAGGACCTCGTCCATGACCTCACGATTCGCGCCCGCCAGGTGGCCGAGGTCGCTCCTGCGATCGGCGTCGGCATCCGGCAGGAACCACTCATGCAGCCGATGCCCGTTGTCGCCGAGCCCGTTGCCCGGCGCCGCGTTCGGCCCGGCGATGAACCCGTCCACCGACATCGACATGTACAGCACGGTCCTACTCATGTTCGCGGTCCTCATCAGTGTTAGCGAGTCGCCCTGCGGCAGACTCGGTGGTTGGTGGCCCCCTGCCGGTCGGCCGGGAGAGTTGATCGCTACGGGGATGTCGTTGCCCACCGGCGGTGTCGGGGTGAGCACTGCTTGATCAGGTCACTGGTGATTCTCCCGCCGGCTGCCTCAGAACCGGCACGCTCTACGATGAAGCGACCGCTTGGTTGCCTCACGTCCGGAGTGCTGCGGCTTGACATTCGAACTCCTGGGATGGCGTTCAGTACGTCCGACGGGATGCCGCGACAGTCATCGCGGGTCCGGTCCGGCGGCCGTGAACTCGATCTCGATGGCGATCTCGATGGTGTCGGCGACCGCCACGTTGCCGACGCCGAAGCCGAGCTGGATGTCGACGCCAAACGCGGCGCGGCTGATGGTGGTGGTCGCCGAGAACCCGGTCCGCTTCGCGCCGGACGGGTCGTCGACGACGCCGAGGAACTCGGCCCCCATCTCGATGGTCCTGGTGACACCGTGCAGGGTCAGCTCACCCACCAGGACGAAGGTCTCGCCGTCGAAGCCGCGGACCTCGGTCGAGGTGAACGCGATCTGCGGGTACTTCTCCACGTCCAGGAAGTCGGCCGACCGGATGTGCTGGTCGCGCTGTTCGTTGCCGGTGTGTACCGAGGCGGGGTCGATGAGGGCGCTTACCCGGCCACCGTCCTCGCCGACGCTCAGCGCCGCCGAGGCGAGCGCGAACCTTCCCCTGACCTTGCCGACGCCCATGTGACGGACCTTGAATGAGATGTCGGAATGAACGGGATCGCCGACCCAGACGCCGGCGGCGAGGGTGCTGTCAACGGTGATCATGGCGTAGGACTCCCTTCAGGTCGACGCCCTCGCACCCGTGGCCGAGCGGCGGGGTGCTGTCGGCGCCGGCCTGGGCCGAGGTGATTGCCTGGGCCAGGCGTCGCCCTGGCCTGGAGGTGGCGTGTTCGATCATGGATGCCTCTCGTTGTCCGTGTGCTGCCTCGAGCTTGGCCCGCCGTGACGGTCCGGGGCATCCGTACGGATCGCTGGACCACCACGGAGGAGGTACGGATTCGGCACGCAGGAGGTACGGGCTCGCCACGCAGGGACCACACGGCGCAGCCGGGCGCCCTCGTCTGTGCGCAGCGTGCTGACCGACCCCGCTTCCGTCAATCGCCGCCGGCTGGTCAAGGGGGTGGGAGATGCCCTCGGTCGCCGTGGGCGGCTCCTGCGTCGGGGCCGGCGGCGTCGAGCGAGATCGCATATTTGGCCCGCTCCACTGACTCCTCGGCAGGGGGACCGGTCGGGTTCTCGGTGGCCAGTGCCTGATTGAGCGCGACGAACGGGCGCATCCGCCGCTCGTAGGCGGCGAACGCGGCGGCGTGGCCGATGTCGGGCCGGCTCAGTTCCTCGGCGAGCACGTAGGCGCCGACCAGGGCAAGACTGGTGCCCTGGCCGGACAGGGGGGAGGCGCAGTAACCGGCGTCACCGACCAGTGCCACCCGGCCGACACTCCATCGGTCCATATGAATCTGCGCCATCGCGTCGAAGGAGAAGTCCGGCGCGTCGGCCATGGCGGCCAGCAGCTTCGGGGTCTCCCAGCCCACGCCGGCGAGCCGGCGGGTGACGATCTGCTTCTGTTGCTGGATGTCTCGATAGTCGTAGGCCACCGGGTCGGATATGAAGCCGAGGGTGATCCTCAGCTCAGTGTTGCCGCGGACGGGGTAAAGGGCACCACCGGCACCTGCGGTCTCGTCCCGGAACCACATCTGCCAGTTGTCGAGCTTCAGGAAGTTGGTCATCGAGAAGGTCGCCGCGTACTGGCCGAGGTGCTTGCTGAGGTGCTGCTCCGGCCGGAAGGCGAGCCGTCGCACGATGGAGCGCGCGCCGTCCGCGCCGATCACGATGTCGAAGGCACGGATGACACCGTTCTCCGACTGAACCCGGACCCCGTTCTCGTCCTGCTGCAGGGTGCTGATCGAGTCGTCGAAGACGTACTCGACTCGGCCCCTGGTCGCCTCGTACAACATCGCGACAAGGTCCTCGCGCAGCAGCTCGACGTCCTCGCTGTCCAGCCGGCCGCTGCTGAAAGTGCGCTCCTCGGACCGGAACAGCTCGTTGCCGTCACCGTCCATCATGGACATGCCGCGCATCCGGGTGCGCGCCGCCCGCATCCGCTCGCCGAGACCCATCCGCTCCATCACCTCAAGCGCGACGCCGCGGATGTCGACCGCCTGGCCGCCCCTGCGCAGGCCGGGCGCACGCTCCACCACGGTCACCGAGAAGCCGTTGCGCCGCAACCAATAGGCCAGGACCAGGCCGGCAACGCCGGCCCCGGAGATCAGGACGTTCCTCATGGTGCTCCTTCACGGTCATACGCCGTACGCGCCCCGCGCTTACAGCGCACACGATGCCGCTTTACTGTGGATAAGGCCAACACTGACCTAGTACAGTTGTCGTCTGTAGCAGCACAGGCAGGGGTGGGTATGCCGACCGAGCCGCGATACCTGAGCATCGCCGCGGATCTGCGGCGCCGAATCACCCAGGGCGAGCTGGTGCCGGGCGCCAAGGTGCCCTCAACCCGGCGCATCGCCGCCGAGTGGGGTGTCGCGATGGCCACCGCCGCCAAGGCGCTTGCCACATTGGCCGAGGAGGGGCTGGTCCGCGCCGAACCCCGGTCCGGCACAGTGGTGACCGGGCCCCGCCGGGCGCCGGCGGCGAAACCCCGCCCGGCGCACCGGTCCGCACACGGCAACCAGCAAGAGCTCACCCGCGAGCGGATCGTGCGGACGGCCATCGCGATCGCCGACGCCGAAGGGATCGCCGCGCTGTCCATGCGCGGCCTCGCGGCCCGGCTCGGAGTGGCGGCGATGGCGCCGTACCGGCATGTCGCCGGCAGGGACGAGCTCGTCATGCTGATGGCCGACGCCGTGTTCGGCGAGCGGGGCTACCCGGCGCAGCCGCCGACCGGGTGGCGAGCTCGGCTGGAGCTCTGCGCGCGTACATTGTGGTCGCTGTACCGGCGGCATCCATGGCTGGCGCAGCTCAGCCCGATCACCCGGCCGCTGCCGTTGCCCAACCTGGCCGTGCACGCGGAGTGGGCGCTCGCGTCGCTGGACGGCTTCGGCCTCAGCGATTCCGCCATGTGCGACCTGCACGTGCTGTTCTTCAGCCACGTGCAGGGCATCGCGATCCATCTGGAACGCGAGCGGCAGGCACTCAGCGCATCCGGGTTGTCCGAGAACGAGTGGATGGACCTCCAGGCACCGAGAATGGAGGCGATCGTCAGCTCTGGGCGCCATCCGACGTTCGCCAGGGTGCTCACCACCCTGGCCGCGGAAAGCTACGACCTGATCCTGGACGACCTGTTCGAGCTGGGCCTGCGTTCGCTGCTGGACGGCCTGGCCGTCCGGCTCGGCCAGGCGGCTTGATCGTCTGAAGGACCGCCCACTTGGCGAAAGAGGCGATGGCGGCGCGCTTGGGCGTGCGACCGGCCGGTGACAGGTCGGCGATGACCGAATCCCTCCTGCCGCCCTCCGCGATCCCGCAATCACAGGTCTCCATCCTGCTGGTTCACATCGTGCGAGGTCCTGCCCGCACAGAGCCACCGGCTGAGGGCTGAACGTTGCGGGCGCCGTGCCAGCTCCAGGAACGCGGAGATCGGCTCTCGTGAAGTTGACAACATTCGATGACTACAGCACCCTTTCTGTATTCCATTAGTGAAAGGGTGCTGTAGTGATCGAGTTTCACCTCGACCGCGGCTCGGGGGTGTCGACCTACCTTCAGCTCGTCCACCAGGTCAAGCAGGCTCTCAGGCTCGGCGCGCTGCGGCCGGGTGACCAACTGCCGACCGCCCGCGAGGTGGTCGAGACCCTGGCCATCAATCCCAACACCGTGCTCAAGGCCTACCGAGAGCTGGAGCGGGACGGGCTGGTGAAAGGGCGGCCGGGTATGGGGACATTCGTGCTGGAAGGTGCCCCGGGTGGGACACTCGTCGCTCACACGCGACTGCGGCGCGGCCTGGAGAGGTGGGTCCGCGAGGCCCGCGAGGCCGGGCTCGACCAGGAGGACCTGAGGGCGCTGTTCACGGTTGTCCTCGCGGACTCACAGAAGGGCGGTCCCGGGAAGAGCGCGAAGGAAGGGGCGGCGTGAGGCCGGCACTGGAGACGGACGGGCTGGGTGTCCGCTACCGCCGCTTCTGGGCGTTGTGCGACTGTTCGTTGTCGATCCCGGCCGGGCGCGTGGCCGCGCTCATGGGGCCGAACGGCGCGGGCAAGACCACGCTCATGCACGCTGTCGTCGGCATGCTCAAACCCACGTGCGGCAGCGTTGTGGTGCACGGTGAGGTGGCGTTCGTGGCCCAGGACAGGCCGCTGACCGAGAGGTTCACCGCCGCCGAGATGCTCGCCTTCGGCCGCCGGGTGAACTCTCGATTCGACGACGGCGCCGCCCGTGACCGGCTGGGCCGGCTGGGTGTGCCGCTGGATCGGAAGGTGGGCGTTCTGTCGGGCGGGCAGCGGGCGCAGGTGGCGATCGCGCTGGCGCTGGCCCGACGGCCCGACCTGCTCGTGCTGGATGAGCCGCTGGCCAATCTCGACCCCCTCGCCCGGCACGATGTGATGCGCTTGATCATGGCGGCGGTGGCCGAGCGGGAGCTGACCGTGCTGCTGTCCTCGCACGCGGTCGCCGACATCGAGGAGACCTGTGACTGGCTGGTCATGCTGAACGACGGGCAGGTGCAGGTGAGCGGCGACATCGAGGAGTTACTGGCCGGTCATTACGTCCTCACTGGGGCCAACGGGTCGGCCGGCACGACGGCAGCCGGAGCCGCGGGCGTGAGCGCGAGCCGCGCGGGGAGGCCGGGCGAGCTCCTCGTCAGAGGCGAACCCGCCCCCGACCCGCAGGGGCAGTCGCGGCGGGCCGCGTTGGCCGACCTCGTCATGGGATATCTGCGCAGCTTCGAGTCGGCGGCACTGTCGGGCCCGGGCCAGTGATCCGGGGATGGCCGGCCTTGCCCCCCCTTGCCGGCAGCGGCGCTGAGATCACCTCAGCCGAGCAGCGAACCGGGCAGCCGACCGTCTCTGAGATATGAGAGTCGAGCTGTTCTGCGAGGAAAAAGCCCGGCGGCGAGTCGCAGGCGTCGCCCGCGCGTTCGTCAACAGGCTGACGAGCCCACGGGCACCTTCGGCCTCGTGACGAGCATCGGCATCTTCGAGGTGCTCGACTGCCAGGCGTACTGACAGGGAGCTGCAGACGCGAAATGCGGGCGAATTTCATCTTCTCCGAGGTCTGGATCGGCCTCCGTCGCAACCTGACCATGACGGTCGCGGTGGTTCTCACCGCGGCGATCGACATGGTGATGCTGGGTGCCGGCCTCATGATCAACGCTCAGGTCGGCATAAGGAGGCGTTCTTCGAGGACCAGACGATGACATACCAGAACTTCCAGAAGATGTACGCCACCAACAAGGCCTGGGTGAGCGCCATCAGGGTCGAGGACATGCCGTCGTCGATCAGGCCGTGAGGGAGTATCCGTCCTGGTGGACACGCTCGTGTTGCCGGGCGCGGTGAAAACGCCAGTATGCGTCGAGATCACCGTGGGCGATCAGAGGGCGGCAGGCGTGGGCATCCGTGCGGGCCGCGGAGGGCGTACGGATTCGCCACGGAGCGACCACCGGGCACAATGGGGCGCATGGTCCCCAATGAGCTCTCGCCGCGCGAGGCCGAGGTGCTGGCCGGGGTGGCCGAGCAACTGTCCAACGCGCAGATCGCCCGGCGGTTGCAGGTGTCGGTCCGTACCGTGGAAAGTCACGTGTCCTCGCTGCTGCGCAAGTACGGCGTGGCCAACAGGACGGCGCTGGCGGCGATGCAGTCGCCGTCGGTCAAGCCGGGGCACGTCGTGCGGATCCCGGTCAGTCCCACGTCGTTCGTCGGACGCCGTCAGGAGCGCCGGGAGACGCTGGAAGCGCTCGCCCGGTTCACGCCGGTCTGCCTGGTGGGGCCGGGCGGGGTCGGCAAGACGCGGCTGGCGGCGGTCGTGGCGCAGGCGGCCTCGGCGGAGTTCGCGGCCGGCGGGGCGTTCGTCGATCTCGCGCCGGTCGGCGGGGGTCTCGTGCTGCAGGCCGTGGCCGACGCGCTGGGCCTGGCCGAACGACCTCCGCAGCCGCTGGAGCAGGTGGTGGCCGAACGGCTCGCGCTGGGCCGCTCGCTGCTGGTGCTCGACAACTGTGAGCACCTGCTGGAGGAGGTCGGTGACCTGGTCGAACGGCTGCGTGCGGCCTGCCCGCGGGCGGGCGTCCTGATCGCGAGCAGGGAGCGGCCGGGGCTGAGCGGTGAGCGGGTGATCATGGTGCCGCCGCTGGCGGAGGAGGCGGCGTCGCTGTTCCTGGAGCGGGCGCGCGAGGCCGATCCCGGGTTCGCGGCGGAGCCCGCGGTGATCGCGGAGGTGTGCGCCCGGCTGGACGGGCTGCCGCTGGCGATCGAGTTGGCCGCCTCGCGGGTGGCCGCGCTGGGGGTCGACGCCCTGCTGGTGGGCCTGCAGGATCGGTTGCGGTTGTTGTCGGGGGCGCGGGGCAGGCCGCGGCGGCACCGGTCGCTGCGCGCGGTGATCGACTGGAGCTACGACCTGCTGGAGGAGGAAGAACGTACGCTGCTGCGCCGCCTGTCGGTGTTCGCCGGTGGGTTCGACCTGGCGGCGGCCACGGCGGTCATGCCGGAGGTTTCGCCGAGTGCGGTGGCCGACCTCATCGGGCGGCTGGTGGACAAGAGCCTGGTCGGGGTCGTCGGGGGGAGCAGGTGGCGGCTGCTGGAGACCATCAGGGCCTTCGCCGCCGACCGGCTCGCCGACAGTGGTGAGACCCAGGCGACGCTGGGGCTTCGGCTGCGCTGGGCCGCCGATGCGGCGGCGCGGCTGGAGTCGCGGCTCGACGGCGGGTGGCAGCCGCAGTTCGCGTTGGTGGCCGATGACCTGCGGGCGACGCTGGCGGACACTCCGGGCGTACCGGATGTGGACGCGCACCGGCTGGCGCGGTCGCTGGCGCACCTGGCGTTCACGCGGCGCTTCCATCGGGAGGCGATCGCCCACTACCTGGCCGCCGCCGACCGGGCCCGCGCCGCTGCGGACCGGCACCGCGACCTGCTGAACGCCGCCGACACGGCCGTGTCGATCGCCGACGGCCGGCTGGCGCTGGAGTTGTTGCTGCGGGCCGCCGGACAGGCGGACGACGCGTGCCTGCGTACGGCGACGCTCGCCTCGGCGCTGATGGTCTCCCACCGGTACATGCGCGGCGACGGCCTGGCGCAGGTACGCGCGCAGCTCGTGGAAGGGCTCCCGGCGGCTCCGGCATCCGCCGATGCCCGCACGTCAGGGCTTCAACCGGCTTCGGCGCCGGTCGACGCGCGCACGTCGGCGCTGGTCGCGACGGCGTGGGCGTGGCATCAAGGTGGCCTGGAGCTCGCCCGTCGCGCCGTCGGCAGTGCCCGCGCGTGCGGTGACCCGCTCGTCCTGCTGGGCGCGCTGGACGCGCTCACCCGCGCGAACGCGGCGGCCGGCCGCATGCGCGAGGTCCAGCGGATCTGCCAGGAACGGCTCGCTCTCGTCGAGGACCTGCCGGCGCACGAGCCGGCCGCCGCGGCGGAGATCGTCGACACTTTCCACTCGGCCGCCCGTGCCGCGCTGTGCGTCGGTGACCTGCCCGCCGCGATCGCCATCGCCGAGCAGGCCGAGCGCCGGGATGCCGCCGGCGAGCACTCGCACCTGTCCATCCCCAAGCTCATCCGGCCCCTCGCGCTCAGCGGCCGGTTCCCCGAGGTGTTCGAAAGGGCGCAGGTCATGTGGCATGCCTGGCAGCAGGCGGGCCGTCCGCGCAGCGGCTGGCTGGCGACCGGCGTGTACGCCGTAGCGCTGGCCCACGGGCTGGCGGGCACCGGTGAGTTCGAGCTGTGGCGTTCGCGGGCCTTGGACACGGCCGGGGTCGGGGACGCGGCCGACTCGCCGGTCCTGGCGGCCTTCGCCGCGTTCGTCGAGGCCCGGGTCGCCATGCGCACCCGCGCGTTCGGCCAGGCGTCCGTGCTGGTCGAGCGGGCTTTCGCGGATTTCTCCGTCCGCTGGTACGAGTCGTACGCCCGCGCCGCCGGGGCCGAGCTGGCCGTCGTCGCCGGTCTGCCGGAGGCCGCCGAGCGGGTCGCCGCCGCATCGCCGTACGCCGAGCAGAGCACGTGGGCCGCCGCGACGCTGGCCCGCGCCCGCGGCATCCTGTACGACGATCACGAGGCGCTGGCGGAGGCGGCCGAGCTGTGGACGTCGATCGACGCCCGCTCCGAACTCGCCGACACGCCCCGCCTGCCGTCCTGACGCCGCCCGCCCGGCCGCCGATCGAGACGCGGGCCGCGTGACTGCGTTGTGCCGGCGACTCGGCGCCCCAGCGGGAGCGCCGGGTGGATCTCGAGCTCGCCGGGACCCGCTACCGTGGTGGCCGACAGCCAGGTGCCAGGATCCGTAGCTGGAGCATCGCGGCGAAGCGCTGCTCCGGGTCGTCCAGGTCGATCTCGCCGACCTCGGCGGCCCGCCTGAGCCGGTAGCGCAGCGTGTTGGGGTGGATGAACAGCGCGGCGGCGGCCTTGCCCACGTCGCCGAGGGCGTTCAGCCACGCCTCCAGCGACTGGACGAGGCCGGCGTTGTTGCGCTCGTCGTACTCCATCAGGCGGGCGATCGCGCCGACCGGCCGCTCGCCACGCGCCGCCGCGAGGTCCCGCAGCTCCAGGACCAGGGCGAGCGTCTGGACGTCGTCCAGCCGGGCCACGCGGAGCCCGGTGTGGCCCTCGCGCATCACCCGGAGCACCCGGTCGGCCTGCGCCTTGCCGTGGACGATGCCGCTGATGTCCGGCCCGGCCGGGGCGACCGCGACGATGGCGGGCAGGCTGCCGCCGACCCGGTCCACGAAGTCGGAGGCCAGCCGCACGGCCCGCTGCCCGGGGTCGCCGGTCGGGACGATCACCGGCAGCAGCCCGTAGACCGTGCCGCCGACGGCCGCCACGGCGGCGGACGGCACCACCGCCGACAGGTGGACCGACAGGGCGTCCGCGAGCCGTTCGAGCTCGGCGGCCCTGGCGTGGTCGGCGGCCCAGGCGTGGTCGTCGCCGGTGAGCAGGGCCGCGCTCACGATGACGAGGGTGCGGCCGGACAGGCCGAGCCGCGCGAGCGCGTCGCGCGCGCCCGCGCCGCCCTCCAGGACCGTCGCCATCAGGTCGGCGCGCAGCCGCCGCCGCACGTCGGCGCCGGCGCGGATGCGCAGCAGGTGCAGCGCGACCAGTTTCGAGGCGTCGAGCAGGGCATCGGCGCGCTCGCTGTCCACCTCGCCGTCCATGGCGGCCCAGATCGAGCCGAGGATCTCGTCGCCGGCGCGGACGGCGATGGCGACGCGCTGCACCGTCATCCCGTCGTGGCCGAGATCCTGCGGCGTGACGACGACCGGCCGCTGGTAGCGGTAGAGGTCGCGGAAGACGCCCAGCTCGGTCAGGCGGGTGGCGTAGCGTTCGGGGACCTGCCGGCCGATGACCGTCTCGACGCGGGAGGCGTCCGCCTCGTCCTGGCGGCCGGAGAAGGCGAGCACGCGGGAGTTGCGGTCCTCGATGGTGATGGGGGCGTCGAGGAGCGCGGCCACGGCGTTGGCCACCGCGAACAGGTCGCCCGACGGGAGCCCGCCGAGCGACTCGTGCTCGTGCTCGCCGATGTCCCCTTCGGCGAGCATCGACCGGATGAGCGCGGTGAGCTGCGCCCACGTGGCGCCCCGGCGCAGGCCGATGAGGGCCACGCCGCTCCTGGCGGCCGCCTCCCGCACGTCGGGGGTCAGGGCGACCGGCGCCCGGACGACCAGGCCCACCGCGTCGTGGTCGCCGAGCGTGCCGAGCAGCCGGGACAGCGTGCCGCCCGACGGGTCGACGCCGACGCCGAGCACCAGCGAGCGCGGCGCGAGCACGGGCTCGTCGAGCGGGTCGTGGATGACGAGCCCGCTGATCTCCTCGCGCTGATCGACGTCGCCGGCGACCAGTTCGAGCAGGGTGGTCCCGAGATCGTCCAAGACCCGGCCGAGGCTGGCACGGGGACGCTGGCTCACGCCCCGCAGTATAGGAGCCCGAGCCGCGGGGTCCGGTCGTCGGACGATCAGAGGGCGATCCACTCGGTGGCCGTCGTCACCGCGTCGAGCACCTCCGGGATCGGCGTGACCCCCAGCCCGGGACCGTCGGGGACCGCGATGTGGCCGTCGTCCAGGACGATCGGCTCGGTGATGTCGGTGCGGTAGAAGCGGCCGGAGGCCGAGACGTCACCCGGCAGCGTGAATCCGGGCAGGCCGGCCAGGGCGACGTTGGCGGCGCGGCCGAGGCCCGTCTCCAGCATGCCGCCGCACCAGACCGGGATCCCGTGGGCCACGGCCAGGTCGTGGATCCGCCGGGCCTCCAGGTAGCCGCCGACCCGGCCGGGTTTGATGTTGATGATCCGGCAGGCGCCGAGCGTGATGGCCGCGGCGGCGGTCCGCGCCGAGACGATCGACTCGTCCAGGCAGATCGGCGTCGCCAGGTGCCGCGCCAGCGTGGCGTGACCGAGGATGTCCTCCTCCTCCAGCGGCTGCTCCATCAGCAGCAGGTCGAACGCGTCGAGCTTGGCCAGGTGGCGGGCGTCGCGCAGCGTGTAGGCGGTGTTGGCGTCCACCTGGAGCGGCACGTCCGCGCCGAACCGCGCGCGGACGGCGGCCACCGGCTCCAGGTCCCAGCCGGGCTGGATCTTCAGCTTGACGCGCACGTACCCGGCGTCCAGGTAGCCCTCGACGACCGTCAGGAGCTGCGGGATCGAGTCGTGGATGCCGACCGACACCCCGCTGGGGACGCGCTCGCGGACGGCGCCGAGCTCCCGGCCGAACGAGCGGCCGAGCGCGCGCAGCTCCGCGTCGAGAACGGCCATCTCCAGGGCGGCCTTGGCCATGCGGTGCCCCTTGACCGGGTGCGTGAGGCCCGCGATCGCGGCGGCGCCCGAGCGCGCGATCGCCGCCTGCCCCTCGGGGGTGGAGAGCCGGGGCAGCAGGTGGTGGCGCAGCACGTCCAGCTCGGAGCCGACGTACTCGCTGGAGTAGAGCGGGTCGGCCAGCGCGACGCACTCGCCCCAGCCCTCGGCGTCGTCGGTGACGGCCTTGAGGAGGAGGATGTCCCGCTCGTTCTGGGTGCCGAACGAGGTGCGGAACGGCGACACGAGCGGCATCGAGACGCGGCGAAGTTCGACTCCCCGCAGTTTCATGGGGTTCTCCGGATCTGTTCGGTGTCGGGGCCGGCGAGCCGGACGAGGTAGCCGAGCTCGCGGTCGAAGTCGACGACGCGGCCGCCGGCGGCCATCAGCGGCTCCAGCTCGGCGCGGAGCCGGTGCCGCCAGCCCCGGGCGGCGGCCGCGTCGTGGACGCGCAGCGCCTCGATGTCGGCCGGGGCCGCGACCCGCCTGCTCGACGGGCCGGCGGCCGGCCGTTCGCGGGGCGTGCCCGAGCAGGCGGCGCGGACCCGCGGCGAGAGCAGCTCCCAGCGCACCAGCAGCCGGTCGGTGTCGTCGCCGCCGTTGATGGCGTCGTGCATCGCGCCGTAGAAGTTGGTGAGGTACTCCACCGGCAGCGCGCCCAGCTTGACGATGTTGAAGTAGGCGTTGCGGCTGACCAGCGGGTCGAAGGTCCACTCGACCGCGACGATGCCGCGGGCCAGCGCCCACGCGCGCTGGTGCAGCTTGAGCGCCATCCCGGTGCCCCGGCCTGCCAGCCCCGGCGCCACCCCGGCGATGTGGCTGTGCAGGGTGCGGGCGGCCGGCTCCTCGTGGAAGCCGATGCAGACCCCGACCAGCCGGTCCCCGTCGTACGCGCCGGCGACGTAGTTGCCGGCCTTCGTCAGCGCCCGCAGGAACTCCACGGTGATCAGGGGGTTCTCGGGGCGGCCCCAGATCTCGACGAGCAGGGCGATCACGGCGTGGGCCTCGTCCAGCTCCCGCAGCTCCCGGACCGTCACGCCCGCCTGCACCGCCCATCGCGCCGCGTCCTCCGCCGCCAGGCCGGCGGCGGAGGTCTCGACGCCCACGTCACGCCCGCCGGACGCCTGGATGCTCATGCCCGCTCCTCCAGGAGTTCGGCGATCAGCTCGCGCAGCAGCACCGTGCGGTCGAGCAGCCGGTCGACGAGGACGTGCTCGTGGTCGGCGTGGGCGCCGCCGCCCACCGCGCCCAGGCCGTCCAGCGTCGGGGTGCCGACGCCCGCGGTGAAGTTGCCGTCCGAGGCGCCGCCGACCACCGTGCCCGTGACCGGCGGCAGCCCGAGCCGGGCCGCGACGGTCACGGCCCGCTCGAACAGCGCCAGGCTCGCCGGCTCCTCCAGCGGCGGCCGGTTGACGTCGCCGGCGATCTCGATCACCGCGCCGGGCTCGGACGGCGCCAGAGCGCGCAGCGCCCGGTCCACCCGGAGCTGCTCGGCCCGCGTCCAGGCCCGCACGTCGACGGCGAACGAGCCGTACGCGGGCACCGTGTTCGGCGTCGTGCCCGCGCCGATCACGGTAGGGGTGACCGTCGTGCCGGTCGCCGGGTCGCCGAGGGCGTGCACCGCGACGGCGAGGCGGGCCAGCTCGATCGTGGCGTTGACGCCCTTCTCCGGCTCCAGCCCGGCGTGGGCGGCGCGGCCGGTGACCTGGACCTCGTACATGGACACGCCCTTGCGGCCCAGCTTGAGCGCGCCGCCGTCGGCCGACGCCTCCAGCACGAGCGCGGCCCGCGAACGCCGGGCCTCCTCCTCGATCAGCGCGCGCGAGCTCGGCGAGCCGATCTCCTCGTCGCCGGTCACCAGGAGGGTGACGCCGGCGCGCGCGGGCAGGTCGGCGACGGCGTGCACGGCCATGACGAGCCCGGCGAGCATGTCGAAGCAGCCGGGGCCGCGCACCACGCCGCCGGCCAGCTCGAACGGGCGGGAGGCCAGGGTGCCGAGCGGCCAGACCGTGTCGTGGTGGGCCAGCAGCAGCACCTGCCGGTCGCCGCCGCCGAAACGCCACCGCAGGTGGGAGCAGCCGTCGATGACGATCCGCTCAGGCTCGGCGCCGAGCCGGGCGGCCCCGACGCGGGCGACGAGGCCGGCCGACCTGGCGATCGCGGCGTGGTCGGAGGAGGGCGACTCGCACTCGACCAGCTCGCGCAGGTCGGCGAGGAGCGGCGGGAGGCCGAGGGAGCCACGCGAGGTCAGCGGCACGGTCAGCCTAGCTTCTTGGGGGTCGCGCGGGCGCCGAAGTGGACGTACTCCTCGCCGGTGGGCAGCGAGTAGAACGTGACCGGGGCCCACGACTCCATGCCCTGGGGGCGGACGGCGTACATGCCCGGCGAGACCGGGATCATCTCGTACGTCTCCACCTGCTCGCCCTCAAGCTCCGCCAGAGGGCCGGTCAGCGTGGTGCGCAGCATCGGCTTGCCGTCCTCCTCGAACACCTCCATGCGCACCGACTCGCGCTCGTACGTGCCCGCGTACGGCGTCAGGTCCACCGTGACCGGCTCGGCCGGCGGCTCGAACGGCGCGGGCAGCCGCACCCCGGTGAGCTCGCCGAAGATCTCGTCGTAGAGGTCGGCGTAGAGGTCGCGGGTGCTGCCGCCGTTGGTGGTGAGCGCGACCGCGACGCCGGCCTCCGGCAGGACGCGCAGGAACGCCGCCTGGCCGATGGTGTTGCCGTCGTGGCCGCAGACCCGGTGGCCGTTCCAGTCGCAGCGGAACCAGCCGAGCCCCCACGAGTCGCCGAGCAGGTGCTTCTCGGGGCAGTCGGTCTGGTACGCCGACATCGCGGCGGTGCTCCGCTCGCTCAGCACCCGGGTGCCGTCGGCGGCGAGCCCGCCGGTCAGGTGCAGCCGGGCGAAGGCCAGCACGTCGGCGACGGTCGAGGTGATCAGGCCGGCCGGGCCGACCGAGCGGGGCAGGCCCCACACGGGCGCGACCACGGGCTCCTCGCCGCCCTTGACGTGGCCCATCGCGTGCCCGAAGACCATCGCCTCCTCCGGCAGGGTGGTGGTGCGGGTCAGGCCGAGCGGAGCGAAGAGCTGCTCCTTCATCGCCTGGTCCCAGGTCCTGCCGGTGACGACCTCGATGATGCGGCCGAGCAGGGAGTAGCCCGCGTTGCAGTAGGACCAGGTGACGCCGATCGGGTGGTTCTGCGCGGTGTCGGCCAGCAGCGCGACGTACTTCTCCAGGGCGTCGTCGCCCCGGCCGGTGTCGGTGAACAGGTCGCCGTCGATGCCGCTGGTGTGGGTGAGCAGGTGCCAGACGGTCACGGCCGCGGTGGTCTCCGGGTCGCGCAGCCGGAAACCGGGAACGATCTTCGCCACCGGGGTGTCGAGCGCGAAGCGGCCCTCGTCCACGAGCTTCATGATCACGGTCGCGGTCCAGACCTTGGTGATCGAGCCGATCTGCCAGACCGAGTCGGTGCTGGCCGGTTGGCCGGTGCCGGCGTGCAGCACGCCCGCCGCCGCCGTGACGAGCTCGTCACCGCCGTCGCCGTCGCCGTCGCCGAGCCGGAGGATGCCGAGCTGGGCGCCGGGGACGCCGTGCTTCCTCGTGAGCTCGTCGAGACGGCTCTGCCAGTGGGCCTGATCGATGGCGCTGGTCATGTCTGCTCCTTAGCAACGGTCGGGGTGAGCGGCGTGGCGTCTGTGTCCCCGGAGGCCCGGCGTGCCGCTCCGGGGAGCGCGGCGAGGAGATGGCGGGTGTACTCGTGCCGGGGCGCGCCGAGCACCTGGGTGGCAGGGCCGTGCTCGACGATCTGCCCGTCGTGCATCACGGCCACGCGGTCGGCGACGTACCGGACGACCGCCAGGTTGTGGGAGATGAACAGCATGGACAGGCCCAGCTCGCGCCGCATGTCGCGGACGAGGTTGAGCACGGCGCCCTGGACCGAGACGTCGAGCGCCGAGGTGATCTCGTCGGCGAGGATCACCTCGGGCCGGGCGGCGAGCGCCCTGGCCAGCGCGACCCGCTGCCGCTGCCCGCCGGAGAGCCGCCCCGGCCGGTCGCCGGCCCGGGCCGCGTCCAGGTGCACCAGCGCGAGCAGGCGGCTGATCTCCGCCTGGCGGGCCTGCCTGCCGAGGCGTTCCGGCATGGCCTCGGCGATGCTCTCGCCGACGGTCATGCGGGGGTCGAGCGAGGAGTACGGGTCCTGGAAGACCAGCTGCACCGGACGCACGCGGCCCCGGCCGGGCACCGGGCGGCCGTCCAGCAGGATCCGGCCGCCGGTCACGGGGGCCAGGCCGACGGCCGCCCGCGCCAGGGTGGACTTCCCCGAGCCGGACTCGCCGACCAGGCCCACGATCTCGCCGTCGCCGACCTCCAGGCTGACGTCCTTCAGCACGGTGTGCGAGCCGTACCGCACGCACACGTCGTGGAAGGCGAGGACACTCACGCGGGCACCTCCTCGTCGCGGACGGCCGAAGGTTGCCCGGCCTTGTGGCAGGCCACCCGGTTGCCCGCTGGGTCGGCCTCCAGGAGGGGTTCGACCGACCGGCAGTGGTCGTCGGCGAGGGGGCAGCGGGCCGCGAACGCGCACCCGTCCGGCACCTGCGCGGGATCGACCGGCAGCCCCGGGATGACGGCGAGCGGCCGGTCCAGGTCGGTGTCCATGTCCGGCACGGCCGCGACGAGCGCCCGCGTGTACGGGTGCCGCGCCAGCGTCCGCAGGCTCCGCGCGGGCAGCTCCTCGACGATGCGGCCCGCGTACATGACGAGGACCCGGTCGCACACGTCGGTCACCACCGACACGTCGTGGCTGATGAGCAGGAGGGCCGCGCCGGTGTCGCGGCGCACGTCGGCGAGCAGGCCGAGGACCTGCCGCTGGACCGTGACGTCGAGCGCGGTGGTCGGCTCGTCGGCGATGATGAGCCGCGGCGTCCCCATGAGCCCCATGCCGATCATCGCCCGCTGGCGCATGCCCCCGGAGAACTGGAAGGGGTGCTGCCTGGCGCGCCGCTCGGGCTCGCGGATCCGGACCGCGCGCAGGCGGTCGACCGCGCGGGCGAAGGCCGCCTTGCGGCTCAGCCCCTGGTGGAAGCGGCTGACCTCGGCCAGCTGCGGCCCCACCCGGTGCGCCGGGTTGAACGAGGTCATCGGGTCCTGGAACACCACGGCCAGCGACGTGCCGAGGCGTTTGCGCAGGGCCGCGGAGTCGCCGGCGGTCAGGAGGTCCTCCCCGGCGAAGGCCAGGTGGCCCGCCTCGACGCGGATCGGCTCCTCGACGAGCCTGGCCACCGCCAGGGCCGTCATCGACTTGCCGGAGCCGGACTCGCCGACGACGCCCACGGCCTCGCCGTCACGGACGGCGAACGTGACGCCGCGGACCGCGCGGATGGGCCCGTCCGCGCCGGGGATCGTCACCCGCAGGTCGTCCACCGACAGGACGGCGCCCTCGGCGGGCGTCGTCGCGGCGGCCGGGCAAGGCTCGCCCGCCACTGTCGCGGTCCGGCCCCTGCGGGTGGTGCCGGTGACCTCGTCGAGGCCGAAGACCGTGGCCAGGGCCTCGCCCGTGAGGTTGAAGGCCAGGCCCGCGAGGATGACGGCGAGGCCGGGCCCGAGCGCGGCGAGGGGGTTGGTGTAGATGCCGTTGAGCCCGTCCTGCATGAGCTTGCCCCAGTCGTAGGCCGGGGACTGCACGCCCAGCCCGAGGAACGAGAGCCCGGCGAACGACAGCAGCACCCCGCCGGCGCCCATCGTCGCGTTGACGATGAGCGGCTCGGCGATGTTCGGCAGCACGTGGCGGCGCAGGACGCGCAGCCGGCTCACGCCCGCGATGCGGGCCGCGGCCACGTAGTCCCGCTCGGCGACGCCGGCGATGAGCGTGTGGCACAGCCGCGCGAACGACGGCGCCCCGGCGAGCCCCACCGCGAGCGCCGCGCCGCGCTCGCCGACGCCGAACACCACGGCGAAGAAGAGCACGAGCAGCAGCCCGGGGAAGGCCACCAGCACGTTGACGGCCCACGTGATGAGGCGGCCCAACCGGCGCCCCACCAGCATCGGCGCGGCTCCGAGGGCGAGGCCGAGCACGATGCTGACCACCGTCGCCCCGAGCGCCAGCACGATCGAGAGCCGGGTCGCCACGAGGACCCGGTGGAACAGGTCCCGGCCGAGGTTGTCGGTGCCGAGCCAGTGCTCGGCCGACGGGCCGGCGAGCAGGTTGCCCGTGTCGACGACCGTCGCCCGCCCGCCCCACAGGATCGGCCCGAGCACGGCCACGGACAGGACGACGACCAGCAGGCCGATCCCGGCCAGGCCCACGGGACGGCGCAGAAGGCGTGCCGCCGGCATCTCAGGTGGCTCCGATCGTCGAGCGGGGGTCGAGCAGCGCGAGCAGCACGTCCACGAGGGTGTTGACGAGCAGGACCCCGACGCCGTAGACCAGGACGGTGCCCTGCACCAGGGGATAGTCCTTGGCGACGATCGAGGAGACGATCGTGGAGCCGAGGCCGGGCCAGGCGAAGACGTTCTCCACCAGCACCGTCCCGGCCACGAGCGAGCTGAGCAGCATGCCGCCGAGCGTCAGGCTCGCCGTCACGGCGTTCGGCAGGGCGTGCACGAGCTGCACCCGGACGGGGGTGAGCCGCTTGGCCCGCGCCGTCCTGATGTAGTCGGCCTCCATCACGGCCAGCATCTCGAGGCGGACGATGCGCGAGAGCACCGCGGCGGGGCCGATCGCCAGCGCGAGCGTCGGCAGCACGTACGAGCCGAGACCGTCGAGGCCCGCCACCGGGAAGATCTTGGTCTGCACCGCCAGCAGGTAGACGAGCCCGACGGCGATCAGGAAGTCGGGGATCGCGCTCAGCACGACACTCGTGCCGGTGATGGCCAGCTCCGTGCGCCGGCCCTTCCCGCGCCGCGTGATCACCGCCATCGTCACGCCCACCGGCACGGCGATGACCAGCGCCAGGACGAACGCGGCCACGGCGAGCTGCACCGTCGCCGGCAGCCGCTGGCCGATCATCTCGCCCACGGGCAGCCTGCTGGTGATCGAGACGCCCAGGTCGCCGTGGAGCAGGCGCCCGAGGAAGCGGGCGTACTGCTGCCAGAGCGGGTCCAGCAGGCCGAGCTCCTCCTTGGTGGCCCGCACCAGGTCCGCGGGGGCGGTCGGCCCGAGCGCGGCCCGCACCGGATCGCCCGGGACCAGGTGGATCATCAGGAACGAGGCGGTCACCAGGACCCAGAGGCTCAGCAGCAGCCGTCTCGTCCGCCGCAGCGCGAAGCGGAGCCACGGGTGCGACCACACGGCGGCCGCCCGGCTGCCGGGGCCGGGCGCGGCCAGGGTCGGGCTCTTCATCGTCAACCGAGCATCCGGATGCTGGTCGGGACGATGCTGCCGACGATGGACAGCTTCGCGCCCTTGACGAACGTCGGGATCACGTTGTTGGCGAACGGCACCACGTCGGCCGCCTTGTAGAGCGCCTGCTCGGCGGCGAACCAGTCCTTGCAGCCCTCGGCGCCGTTCGCCTTCATCGCCTTGGAGGCGGCGGCGAGGTAGCCGGCGTTGTCGATGTGGGCGAAGTTCGTGCCCTTCGGGGCGGCGGTGCCGGAGACGAACGGCATGACCTGGTCGGGGGTGCTGACGTTGAGCGGCATCCAGACGATGTCCCAGGCGCCGGTGCCGAAGACCGCCCCGGACGCCTCGGTCTGGGTCTGCTGCTTGGCCGTGACCTCGGCCCCGACCGCCTTCCACGCGGCGACCGCGAGCTCGGCGGCGGCTCCGCCGCCGGTGCCGAGCGAGTTCGGGTAGAGAAGGGTGAGCGAGAGCTTCTTGCCGTCCTTGACGCGGATGCCGTCCGGGCCCTTCGCCCAGCCGGCCGCGTCGAGCGCGGCCCCGGCGGCGGCGACGTCGAAGGACGGCAGGTGGCCGGTGACCGCGTCGCCGGTGCAGCCGAGCGGGTCCATGGCGGCGAGCTGGGTCGGCGGCACCCCCTTGCCGGAGGTCAGCGCGACCTGGAGCTGCTTGAGGTCGAGCGCCTGGGTGAGCGCCAGGCGCACGGCCGGGTCGGCGGTGACGTGCCCCTCACCCTGGTTGTACCACTGCTCGCCGGTCAGCGCCTGCTGGCCCACGGACTCCAGGCCCGCCTTGGCCAGGCGGTCGGCGTCGGGGCCGGTGATCTGGACGGCGTTGATGGTGCCGGCCAGCAGCTCGTTGGCGGACGTGGTCTCGTTCGGGACGATCTTGACGACGACCTTGGCCGGCAGGCCCGCCTCGGCCGTGGTGACGCCGCCGGGACCCCACGTGTATCCCTTGCGCAGCTCGTAGGTGTACCGCGTCGAGGGGACCGCCTCGGTGAGGACGTACGGGCCGGTGCCGTTCGTCCTGGCCTTGAGGGTGGAGCGGTCCTTCAGGCCGGCGTCGCACACCATCGGCAGGTTGGCCAGCGCGGTCAGCACGAACGGGGCCGGCGCGGCGAGCTTGAGGGTCACCGTGGAGCCCGAGGCGGAGGCGGTCGTCCCGGCCGGGACGAAGACCCCCAGGAACGGGCTCTTGTTGTCCGGATTCACCACGTACGTGATGTTGTCGACCACCGTCTGCGCCGTGAACGGCTTGCCGTCGGCGCAGGTGATCCCGTCCTTGAGCTGGAGGGTGACCTTCGTGCCCTCGACCGTCCACGACGCCGCCAGCTGCGGCAGGATGGTCCCGTCCTTGGCGACGGCCACCAGGTTGTCGTAGGCGAACTGCGTCAGCCCGAACAGGGCGCTCGTCGCCGACCCCTGCGGGTCCAGGGCGCCCGGGTCCGAGGCCAGGTTGAGGGTGAACGTCCGGCCGCCGGCGTAGGCGGCGGAGCCGCCCGGCGCGGCGGAGCCGGGCGCGTCGCCGCCGCAGGCAGCCAGGCCGGCCGAGCCGGCCAGCGTCAGGGCGAGCGCCGCGAGGGCCCTCGTGCGGGTGGGGGTCATGCGGGTCCTCATTCCGGAGGGTGTGAGCGGGAGATCTCAGGCGCGGGCCACCACGCGGCCGTAATGGAGATACTTCGCGCGGCCCGCCTCGTCGCGGCCGATGAAGGCGAAGACCTGGTGGACACCGCGGGTCGGGTCGAGCGAGATCAGCGAGTCGCCCTCGAAGGCCACGAGCCGGGTGCGCGTCGGTTTCTCGCCGATCTCGGCGATGACGTCCTTGGGCACCCGGTCGAGCCAGATCGTGCCGTCGTCGTCCTGGCTGACGGTGATGTCGTAGATCGTGTCGGAGTAGCGGCCGAGGTAGGGGGCCGGGTCGATCTGCCGGGGCGCGGCCGGCGGCACCGGGCGGCCCGGCAGGGCGATGCCGGTGAGCTGCTCGAACAGGTACGCCAGCACGTCGGTGAAGATGCCGAAGACGTCGCCGCCGTTGGTCAGCAGCGCGACCGCGACGCCGTGACCGGGCGCGACCCGCAAGAAGGCCGCCTGGCCGATGGTCCCGCCGTCGTGGCCGACGACGGTGTGCCCGCCGTGCTCCTCGATCTCCCAGCCGAGCCCCCACGCGCTGCCCATGGCGGTGAGCCGGGGCAGCCTCACCTGCGGCCGCCACATGTCGGCCACGGTGCCGGGCCGCAGCACGCGGGCGCCGTCGGGCGCGGCCCCGCCGGCCAGGTGCACGGCGACGAAGGCGAGCAGGTCGCGCGGGGTCATGGCGAGCATCGAGCCCGCCGGGGCGTTCGAGCGGGCGAGGGCCCAGGCCGGCGCCGGCACCGTCGCGCCGTCCTCGCCCGGCACGTGGCCGACGGCGGCGCGGTGCAGGATCGCCTCGTACGGGCTCGGCGCCACGTGCGTGAGCCCGAGCGGCGCCACCAATCGCTCGGTCAGCACCTCGTCGAACGGCTTGCCGCGCAGCACCTCGACCAGGCGGCCGAGCACCACGAAGCCGGTGTTGTTGTAGGAGAACACCTCTCCCGGCGGGAAGAGCTGCGGGATGTCGTGGATCGCGGCCAGGTACTTCTCGATCGCGTCCTCGCCGCGGCCGGTGTCGGTGAAGATGTCGCCCTCGAAGCCCGCGACGTGGCACAGCAGCTGCCGGGTGGTGATCACGGCGGACGCGGCCTCGTCCCCGACGCGGAACTCCGGCAGGTACGCCCGCACCGGCGCGTCCAGGTCCACCAGGCCCTCGTCCACCAGCTGCATGACCAGCGCGCTGGTCCACAGCTTGGTGATCGAGCCGATCTGGAAGACCGAGTCGGTGGTCGCCTCGACGCCGGTGGCCCTGCTCAGGACGCCCTCGGCGGCGGTGAGCACCTGGCCCTGGGTCAGGACGGCGACCGACGCGCCCGGCACCCCGCGCTCGGCCACGATCCGCGCGAAGTGCTCGTCGAGCCAGCTCTGTACGCTTTCCGGCGACCTCATGCCGCCGAGGTTAGAAGGCGACCCCGCCGCCGTACTCGGCGGATCGGACAACTCGGACCGGCGCGGCTTGTCCGATCCCACAAGAGCGGGGATCCTGTGCAGCCCAGCTCATGCCGACCCGTCCATCAAGATCTTCAGGACGTCCTAGGTCGTGTGCCGGCCTCCGGGAGCGACGGCCTTGTAGCCGGCGGCCTGCAGGGTGAACAGGTGGGCGCAGGAGCCTCCTGCCGACAGCAGCTCAGCGTGTGTTCCTTGTTCGGTGATGATCCCGTTGTGCAGCACTGCGATGAGGTCCGCGTCGCGGACGGCGCTCAGCCGGTGTGAGATGCGGTGATCAAGGACGGGGACGAGGCACTGACCCGCGGCAGGCTCTCGCACGTCGATCAGAACGACGTGCGCGCCGAGACCCACGCCGCCGCCAACGCGATCCTCATCAAGGCCCAGCGCGGCGTACCGATCGTGAAGCTGTGGGGCGGCGGGCTGCTGGCCTCGGTCGACGGGCTGCGTTTCGTCGTCCCGGTCCAGACGATCAACGCCGCCCCCTCGCCGAAGTACCTCGGCTACAAACGCGGCCTCACCCTTCTGAACGCAGCCAATGATCAAGTGATGGGGATCGGGCAGGTGGTCGTGCCGGGCACGCCACGCGATTCACTGTACGTCCACGACACCCTTTCGCCCGAGGGGGGCGTCCGACCCCGCTGGGGCAAGCGTTCGCCGAGTACGGCCGCATCGACAAGACCCTGCATCTGCTGTCGATCCTGGATCCGATCGACGGCACCTACCGGCGCAAGCTCAACAAGCAGCTCACCGTGCAGGAATCGCGGCACCGGCTGGCCCGCACGATCTGCCACGGTGGCAACGGCCAAATCCGGAAGGCGTATCAGGAGGGCCAGGAAGATCAACTAGCTGCGTTGGGTCTCGTCGTCAATGCGGTCGCGCTGTGGAACTCCAGGTACCTGTCGGCCGCCGTCGCCCTGCTGCGCGCCCAGGGTATCCCGGTCAAGGACGAGGACGCTGCCCGGCTCAGCCCGCTGGGTCACGCCCATCTCAACGTCTTGGGCCGCTATGCCATCGCCTCCTCCGCCCCGGCCGACGGCTTGCGCCAGCTCGGCGAGATCCCCGAGCTGCCCGAGGACGAGGACGCGGGGGAGGAGGAGGGCGTGGAGATTCCAGGCTTTGCCGCGGAGCGGCCGCGTTCAGGGTGCCTGGTGGCCCCTCGCGGCGTGTGCCTGCCTCGACGCGAGTGCGAGACCTGCCTGCCGCGGCTGGGTGAATCGCAGCATGTTGCCGGAGGGATCGAGGAAGGCGCAGTCGCGGACGCCGTCGGGCTGGTTGATCGGTTCTTGCATCACTTCGGCGCCCGCGGCCTCGATGTGCTCGAAGGTGGCGTCGCAGTCGTCGGTCAGGAAGCCGAGACAGCCCAGGAGGCCGTTGGTCATCAGGTCCTCGATTGATTGCCGGCCGGCCGGTGGGACTCCCGGGTCTGTGCAGGGCGCTTGAAGGACGATCCGCACGTCCGGCTGCGCCGGCGGGCGGACGCTCACCCGCCGCGTTCCGTCGGATCCGAGGTCGTCGCGTACCTCGAAGCCGAGTACGTCGCGATAGAAGGCGAGCGCCTCGTCGAGGTCGTGGACGGCGATGGCGCAGGAGGAGAGTTTGAGGTCCGTGCCGGTCAACGCCGCTCCTTGTCGCCGGCGGAGAGGTAGACGATGTCGAGGTCGTGGAGCCGGTCCGGGTCGGTGTCGATGGCGATTCGGGTGATCTTCTCGTCGTGGATGGCGAAGGTGATGACGGCTTTCGGCCGGCCGCGGTGTGACCAGACGGCCGCCGGGACGCCGTCGACCAGGGCGAGCCGGGCGGCCTGAGCCCGTCCGGCGAAGAAGGCCGCCACCGCTTCGGCGCCGCGGATCTCGATGGCCACGGCTTCCGGATCGAGCAGTTCGACCAGGGCGGTGAAGTCTCCGCCTCGGGCCGCGGCGAGGAATGCCTCGACGATTTCCCGCTTCGCCGAACGCGCGGCATCGCAGGCGTCGGCCGTTCCTTGCACCCGGCGCCGGGCCCGGCTGGCGAGTTGCCGGGCCGCCGCCGGGGAGCGGTCGATGATGGCGCCGATCTCGGCGAACGACACGGCGAAGACGTCGTGCAGGACGAACGCGAGCCGTTCGGCGGGAGCCAGCGTGTCCAGCACCACCATCAGCGCGACACCGACCGAATCGGCCAGCAGTGTCTCGTCCTCGGGGGTGGCCTGGCCGGCCAGGTGGGTGCCGGGCCGCGGTGCGGTCGGCTCGGGCGGCAGCGCCCCGGCCGAGTCCTCACGCCGGGCCCGGCGCGCCTCGAGCATGTTCAGGCAGACCCTGGCGACGACGGTGGTCAGCCACCCGGCCGGGTTCTCCACCTGGCCGGTGTCGGCGCGGCTGACCCGCAGCCAGGTCTCCTGCACCGCGTCCTCGGCCTCGCTGGGTGAGCCGAGCATCCGGTAGGCCACCGCGTGCAAGCGGCTCTGGTGCTCGGCGAACCGTTCGCTCACCCAGTCCTGCTCAACCATCGGTCACATTCCTCCATCCGGTCCTGTCATACCGATTGACCGGCGAACACGCGCCGATGTGACAGCCGGGCCCTGGCCCGGATGTCGGGCGCGTACACATCTGAAGTGCAAGGAGCAAGGCATGAAAGCGCACGTCAGCTCGATCCTCCTCGGCGTCCGGGACATGGACCGGGCCAAGCGGTTCTACACCGAGGGGCTCGGCTGGAAGATCAAGAACGACTACGGCATCTCGGTGTTCTTCGAATCGGACGGCGCCTCGCCGGTCGGCTTCTACGGTCGCGAGGGTCTGGCCGACCAGATGGGCACGGACCCGGAAGGCAGCGGCTTCAGCGGGCTGGTTCTGACCTACGTCGTCCGCAGTGAGGCGCGGGTCGAGGAGATCATGGCAGAGGCCCAGAAGGCCGGCGCCACGATCCTCAAGCCCGCGGGTGCTCTGCCGTGGGGCGGGTACGGCGGCACCTTCGCCGACCCGGACGGCTACATCTGGAGCCTCGGCTACAGCGCCCAGGGAACCGACCAGCCCTACGCCGAGTAGCCGCGATCTCTTGCCTCACAGCCGCCCGGGACGGCGCGGCGCGGGCCGCGGGTGTCGCGATCGGCGACGAGGTCGAGCTCGAGCTCGACACCCAGCCGCGCGTCGTCGCCGAGCCCCCGGACTTCGCCCTGGCCCGGGACGACGACCCGGCCGCCCGCACCGCCTTCGACCGTCTCACCGGCAGCCGCAAGCGTGAGCACCTGCGCGCCGTAGAGAGCGCGAAGAAAGCCGAGACGCGCCGGCGGCGCATCGAGAAAGCCATCGCCGCCCTGCGGGGCTGAACCCGAAACAAGACTCCGTCGGCCATGCAGTCGCCGGCGGAGGTCCGACCCTGCCCTACCTCCGGAAGAGACGGTATATGTCGAAACATCTAAAGACTGGTCTGTATTGGTTCCTGGCCCTTCAGTTCGCGCTGGGCGCCGTGACCAAGTACTGGCCGGGCGACACGATATTCAGCCCCGCGTACGCCGTGAAGTTCGTCGAGTGGGGTTACCCGTCCTGGATGCGCTTCGTGGTCGGCGCCCTGGAGGGTATCGCCGCCGTCCTGCTCGTGATCCCCGACCGGCGTGCACGCTTCCTGGGTGCCACGACGCCGCCGCCGCACACCCCGGCGACGTCCTGACGGTCTCGGAGCTGTTCCGGCTGTGCCGCGATCTGATCGACGTCCACGCCGTGCGCGATTGGTGCCAGGCCCGCGGTGTCGCCCTGCGCGTCCTGTCGGGCCCGCTGTCGAACTTCCACGACCTCGCCGCCAACGACGCCACGACCGCGCTGCTCATCAACGTGATCACTGCGGTGGGCCAGTTCCAGCGCGACATCCAGAACGAGCTGACCGTCGAAGGGATCGCCGCCGCCGAAGCCGAAGGCCGCTACCGCGACCGGCCGCCCGCGCTGGCCGGCGCCCAGCTTGAAGAGGCGCGTTCGGCGTTCCCCGACCACGGCACTTCGATCGCGGCCCTCGCCCGTGCGCATGGAGCAAACCGGGCCGCCATCCGAACTGCGCTGACCGATATGGTCCACCGACGAAGGCGGCGTCGCGGAATTACGCGCCCGCCCGCACGACAAGCATCCAGTCCGGTCTCCTTATCGTTGTGCCGCGCGACGCATACCGGGGTTGAGATCACCGCGCGGGGGACGGCAGAAGGACCGGGGCATGCGGAGAGGGCGGGAATCGCGGCGATCATCTGGGCGAGGAAGTCGATGTCTTCCTGCTTCACCACGTGGGGTCGGCCTTGTCGATGCCGGAGACTTTGGTGACGCACGCGCCGACGGCTGTGGTCATCGTGCCGAATGTCCGCATCCGGGCCACCGGCGAGCGCGCCGTCCCGACGTTGAAGACCTGGAAGGTACTGACCAAGCTGCGCGGCTGCTGACGCCGCGCGACCGCGATCGTCCAGGCCCTCGTCGTCCCGCGCCTCGTCGAGGAGGGCCGTCGCCCAAGAGGGAAGGGCTCAGTGGTCGTCGGTTCGCTCGCCTCCCGCGTCCCCGAACACCATGCGATGCCCCCTGGCGGTGTCCGTGTACTCGCGCACCCGATGGATCGACCCGTCCCGCAGCTCGAAGACGAAGCAGTAGTCGTTGCGGTAGGCGTTGCCGTCCGCCAGCGTGGCTTGCATGGTCTCCTCCACCACGACCACCTCGCCGTCGGCGTAGAACCCGCGGAAATCCACCGCCACATCGGCGACGAACATGCGCGGGAAGTCGACGGTGAGGAAGTGGACGACGGCCTCCCTGCCCACCATGTGGTGCGTCCCGCCGAGGGCCACGGCGGTCGCGTTCGCCGGAGGGGCCAGCCATTCCGCGTCCTGGGCGAAGAAGCTCGCGATCAACTCCTTGTCCCGGGTCGCGAACGATCGCCATGCCCGCTTCACCAGCTCGCGGTTCTGCTCAGAGCTCATACCGGGCAGTCTGGCATCCTCCCGGCACAGGCACCGGCCACATCCGGACCTGATCACTGAGGCTTCTCCAACCTGATCGCGCAGGTCGGCAGCGTACTACTCCGGTAAACACCGACGCCACGGCGTGAACGTGCAGATCCTGGCCGATCCAGCCGGTCGGCTGATGTGGGCCTCACCTGCACTGGCCGGTGCCACGCATGACCTGACCGCCGCAAGGGTGAAGACCTTCGCCGACAAGGGCTATCAAGGCGCGGGCGGCAGCATCCGCACGCCGTTCAAAGGTCATCGGCTGCGGCCGCCGCTGTCGCGCCATCAGCGCTCGGTCAACCGCACGCACGCCCGCATCCGCGCCTGCGGGGAACGCGCCGTCGCCACCCTGAAGACCTGGAAGGTCCTGTCCCGGCTGCGCTGCTGCCCGCACCGCGCCACCACGCTCGTGCAGGCCATCCTCGTCCTGCAGCTCATCGAAGAAGGCCGCTACTCAGGATGAAGGGGCTCAGTGGGGGTCGCTCCACAGGGTGTACCACGGGCCCCGCAGGCGCGATGTGTCGCCCGGCCTTCTGCCAGGGCTCCATATGTACGCGAGGTGGCTGTTGGTGAGGGGGAAGACGACCGCGTCGCCGTCCCAGTAGACCGCATCGAACGTGAGGACGCCGATTGTCTGGCGCTTGAGCACCTGGTCCTTCCCCAATGTGCGGGCGACGGCCTCCATCTGGGGAGCCGAGCGGGCGAACCGGTCGTCCTCGCCGGGCCTGAGCCAGAAGAGCCCCGCGAGGAGGAGTGCGCCGGCCAGGAGCACCACTGTCCGGCGTAAGACCGGGCCGCCGGTGGTCGTTCGTCTCATACGAGCATCTTCACATTACGTCCGCGCAGCCTGTTCGTTTTTCCCGCCCGCTCTGGTCGAGGGGGGCGTGGACGAGGTGCTGGCGCGCTGGCCATCCTCGTCCTCCAACGCGTCGAAGACGGCCCGTTGCCCAGGATGAAAGAGCTCACTGGACAGATCCAAGCGATCCCGGCGCCGCGCTTCAGGCCGACGGTGCGGCGATGGCAGTCATTCCCGCGTTCCCGGGGTGAAGGTGATCCCCCGAGTCGTCAGCGGGGAGTGTCGTCCCGAGCCGGGCGTGGACCCTGAACGGGGTGCTGGTGGCTCCGATCACACGCACGCCTCGGGCACATGGTCCGAACGGAATCGCTGAGCGCCACGATTGTGCCCTTGGCCAGGTCGCGTTTCCCGACGACGGCCGCTCTGGCCAAGCAGTACCAGGCGTCACCGGCCGGGCCGGAGAAGGCGTCGGGCTTCTCGTCGTGGAGGTGCTCTCCGCGGCCCGGCAGGTGGATCGCGCGCCGTCGAACCGCGGAGAACGCATGTGCCCGGCAGGGTCACCGCGCCGTGCTGCTGCTTGGCGATCGTGGCACCGGCGATGGACGCGCGAACCCGTCCATCGACCAGTTGCCGCCTTGCCAGTCGTTTCCCAGGGCAGGAGACACGGCTATGCGGCCGAGGTGCACCCGTCGCGGAGCTCTCCGGCATCTGCCTTCGTGCCCTTGCCCAGCAGGAGCAGGGCAAGGCCGCCGGCGGCGGCCAGGACCGCGCTGGCAAGCAAGCCGAAGCGGTAACCGGCCACCAGGGCGGCGGTCGCCGCGGGATCGTCCTGGGCTCCGGTGTGGGCCACGGCCAGGGTGACGAGCGTGGACACGCCAAGTGCGATGCCGACCTGCTGAGAGGTGTTCAGCAACCCCGACACCACTCCGTGCTCCTCCGCCGAGGCGCCGTTACTGCCCACGATGCTGGCCCCGACGAAGGCCGCGGCGAGACCGAGGCCGAACAGCAGGTATCCCGGCAGAAGATCAGTCAGGTACGTGCCGTGCACCGTGATCCTGGCGAGCAGGAGTTCGCCGGCGGCCACCATGGCCAGCCCAGCGACGGCGACGAGCCACGGCGGCACCTTCGCGGTCACCCTGGAGGCCAGCGTGCTGCCGATGACCGCCATCATGGCGGAGGGCAGGACCGCCAGCCCCGTCTGCAGGGACGAGTAGCCGAGTACGCCCTGCATGTACAGGATCAGGAAGAACCCTTGGCCGCCCATCACGGCGGTCAGGCAGATGATGGCCAGGTTGGCGCCGGCGACCGGGCCGCGTCCGGCGATCCGCAACGGGACCAGCGGGCTCGCCGAGCGGCGTTGGATCAGGACGAAGGCAGTCAGCAGCACCACCGCTGCCAGTACGCTCATGGTCGCCGGCGCGCTGAAGCCGGTCTGCCGGCCGAGGCCGAGGCCGTGGATCAGGAGACCGATCCCGGCGGTGATGGTCACCGCTCCGGGCAAGTCGAGCTTCGTACGGTCCCACGTCACCTGCCCGTCGCGTGGCAGGACTCCGGTCAGGAGCAGCGCGACCGCGCCGATCGGCACGTTGACCAGGAAGACCGCGCGCCAGCCGAGGGTGTCGGTCAGCACGCCGCCGAGGATGAGGCCGGCTCCGGCTCCTGAGGCGCCGAGCCCGCTCCAGATGCCCAAGGCCCGGTTGCGGCCGGTGCCCTCGGCGTGGATGACCAGCAGCAGGCTCAGTGCGGTGGCGGAGATGAGCGCCGCGCCCAGACCCTGGAGTGTCCGCGCCACCAGGAGGATCTCCACTCGTGCCGCCAGCCCGCATCCCGCCGACGATGCCACGAACAGTACCGTGCCGCCGGTGAACAACCTGCGCCGGCCGAGCAGGTCGCCGAGTCGCCCGGACAGGACGAGGAACCCGCCGAAGGTGACCGCGTAGAGCGTGATCACATACTGCATGTCGCCTTCGGCCAGGGCGAACTCGCGGCCGATGGAGGGCAGCGCCACGTTGGCGATGGTGGTGTCGAGGATGACCATGAACTGCACGGCGCACAACAGGGACAGCACGAGTGCGCCGCGTCGCTCGGCTGAGCCGGCTCGCCGGCCGGGGCCGGGGCCGGGGCCGATGGTCATGCTGTCAGCCCACCGTCGAGAGGGAGGCGAACGCCGTGCAGGTAGTCGGCATCGGCGCAGGCCAGGAAGAGGGCCGCCGCCGCGATGTCGTCCGTCGTGCAGAGCCGGCGGGCGGGAACATTGGGCAGGACCTGCGTGTCGACGTCGAGCTGTGCCAGAACGGGCTGTGACATCGGCGCGTCCACCACCATCCCGGGGCTGATCATGTTGACGCACACGCCGCGCGGTCCGTACTCGGTCGCCCATGTCCTGGTCAGGCTCTCCAGCGCGGCCTTGGAGGAGTTGTACACCGACGCGCCCGGCCAGCTCTTGACGGCGCCCAACGTGCCGATGTTGACGATCCTGCTACGGCGGCCGCTCAGGAGGTGGGGCAGGGCCGCCTGGGTCATGAAGTAGGCGGCCTTGTAGTTGAGGGTCACCATGCGGTCGAAGTCGTCCTCGCCGACCTCGTCGGTCATGGCGAAACTGGCGATCGCGGCGTTGTTGACGAGGATGTCGAGGCCGCCGAACCTTTTCACGGCCGCCGACACCACGGCCTGGCGCGTCTCCGGCAGCGTCAGGTCGCCGGGCACGAAGGCGGCCTGCCCGCCGTCGTCGATGACCCCTTTCATGACCCGCTCACCGAGATCCGCGCGCCGGCCCGTCAGGACGACCATGGCACCTTCCCGGGCGAACGCGCGTGCGATCGCCTCACCGATCCCCGAGGTGGAGCCGGTGACGACGGCCACTTTGCCGCCGAGACGTGAAAGCTGTGCATTCATGGCGATGACGATAGGGAGCCGGAGATCATCGGTTCAAAGACTGAATGATGATGACTTGATAAGTTCGTCGTATGAGCTTTGACCTGCGCCACCTCGAAGGCTTCGTCGCCGTCGCCGAGGAGCTGCACTTCGGGCGGGCCGCCGCCCGGCTGCACATCGCTCAGCCCGCCCTCTCCCAGCAGATCCAGCGGCTCGAGAGCTCGCTCGGCGTGGACCTGCTCATCCGCGAGCGGCGCCGTACGCGGCTCAGCGAGGCGGGCCGGGCATTCCTGGTCGAGGCCAGACGCACCCTCGCACAAGCGGAGATCGCCCGCACGGTCGCCCGCCGGGCCGGGCGCGGCGAGCTGGGCCGGCTGCGTGGGGGCTACGTGCCCACCACGTCGTCGAAACTGTTCCTGGCCATCCTGGCGGACTTCCAGCGCCGCCATCCGGAGGTGCAGGTCGAGCTCAGAGAGCTGCCGCTCGGGTCGCTGGCCGCACCTTTGCACGACGACGTGGTCGACGTCACCTTCGTGGCGAGGCTCGGGGAGATCACCTGCCTCGGCCCCGACATCGCCGTCCATGAGCTTTCGGCCGAGCACTTCGTGGCTGCGCTACCCGCCGGGCATCCTCTGTCGCGGGATCCAGAGATCGAGCTCGCACGGCTCGCGCAGGAGGACTTCGTCATGCTCGCGCCGGAGCTCTGCACGGAGTGGCACGAGACGATGATCAGCACGTGCGAGCTCGCGGGGTTCGCGCCGCGGATCACCCATCACGCCCGCGAGATCTCCACCCAGCTCATGTTCGTCGCGGCAGGGCTGGGAGTGACACTGGTACCGGCTTCGGCCCAGGCGCTTCGCGGACAAGATGTCGCCTTCGTCCCTCTGGCCGGCCCGAGCCCCCGGATCACCTCCACAGTCCTGTGGCGCGCCCGGAACGACCTGCCTGTCCTGCGCCGCTTCCTCGACGTCATGGCGTACCAGCCGGACATCGATCCTTGACGTCCGGTGCGCCGGTGCGAGGTGACCGCCACGTCTCTGGCTCCCACCACGCCGCCGCGATCACCGGCACGTTCGTCAACGTCACCTTCCCCCGCTGAGCCCCGCACCACGATGAACTCGCCGCCCAGCCTGTCGTCCGCGTACGGCACTCCGTCGCCGTGGCCCAGCTCCAGCACTGTCCAGCGGACGGGCCGACCGCGCTGTGGCGATACCTGCTCGGGCACGGCACGCAGCCGGACAGGCCACCCATACGTGCGCCACCACTGCTTCGACGAGATCCTGACCGACATCGAGATCGACGTGCCCACCCAGGCGCCGGCCCCCGCTCGTACGACCGCGGCGCCGCGCCGAGGGCCCAGCCAACGTCACTCCCGGCAGCCCGTGCGAGCAGCAACCCGGCTACGAGCCAGGGTTGACGTGCTCCCGGACCAACGGGGCAGCCGGGCCCGAGCGGAGCCCCGGGATCGGTGGCGCTCAGGCGAAGGCGTTCGACAAGCGTTGGAGTTCGGCGGCGTGGCCGAGCGGCGAGCCGTCCGCGATCCATCGGGTGAGGGTCGCGGGGCTGAAGAGGTGCTCGATGGCGAGCAGCACCGCCCCTGTGACGCCCTCCCATGTGGTCCATCGACGCGGTGCGGATCTCCAGGCCCTGAGCGGCGAGGTCGGTGCTGCGCCGCAGGACGCCCCCGCCGGGCACCCGATGGGCTACCAGGACGCCTTAACGCGTTCGTCCGCGACGTCTACGCGGGCATCGCGGGCATCGCGGGGGAGCTGCCCGAGCGGGTGCCGACGTTCGACGACGGATCGCGGATGAACGTGGTCACCTCAGCCGTGCTGAGACCGGCGGAGACGTCCGCCTGCGTGACGATCGGGCGATGACGGGCCGGCGGCCGTCCGCCGGCGGGGAGCGGATCGCGCTCGGCGCCCGGCCCTGTCGCCGCTGATGGCCTCGATCCGAGGTGTAGTCGAATAGGGCCTGAAACGCTTCTCGCCGCCCGATCCAAGTAGAGGTGTAAGGGCGAACGACGAAGGGAGCGAGGCCAGTGCGCCTCAACGACGACCCCGCGGCCTTCGAGGCCTTCTATCGCCGCCACGTCGATGCCGTCATGAGATTCGTGGTCCGGCGGGTGAGCGACCCTCACCTCGCCGCCGACCTGACGGCGGACATCTTCCTGGCGGCCCTTGACTCGGCGCACACCTACGTGCCCGGCCGGGGTAGCGAGCTCGCCTGGCTCTACGGCATCGCACGCAACGTCGTATCCGCCCAGCACCGCAAGGCGGCCATCGAGGCGCGGGCGACCAGCCGCGTCGCCGGTCGCCGGCTGATGGACGACGACGATCTCACCAGGATGGAGGAGCGGATCGACGCCGAGCGCCGGGTGCGCAACACCTTGGAGGCCATGCAGGGCCTTCCCGAAGGTGATCGCGCCGTGCTGGAGCTCGTCGCGATCGATCAGCTCACCGTCACCGAGGCCGCCAACGCTCTGGGCATCAGGCACGTGACCGCACGTGTCAGACTGCACCGCGCCCGGCGCGCCCTCGGGAACGTCGCCTCGCCATCGGCCGTGTACCAGGAAGGACGGATATGACCAACTTCGAAGATCGCCTTCTGAGTGCACTCAAGGACGAGATCGCGACGAGAAAGGCAGAAGGCCACATGACAACTGTGACACCCGTACGACGCACCCGGCGCATCGTGGGACTGTCCGCCGTGGTGGCGGGGGTCGCGGCGGCCGCCACAGCAGTGGTGATGGTGACCGGCGTGACCGGCAGCGCGGCGTACGCGGTCTCCAAGGGCTCGGACGGCACGGTCAACGTACAGATCAACTCGTTCGTCGACCCCGACGGCCTGGAGGCCAAGCTGGCCGAGACCGGGATCAAGTCGGTGGTGGACTACCTGCCCGCAGGCCAGACCTGCAAGCAGCCCCGCGGCGAGAACGGGGCCGCGGACGGGAAGTTCGCCGCGAGCATCAGCAAGGCGGATGACGGGATCGCCTTCACGATCAAGGAGGGGGACGTCCCCGAGGGGTCCACGCTGGTGCTGGCCGTCACGAAGAGCGAGGACGGCGACTCCGCCCCGCCGTCCTCGACCTCTCTGCAGATCGTCAAGGGGACGGTCGCCCCCTGCGAGCCCACGTCCGCCCCCGCGATCCCGCCCGCTGACCACGACACCAGCGGAACCACGGACAAGCAGGACAATGGCCCCACCCTCGACACCGGCACGGAGGAGGGAAAGGGCGTCACCGACAACAACGACTGACCGCCCCCATCCGAACGGCTCCTCACCCCAGGGCCGTGACTCCTCACCGGTAGACCGCTGATCCGGCGACCTCCCGCCGGAAGACAGCGGCCCGCCCGGCGGCCCCTTCCCAGCAGCGGGGCCGCCGGGCCTTCCGCCGTCACGATGCGTTATTGCTCCGTCACGACCGCTTGAGGCCACCCGTCTCCGGACGCCAAAACTCATCCAGAAGGGTCGGATCGGCCTCGAACCCGACGGGCAAGATCCACAACAATCACACCACGAGCGTGGCGGACAGCCTGAATGGCTGTGCTGCCGATGCTGATGTCGCGCCGCTCGGGCACCCGAAGTCGCGGAATCGGCGGAAGGGTCAGCAGCCTCGGCCGTTGAGGAGGCCGAGCTCGGGTGTGTAGTTCACGTACACACAGGAGAACGTGCCTTCCGGGATGGTGATCCCGGAACCTCCGGGAACGCAGCCGCTGGCCAGGATGACATAGCCCACGACGTCGCCCATGAAGTGGCGGGAGCCGCTGGTGCAGGTGTAGCCGCTGAGAGCCTGCGCGGGAGACGCGAGCAGGGACGCGCCGACGATCACCAGGAGCGGGATGACGGAGAGTCGCTTGACCCAGGCGAGCATACGTACCTCCGCGTAGAGAGTGGGGGAGGCCGTTCCTACCCGACTCCCGCTCCGAACCACCCTCCGGACGTGTCCGTTAACGGACACGTCCCGGCGGCCCTGCGCTCGGGCGAGCGCGAAGAAGGCTCGGTGGAGGGCCGGGCCGGCCCCCTGGCCCTGCGGCGCCGGCTCGATGCCCACGAAGTGGATGTCGGCGGTGTCCTGCTCGTTCCGCGGCCCGCGCCCCGCCCTTGAACCCGCCCCATCAGGAGTCCAGGACGGCGAGCGCCCGCAGGTGGTCCTCAGCGGTGGGATGCCGGCGACAAGCCCAGCCGGGAGATCGCCGATCACCGTGACAGCCTGGCACCCTCAGATTCCCGCTGGGCGGCACGGGCACGCGCCCCCCGAGCACGGACGGCGGGAGCGGGCGTTCCCACTCAGTTCTCAGTGATCCACAAGAGTGCCCTCGCACGCTGAGCCCATGAGAGGCATCCGGTTACTCATCGCCCTCGCGGCCTGCGCGGCCCTCCTGCCCGCCGCGCCGGCCGCCCAGGCGGCCACCGCAACCGCGACCGTCACGTCGGACGAGGTCCCGCACGTGGCGATCTCCGTGGAAGGCGTGATCGCCCACGACACCGAGGAGGAGTCGGTCGACGAGGTCTCGGTCCACATCAAGGCACCCAGGGCGCCCTTCCTCTGGGCGACCAAGAAGGTGTGGCCGGACCCCGACTGGGGGGCCAAGGAGGAGGACTTCCCGCTCCGCAGGCTCGGCTGCGCCTGGACCGTGCACCAGTACATCTGCCCCCTCGAACAGACGATCCTGGTCTACGGCGGCCCCAGCAAGAGCATGATCGTCCCTGCGGACGGCCGGCAGGTCCGCGCGGTGATCATGGAGGACGACATCTCGGGTGACGACGTCCTCATGGACGAGACGTTCACCGTCAACCCGTTGAGCCGGTACGAGATCCGCACGTTCGAGAAGAAGACCGAGGGCTGGCACTACGTGCTCCACCTGCGCATCGAGCCGTACTTCTGCTCGCCCTGTCCCCTCTGACCCTCGCTCCACCACCGGTTCCGCGGCCGCCGACCGGCCCTCGCCGAGATCGTCGTAGACGCGCTGGATCTCGGTGAAGAACGGGTCGAA
>NZ_JBFAHK010000044.1:0-38085 GCF_040802095.1 Nonomuraea sp. NPDC050783
CACAACCCCAACGCCTCCCGCAACACCCCCACCCGCTCCACCGCCGACCCCACCGCCCGAGCCCGCCCCAGCAACGCCTCGAAACGGCCCGCGTCCACCGCGTCCGGCGCCACGCGCAGCACGTATCCCGGCGCCCGGTACGCCACCAGCTCCCGGTCCCCGAGCGCCCTGCGGAGCTGGGACACCTTCACCCGCAGCGCGGCCGGGGCGTCGGCGGGCGGCCGCTCGCCCCACAGGTTCTCGACGAGCCGGTCCGCGGAGACCGTCCGCCCGGCGTCGATCAGCAGGGCGGCGAGCAGGGCGCGGACCTTGGCCTCCGGCACCCGGACCGGCTCCCCGTCCGGCGTCCACACGGCGACCGGCCCCAGCACCCCGAACCTCATCAGCCCCCCATAACCAATCCAGAACCCGACCATAACCGCACCCCAGCAGGCTGGGAGGCGTCCACCAGAAAGGGAGAACGCCCAAATGTCAGAAAATATCTCCGTACTCGGGCTCGGTCTCATGGGCTCCGCGCTCGCCGGCGCCCTCCTGGCCGCCGGCCACCGGGTCACCGTCTGGAACCGCACCCCGGCCAAGGCCGATCCTCTCGTCGCCAGGGGCGCCACCCTCGCTGCCACCCCGGCCGAGGCGGTCGCGGCGAGCCCGCTGGTGATCGCCTGCCTGCTGGACTACGCGTCCGTCCGCGAGGTCCTGGACGGCGTCCCGCTGCGCGGCCGGGTGCTGGCCAACCTCACCACCGGGCGCCCGTCCGAGGCCAGGGAGAGCGCGTCCTGGGCGATCGAGCAGGGCGCGGAGTACCTGGACGGCGGCATCATGGCCGTCCCGCAGATGATCGCCGGGCCCGGCGCGCTGATCCTCTACAGCGGCGAGCGGGCCGCCTTCGACCGGCACGAGCAGGCGCTGGCCGCCCTGGCCGAGCCCCGCTACGTGGGCGAGGACCCCGGGATGGCGCCGCTGCTCGACCTGGCCATGCTGACCGGCATGTACGGCCAGTTCGTCGGCGCCCTGGAGGCGCTGGCCCTGGTCCGCTCCGCCAAGTTCCCGTTGACCGAGTTCACCACGGATCTCCTCGTCCCGTGGCTCAACGCGATGGCCACCCTCCAGCCCGCGTGGGCGCAGGCCCTTGAGGCGGGCGACCACCGCACCGAGGTCTCCAACCTGGAGGTCAACCGGGCGGGCATGGAGAACCTGGAGCGCGCGTTCACCGAGCAGGGCGTCCGGCTGGACCTGCTGCTGCCGGTGAAGGCGCTCATCGAGCGGCGGGTGGCCAAGGGCCTCGGCCACGAGGGCCTGTCCGGCCTGGTGCTGGAGCTGGAGGACTAACAGGGCCCGCGGGCTAGCGGGGGCGGAAGGCGGCCAGCGGGATGGGCAGCCAGGCGGGGCGGTTCCTGGCCTCGTAGACCACCTCGTACACCGCCTTCGACAGCTCGAACGCCCGCAGCAGCGCCGCGTCCGCCCGGTCGATCACCCCGCCCCCCTCGGCGTACCCCTCCAGGAACGCCTTCCGGTTGTGGTCGGCCCACTCCTGGGCGCGGGCCTCCAGGGCGGCGCTGTCCTGGCGGCCGGCGAGCAGGTGGCGGGCGGCGTAGTCGAAGGAGCGCAGCATGCCCGCCACGTCCCGCAGCGGCGACGACAGCGCCCGCCGCTCGGCCAGCGGCTGCCCCGGCTCGCCCTCGAAGTCCAGGATCACCCAGTCCCTGGGCGTGCGCATGACCTGGCCCAGGTGGTAGTCGCCGTGAACCCGCTGCACGGGCACCGCGTTGGTGATCAGCTCCACCTCGTGATAGGCCGATTCCAGGGCGCTCACGTACGGGCGCAGCTCGGGCACCTCGGCCACCGCCCGCCCCAGCCGCCGCCTGAAGGTCTCGGCCATGCGCTTGACCTCGGGCGTCTCGATCATGTCGGTGGGGAAGGCCTCGGCCAGCTCCGCGTGGACCCGGGCGGTGGCCACGCCGAGGCGCCGCGCCTCGCCCGCGAAGTCGCCGCCCGCCTCGGCGGCGGTGACCTCGGGCGGGCTGGCGTACAGGTCGCGGACGCTGGTCAGGGCCAGGTCCCAGCCGTCGCTGGCGTTCGACAGGAACTCCTGCATGATCCCCAGCGTGGTGTCGGTGCCGTCCAGGTCGGCCTCGATCCAGCCGTACGGCTGCGCGATGTGCGGCGCGTTCCTGGCCGCCAGGGCCGTGACGATCTCCAGCTCCGGGTTCACGCCGGGGATGAGGCGGCGGAAGAGCTTGAGGATGTAGGCGTCGCCGTACACGAGCGAGGTGTTGGACTGCTCGGCCCCGAGCACGAGGCTGCGCGGCGAGGTGTCGATCGTGACCTCCGGAGCGTGCCGCATGCGCAGGCCGCTGCGGGTCTCGTCGCGGGCCATGCCCTCCAGGAGCCAGGCGGTGCGCTCGGGGTCGTGGAGGGCGTCGTACAGGTGGACGCCGTCGATCGTGGTGATCCGGGCGTGGGTGAGGCGGTCGGGCAGGTCGCGCCGCTCGCCCAGCAGGAGCTGGTAGCGCTCGCGCGAGCCCTCCTGCCAGACGGCGACGATCAGGTGTCTGAGTCCGGGCGTCAGCTCGACGTCCGAGTCGATCGACAGCTCGTCGATCGGGCGCCCCTTGCCGCCGAACCAACGTTGACGGCTGATCCATGCGGCAAGGAGCTCAGTCTGCACGTCCTACTCCTCCTGGATGATGGCCGGCGGGAGAGTGAACCAATAGAACCCATGCCCAGGAAGCGTCAAAAGATACGGTAGTTCGCCAATTGCCGGAAATGGCACGCCTCCCATGGTTTCCACGGGGGAGACGCCGACGAACCTGCGCAGGTCGAGCTCGACCGGCTGCGGGAAGCGTGACAGGTTGTTCACGCAGAGCATCCGGTCGTCGCCCAGCTCCCTGACGAAGGCCAGGACACTCGGGTTGGAGGAGTTGAGCTCGGTGTACTCGCCCAGGCCGAACACCGGGTGCCGCTTGCGGATCTCGATCATGCGCTTGGTCCACTGCAGCAGCGAGCCGGCGTTCTTCTGCTGGGCCTCGACGTTGATGGCCTGGTAGCCGTAGATCGGGTCCATGATCACGGGCAGGTAGAGCCGCCCGGGATCGCAGTCGGAGAAGCCGGCGTTGCGGTCGGGGTCCCACTGCATGGGGGTACGCACGCCGTCGCGGTCACCGAGCCAGATGTTGTCGCCCATGCCGATCTCGTCGCCGTAATAGAGCACCGGCGAGCCGGGCAGCGACAACAGCAGTGCGGTGAACAGCTCGATCTGGTTGCGGTCGTTCTCCAGCAGCGGCGCCAGGCGGCGGCGGATGCCGACGTTGGCCCGCATGCGGGGGTCCTTGGCGTACTCGGCGTACATGTAGTCGCGTTCCTCGTCCGTGACCATCTCGAGCGTCAGCTCGTCGTGGTTGCGGAGGAAGATGCCCCACTGGCAGTTCTCCGGGATCTTCGGCGTCTGGGCGAGGATCTCGGAGATGGGGTAGCGGCTCTCCCTGCGGACGGCCATGAAGATGCGCGGCATCAGCGGGAAGTGGAAGGCCATGTGACATTCGTCACCGCCGCCCACCGGGTCGCCGAAGTACTCCACCACGTCCGAGGGCCACTGGTTGGCCTCGGCCAGCAGCACCCGGTCGGGGTAGAGGCGGTCCACCTCGGCCCGGATGCGCTTGAGGTACTCGTGCGTCCTCGGCAGGTTCTCGCAGTTGGTGCCCTCCTCCTCGAAGAGGTACGGCACCGCGTCCAGCCGGAAGCCGTCGATGCCGAGGTCCAGCCAGAACCGCAGCACCTCCAGCATCGCGTCCTGCACCGCCGGGTTCTCGTAGTTGAGGTCCGGCTGGTGGTGGAAGAAGCGGTGCCAGTAGTACTGGCCGCGCACCGGGTCGTAGGTCCAGTTGGAGGTCTCGGTGTCGATGAAGATGATCCGGGCGTCCTGGTACTTCTCGTCGGTGTCGGACCAGACGTAGAAGTCGCCGAACGGGCCCTCGGGATCGTGCCGGGACGCCTGGAACCACGGGTGCGCGTCGCTGGTGTGGTTCATGACGAGGTCGGCGATGACCCGCATGCCGCGCCGGTGTGCTTCCTCGACGAGTTTCACGAAGTCTCCCAGATCCCCGAACTCGGGCAGGATCTTCATGAAGTCGGCGATGTCGTACCCGCCGTCGCGCAGCGGGGACTCGTACAGCGGCAGCAGCCAGAGGCAGTCGACGCCCAGCCATTGCAGGTAGTCGAGCTTGCTGATCAGCCCCCGGATGTCGCCGGTGCCGTCCCCGTTGGAGTCCGAGAATCCCCGGATGAGGACCTCGTAGAAGACCGCGCGCTTGTACCAGTAAGGATCGCGCGGTTTTTCCTCGTCGAAGGTGTTGGGAATGGGTGTGGAGCTCATGAGCGCCCTCGCCGGATGCTCATGAGGGAGGCGCTATCACACACGTTGAAGACTCCCCGCTGAATTCAGTTCTACCGTGGCGCGGCTCGTACGGTGAGAATGTGGGCAGGCTGGATGTGAGGATCGAGGCGCACGTAGTTGCTCTGACGCCAGCGGTAGGACTCGCCGGACAGCTCGTCGTCCACGACGAAGTCGGCGTTCCAGTCGAGACCGAGTGCGGGCAGGTCAAGATCAACGGTTGCCTCGTGGGTGTGGTGCGGATCCAGGTTGACGACCGCCAGGACGACGTCGCCCAGCCCGTGCCTTCTGGTGGCCGGGTCGTAGGCGCCGGGCAGGCGCTTGGAGAAGCAGACGATGTCGGGCTGGTCGACCCTGTGGAATCGTAGATTACGCAATTCCTGCAGGGCCGGATGCGCTCTTCTGAACAAATTCAGGTGGGTGATGAAGGGAGCCAGGCTCCGTCCTTCACGTTCGGCGGTAATCCAATCGCGGGGCTTATACTGATATTTCTCACTATCAAGGTATTCTTCGCTGCCCGGGCGTACCGGGACATTTTCCCCGAGTTCGTACCCTGAATACACGCCCCACGTCGGCGAGGCGAGCGCCGCCAGCACTGCCCTGATCTTGAACGCCGACATCCCGCCGTGCTGCAGGTACTCGTGCAGGATGTCCGGGGTGTTGACGAACAGGTTGGGCCGCAGGTAGCTCGACGTCTCGTGGGCCAGCTCCGACAGGTACGTCTCGACGTCGGTCTTGGAGTTCTTCCACGTGTAGTACGTGTACGACTGGTGGAAGCCCACCTTGGCCAGCGTCCGCAGCATGGCCGGCCGGGTGAACGCCTCCGCCAGGAACAGCACGTCGGGGTCGGTGGTGTGGATGTCGGCCATCAGCCGCTCCCAGAACGCCACCGGCTTGGTGTGCGGGTTGTCCACCCGGAAGATGCGTACCCCGTGGTCCATCCAGTGCCGCACCACCCGCCGGACCTCGGCGTAGATGCCCTCGGGGTCCCGGTCGAAGTTGAGCGGGTAGATGTCCTGGTACTTCTTCGGCGGGTTCTCGGCGTAGGCGATCGAGCCGTCGGCCCGGATCGTGAACCACTCGGGGTGCTCCTTGACCCACGGGTGGTCGGGCGAGCACTGCAGCGCGAGGTCGAGGGCCACCTCCATGCCCAGCTCGCGCGTGCGGGCCACGAACTCGTCGAAGTCCTCGATGGTGCCCAGGTCGGGGTGGATCGCGTCGTGGCCGCCGTCCTCGGAGCCGATCGCCCACGGAGAGCCCGGGTCGTCGGGCTCGGGGCTCAGCGTGTTGTTGCGGCCCTTGCGGAACGTCGTGCCGATCGGGTGGATGGGCGGCAGGTAGACGACGTCGAAGCCCATCTTGGCGATCGCGGGCAGCCTCTTGGCGGCGGTCTGGAACGTGCCGGACTTCGACACGCCCTCCACGTTGACGATCGCCCCCTCCGAGCGGGGGAAGAACTCGTACCACGAGCCGTAGAGCGCCCGGCGCCGGTCCACCCGGAGCTTGAAGGACTTCGACCTGGTCACCAGCTCGCGGAAGGGGTGGGCCTCCAGCAGCGCGGCCGTGTCCGGGAGTTGCGCGATCGACAGCCGGGCCCGCGGGTCCAGCTCCTCGTCGCGCAGCGTGGCCGCCACGGAAAGCAGCGCGGCCCGGTGCCCGCAGGTGGTGTCGCCGTTGCCGCCCGGCCTGGCGGGCTGCTTCGCGGTCGCGGTGGGGCAGTCGGCCGGGCGCACGGCCTTGGCCGCCCGCTCGAACAGGCGCGCGCCCTCCTCGCACATGAGGTCGACGTCCATGCCGCGCGGGATCTTGATCTCCGCGTCGTGCAGCCACGTGCTGATGGGGTCGCTCCACGCCTCCACGCGGAACAGCCAGTCGCCCTCGGCGGGCAGGCTGACCTCGACGCCCCAGCGGTCGGTGCCCGGGGCCAGCTCGCGCATCGGCCTCAGGCGGCCACGCTGCCCATCGGGTGAGGTGAGCACCACTCCGGCGGCCACGGCGTCGTGGCCTTCTCGGAACACGGTCGCGCAGACCTCGAAGGTCTCGCCGGCGACCGCTTTGGCGGGCCGTTGCCCGCAGTCGACGACGGGGGAGATGTCCGTGATGGGAATTCGTCCGATCATCGCAATCAAGGGTTTGCGGCGGCACACTCGGTGTCGCCGGAGGCTTTCCGTGGCAGGAACGATCCTCGCACGTTATTTCTGGACAGCAGCGGATAGACCTCCCGTGAGAGTTCGCGGGAGAGCCCAACATTAGGGAAAGTTGCCCCAATGCTCCCTCTTCATGCTTGTCTCCGGAAGGGGTTTGAGAGGCTCTGATGAGGGTGAAGGAACGAGAGGTCCCTCCTAGCCCGTAGGGTGCACAACGTGAGAGCTATCCGTCGGTTTACCGTCCGCACCGTCCTGCCCGCGGAGCTGGCCGCCCTCGGCGAGCTCGTGCAGAATCTCCGCTGGTCATGGCACCCGGAGACGCTCGATCTCTTCAACGAGGTCGACGCCGAGCTCTGGCGGCAGGTCGGTCACGATCCCGTGGCCCTGCTGGGTGCCGTCACGCCCGCCCGGCTGGCCGAGCTGGCGGCCGACCGCCGCTTCCTGCGCCGTCTCGCCGACGCGGCCGACGACCTGCGTGAATACATGACAGCCCCGCGCTGGTACCAGACGCTGCCCGACGCGGCGCGGGCCATCGCCTACTTCTCGCCCGAGTTCGGCATCGCCGCCGCCCTGCCCCAATACTCCGGCGGGCTCGGCATCCTGGCCGGCGACCACCTGAAGGCCGCCAGCGACCTCGGCGTGCCGATCCTCGCGGTCGGCCTGCTGTATCGGCACGGCTACTTCACCCAGTCCCTGTCGCCGGAGGGCTGGCAGCTTGAGCACTACCCCTCCCTCGACCCGGGCGGCCTGCCGCTGTCCCTGCTCAAGGAGGACGACGGCAATCCCGTCAAGATCCGCCTGGCGCTGCCCGACGAGCGCGTGCTGCACGCCCAGGTGTGGGTGGCGCAGGTGGGGCGGGTGCCGCTGCTGCTGCTCGACTCCGACGTCGCCGACAACGACAACGCCGCCCGCGACATCACCGACCGCCTCTACGGCGGCGGCACCGACCACCGGCTCATGCAGGAGCTGCTGCTGGGCGTCGGCGGCGTGCGCGCGATCCGCGCCTACTGCCGCATCACCGGCCACGCCGAGCCGGAGGTCTTCCACACCAACGAGGGCCACGCCGGCTTCCTCGGCCTGGAGCGCATCCGCGAGCTGACCGAGGCCCGGCTCACCTTCGACGAGGCGCTGGAGGCCGTACGCGCCGGCACCGTGTTCACCACGCACACGCCGGTGCCCGCCGGCATCGACCGCTTCCCGGTGGAGCTGATCCAGCGCCACTTCGGCGGCTCGGCGTCCTGGCCGACCGTGCCGGTCGAGCGCATCCTCGCGCTGGGCGCCGAGGCCGACCCCGGCCGCTTCAACATGGCCGTCATGGGCATGCGCCTGGCCCAGCGGGTCAACGGCGTCTCCCAGCTGCACGGCGAGGTCAGCCGGGAGATGTTCAAGGATCTCTGGCCGGGGTTCGACCTCAACGAGGTGCCGATCGGCGCCATCACCAACGGCGTGCACGCCCCCACGTGGGTCGGCCGCGAGCTGATGGAGCTGGCCGGGCGCGAGCTGCCCAGCCTGCTGGAGCGGGCGCGCGGCTGGGAGGGCATCCAGAAGATCTCCGACGCCGACATCTGGCACATCCGCGGCCTGCTGCGCCGCCGCCTGGTCGAGGGCGCCCGGGTCCGGCTGCGCCGCTCGTGGCGCGAGCGCGGCGCCTCCGACGCCGAGCTCGGCTGGATCGACGACGCGCTCGACCCCGACGTGCTGACCATCGGCTTCGCCCGGCGCGTGCCGTCGTACAAGCGGCTCACGCTCATGCTGCGCAATCCCGAGCGGCTGACCGAGCTGCTGCTCGATCCCGACAAGCCCGTGCAGATCGTCATCGCCGGCAAGGCCCACCCCGCCGACGAGGGCGGCAAGAAGCTCATCCAGCAGATCGTCAAGTTCGCCGACCAGGAGAACGTGCGGCACCGCATCGTGTTCCTGCCCGACTATGACATGGCGCTGGGCCAGCTCATGGTCCAGGGCTGCGACGTGTGGCTCAACAACCCGTTGCGCCCGCTGGAGGCGTCCGGCACCTCGGGCATGAAGTCCGCGCTCAACGGCGGGCTCAACCTGTCGATCCGCGACGGCTGGTGGGACGAGTGGTACGACGGCACCAACGGCTGGGCCATCCCCACCGCCGACGGCGTCGTCGATCCCGACCGGCGCGACGAGCTGGAGGCCGCCGCGCTCTACGACCTCATCGAGCACGAGGTGTCCGACCGGTTCTACGACCGGGCCTTCGACGGGCTGCCCCGGCGCTGGCTGGAGATGGTCAAGCACACGCTGGCCTCGCTCGGGCCCAAGGTGCTGGCCGGGCGCATGCTGCGCGACTACGTGGTCGGCCTCTACACCCCGGCGGCCAAGTCCGCGCGGGCGCTGTCGGCCGACTCGTACGCGCCGGCCAAGACGTTCGCCGCCTGGCGGGTACGGGTCGCGCGGGCCTGGCCCGGGGTGCGGGTGGAGCACGTGGAGGCGTCCGGCGTGGGCGACACGCCCGAGGTGGGCGCCGCGATCGAGCTGCACGCCACGGTGGCGCTCGGCGACCTGGAGCCGGAGGACGTCCTGGTCCAGGCCGCGTACGGCAAGGTCGGCCCGCACGACGAGCTGGTGCGCCCGTCGTACGGGAAGATGGCCTGCCAGTCGGTGGACGACGACGGCCGCGCCCACTACACGGGCATCGTGCCGCTCGACCACACGGGTGCTTTCGGATATACCGTCCGAGTTGTCCCGGATCATCCGCTCGTGGCGACCCCGGCGGAGCTCGGGCTCATCGCGGTGCCCGAGGAACCCGCGGGGATGACGAACGGCACATTGCGTTAAAGCCCAGGCATAATCGGGGGCGTGGACGACAGCGGGAACGGCCTGCGGGCCGACACTCTGGTGGCCACGGTCCGCGGTGTGCTGCCGTCCTTGACGCCCGCCGCCCAGACCGTGGCCCGCCTCATCCTGGAGGACCCCGCGACGGTGGCGAGGAGCACCATCACGGAGCTCTCCGCCGCCTCGGGCACCAGCGAGGCCACGATCGTGCGTACCGCGCGGCTGCTCGGCTTCGCCGGCTACCCGCAGCTCCGGCTGGCGCTGGCGGCGGCGGCCGCGCAGCCCGACCGGCTCGTGCCCGGCGACCTCGCCCCCGACGACCCGCTGTCGGCGGTCATCCAGAAGGTCGCGCGGGCCGAGTCGGAGGCCATCAACGACACGGTGGCCCAGCTCACCGGCGAGCGGCTGGGCCTGGTCGTGGACGCCATCGTCGGAGCGCGCAGGATCGACGCCTACGGCGTCAGCGCCTCCGGCCTGGTGGCCGAGGACGTCGCCCAGAAGCTGATGCGCATCGGCCTGTCCAGCCACGCCTTCCAGGACGCCCACCTGGCGCTGACCAGCGCCGTGCTGCTCAGGCCCGGCGACGTGGCGATCGGCATCAGCACCTCGGGCGAGACCCCCGACGTGATCGAGCCGTTGTCGCGGGCCAAGGAGGCGGGCGCCACCACGGTCGCGATCACCAACAACCCGCGCTCGTCGATCGCGGAGCTGGCCGAGCACGTGCTCATCTCGGCCGGGCGCGAGACGGAGTTCCGCCCCGGCGCCCTGGCCAGCCGCATCAGCCAGCTCCTCGTGGTCGACTGCCTGTTCGTCGGGGTGGCCCAGCGCACCTACGACTCCTCGCAGGAGGCGCTGGCCAGCACCCGGCGGGCGGTCAGCGAGTTCACCCGGCGAACGTCACCCGCACGTCGTCAGCCTTGACGTACATCACCCGGTGGCCGAACTGGATCTCCAGATACTTGGTCCTGCCCCGCACCACCTTGTGGTCGGCCAGGTCGAAGGTGACCGCCCGGTAGTACTCGGCGGCGGCCGGCCCGGCGAGCGTGTACTTCTCGCCCGCCGAGAAGGTGTACTGCAGCGGCGTCACCGCCTGGTAGGGGATGTCGGCCGGGTACGCCTCCTGCTCCGGGTAGGCCCGCCCGTACACCGGCACGCTCGCCACACCCGGTTTCGGCGTCACCACCAGGCCCGCGGACGGGACGGCGGTCGGCGCGGCGGCCGGGTTGTGGAACCACGCCTTCTGGCCGAGATACCAGATGGCCGTCCAGTCACCCTGGCGGTCGGCGACGGCGAAGCGCTGGCCGGTGCTGGCGCGGGCGCTGTGGTCGTAGACGCTGTAGAGCGAGTCGCCGGTCGGGTGCTTGCCGATGTCCTTGACCAGCGGCGCGTCCTCGCGCGGCTCGGTACGCAGCCAGACGGTGCCGGCCGGCAGCGGCGGGCAGGCGGCCTCGGGGTTCTTGCGGTCGCAGCCGTAGAAGTAGGGCTTGTTGGTGGCGAAGTCCGGCTTGATCATGACGCTGCCGGAGCGCGGCCCGCCGAACCCGTGCAGCGGCGCGCCGATGAGCTGGAAGTAGTGCGCCCAGTCCCAGAACGGGCCCGGGTCCTCGTGCATGCCGCGCACGGTGGTCGGCAGCGTGCCGGGGACGTTGTCGTGGCCCAGGATGTGGGCGCGGTCCAGCGGCACGCCGTGCCGCAGCGCCAGGTAGCGGACCAGGCGGGCGGACGAGCGGTACATCGCCTCGGTGTACCAGGTGCTGCCCTCGGCGAGGAAGCCCTCGTGCTCGATGCCGATGGACTTGGCGTTGATGTACCAGTTGCCGGCCTGCCAGCCGACGTCCTTGGTCTTGATGTGCTGGGCGATGTGGCCGTCGCTCGACCGCACGGAGTAGTGCCAGCTCGCGCCGTAGTTCGGGTCCTGGTTGAGCGCGATGGAGGGCAGGAAGTATCCCTCCATGTCGTGGATGATGATGTAGTCCACCTTCTGGCTGAACGGGCGGTTCGCCAGGTCGTAGTGGCCGTAGTCGTCGGGCGGCAGCTCCTGGTAGGCCGCCGGGATCCACTCGCAGGAGATCGAGGCCGGGCACTCGACGCCGTCGCGGCGGGCCGGGCGCAGGCCCAGCTTCTCCAGCCACTTCTCGATCGTGCGCAGGCCGGGCACGGCGGGCAGCCGGACCCGCTCGCCGTCGTCGGTGGTCCGCTCGGCGCCCTCCGCGATCACGGAGAAGACCTCGTCGGCGAAGAACTTGGCGGCGTCGGCCTCGTCGGCGCCGGAGTACTTGGCCACGGCGCCGTACCACTCGCCGGGGTCGTCGCTGAGCGGCGCGCCGAGCGACTTCTGGTAGTCGGCCAGCAGCGCCGCGCCGCCGCGGATGTTGGCGGCGTCGTCGGTGCGCAGCCGCTCGTCGCTCTCGCCGGTGAGCGCGGCGGCCCGCTCCATCGTGCGCAGGCGAGCGGGGATCTCCGTGGGCGCGGGCCGGGCGCCGGGCGCGGGCAGGGGCCGGGCCTCGTCGCCACGGGCGTCCTCCTCGCCCTCGCCGTGGTGGTTCGAGCCGGTGTACGCGGCCGCGTCCGTGAGGTGCATGGGGCCGAACCCGGCGTCGCTGGAGGGCCGGCCCGCGTGGGCGTCCCACCGCGACTCCAGGTAGGAGACGCCGAGCAGCACGCTCTCCGGCACCTGGAACTCCTCGGCGGCGGCGGTGAAGGCCCGCTGCCGGTCGGCGGGGTCCTGGGCCTGGGCGGCCTGGACGTTCGCTAAGGGCAGCAGGGCGGCCACGCCGAGCGCCAACAGTCTGCGCATGGACACTCCTCGGGACTGGGGGTGCACAGTGCAGCCAGCGTCTCAACAATTTCCTTCGCAGGCGAGATCTTTGCGAAGACATTTTTCATTCGTTGCCGTCCTGGCCGCCCGCGGCCCGCCCGCCGGTGAACACCTGCCGCCAGCGCTCCGCCATGCGCGCCATGTCGGCGCTCATGCCGTACAGGAACTCGCTGACCTGCGCCATCCGGACGCCGGTCGTGCTGTCGGGCCCGAAGACCCCGACCCCTTCCGCGGCGAGCTCGGCGATCATCTCGTTGCGCCGGATGCTCGCCATGAACGCGCGGTACCACATGTCGTCGTCCACCCTGTAGCTCTCGCGCCGCCGCCCGGGGTCGCGCCCGCGGACGATCAACTCCTGCTCCTCCAGGTAGGCGACCGCCGTGGAGATCGAGGCCGGGCTGACCCGCAGGCGCTCGGCCAGCTCCCGGGCGGTGAGCGCGCCGGTCCGGCTGCAGAACAGGCAGGCGGCCACCCTGGCCGTCATGCGCGGCAGCCCGGTGAGGACCAGCAGCGCGGTGAGCCGCTCCTGAAAGTCGCGGACGGCCTCGGGGCCGGCGGGCGCGGCGGGCGGGGGCTGCTGCCGCTGCCGGCGGGCACGCTGCCCGGTCGCGCGCTGCGCCTGGTCGGCCCGGTAGCCCTCCGGCCCGCCGTTGCGGCTCACCTCGCGGCTGACCGTCGAGGTGGGCCGGCCCAGGCGGCGGGCGATCTCGGCATAACCCAGCCCCTCGGCCAGGCCCGCGGCGATCTGCTGCCGGTCCTGGCGCGTCAGCCTGCCTCCGGGCATGGGAACTCCTTCGATCAGTTGCGTTAGACCTTATCTCATTGCAATGTGCGCCGTTGCGTTCAGCGCCATGACCATTGCAAATGCCGAGAATATCTGTTGACGTTTTGCTGAATGCAACGTAGCTTTTGGCGTGACTCAAACGCGTACTATCGCAAAGGGGCAGGTTATGGCTTATGGGGGCGTACAAGAGCTCTTGGATCAGTTCGTCACCGAGGGCGGCATTCCTGGCGCCCTCGCGGAGATCCGCGAGGGCGAGGAGCGGTGGGTCGGCACCGCGGGCGTCGCCGACCGCGAGAGCGGCCGCGAGCGGTGCCAGGAGGACCGGTTCCGCGTCGGCAGCGTCACCAAGGCGTTCACCGCCACCGTCGTGCTCAAGCTGGTCGCCGAGGGCCGCCTGAGCCTCGGCGACCCGGTGGAGCGATGGCTGCCCGGCGTCGTCGGCGGCAACGGGCACGACGGCCGCGAGATCACCGTCCGGCAGCTGCTCAACCAGACCAGCGGGATCTTCAACTACACGTTGGACCCGCGGTTGTTGTCCGCGTACGTCGGCCCCGGCTTCCTGGAGCACCGCTTCGACCACTTCAGCCCCGGCGACCTGGTGGCGGTGGCCATGCGCAACGCACCCGCCTTCGCGCCCGGCACGTCCTGGGGCTACTCCAACACCAACTTCGTGCTCGCCGCGATGATCGCCGAACGGATCACCGGCAACTCGTTCGCCGCTGAGCTCGACCGGCTGGTCATCGAGCCGCTCGGCCTCGGCGGGACATACTTGCCGGGCGAGGAGACCGGGCTGCGCGGCCCGCACGGCCGCCAGTACTCCACACTCATGCTCGCCGAGCCCGGCGCCCCCGTCCACGACGTCACCGAGCTGAACGCCTCCAGCGCGTGGGCGGCCGGCGGGCTGGTCTCCACGGCCGGCGACCTGCACCGCTTCTACCGGGCGCTGCTCGGCGGCCGGCTGCTGCCGCCCGCGCTGGAGGAGGAGATGTTCACCGGCGTCCCGACCGAGGGCGGGCAGTGGATCCCCGGCACCACGTACGGGCTGGGCGTCTTCTGGCAGCGGCTGCCGGGTGGCACGACGGTGTGGGGCGGGGGCGGCGCCATCCACGGTTCGTGGACCTACGCCATGGGCAGCCGCGACGGCTCCCGCTTCGCCGTCGCCAACATCAACGGTGACTGGGGCGACCTGCTCCCCGCCTTCGCCCGCCTCCTCGACGCCGCGTTCGGCTGACCGCCCACCGGGACGGGCTTCGGGCCGAGACGGCGCCCCCGCGCCGCCGGTCGATGTCAGACTGGTCTCCTACGACGGGTCTCGCGGGTCGGGAACGATCGGTGACGCCCTTGCGGACGGGCGCTTCCCGGGAGGTGGCATGCCGGAGGGAGATCCCCCGCCACGACGGCAGGGGCGCCTGCGCGCGTGGGGGCGGGTGGTCACCACGCAGCCCCTCGCGGTGCAACTGGTCGGGGGAGTGGCCGCGGCCCTGGTCACGGGCCTGGTGTTGTGGGCCGCCCCCGCGATCGGCTCGGCGTTCGCGGCCGACGCGACACCGGTGCTCCTGGTGGCCGGGCCCCTCATGACGGTCGCCGGTGCGGGCTTCCTGCTCGCGCGGGTCCGCCGCGGCCGGCTGGACGTCCCCGCCGTCGCCCTGGGCACGGCCTGCGCGGTGATCGGCGCCGGTCTGGGCGGCGCGGGGCTGCGCGGCTGGGTTATGGAACGTTCCAGCGCGTCCCCGCGCGGCGTCCCGTCCGTCCCGCCGCCGGCGGCCGGCCGCGTCGGCCTGGTCGTCCTGCCCTACGGGCTCCAGGTCGGCGACTGCCTGCTCGCGCCCGACGTGTACACGAAGGACACCGACGCGCTGCCCGACTCGAACGACCCCGTACGCATCGTCTCCTGCCGGAGCAGGCACGATCTGGAAGTGGTCTGGGCGGGGAACCTGTGGGCCGCGGACGACCCGTTCCCGGGCTCGGAGAAGATCGACGACCTCGCCGTGCGCAGGTGCCGCCAGGAGTTCGAGTCCTATGTTGGCATCGCCTACGACCTGGTGCTGCTCGAGATCGCGAGGTGGATGCCGAACGCCGGCACCTGGAGTAACGGCGACCGCTCGGTCGTGTGCGCCGCGCATCACCCGCGGACGCCGATGGACTATTCGATCAGGAACCTCGCGGGCCGCTAGCCGGAACTAGAGGACGAGCTTCAGGCTGGGACGCTGGTCGGGCAGGCCGATGAGCTCGCGGACGCGGCCGATCGGCCAGGCCAGCTCCTGCGCCAGCGCGGCCGCGCTCAGCCCGGTCTCCCTCGTCGCCAGCTCGAAGGCGTGGGCCAGCAGCACCGGCTGCTCGCCCGGATAGCCGGAGACCGGCTCGTTGGTGAAGCCCGGCTGGTCGCGCAGGGCGGCCAGCCGCTGGTAGGCGCGGCCGGCCGCGGAGTCGGAGATCAGGCCGGTCTCGCGGCACCGGTACAGCAGCGAGTCGACCGACACCCCCCACGTGCGGCGCAGCTCGGCCAGCCGGCGCAGGTCGGCGCGGAGCGGCAGGTGGGGCAGGATGCTCTCGCGCGGCGTCAGGAACTCGGCGGCGAACGCGTCGGCCTCGCGCTCCTGGTGGGCGTCGCCCGCGGCGGTGTCGCCGTGCAGCACGAGATGGCCCAGCTCGTGCGCGGCCGTGAAGCGGTGGCGGTAGATGTCGTCGAACCGGTTGGGCGTCAGCACGACGATGGGCCGGGGCAGGCTGGAGGTGGAGAAGGCGTCCACGGTGACCGCGTCGGGGTCGTGCCGGGGGAAGGCCACCACGATGCCGTGGGCCTCCATGCGGCGGACCAGGTGGCTGATCGGGCCGGTGCCCAGCCCCCAGTGCGCGCGCAGCGCCCGCGCCGCGCCCGCCGGGTCGCGCGGCAGGTCGGAGTGCATCTCGCCGCCCGCGAAGCCGGGCAGATCGACGGCGGGGAGCTGGACGCGCCGCTCCAGCGCGTAGGCCAGCTCCCACACCTGCTCCACGAACGCCACGGCCTTGGCCCGCTGGTAGGCCCGGGTCGAGCGCAGGCTGCGGAAGTGGGCCATGGAGCCGTCGAGCTTGCCGTGCGGGCGGCCCGACAGGAAGAACGCGGTCGGCACGCCCAGCACCTCGGCCAGCAGCGGGATCAGGTCGGGGCGCGGCCGGGTGACGCCCGCTTCGTACTGGCCGACCGCCGCGGGGGAGACGCCGAGGTGCTCGGCCACCTCCTTCTTCGTCAGCGCGGCCAGGTGGCGGGCCTGGGTGAGGCGGGTGGCGTCGAACGCGTCGGCGACGGCCTGCGGCGTCGGCGCGCCCGGTCGGAGGCTACTCACCGCCGGCGGCTTCTGCCCTGGTGATCGGGGTGGGCTCGGCGGCCGGCGGGACGAGCCGCGCGGCGCCGCTGCGCGGGCTGAGCGCCGGCGCGGGCACGGCACCCTGGTCGAACGCGGTCACGGGCAGCGGCGTGAGCGCCGGATCGCCGGTGGCGGGCAACGGGATCGCCTCGCAGTGGTGCCAGCGCAGGCTGCCGGTGCGGTCGAGCAGCTCGGCCTCGCCCCACCAGGCGTCCAGCAGCCCGGCGTGGGCGTTGCACGCGTACGCGATCAGCACCAGGGTGGTGTCGGCGGGCAGGTCGGTCAGCGACTCGGCCACCGGCACCGCGTGCGGGGCCACGTCGTGCAGCGTGAGCTGCCGCATCACCGGCTCGGGCCCGAACCGGTGGAACAGCGCCTGCACCAACGCCGACGGCCGCCCCTCGCCGATGCGCGCGCTCATCACGCTGACCGAGCGGTCTCTGGCGTAGCGGAAGGGGAACAGCAGCTTGCCGTCGAGCACCACCAGCTCGTGCGGCGAGCCGGCCGGCTTGACGACGCGCACGTCGCCCATGTCCTCGAACGTCTCGGCCAGCGCCTCGAACTTCCTGGACATGAGCGTGAACCCGAACGGGTGCGTGTGGTCGGTGCGCGCGGCCGCCTGAGCGTCGCGGGCGTTGTCGAGCGCGACCGAGAGCGCGTCGGCGATGCCCTGCCGGATGACCGGGGCACGCTGCCCGAAGGTCCGCATGGCCCACTGCGACACCAGCATGCGCGCACCTCCGCACCGCTTTGCCCGGCGGCGTCCGCCCACCGGAGCCGCTTTAATTTCCGACATCATAGTCCCGCCGGAGCTTCACCAGGCCGCTTCCTCCGGCGGCGTGTCGCGCGAGCCCGCGGCCGGTGGCGCGGTCAGGGCCGGCGGTCCAGGCGGAACGTCGGGTGGCCCGGGTCGCCCGGCTGGGCGTCGAGCGACTTGTCGTCCAGGACGGCCACGGTGTCCTCGGCGACGAAGACCCGCACGTCCCCCTTCTCGATGACCTGGTCCCCGGCCTGCGGCGTGCTCGCCAGGGACAGCTCCAGCGCGCCCGCCTCGTCGGGCTTGGCGGCGATGCGCAGGCCGGCGTCGGGCGGCACGTCCTCGCCGACCATGAGGTCGCGGATCGCGGCCACGGCGTTGTCGGTCAATGTCAGCACCCGGATGCCTCCTTCGTCGTCTCGGCAGCCTCCGCCTCCCCGGCGGCGGCAGGGCCAAACGCGGGGCGGCGGCCTGTTAGGTTCTGCTCATGGGTGAGTTTGTGAGCGTCGAAGTGGCCGACCAGATCGCCACGATCCGTCTCGACCGTCCCAAGATGAACGCGCTCAACGGCCAGGTGCAGCGGGAGATCGCCGAGGCGGCCCGCGTCGTGGACGAGGACCCGCAGGCGCAGGCGGTCATCCTCTACGGCGGCGAGCGCGTCTTCGCGGCGGGCGCCGACATCAAGGAGATGGCCGACATGTCCTACGCGGACATGTCCGCTCACTCCCGCACCCTCCAGGAGTGCTTCACGGCGGTCGCCCGCATCGGCAAGCCGGTCATCGCCGCCATCACCGGCTACGCCCTGGGCGGCGGCTGCGAGCTGGCCCTGTGCGCCGACTTCCGCGTGGCGGGGGAGTCGGCCAAGCTGGGCCAGCCGGAGATCCTGCTCGGCATCATCCCGGGCGCGGGCGGCACCCAGCGCCTGCCCCGGCTGGTCGGCCCGGCCCGCGCCAAAGACCTGATCTTCACCGGCCGGCACGTGCCCGCCGCCGAGGCGCTGGATATGGGCCTGGTCGACCGGGTGGTGCCGGACGAGCAGGTCTACACGGCGGCGCTGGAGTGGGCCGCCACGTTCGTCGGCGGCCCTGCGGTGGCGCTGCGCGCCGCCAAGCAGGCCGTGGACCAGGGCCTGGAGGTCGATCTCGACACCGGCCTGGAGATCGAGCGCCTGCACTTCGCCGGCCTGTTCGCCACCGACGACGCCAGGACCGGCATGCGCGCGTTCGCCGAGAAGGCCAAGCCGAAGTTCACCGGCCGCTAGGAGCGCGGCCGGCCGGCCCGGGTCAGGCGAACAGCTCCTCGACGCGCAGCGCGGTGGCCGCCCGGTGCGCCCACTCGTCGAGCTGCTCCTGGTCGGTGCAGGAGGTGATGGCCGACAGGGCGTCGTCGGTGAGGGTGACGCCACGCGCCCGCAGCACGGTGAGCAGGGCGCGTGCCTTGCCCTCCGCGACTCCGGCGGCACGCCCTCTGAGGAAGTGCTCGCGGGCGAACGGGCTGTGCATGGGCCAGGCGTCAGACGACATGCTCTCCTCCAGTGCCCGCCGGACCTCGACGGGCGACAGGTGATAGGCGTATTCGAGGTAGCGCGCCCCGCGCTCCTCCTCGACCTTCGACAGGGCCGTCAGGAACGCCCTGGCCACCGACCGGTCGGCCCCGTGCGCCATGACGGACAGGACGGCCAGCTCCAGGCGGTCGGCCGCCTGCGCGGGATCGGCCAGCGGCGGCAGTTGATCGGGCCCGACGGCCAGCGGATGGACGACGTATCCGGGCATGCTCGTGACGATGGGCCGCGAGGCCCACGTGGCGACCTCGCCGTCGGGGGCGAGCACCAGCACCACCACCGGGCGGTTGAGCCGCAGCCAGAGCGTGGCCGCGCGGCGCGCCCACCGCTGGCGGTCGTCCTCGCAGGCCGCCTGCTGCAGCTCGACGAGGACGCCGTGGGTGGGCTCGTGCCGCCCCGGCGGGAGGACCGTCTCCAGCTCGCCGCCGAGGGCCGGGATCTCGCGCATGTCCGCGGGCGAGACCGTGACCAGCGTGTCGCGCGGCAGGCCGATGTCGAAGGCGTCGCACAGGAGCTCGACGGCGAGGGTCGGCCGGTCGTGGAACAGCGCGGCCAGCGTGGCGTGCGCGGGGGAAGGCATGTCGCGTAACGTTACCATACGGACACGAGTGGTGACGTGCGCGAACTCGTATCCGCCGCTGCTCGCCCGGCCCGTCCCGGGCTCCGGTGAAGCTGGAGCTGTTCGCGTAGGGCGTCCATATGGCTCCGGGTTTGCCAGTATGGTGGCGTTTCATGATGCGCGCCCTGGTCCCCGCGCGGCTCCGCAAGGCCGTGCGCACGTGGTTCGACGCCCGCTACATCTCCGTCGCCGACCACAGGCAGGACCTCAAGGACGCGCTCTGGGAGGTCCAGACGCTCCGGCGCGAGGTGACCGGTCTGCAGGGCGAGGTGGAGCGGCTGCGCAAGGCCGTGGCCGCCCGCCCCCAGCAGGCGCCGGCGGCGGACAAGGCGCGCCTGGACGACACCCACCGGCTGGCGCAGGAGACGGCCAGGGCGCTGGACGGCGTGCTGCAGAACGAGGTCCTGGTCTGGCAGGCCATCGACGACCTGCGCGCCCGCCAGGCCGCCGCGGCGCCCGGCACCGGTGAGGAGCGCCCGTGCGCGTGACGTGGAGCGGCGGGGACCTGAGCTTCCGTCTCGACCCCGAGGACGAGATCACCGGACGGGCGTCCGACGAGTATCCCGTCAAGCTGGCCATCAACTCCTGCACGATCGGCGGCGTCCCCGGCGACGCGCATCCGGACCTGTTCGCGGTCGCCGCGTGGACGGTCGTCGCGCCGTGGACGCGCCGGCGGGTGACGTTCGACCGGGCGATCTCGGCCGAGGTCGCCGCCGCGCTGCACGACGGCTGGGGCGTCGAGGCCGGCCCGGTCGGCGCCGAGCCGCGGCGCCCCGGGCCGACGCTCGGGATCTCCTACAGCGGCGGCGCCGACTCCGTGGCCGCGGCCGCGATCTTCCCCGAGGCGCCCTTCCTGCACTTCCGCCGGGTGCCGCACCGGCGCATCCCCAACCGGTGGCCGCACTACCGCTCCGACGTGCTGGCCCGGCTCGCCGCCGCGACCGGCCGCGAGGTCACCACCGTCACCTCCGACCTGGAGTACACGCTCGCCGAGCCCCGCCCCGGCTATCCGGAGCACCACGCGGTGGCCGCGGGGGCGCTGCTCCTGGCCGACCGGCTCGGCCTCGGCGGGCTCGGCTTCGGCTACGAGATCGGCTCGCGCTGGCTCGGCGGCGGTCGTTACCTGCACCGCTACACCCCCGACAACCCCATGTGGTCGGCGCACGGCAAGTGGGGCCGGCTGTTCGCCGCCGTCGGTGTCCCTCTGGTGCTGCCGGTCGGCGGGGTCAGCGAGGCGACCACCATGCGCCTGGCCCTGGGCTCCGACCTGCGGGCCCAGGTCCGCTGGTGCCTGCAGGGCACCGACGGCCCGTGCAGGAACTGCGGCAAGTGCCTGTACAAGGAGATCATCCAGGCCGCCGTCGAGCGCCGCCCGCTGGACACGCCCGTCACCGCCGACCGCCCCTTCGCGCGCAAGTGGCTGCGCAAGCCGCCCTACGGCGGCCAGGAGATGATCGAGTACGGCCTGGCCCGCATCCCCGGCGTCGAGAACACGATCCTCGGCCCGGCGCTCGACTACTTCGAGGCCACCGAGGAGTCCACGAGCTGGCTCGACCACTGCTACCCGCCCGCGATCGAGGAGATCCCGCAGGCGTGGCGGGCGCGGGTGGCCGCGTTCATGACGGCGAACGTCGGGCTGATGACCGGGGACGAGGCCCGGCGCGTGGAGAACTGGGGGTCCTGATCGTGAAGGTGTACCTGTCGGTGGACATGGAGGGCGTGACCGGCCTCACCGACCCGGAGGAGATGCACGCCGGCAAGCGCGGCTACGAGCGCGGCTGCGAGCTGATGACCGCCGACGCCAACGCCGCGGTGGCCGGCGCGTTCGACGCGGGCGCGAGCGCGGTGCTGGTCAACGACGCCCACGGCTCCACCAAGAACCTGCGCATCGACCTGCTGGACCCGCGGGCCACCCTGATCCGGGGCCCCGGCAAGGCGCAGCGGATGGCGCAGGGCCTCGACGGGACGTTCGGGGCCGCGTGCTTCGTGGGCTACCACGCGCGGGCGGGCGTCCAGCACGGCGTGCTCAACCACACGTGGATGGGCAAGGAGATCCAGGACGTCCAGCTCAACGGCGAGCCGTGCGGCGAGACGCGGCTGGTGGCGGCGTGCGCCGGGTTCCACGGGGTGCCGGTGGTGCTGGTCACCGGGGACGAGGCGGTGGGCGAGGAGGCCCGCGAGGTCCTGGGGGACGTCGAGACGGTGGCGGTCAAGAAGGGCATCGACAAGTTCTCGGCCGAGCTGCTGCCGCCGAGCGTCGCCCAGGCCCGCATCCGTGAGGGCGCGGCGCGGGCGCTCGGGCGGTTGAGCGACTTCACGCCGTACCGGGTGGAGGCGCCGTACACGCTCGGGGTGGAGTGGAACTCGACGGCCATCGCCGCGGCGGTCGCGCTGATCCCCGGCGTGAAGGCGGCAGGGCCGCGCCACATCGAGTTCACCACCGACGACTTCACGCAGATCATGGCCCTGTTCGGCATCTTCGCCACGATCGGCGGCCAGATCGCCTGCGGCAGCGGCCCGTACGGATGACGAGGAGCGGGACGTGGAACGCGCGGCGCTGACCCGGCGAGGGCTGCTCGTCGGGATCGGGGCGGCGGGCGGCGCGGGTGCCATGTACGCCGCCATGGGCGCCCTGGGCCTGGCGCCGTCGCGGCAGGACAAGGAGTTCACCGCCCCCCGGCAGGGCGACTTCACCCTGCGCGGCAGGGGCGCGGCCAAGGTCGTGGTGCTGGGGGCCGGGGTGGCGGGGCTGACCGCGGCGTACGAGCTGGGCAAGGCCGGCTACGACTGCACCGTGCTGGAGGCCAGGGAGAAGGCGGGCGGCCGGAACCTGACGCTGCGCGGCGGCGACCGCCTGACCGAGCTGAACGGCCCGGCGCAGCAGGCGGCCTTCGGCGAGGGCCTGTACTTCAACGCCGGTCCCGGCCGCATCGCCCCCTGGATGGTGACCCTGGACTACTGCCGCGAGCTGGGCGTCCCGATCGAGACGTTCGTCAACCACAACGCCTCGGCCTACATCCACACCGGCGGCAGGACCGTGCGGGCCCGCACCGCCCGCGCCGACCTGTACGGCTACGTCGCCGAGCTGCTCGCCAAGGTCACCGACCGCGGCGCGCTGGACCGCGCGCTCACCGGCGAGGACCAGGAGAGGCTGCTCGACTTCCTCAGGCGGTTCGGCGACCTGGGCCCGAAGCTGGAGTACGAGGGCTCCGCCCGCCGCGGTTTCGTGAGATATCCGGCACTCGACAACGGCACCCCCCTCGACCCGCCCGCCTCCCTCCGCCAGATCCTCGCCGCCGGCACCGGCCGCCTGGTGCTCAACGACTTCGGCTACGACATGGCCACCCCCATGTTCCAGCCGGTCGGCGGCATGGACGCGATCGTCGTCAAGCTCGCCGAGGCCGTCGGCGCGGACCGGATCAGGACCGGCGCCAAGGTCACGAAGATCACCACGCTGGCCGACGGCGTCGAGGTCACCTGGGACGGCGGCACGATCAGGGCCGACTACTGCGTCGCCGCCCTGCCCCCGCACGTCCTGGCCAGGATCCCGCACAACCTCGGCGCCCAGGTCACGGCCGCGCTCAGGACCCCGGTCCCGGTCGCCGCCGGCAAGATCGGCCTGGAGTACGGCAGGCGCTGGTGGGAGCTGGAGGACCGCATCTACGGCGGCGTCACCGAGACCGACCTCGACATCACCCACATCTGGTATCCCTCGCACGGCTACCACTCCGAGCGCGGCGTGCTGGTCGGCTACTACAACACCGAGCGCAACGCCGAGCTGTACGGCGCGCTCTCCCCGGAGGACCGCAGGAGCCGCGCGCTCACCCAGGGCAAGAAGATCCACGGCGAGAAGTACCGCCAGGACGTGTTGTCCAGCGTCTCGATCGCCTGGCACCGCCAGCCGCACATCGAGGGCGGCTGGGTACGCTGGCCCGCCTTTGATTCGTCCTTCACTCTTCTGCAACGCCCCGCCGGAAGGGTCTACTTCGCGGGCGACTGGCTCACCCATCTGATCGCCTGGCAGGCGGGGGCCTTGGAGTCCGCCCGCAGCGCCGTCACCCAGCTCCACGAGCGCGCGCTGCGGTCGGCCTGACGGCGCCGGCCGCCGGCCGGGACCCGCCACTTCCCGGATCACCGTAGGGTTCAGGGGAGCGGCGAACGAGGAGATGGGATGAGTTTGCACTGGGTGCCCGCGGCCGACCGGCTCGACCTGCTGGCCGAGCCGGTGGCGCGTGCCGTGGCCGGCGTGGCCGGCGTCGAGGTGGCCGGCATCGACCCCGAGCTGGCCGACACCGCGGCGTTCTGCGAGCGCTACGGCGTGGGCCTCGACGAGTCGGCCAACTGCGTGATCGTGGCGGCCAGGCGGGGCGGCGAGACGCGCTACGTCGCCTGCGTGGTGCTCGCCACGACGCGGGCCGACGTCAACGGCGTGGTGCGCAGGCACCTCGACGCCCGCAAGGCCAGCTTCGCGCCGATGGCCGAGGCCGTCGAGCTGACCGGCATGGAATACGGCGGCATCACCCCGATCGGCCTGCCCGACGACTGGCCGGTCCTGGTGGACACGCGCGTCGCCGAGCACGCCAGGGTGGTGATCGGCAGCGGCGTGCGCGGATCGAAGCTGGCGCTGCCCGGCTCGGCACTGGCCGGGCTGAAACGCGCCGAGGTCCTGCCGCTGGCCGGCTGAAGGGAAAATCGAGGCCGATTCGAGACCCGTCATCGGGAAACCGAAGGGGCCTTTCCGGACGTTGTACGAGTGGGAATGTGGCCTCATGGTTCATCTCGTGGGCGGGGATTAAGCCGGTATGGTGCTTCATGCCATGAACGATGACCGACTAGGCCCTTACCGGCTGCTCAGGCGGCTCGGTGAAGGCGGGATGGGCGTTGTCCACCTCGCTGTCGACCCGCAGGGTCGGCAGGTGGCGGTCAAGGTCCTGCGCGGCGAGGTCGCCGGCGACGAGGTCGCCAGGCGGCGGTTGTCGCGCGAGGTCGAGACCATGCGCCGGGTGCGCAGCACGTACATCGCCGAGGTGGTCGACGCCGATGTGACCGGTCATCGCCCCTACATCGTCACCCGCTACGTGCCCGGGCGCCCGCTCGACGAGATCGTCAAGGACGACGGGCCGCTCGACCTGCCCGCGCTGGTCCGGGTGGCGCACGGGGTGGCGGCGGCGCTGGCCTCGGTCCACTCGGTGGGCGTGATCCACCGCGACCTCAAGCCGGGCAACGTGCTCATCCTGGACGGCGAGCCGGTCCTCATCGACTTCGGCATCGCCCAGGCGGTGGACGCGACCCGGCTGACCCAGACCGGCATGTTCATCGGCACGCCCGGCTACCTCGCGCCCGAGATCATCGAGGGCCAGGAGGCGGGCCCGGAGGTGGACGTGCACGCCTGGGCGGGCACGCTGCTGTACGCCGCCACCGGCCAGCCGCCCTTCGGCAAGGGCACGCTGGAGATGATCTTCTACAACATCACTGCGGGCAAGGCCGACGTCAGCGCCGCGCCGGCGACGTTGCAGCCGCTGCTCAAGGCGGCCTTCCAGCGCAACCCGGCCAAGCGGCCCAAGGCCGCCGAGCTGGCCGAGCAGACCGCCAGGATGTTGCCCCTGGCGCCGCCGGGCGGCGCGCCCGACGAGATCTCCACCGTGCCGCGCCCGCCCGACAGCCGGCCGCCGCACCTGACGGACAAGCCGTCCTACGACATCTCCACGCCGGCGGTCACGCCGCGGCGGCTGCTGGAGGGCCAGGAGCAGCCGCCGGCGCCGGCGCCGGACCAGCCTTACGTGTCGCTGCTGCCCGGGCAGAGCGGCCCGCACCCGAGCACCCCGCACCCGAGCACCCCGCACCCGAGCGGCCCGCACCCGAGCACTCCGCACCTGAGCGGCCCGTACCAGGGCACGCCGGGTGTGGGCCTGTCGGCCGCGGGCCTGTCGGGCGCGGCCGTTCCCGGCGCGAACGTGCCGGGTGTGAACGGGCCGGGCGCGAACGCGCCGGGTGTGAACCTCCCGGGCACGAACCTCCCAGGCGTGGGCGTGCCCGGTGCCGACGTGCCCGCCGAGAGCCTGCTCGGCGAGGGCGACCCGTGGCCGACCCGCCGGGTGCCGCCCGAGGAGCTGCGCCGCATCCAGCGCGAGAACGCCCCGGCGCCGTCCGGCCCGCCGTGGCCCCAGCAGGCCGACAACCACGCCGCGCCACCGCCCGAGGCCGACGTGCCGACCCGCCGCGTACGCCCCGACTCGCCCGACTACGGCAGGAGCGGCGTCACGCCGGAGCCGGGGTGGCCCGCGCCCGGCAGGCCCGTCTCCGGGCCGCAGGCCGGCGGCCTCGACGCGGCCCGGCTCACCCCCGGCGCGGCAGGGCCGGTGCCCGAGGCGGGCCGGATGGCGCCCGGCCACGACCAGGTGCCCCGCCCCGGCCACGGCTCCGACGTGCCCGACTACGGGCGGCCGAGCCCGATGGGCATGCAGCCGCCGCCCTACATCCCCGCCCAGCCGCCCTACCAGCCGGACCAGCGGGAGCCCTACCTCCCCGGCGCGGTGCCGGGCGGCCCGCTCCAGCGGTCCCGGGCGTACGGGCTGGCCGGCGGCATGTTGCTGGTGCTCATGATCGTGGCGGCCGTGCTGGCGCCCGTGCTCGTGGCCGTCGTGGCCGTTCCGATCGCGGTGCTGCTGCGCGCGGCCGACCTGGCGCAGCCCCGGCTCGCGGGCCGGCGGGCGGCGGGCTCGGCGGCGCTCGACGTGTTCCGGGTGTTCGCCCACCCGGCGGCGCTGGCCAAGTCGGTGGGCATCACGCTCGCCCTGACGCTCTACGCGCTCATCCTCGGCCTGCCGGTGACGCTGCTGCTCACGGTGGCCACCAGCACCCACCCGGCCAACGCCCTGGCCTGGGGTGCCGCGGTCGCGCTGTGGACGGTCTGCGCCGGCCCCGGGGTGGAGGGGCCCGGCAAGCAGATGCGCAGAACGCTCGCATCGCTCGTACCCTCGAGAACAGCGGCGATGGTGATGGCGGGAGTCCTGGCGGCGGCGGCCGCGCTCTCGCTGATCCTCGTCCATGACACGTTCGGGGAAAAGCCAAGGGGGGCTGGATGGACTCCGCTGAACGTCGGGCCGGTCACGCAGCAACTGGCGAAACTGCGGGGGAACACCGGGGAATGACGCCGGGGGAAGGGCGACGATGAGCATTCAAGCACCGGAGCGCCTGGGCCCGTACCGGCTCGTCAGGAAGATCGGCGAGGGCGGCATGGGCGTCGTCCACCTCGGCCTCGACGGCGAGGGCCGCGAGGTCGCGATCAAGGTGCTGCACCCGCACGTGGCCGCCGACCTCAAGGCGCGCGACCGGCTCACCCGCGAGGTGGAGACCATGCGGCGGGTACGCAGCCCGTTCGTGGCCGAGGTCATCGACGCCGAGCTCGTGGGCGGCCAGCCGTACGTCGTGACGCGCTTCGCGCCCGGCCGCACGCTGGAGGACACCGTCCTGACCGACGGGCCGCTCCCGGCGCGCGAGGTGATCAAGCTCGCGCAGGGGCTGTGCCAGGCGCTGGTCGCCATCCACGCGGCCGACGTCATCCACCGCGACTTCAAGCCGTCCAACGTCATGCTGGTCAACGGCGAGCCGCTGGTCATCGACTTCGGCATCGCCCACCTGGTCAACGCGACCCGGCTGACGCAGACCGGCATGTTCGTCGGCACGCCCGGCTACCTCGCGCCCGAGATCATCCGCGACTCCGACATCACCCAGGCGGCCGACGTGCACGCGCTGGCCTCGACGGTGTTCTTCGCCGCGACCGGGGCGCCGCCGTTCGGCACGGGGACGTTCGAGTCGGTCTGCTTCAACATCATGGAAGGGCGGGCGCAGCTCGACAAGGCGCCGGCCTGGCTGCGCGGCTGGCTCGGCCGGGCCCTGCAGGTGGACGCGGCCGCCCGGCCCAGCGCCCAGGAGCTGCTGCGGACGGCCAGGGCCCTCGACCCGGCGGTGACGACGTTCAACGAGACCTCCTCGTTCGACGGGCCGACGGGCACCAAGCGCATGGGCGGCGGCACCCGGGTCATGGACAACGCCGGCTACTCCGACCTGCTGCCGCCGGTCGAGTACGCCAAGCCCCAGCCGCCCCCGCCCCCGCCGCCCCGGCAGCGCCGCGAGGAGGCCCCGCCCCGGCCGCGCCGCGAGGAGCGCCCCCGCCGCGAGGAGCGCCCGCCGCCCTACGTGCCGGCCCGGCCGCCCTACGCCGACCAGCGGGTCGCCGGCTATCCCGCGCCGCCGCCCCAGCAGCAGGCCAGGCCCTACACCCCGCCGGCCGCGCCCAGCCGCGGCACCCCGCCGGGCGAGCGCAAGCGCTACCTGTTCGGCGCGCAGCTCACCGGGCTGCTGCTGCTGGTGACGCTGGTGGCGGTGACCGTGATGATGCCCGTCATGGCGGGCGCGGTCGCGGTCGCGCTGGCGGTGGTGCTGCGCCTGGGCGAGTACCTGTTCGGCGACATGGTCAAGCGGCGGCAGATCCGCGGCAGCAGCGCGGCCGACCCGCTGCTGGCGGTGGTCGGCACGCCGTGGGCGCTGATCAAGTCGGCGCTGGTGTCGGCGGCGCAGGTGCCGCTGGCGCTGCTGTTCGGCGTGTGCGTGTGGGGGCTGCTCCGCTGGGGCGGCGGCATGGGCATCAACCAGGCGGCGGCGTACGCGGCCGGGGCGTTCGCGGCGGGGCTGTTCGTGCTGCCCGGCGGCGGCGCGCCGCGCAAGGCGGTCACCCGCTCGCTCACCGGCGTGCTGCGTACCCCGGGCGCGGCCCTGGTCGCGGTCGTGGTGGTGGGCACGGCGGCGCTGTTCGCGGTGATGTTCGCGCTGGGGCAGGATCCGGTGTGGTCGCCGTGGCGGGCGCCGAGCAAGGTCATCGACGAGCTGAGCAGCCAGGCCAGCCAGAGCGTGATGGGGCTGATCACCGGGCTGATCGGCAGCCTGATGGACGGCCTCGGCCTGGGCTTCCTGACCAACTGGTTCTGACCCCCTGCCCTGGATTGTCCCGAGTGCCCGGCGCGCTGGTTCTCTCCCCTTTGGCCCTCGCCTGCGTCGGGTGTCCGGGACCGCTCGCCGGGGGAGAGTAGAGGTATGAGCGAGCGCCTCGGCCCCTACGAACTCCTCTCGCGGCTGGGAGCGGGCGGCTTCGGCGAGGTGCACCTCGCGCTCGACGCGGACGGCCACACGGTCGCCGTCAAGGTGTTGCACCCGCACGTCGCGGCCGACACCGACGCCCTCGCCCGGCTGGCGCGCGAGGTGGAGATCATGCGCAGGGCCGGCGGGCCGCACGTGGCCGAGGTCCTGGACGCCTCCCTGGAGGGCGCCCGCCCCTACCTGGTGACCCGGTACGTCCAGGGCCGCCCGCTGAGCGCCGTCCCCGTACCGGTGCGCGACCTGCGCGGGCTGGCCGCCGGGCTGGCCGACGCGCTGCTGGCCATGCACGAGGCCGGGGTCGTCCACCGCGACCTCAAGCCCGCGAACGTGATCCTGGCCGACGGCGACCCCGTCGTCATCGACTTCGGCATCGCCAGCGCGCTGGACTCGCCGTCGGTGACCGCCCCGGGCGCGGTGGTGGGCACGCCCGGCTACCTCGCCCCCGAGGTGCTGGAGGGGCGGCAGGTGGGCATGGCGGCCGACGTGTTCTCCTTCGGCGCGACGCTGGCGTACGCGGCCACCGGGCGGCAGCCGTACGGGCTGGGCCCGGCCAGCGCGGTCGCCTACCGCGTCGTGCACCACCCGCCCGACCTGGAGGGCGTGCCCGACTGGCTGGCGCCGCTGTTACGCGAGTGCCTGGCGACCGATCCCGCCGCCCGGCCGACCGCCGCGCAGATCTGCGCCCGGCTGGGCGTGGAGCACGTCCCCGCCGTGCCGCGCGCCTTCCGCGCGCCGCCGCGGCCGGTGCCCGACGCGACCGTGACCATGGAGTGGCGGCCGGGCGACAGCCGGCACCGGCGCTCGGTGGAGGAGTCCAGGGCGCGGCACCGGGAGAAGGTACGCAGGCGGTGGGTGATCGGGTCGGGGCTGTTCGTGGCGCTGCTGGCGGCCGCGGCCCGGGGGCTGGCGCCGGAGGTGGCGCTGTTCCTGCTGGCGGCGTACGCGCTGGGCGTGGTGTCGGACGCGGGGGTCGCGCTGTTCACGCGCGGTCCCTACAGGCGCTCCCGCATGATCACGGATATGGTCAGTGTGGCGGGGGCCGTGGGTCTCTGCTTCGGGCTGGCGGCGGTGTTCAGCACCCTGACCCTGGCGCTGTTCGCCGGCACGGCGCTGGTCGTCGGGATCGTGTTCCTGCTGTCGGCCTGAGGACCGCCGGGCTCGGGGGCCGGTGCCGCGAACAGAATGAAGTTCGGTATGGTGGGGAGAGGAAGGCATGCGCGCTGCCCGAATCCCCCGCGGTTTGCGCGTAAGCTACCCGTGGGTAACATGACCGCGACAAGCCACCCTCTGCCGGAGGCCCGCCGGGCACCTGGCAGTCTGGACAGCATTGCATCCGGCGCCCACCGCAGCGACGCGGTGGCGCACGCGAAACGGGAGGTCGGCCACCGGCCATGAACATCGTCGTCTGCGTGAAGCAGGTCCCCGACACGGCGACCGAGCGCAAGCTGCGGTCCGATGACAAGACGCTCGACCGCGACGCCGCCGACGGCGTGGTCAACGAGCTGGACGAGTACGCGGTCGAGGAGGCGCTGAAGCTCAAGGAAGCGCACGGTGGCGAGGTCACCGTGCTGACCATGGGCCCCGGCAAGGCCACCGAGACCATCCGCAAGGCCCTGGCCATGGGCGCGGACAAGGCCGTGCACCTGAGCGACGAGGCCCTGCACGGCTCCGACGCCCTCGGCACCTCGTACGCGATGGCCCAGGTGCTCAAGAAGATCGGTTTCGACCTGGTCGTCCTCGGCGCCGAGTCCACCGACGCGCGGACCGGCGTGCTGGCCGCCATGCTGGCCGAGCGCCTCGGCACGCCGCAGCTCACGCTGGCCAACAAGGTCGAGGTCGAGGGCTCCTCGATCCGGATCCAGCGCCTCACCGACTACGGTTTCGACCGGGTCGAGGCCACGCTGCCGGCCGTCGTCTCCGTGGTGGAGAAGATCAACGAGCCGCGCTACCCGTCGTTCAAGGGCATCATGGCGGCCAAGAAGAAGCCGGTCGAGACGCTCGCCATCGGCGACGCCTCCATCGACGCCGGCCAGGTCGGCCTGGACGCGTCCTGGTCCGAGGTCGTCGACTTCGCCGCCGCCCCGCCGCGCGCGGCCGGCACGATCGTCAAGGACGAGGGCGACGGCGGCGCGAACGCCGCCGACTTCCTCGCGTCGAAGAAGTTCATCTGAGAACGGGGGCTTACTGAAATGTCGGAGATTCTCGTTCTCGTCGAGCAGGTCGAAGGCGAGGTCAAGAAGGTCACGCTGGAGCTGCTCACGCTGGCCCGCTCGCTCGGCACGCCGGCCGCCGTCTGGCTCGGCCCCGGCATCACCGCCGACGCCAAGGCCAGGCTGGCCGAGTACGGCGCCGAGAAGATCTACGTCGCCGGCTCCGAGGAGCTGGTCCAGTACCTGGTCGCGCCGAAGGCGGAGGCGCTGGCCCAGCTGATGGCCGACAAGTCGCCGGCCGCCGTGCTCGTGGCCGCCACGTCCGAGGGCAAGGAGATCGCCGGCCGCCTGGCCGTCAAGACCGACTCCGGCGTCATGACCGACGCCGTGGGCCTCGGCGAGGGCTTCGTGGCCGACCAGTCCATCTTCGGCGGCGGCATCAACGTGCAGGCGAGGGTCCGCAGGGGCACGCCCATCGTGGCCGTGCGCCCCAACTCCACCGCTCCCGTCCCCGCCGCCGGTGCCGGCGCCGAGGAGGAGGTCTCGCTCACGCTGTCGGAGGCCGCCAAGGGCGCGCGCGTGGTCGAGCGGGTCAAGCAGGAGAAGGGCGCCCGCCCCGAGCTGACGGAGGCCGCGATCGTGGTCTCGGGCGGCCGCGGCGTCGGCTCGGCCGAGAACTTCGCCGTCATCGAGGAGCTGGCCGACGCGCTGGGCGCCGCCGTGGGCGCCTCCAGGGCCGCGACGGACGCGGGCTGGTATCCGCACCAGTTCCAGGTCGGCCAGACGGGCAAGACGGTCTCGCCGCAGCTCTACATCGCGGCCGGCATCTCCGGGGCCATCCAGCACCGGGCGGGCATGCAGACCGCGAAGACGATCGTCGCCATCAACAAGGACCCCGAGGCGCCGATCTTCGAGCTGGCCGACTACGGCGTGGTGGGCGACCTCCACCAGGTGGTGCCGCAGCTCACCGAGGAAGTCAAGAAGCGCAAGTAACCGCGCTCCGCGCGCCGCGGACCAGGGGTGCCACCCTGGCCCGCGGCGCGCTGGTTTCCCGCCGGGGTGCCGCCCCCGGCCCGCCGGTTCCCCGCCGGGGTGCCGTCCCCGGCCCGCTGGTTTCCCGCCGGGGTCAGACCCGGCGCTCGTCCACGCCCACGGCGCCGACGCCGGTGCCGAGACGGCCGCAGACGCCCTGCGACTGCCCGGAGGCGCCCGGCCGGAGCGTGACCCACTCCCCGACGACGTCGGGCGCCCAGCCGCAGGTGACGACGGCCCGGAACCGCCAGAGCTGGCCCGTCGGATTCCGGCAGAACGCGATGCCGAGGTAGTTGTCGTTGTTGTGGACGAAGGTGTCGCAGTCGAGCACCGTGGCCGCCGAGGCCGGTGCGGTGAACCCGATCGACAGCAGCGCGGCGGCCCCGGCCGCCACCGCCGCGACCCGTAGTGTCCTGAACATTGCCCCTCCTGAGCCCGGTACGGGCGATCGCTTTACGTAGCCATCAGTATGCGGAGGATGACGGCGGCGGCGAAACTCATTTTTCGCGCCGCGCCCCGGCCTCGGCGGCGACCGCCTCGCGGACGGCGGGGGCGATCTCCTGGCCCCAGCGGGCCAGCGTGGTGGGATCGGGGGTGCCGTGGTCGGCGGCGAAGAGCATGAAGCCCGACGCGCCGTGCTCCAGCACCGCCCCGGTCAGCTCCTCGACCCACTGCTCCACGGAGCCGCCGAGCCAGCGGCCGTCGGGGTCGCGGGTGGCGGGCAGCGGCCGGTCGGTGACGCGGCCGGGGAAGTTGTAGATCGTACGGATCTCGCGCGGGTCGCGGCCCACGGCGGCCGCGGCCTCGTCGATGATCGGGCGCGAGGTCCGGTAGCGCTCGCTGAGCCAGTCGGCCGCGTGGCCGGGGATCCAGCCGTCGGCCACCCGGCCGGTGGCGGCCAGGGACTTCGGCCCGTTCGACCCGGTCCACACCGGCGGCGCGGGCACCGGGGCGGGCGCGATCCCGGTCACCTGGTAGTGGCGGCCCCGGTGGGTGACCGGAGGGCCGCCGCCCGACAGCTTCCTGACCAGGACGATCGCCTCCTCGAAGGCGTCCACGGCGTCGCCGGGCGACTGCCGGGGCACGCCCATGTCGGCGATGCGGTCCCACAGCCCGCCCGCGCCCATGCCCAGCACGACGCGGCCGCCGGCCAGCGCCGACAGCGAGGTCACGGTCCTGGCCAGCATGGGGGCGGGCCGGGTCGGCAGGTTGGTGACGTTGACGAAGCCGGAGATGCGCTCGGTGCGTCCGAGCAGGAAGCCGAGCGCGGCGTAGGCGTCCAGCCGCTCGCCGAAGTAGGGGTGGTCGGACACCGAGAAGAGGTCGAGCCCGTCCCGGTCGGCCTGCCGCACCGAGCGCAGCAGGGCGGGGAGGTCGTCGATGCCGGAGGGCGCGCCGAAGCCGAAGACGACGTCGGATGTGGACAAGGTTCCGCCTTTCGTGCTGCCGGGAGGCGGTGGCCCCGCCTCCGGCCCGGAAAGAAGGGTCGAAGTTCGTGTCACGAACAATATTAGTTCGTGACGCGAACTTCAACTCCGCGCGGGATCAGCGCGCGGCGTCCGGCTCCATGAAGACGGCGGGCACCTTGTTGTCCGCCACGACGCGGCCGAGCAGGGCGGCGAGCGTGTCGCGCTCCTGCGGGGAGAACCCCGAGGTCAGCTCCTCGATGCGGCGGCAGGTCCCGGTGTAGAACTCCTCGGCCAGCTTGGCGCCCCGCCTGGTGAGCGCCACCCGCACCGCGCGGGAGTCGTCGGGGTCGGGCCTGCGCTCGACCAGGCCGTTGCGCTCGCTGCGATCGACCAGGCCGGTCAGGCTCGACTTGGCCAGGCCGAGTATCGCGCCCAGCTCGCCCATGCCGTACGGCTGCGGCATCAGCACGCACAGGAGCTGGCCCTGCTGCTGGGTCAGGCCGTACTCGCGGGCGGCGTCGACGTAGACGGCGTTGACCAGGAACGTGGACCGGACCAGCGCGGCCACCGTCCCGATCGGACCCTCGGCTTGCTTGCTCACCGGCCCAGAATAACAAATTCGCAGGACGAACTACCGTTTCGCTAGGCGGGGGCGGGCCGGCCGGACCGGCGCGGGAGATTCCAGGCGAGGCCGACGGCCAGGCCGCTCAGCAGGGCGGGGCCGTGGAGGTCGCGCAGCCCCGTGAGGACCGCCGTGGCGGTCACCGGGACGGCGGTGAAGAGCCAGGAGGGGACGCGCTCGCGCTGGACCACGAGCTGGAACCCGGCGGCGGCCAGGGCGACCATGGCCACGACCCCCCAGGTGTCGAGGTCCGACAGGAGCCAGGCGCCGGAGATCACGGCGTAGAACGCGCCCACCGAGCGTTCCAGGCGGCCGGCGGAGGAGACGGCGAGGCCGGCGGCCAGGGCGCACAGGGCGATCGAGTTGCCCGCGCCCGGCCGGCCCAGCAGGTAGCCGGCCAGCTCCCCGGCCACCGCGCCGGCCGCGTACAGGACGAGCCAGCGCGGCCGGCCGAGCGCCCGCTCGGCGAGGTAGCCGAGCACGGCCAGGAACGCCAGGTTGAACAGCGTGCCGAGCGGGCCGCCGTCCTGGACCACCAGGGCCGTCACCAGCCGCCACCACTGGCCGGTGGCCGCGATCGCCGCCGGGTCGCGGGCCCAGGCGGGCTCCAGGCCCGGGAGCACGAACTGGAGCAGGCTGGGGACCGCCGTGATCGCGAGGACCACGGCGGTGAGGTACGGCTTGAAGGACACGCCACAGAGGGTCCCACAGGAGCCGGGCGAGCCCCAAGGGGGTCAGGCGGCCGCCTCGGCCGGCTCGCGCTCCCTGCTGCTCAGCGGCAGCGGGCGGACGGCCGCCGGCTCCTCGCCGGGAAGCAGGCGGGAGGCCAGGGTGATGAGCACGCCGAGGACGACGCCGATGGCCAGCGCGGCCCGCAGCGTGGTGGCGTCCGACAGGAAGCCGATCACCACCGGGCCCAGCAGCAGGCCCGCGTAGCCCATCGCGCCGGCCTGGGCGATCGCCGGGCCGGGGCTGGCGGTCGCGGTCCCGGCCAGGGACAGCGTCAGCGGCGAGATCGTCGCCACGCCGAGGCCGACGAAGAACATCGCGCCCACCGCCACCAGCGCCGCAGGGGCGAGCAGCACGACCGCGAAGAAGCCCGCCGTGGCCAGGCCGGAGACCGTGAGCATGCCGCGCACGCCGAACCTGGTCCGCAGCCGGTCGCCGGTCAGCCGGGCGATCAGCATGCCGGCCTCGAAGACCGGGTAGCCGAGCGCGGCCACGGCCTCGGGGGCGCCGAGCTCGTCGCGCATGTAGAGGCCGTTCCAGTCGGCGACCGTGCCCTCCACCATGAAGGCGAAGAACATGATGGCGCCGAGCAGGTAGACGATGGGCGGCAGGCGCCGGCGGCCGGTCGCGGCGGAGCGCCCGGCGGCGGGGGCCTCGGGCAGGTACGTCCGGCCGAGCGCCACCATGAGCGGGAGCGCGACCAGGCCGATCAGCGCCACGTTGGCGGTGAACGGCAGGCCGAGGGCGATCGACAGGCTGCCGAGGCCGCCCGCCGCGATCGCGCCGACGCACCAGCCGGCGTGCATGCCGTTCATCAGCGGCCGGCCGTACGCCTGCTCGACCGTGGAGCCCTGGGCGTTCATGGCCACGTCCACCATGCCGAAGGCCATGCCGAAGAACGCCACGGCCGCCATGAGCAGCGGCAGGTCGGGGGCGAAGGCCACGGCCACCAGGCCGAGCGCGGTCAGGGGGCCGCCGACCCGCAGGACCGTCCTGCTGCCCAGGCGGGCCATGACGCGGCGCATGCTCTGCATGGTCACCAGGGCGCCGAGGCCCCAGACCAGCAGGACGGCGCCGACCGTGGACTCGGACAGGCCGAGTTTGTCGGTCAGCGCCGGGATGCGCACGGTCATCGTGCCCACCATCAGGCCGGCAAGGACGAACGTGAGGACCGCCCCGTAACGGGCACTCCTCAAATTGCGGGTCATACGGCAACACCTCACACAGATTGCTATTTATGGGGATATTTCGGGCATCCAGGGGCGGCGTTCGGCCCGCACCCCGGCCGGGAGCCGGGGCGGGCGCACGCACGTGAGCCCCGCGCCGGACAGTGGCGACGACGGGGAGGGGTGACGGAAGGGGGTGCCCGGGAGGCGGGAACGAGAAGGGATCGCGGGAAATTCCTGAGGCTCGTGAGGCTCAGGAGGCCCGGATCAGGCGGCGGGCGGTTTGACCAGCGCCCGCAGGCGTTCCTCCAGGGCTCGGAGATCGGCCTCGGAGTTCAGCTCCGGGTCGTGGCTGGCGACGTCCCACAGCCCTTCGCAGGCGAGCCGGACGATCTGGGACGCCAGCGGGTCCGGCTCCTGCTCCAGCCCCTCGCGGTGCCAGCGGGTCATCGCCTCGCGCAGCGGCGCGAGCAGGAACAGGTCGCCCGACGCGCCCGTGACCACGGCCCATCGCCGCAACCGGCCCGAGCGCACGGCCACCAGGGTCGCCCCCAGGTAGCGCTCGGTGTAGGTGGCGTCGGGCTGGGCCGCCATGAGCTGGTCGAAGTCGTCGATCAGCCGCTCGACCATGCCCTTGATCAGGGCTTCCTTCGAGTTGAAGTGGTAGAGGAGCCCGCCCTTGCTGACACCGGCCCGGTCGGCCACCGCGGTGAGGGTGAGCGCGGCCGAGCCCTGGTCGCAGAGGATGGCCTCCGCCGCGTCCAAAAGCTCGTCCTTTCGCATGCCTCTACTGTACCGTCCGGACGGTACAGTCGCAAACGAGATACCCTGGGCGGGTGACCACACCGCCGGCCTATCTAGATCATGCGGCGACCACCCCCATGCTGCCCGAGGCGATCGAGGCCATGACCGAGCAGCTCAGGCGGGTCGGAAACCCCTCCTCGCTGCACGCGGCGGGCCGCCGGACGCGGCGCGTGGTCGAGGAGGCCCGCGAGTCGATCGCCGACGCGCTCGGCGCCCGGCCCAGCGAGGTGGTGTTCACCTCGGGCGGCACCGAGGCCGACAACCTCGCCATCAAGGGCCTCTACTGGGCGCGCCGGCCGCGGCGGCGGGTGCTGCTCAGCGCCATCGAGCACCACGCCGCGCTCGACCCCGCCCACTGGCTGGCCGAGAGCCAGGGCGCCGAGGTCGAGCTGCTGGAGGTCGACGAGCACGGCCGGCTCCACCCCGACACGCTGCGGGCCGCCGTCGAGCGCGACCCCGAGAACGTGGCCGTGATCAGCGTCATGTGGGCCAACAACGAGGTCGGCACCGTCCAGCCCGTCCACGTGCTGGCGGCCATCGCCCACGACCACGGCATCCCGTTCCACACCGACGCGGTGCAGGCGATCGGGCAGTTGCCGGTGTCGTTCGCCCGGTCGGGGGTCGACGCCCTCACCCTGACCGGGCACAAGGTCGGCGGCCCGACGGGGGCCGGCGCGCTGCTGCTGGCCAGGGGGGTGACCCCGGTGCCGGTGCTGCACGGCGGCGGCCAGGAGCGCGACGTGCGCTCGGGCACCCTCGACGCGCCCGCCGTCGCCGGGCTCGCCGCCGCGGTCCGCGCCGCCGTCGAGCAGCAGGAGGCCGTGGCCCGCCGGCTCACCGCGCTGCGCGACGAGCTCGTCGAACGCGTCCGCCTGGCCGTCCCCGACGTCGTGCTCAACGGTCACCCCACCGACCGGCTGCCCGGCAACGCCCACTTCTCCTTCCCCGGCTGCGAGGGCGACGCGCTGCTCATGCTGCTCGACGCCAAGGGCGTCGAGTGCTCCACCGGCTCGGCCTGCTCGGCGGGCGTGGCGCAGCCGTCGCACGTGCTGCTGGCCATGGGCGCCGACACGGCCGCGGCCAGGGGGTCGCTGCGCTTCTCGCTCGGCCACACCTCGACCGGCCATGACGTCGACCGCCTGATCGAGGTGCTGCCGGCCGCCGTCGAACGGGCGCGCCGGGCGGGCCTGAGCTGACGCCGCCCGCCGGGCCGGCCTGCCCTGGCCGCCGGGCCGGCCTGCGCCGCCCGCCGGTCGGGTCTGAGCCGGTGCGGCCTGCCGGTCGGGCCTGCGCTTGACGCCGCCCGCCGGCCCCGGGCCGGCTCAGGTGAGGGCCGTGGCGATCCAGTCGGCGAGGGCCGGCAGCCAGTCGGGCCGGGCGTTGCCCAGCAGGTGGTCGCCGTGCGGGACGCGCAGGTACCGGCCGCGCGGCGCCAGGCGGGCCAGCGGCTCGCCGCCGGTCACGCCGGGAATGACGTCCTGGCCGCCGTCCACCACCAGCAGCGGGCAGGCGATCCGGGCGGCGAGCGCCGACAGGTCCACCTGACCGGCGAAGCGGCGGGCCGCGTCCTCGCCGCCCGCGCGCTCGGCCAGGAGCCGCCGCACGGGCTCAGGCAGGGCGGGCCAGTCCAGGCGGAAGGGGCCGCTGACGGTGGCCGCGACCGCGACGCGCGGCTCGTGGGCGGCGCTCTCCGCGACGTAGTAACCGCCGAGGCTCAGCCCCACCAGGCCGACGCGCTCGGCGCCGAGCGAAGAAGGGCGCGATGCCCTGGATCTCGTTCCTGCGCAGGGCGGGCGCCCTGCGG
>NZ_JBFAHK010000045.1:0-36542 GCF_040802095.1 Nonomuraea sp. NPDC050783
TTCGCGATGGTAGCGGCGGCGGTGGTCGTCGCTGCAGTCCAGGGCGTCGGCGCGTTTGCCGGCGGGCAGGGCGCCGCCGCAGTAGCGGCAGGGCCGGCGCCCGGCATCGCGACCGGCGACCACGCGCGCCGGCAACGCGCCGAGCTCGCGCTCGCCGCGTGGCTGTCCGACCCCGCCCAGCTCGCCCGCATCCGCGACCCGGCCCTATGCCACGGCTGGGCCGGGCTGCTGGCCACCGTGTGGCACGCCTCCTGCGACGACTCGACCGGCGAACTCGCCACCCACCTGCCGGGCCTGCTGGCCACGCTGCTGCACCACGCCGACCACGCCGACCACGGCGAGCACGACGGGCTGATCGAGGGCCGCGCCGGCGTCGCGCTCCTGCTGCACACCATGACCGCAGGCACCAGCACCCGCTGGGAGCCCTGCCTGCTCATCACCTGACCGACCCCACTCACCCCCGACGGGACAGCCGAACCGATGAACCTCGACAGCACCAGCCCCTGGCACACCCGCTCCTGGCACACCAGCCCTTGACAGCAGGTCAACCTGACGGGCGACGACTGGCGGACCGCTGAGCTGATCGCCATCTCCCATCTCAGGCCGCTGCTGGCCGAAGCCGAGCAGCACGGCATCGTCAGCGCGTGGTGGTTCACCCGTAAGGGCCTCGAGTGGCGCATCCGCTACCGGCCCGCTCCCGGCAAGGACGACGAAGCGACCGCGCTCCTGCACGAGGCGATGGACGACCTGAAGATGCACGGCGACCTCGAGCAGTGGGCCTGGGGCATCTACGAGCCGGAAATCCACGCGTTCGGCGGCGTGGAGGCGATGGACGTCGCGCACGACCTCTTCCACGCCGACAGCCGCAACATCCTGCGCTACCTGCACCAGCTCGACGATCAGCTGCTTGGCCACGATCACCGGCGGGAGCTGGGCCTGGTGCTGGCCAGCACGCTGATGCGCGGGGCCGGCCTGGACTGGTACGAGCAGGGCGACGTGTGGGCCAAGGTCGCCGCGCACCGGCCGGCCGTCCTGCCGGCGAGCATCCCGGACCAGGTCGCCGACACCGAGCTGGCCGCGGTGCGCACCCTCATCACCGCCCGCGGCAACAGCGCATCCAGCCCCTTGACGGCCGCTGCGGACTGGGCCAAGGCCTTCCGCACGGCCGGCGCCCAGCTCGCTGCCCTGGCCAAGAGCGGTCGCCTGTCTCGCGGCCTCCGCTTGGTACTCGCCCACCATGTCCTGTTCGCGTGGAACCGGGCCGGCCTCTCCTCACGCCATCAGGCGTTCTTCGCAGCGACGGCCGCCCAGGTCGCCTTCCACCACACCCCCGGCCTCCAGGACGCCCCAACCTCCCGCCCCGCTCATTCACCTGCGACTACGCTCACCTCAGTGACCACCAACACCAACACCCCCCAGCCCCAGCCCCCGGCCCCAGCCAGCTGTGCGACGAACTGGCCGACCACCTCCGCGACCGCGGCATCTTCACCTCCGCCCAGGTCGAGCGTGCGTTCCGCACGGTGCCCCGGCACCTGTTCCTGCCGGGCGTGGACCTGCGAGAGGCCTACGCCCCCACGGTCGTCACGACCAAGTACGGCGCCGACGGCTCGGCGATCTCCTCGGCCTCCAGCCCGAAGCTGGTCGCCGAGATGCTCCAGCAGCTCGACATCCAGCCCGGCCACCGCGTGCTGGAGATCGGCGCGGGCACCGGCTTCAACGCCGCCCTGATGGCGGAACTGGCCGGCCCGGACGGGCACGTGGCCACCATCGACATCGACGACGACCTCGTCCAAGAGGCCCGCCGCAGCCTGCGCGCGGCAGGCTATGAGCAGGTCGAGGTGATCTGCGGGGACGGCGCCGACGGCCACCCCGCCGGCGGCCCGTATGAGCGGATCATCGTCACCGCCGGCGCGTGGGACCTGGCCTCGGCTTGGTGGCAGCAGCTCGCCGAGGGCGGCCGCATGGTCGTCCCGCTCCTCTTGCACGACAGCGGCCTGACCCGCTCGCTCGCCTTCGACCTCGACCAGCCCGCCCAGCCCGACCGGATGGTGTCCACATCGGCGCTGGTGTGCGGATTCGTGCCCATGCGCGGCTCGACGTTCCACGCCGCGCGCACCCTCCAGCTCGCCGACGACGTCGTCCTCCACCTCAACGACCACCCCTCCGCGGCGGAGCAGAACCTGCCCCAGGCGCTCCAGCATCCCGCCCACCAGGTGTGGACCGGTATCCAGATCCGCGACGACCAGCCCGTCGGCCACCTCGATCTGTGGCTGGTCACCACCGGCAGCCGGTTCGCCCGGATGGCAGCCGGGGCGCACGCCCGTGACCGCGGCCTTCTCACGCCGGCGCTGCGGTGGGCCGGCGCCACCCTGTATGACGACACCAGCCTCGCCTACCTGGCGCTGCGCCCCCTCGACAACCGCCCACCCGGACTCCAGACCCACGAGCTCGGCGTGATCGCTCACGGGCCCGAAGGCGTGAAACTCGCCGCGCAGACGGCCAAACTGCTGCACCAGTGGGACAAGCAGCGGCCGGCGCAGCCCGTCATCACCGCTCACCTGCCCGGCACGCCGGAGGAGCAGCTCTCGCCGGGCTACCTCATCGACCGGCCCGGCGCCCGCCTGACCGTCATGTGGTAACCGCAGCGGCTTCCCTGGCCCGGCTTCCCTGGCCCGGGCCTGGCTGATCGGGGGTAGCGGGCCGATCAGCGTGCCCAAGCCGCCGGATGCCAGAGCGGGTCGGCTGCTTGGGAAAGGGCGAAGCCGATCGTCCAGTCGCTGATGCGGGGCCGATCGGCGCTGTCCCACTGCTGGATGAGGGCGGTCAGCTGGTGGGCGAGGTCTTGGTGGCCGGTGAAGCGGATGGCTCCGTCGCGTTGCACCCACGCGGTGCCGCGGCCGGGCTGGTGCAGGCACACCATGCCCAGGGCGGCGTCCAGGCCAGAAGTGTAGGCGCGGGTGGTGCGCGGGTCGACGGCGCCGAGGGCGAACCACAGGTCGAAGTAGCGGTCGTCGGCCAGGGCAGGAACGGTATTCGGCCAGACGGTGAGGTCGTCGTCGGCGGGCACCTCGCCGGGCGGCGACGTCTGGTCGGCGGGCCGGCCGTAGAGGGGGCCACCGGCGGCCATGAAGTCGCTGGACAGCACGCCGCGTCCGATGAGCCGCCCGGCGCCATCGAGCGTGACGGCCAGGGTGGGGTGGAATCCGGCGTGGGCGACGGGAGCCAGGATGAGCCCGCCGGGCGCGAGCTGCTCCAGCCAGTGCGGTGAGATGCCGGTGATGCCGCAGGTGACGATGATCCGATCGTAGGGGCCGCGCTCGGGGTGGCCGAGGTAACCGTCGGCGACGTACGCGGCCGCGTTGCTCGCGCCGGCGCGCTGCAGGGCCGCGGCCGCTTCGGCGACGATGACGTCGCTGACGTCCACGCTGACCACGTCGGCGCCGGTGATGGCGGCGATCAGGGCGGCGTTGTAGCCGGTGCCGGCGCCGATCTCCAGCACGCGCAGGCCCGGCCGCAGGTCCAGGGCTTCCAGCATGCGGGCCACCACGCGCGGCATCGAGGCCGATGATGGGCGTCCGGCCGCGTCGCTGGGCCGGTGCGTCATGAGCGCGATGTCGGAGTAGATCTGCTCCAGCAGGTCCTCGCCGGGCGGGTCACCGAGGCGGGTGTAGGCGTCGCCGCCGGTGTAGAAGCCGGTGATGAACAGGTGACGGGGCACGGTGGCGAAGGCGTGGTGGACCGAGTCGGTGCGGATGGCACCGAGCTCGCGCAGCTGCTCGGCCAGACGGGTCATCCGGCTGGCCGAGCCTTGGGAGGCAGGGGCGGGGGCGGTGGTCACGGAGGTTCCTTCCGGGCCGACAGTGTAGGTCGGCGTGTAGGCGGCGATGACCTCGGGGTCCTCGCCGATGGGTTGGCCGTCGGCCTGCACCCAAGCGTGGGACATCAGCGGCGGGTAGCGCATGCCGACGCGCCAGGTCGGCCAGGTCTCATACAGCGTCCGGCAGGCCAGCGCGGTGGCGATGGAGCGCGGCAGGCAGCCGTGGCCGCTGCCGCAGCGCTGGCTGAGCGTGGTGATGACGGCCTGGGCGTGGCGGGGCCTGCTGGGCGGTGGCCGGGTGCAGGTCGCGGGCCCGGGCGGCCAGATGAGTGGCCAGCCGGTCCGGGTGGGAGCGGTGGCGGGCCAGCAGCAGCCAGGTGGCCAGCAGCGCCGCCCGGCCGCGCACCTGCTCGCGGCTCGACAAGCCGATGGGCTCAGGCAGTGCGATCAGCGTGCTCATGCTGCCTGCCTGAGTAGGTCTCGGCCGGTCAGGTCGGCCACGAGTGCCGCCACGTCGGCTCCCGCTCGTTCGGCGCCGACGCCATAGGTGGTGGCGAGCTCGTGGGCGGCCTGCTCGCAGGTGCCGCCGGTCAGCAGGACCTCCAGCGCCCGGGTGGCGGTGGCGTTGAGCGCGAAGTATCCGCCGCGGGCGCCGTCAAACAGCAGGGCGCCGGTCCGGCGCACGGCCGGGGCCAGGGTCCAGGACATGATCACTACCTTCGGTTCGGTGGCGCAGCCACAACTCCAGGGCGAGGGTCTCGGTCAGGAACGCCAGCGGCAGCCCGCCGGTCACGCTGGACGGGCCGGTGCCGGTCAGGGCTCGGCGCAGGACGGGTGCGTCGATGAGGTCGGCGCGGGTCAGGGCGCAGTCGTCGCCGAACACCTCCAGCAGGTACGGGGTGTGGGCGGCCAGCCCGGCGTGCAGGTCGTAGTTGTGATGGCCCTTGTCGTGGCGCACCAGCAGACCGGGGGCGATCGGTTGCAGGGCGGCGGCCAGCAGTGGTTTGGGCTGGTAGGGAGTGGTGCGCTCGTGCGGGCGGGTGGCCAGGCAGGCGTCGATGACCGTCGGGTCGAAGTACGGGAAGTGCGTGGGAACGCCGTGCTGGGCGAGCGCGTCGCGGTAGGCGGCGGCGCGGCGGGCGCAGGCGCGGATCCTGGTCACGGTAGCGTGCGTGACCGCATCCATGGCCGTATCCGTGGCCGTATCCGTGGCCGCATCGCCTTCGGGCGGGCCGAGCGTGCCCAGCATGATGGCCGCCTGTTCGGTGGCGGCGGCGCTGGCCCACGGCGGCAGCAGGGGTGTCTCCTCCCGGCCCGTGACCAGCATCGGCCGGGCCGGAGCTGGCGCCCATCGCAGCGACGCGCCATCTGAACTCCGTCGTGAAGCCTGCCGTGCGGGGCGGGTCCGGCCACGCAGCAGGGCAGTCAGCAGCGCCGGGTGGGGGAGGGGCCGGCCGACGGCCGCGGCCCACGCGTCAGTGATCGCAAGGGATGCTGGCCAGGTGGCGGGGATGACGGCGCATGAGGGTCGAGGGTGGCGATGTCGGTCAGCATGACCGTGCCTTGAACGGATCGCCAGCTGGTGGAATGCGCGAGCCGGACATCGGCGATCTCGAAGATCGTCAACTCGATGCCGGACGGCCGCCGCACCATCAGTACCGATGAAGCAACCGCTATGGCCCGCCCGGGCCGAAAGGCACCCGGCGGATGATCTGCCACTGATAGACACGGTTGTCGCGGTTGATGTCGATTAACGTGGCCCGCTTCAAGACAGTGGAAATCGTGGCGGCATGGCGGGCCAGGATGTCGCGGATCGGCGCGAGGGGGAAGCCGCCGGCGTGGGAGTAGGCCAGGCTCACGTGGGGGCGGAATCCGGTCTCGGCCTCGGGCACCTGATCGGTGCCGCACACGGCGGCGATGCCGTCCCGCACCGCTCGCCGTACTCGATCCACCGCTTCAGCGGGGTGGACAGGCAGATTGACGCCTTCGGCATCCACGACGGGCGGCCCCAGCGTGACCGGCACGGGACCGAGCTGGGCGAGCCGTTCAGCGACCGCGGCGGCGATCTGGTCGAGAATCTCCTGGCTCACCTCGTCGGTGAAGCCGACGCCCTGCATCGTCATGTGCAGCCATTCCACCGGGATCGGGCCGAGCGCGCCCGTGGCTTGCAGTTCGGGCTGGAGGTGCTTGGCGAACTCGTGCACCGCCGGCTGGTCATCCACCAGGATGTGCCAGGTGTAGAAGGACCGGCCGACGTGCCAGCCCGGCCGCCACCACCAGTGGTCACGCGTTGTGTCGTCGGTGGCCAAGTGCCCCGCCTTTCCATGCCTGATGCCGCCGCGCGGAAAGCGCCGATCGCGTCATTGATCCTTCTGCTGTGCCGGCTTTGACGCAAGGCCGGCCGCATCCTCATGGTGATCTCCGCCAGGTGCAGCAGCGGCGCCGCGGGCCGGGCGTCAACGGGGGTCTCCAGGACAGGCCCGAGTCCGTGCTCTGTGGCTTCGGGTTCGTCGAGGTCGATGTGGGCGCGGACGAGGTGCAGGTGCGTCATGCGCTCGGTGGCGATGTTGCGGTCCGGGGCGGATCGGGAGCGGGAGACCGCGATAGCGCGTGGACCGTGGTCCACCTGTGCCAGGCGGACCGGTGCGCGACGATCGCGGCCGGCGCAGCCGGGGGCGTGTCCGTTAACGGACACGCCCGGAGGGTGGTTCGGAGCGGGAGCCGGGTAGGAACGGCCTCCCCCCTCTCTACGCGGAGGTCCGTATGCTCGCCTGGGTCAAGCGACTGTCCGTCATCCCGCTCCTGGTGATCGTCGGCGCGTCCCTGCTGGCCTCTCCCGCGCAGGCTCTCAGCGGCTACACCTGTACCAGCGGCTCTCGCCACTTCATGGGCGACATCGTGGGCTATGTCATCCTGGCCGGCGGCTGCGTGCCTGGAGGGCCCGGGATCACCATCCCGGAAGGCACGTTCTCCTGTGGGTACGTGAACTACGTACCCGAGCTCGGCCTCCTCAACGGCCGAGGCTGCTGACCCTTCCGCCGACTCCGCGACTTCAACCGTCCCAGCGGCGCGACACCGGCATCGGCAGCACAGCCATGATCTCGGGCAGTCAAGCGCACCAGCCGGTCAGCCGCTTGGAGGTGTGTCAGGCACGTCAGGCACGTGGTCGACACCCGCCAGCAGCGAGCACGGATCCTACGGCGATGCGCGGGCCGCTTCGCGCGCCGCGCGGATGCTCGCCTGGGAGGCCGGTGGCGATGAGCGCGATGACCCGGCCGAGGCGGTCAGCGCCTTGCCGAGCCGCCGCCGCCTGCTCGCCGGCACCTACGATCCCACGCTGACGGCCTTCGAGTACGCGTACCACGGCAAGCTTGTCGACGTGCTCGGTGACCTACCCTGCCCGGTGCCCGAACCGTTCGCCGCCCTGCTTGTCCAGCTCACCGAGTCCCGGGCGAACATCAACACCGCGGCCAGCCCGCGGGCCCGCCGGGTCAGCCTCGGCCGGGAGCGCCCGAGAACCCCTCAACGCAGCCACCATCGGAGAAGAACTCCGGCTGCTCGATGTCCCCAGCGGCGCTGCCAAGGAGGCCGCGCGGCGCCAGCTCGTATCGCAAGCTCCAGTCCCGCTCGTTGCCGAAGCTTGATCATCCCTGATAGATGGGCTGCCACGCACAACACGTGGCGGCCCTCATCTCCTGCTCGATCACCCCTGCAGGGCCTTCCACTCCGGTACCAGGATCGAGTGCACGACGGAATCCCGCCACCCGGTCGCGAGCTTCAGGTGCCCCCGGATCACGCCCTCCTCGATCATGCCTAGCTTCGTCATCACCGCGGCGGACGCCCCGTTCCTGGGGCTTCTGGCTCCCCAGATGCGGTAGACGCCGAGGTGCTCGAACCCGAGCCGCAGCAGCAGCCGCACCACCTCCGTGCCGAGCCCCTGCCGCCACCGGTCGGCACGCAGCGCGAACCCGAGCTGCGCGCTGTTCTGCAGCGGATGGCCGACGTCGATCGCCAGCCGGGCGAACGCCACCAGCTCTCCGTCCGGCAGCACCGCGGCGAGGGAGTATTCGGTACGCGGGTCCACCTGCGCCGCCTTGGTCACGCCGGCGATGGTGGCCTCGATCTGCTCGCGGTTTCGCGGCTCGAAGCTCATGTGCTCGGCAACTCGTGGGTCGCCGTAGACGGCCAGCAGCGGCTCTGCGTCGGCGGGGGTGAACTCCCGCAGGGCGAGCCGGGCAGAAGACAGCGATACCGGGTACATGCCCCCGACCCTACTGGCCGCGCGGCAACGCGGCCTGGACGGGCAGTCCGGTGAAGTCCTCGATCTCCTCCTGGAGGTTGGCGGCCAGGTGGCCGCCGCGGAAGTTCGGCGCGCGCAGCGCCTCGTGGACGCGTCGCGCGCTGGCGACGATCCCGCCGATCCGCTGGTCAACGGGAAGGCCGGCACACCGGCCATCGCCTCGGCCGCGCCGTCGAGGTCGCCCAGATGAATGCGCGCGAGCGCGAGGTCGGCCCGCGCGCCGGCCTCGTCGGAGAACGACTGCTCGCTCTCGCCGGCGTGCGCGTAAGCGTCGATCGCGGCGCTGGCGCTGTCGGCCGCGAGGCGTTCCTCGCCGGACAACCACACCCGGGCATCAGCCGCGTAGTAGAGCTGCCGCGGCTGGGTGAACGTCATGATGCCGCCGAAGTCGTCCAGCTCGTCCGGCTGGGTCTGCTCCCGCGCGTACTCGGCCTGAGCGATCGCCTCGCTCACCCGCTCGGCGTCGCCCAGCACACCCCACACCCGGGCGGCTTGGGCGGGCAGCCACACCGCGGCGCTGCTGCGCGTGCGGGCCGCGTATTCGACCCCGGCATCGACGTAGCGGGCCGCCTCATGCGGACTGCCCGCCCAGTAGGCGATCACCGACTGCAGGACCCGCACCCACGTGCGCAGCCCGTCATGGCCGGCGTTCTCGGCGCATATGATCGCGGCGCGGGCCTGCGACATGGCCGCGTGCGGGCTGCCCAGGTCGTGACTGGCCTTGGCGAGCATGCCGGAGATGATGCCGCTCAACAGGTACAGGTCCGCCGTCTCGGCAGGCCGCTGCCTGCCCTCCAGCAGGCGGAACGCCATGTCCTGCAACTCAGCGAGACTGCCCACGAGGTGGACCAGGGACTGCCGCGGGCAACGTGCGCCACCTCGGCGCGGATCTGCTCCAGCATCTCGGGGCCGACGTTGCTGCCCTGCGCCCCCGTGGCGAACCGCATGGCTCGGCGAGCGATCACTTCTACCTCCTCTTGCAGGCTGCCGTGGACCGGTAGCCGCACCTGAGCTGTGGGTGTGAAAAACGTGCTTTCGCCCAGGCTGGGCGGCGCAGCAGTGAACCCCGGATTGCACCGGATGAGGAGGTCGCGCTCCTGCGGGTCCAACCTGTCCAGGGCGTTCGGCTCCAGGAGCGTCAGTGGCGTCGTGCGGTAGACGCTGGCCAAGGTGATGAGGTGCGTCGCGAGCGGCGCCCTGGACCCGAAAGCGGGAAACATCTCCAGCCGTGACAGCAGCGGCTGATCCATGACCGCCGTGGGCGACTGATCCCGGTAGTGTTCCACGACCTCCGGCTGTGACATGCCGAGCGCCGCCCGGTAGGCGGCCAGCGGCGTCAGGCCGAACTGGATGCGGATCTCGACCGCGACTTCGTCGGTGGTGCGGTTCTGGTTGAGCATCTGCGTGCGTAGGCGATTCACCCTGCGCCTGATGTCGTTGACCATGGCGAGGCTCCCCTGGTGAGGCTCTGCCAGAAGGGTTGCCCGTGGTGAGGGCGTTCGGCAACCGGGCATATCGGTCGCGGCCGGGGCCGGCGACATAGAACCGCCCCCGCACACCGAATAGCCGCAGGTCAGCGGGGGTGCGCGACGCATAGAAAATATGTCGCAACCCCCGGTGACCGGCGCAGTACGGCGAGCGTTTACTAAGGCAGGCCCGCGCATCCAGCCAGGAGCAGACCCTGTCCGAGGCCGCCCCTTTCTACGATCTTGAAGGCCCTCACGATGACACCAGGCGTCCCGGTGGCGACCGGCTCCGGACATGCCGACCTTCCAGGTCGGCAGAGGCGCCCCGTGGAGGAACGGCAGGCACCAGAGGAGCGGCAGGCACCAGAGGAGCGGCACATGCCAGACGAAGGAGGCGCATCATGACGGACCTCATGGTGGACCCGAAGCTGGGCCGCCGGTGGGCGAGCTGGATGGAGGAGCGGTGCGGCCATTGGTGGCTGATCGTGTGGGCGCTGCACGCTCAGCACTTCGCCGCCTTCTACCGGGGCCACTGGCAGCAGCCGGGCGGCGTCTGTCGCACGGCCTCGACGCCTCAGGAACTGTGGGCACACATGCGCCAGATCCAGCACGAGGGACGGCGGCAGGCCATGGCCGCTCAAGCCCGCATCCCGCCCCCGCTGGCGGAGCATCTTGCCGATCCCTGGTGGAGGGCGGCCGGGTGATCAGAGCAGGCACGGACGAGACTGCGCTTGGCAGGTTCTCGGGTCTGGGCAGGTTCTCGGGTCTGGGCAGGTTCTCGGGTCTGGGCAGGTTCTGGGTTTCGTCCGTGCCGGCGTGGCCGGCCGCGTCTCGCTCACCACGTGGCGGCCGTCCACGCGCTGCGGCGCGGGCTCGCCCGGCGGCTCCGCCGCCGTCCTGGCCCGCGCCGGTCAGGACTGGCCGCCCCTTGCGGGGACACCCGTGCGGGGGCGGCGAGCTCCACCCCTCTTTCCCCGACGGCGGGCCTGGCGCGGCCGCCGGTCGCCCTGCCCGCTGCACCTCCTCCGTTTCCCCTCCCGCGTGGCTTCCCTCCCGCGGCGGGCCCGGGTGCCCCTCCGGCCGCCGCGTCTTCGCCCCGCCCGCATCCGGTGGGGCGAAAGGGGCCGTGGGACGGCGCTCGCGGCAGCCCAACCGCCGTCCCACGACCCGCCCGCACTGCAAGCTTCAGGACCTGCAATGGACGCCGCTTCCGTACCCGAACCCACCGGCCTTGAGGTCCGGCAACTCCACGCGCTGGAGAGCACCTATCCCGGCTGGGCCATCACGCACACCATCACGCCGGCCGGCAAGCACCAGTGGAAGGCGGTCCTGTACCGGGAGCTCACCGACCTCCTGCATCAGGCGGGCGTGCGCGCCGAGGTCCTCGAAGAGGACGCCATCGCACTCGCGACCACCCTGGCCCATCAAACCCTCCTGCTCGCCTCGATGCGCGGCGGACGCGCCGTTCCCCGGCGAGCAGGCGAAACCCCCTGATCCCCGGAAAGAAGGAAGCGTCATGTTCTGGGACTGGCGGCCTGAGATCACCACGGCGGGCATGGCGGAGTTCGGGCTCCCCGCGCAATCTGAAAGCGCCGGGCCACACGCCGGGCCACACGTCGGGCCACACGACGACACCGCACCCGGCACGAGCACCGACGAAGGAGGTCGACGGCGTCCCGCGTGGCCCGGCCGGCGCCCGCGCTTGCGCTCAGGCCGGCCTCTGGCCTGGCTGAAGCACTGGCTGCGCTGAGACCCTCCCCGCACGCTGCACGGCGACGGTCTCCCTCGGTCGCCGTGCGGCACCGCCGCCCAGGAGCGCCCGGCCTGGACGGCAGGCCGGCAGGCGGCGCCCCTCGTCGTCTCACGGCCGTCCACCCGCCGGCCTGCCGCTGCTGCGGCAGGCCGGCGGTTCGCCTCGCTCCCGAGGAGGAGCCTGTGACGACTCGTCTCATCATCGACCTCGACGCTGCCCAGGCCGGGTCCTGTTACTTCAGGACGTCGGTGCAGGGCGATGCCCGCAAGGCGCTCATCCAGATCACCGAACGCTGCAACCTGCACTGCGGCCACTGCTTCGTCAGCTCCACCAAGGAGGGCGCCGATCTGCCGCTGGACGTCCTCACCGGCACGGTACTGCCCCGCCTCCAACGCGCCCGGGTCGAGCGGATCACACTGACCGGCGGGGAGCCGTTCGCCCACCCCGACATCATGCCGCTGTGTCGCCACATCGTCGGTCTCGGGCTGCCGCTCGGGCTGTGCACCAACGCCACCTTGACCAGCGCCGAGCAGATCGCCGAACTCGCAGAGCTGGGCGGCGTCCATGTCAACGTCTCGCTGGACGGGTTCCGGCGCGAGTCCCACGGCAAGTTCCGCGGCGACACCAGCAGCTTCGACGTCACCGTGGCCACCACCCGCCAGTTCGCCCAGGCCGGGCTGCTGCAAGGGCTGCTGTCCACCCCCAACATGCTCACCTGCGTGCAGGAGTTCACCGACCTGTGCGCGTTCGCCGTCGAGGTGGGCGCCCGCTACGTACTGATGAACCCGCTGTCGGCATTCGGCCGCGGCGTCGCCACCCAGGCACGGCTGGCGGCCGACGAGGCGAAGATGAACGCCATCCGCCAGACCACTGAGCGTTTCCGCGACCAGGGCTTGGAGCTGGTCCGCATCCGCTTCCCCAACGACAGCAAGCCGCTGGCCGGCTGTGACGCCGGCAAGCTGATCTACGTGTTCGCGGACGGCGCCACGGCGGTGTGCCCGTACCTGGTCTTCGCCGCCCGCACCCCCCACAGCCGCCACCCCGACAGCGACTTCCTCGTCGGCAACATCCTGCGCCAGGAGGTCGCCGACGCGCTGGACGGCTACGATCTGACCGGCAAGCTCGCCATGGGCACCAACTCCGCCTGCCGGGCCTGCGCCATGAACAGCCGGTGCGGCAAAGGCTGCCCGGCCGCGGTCATCGCCAACGGTGGCAAGGTCGGTGACGTGGACACCGAGCAGTGCCCGGTCGTCGAGCACGATCACGATGGCCGGCCGCTGCTGCAGATCGGCAGGCGACGCCCATGATCAGGCCGCAGACGAGGGGCGCCCTGTTCATCGTGGTCGAAGGGCCCAACGGCGTCGGCAAGACCACCGCCTCCACGCTGCTGGCCGCCCGGCTGCGCGCGGACGGGGCGCGCGTGCACCTGACGAGCGAGCCGTCCCGCACCCCGCTGGGGCGGCTCATCCGGGCCGACGAGAGCCGCCTGAGGGGGCGGGCGCTTGCGCTGGCGGTGGCCGCCGACCGCTATCACCACCTCGCCACCGAGATCACCCCAGCGCTGGAGGACGGGCAGACCGTGATCAGCGACCGCTACGTCCAGTCGTCGCTGGTGCTGCAACGGCTGGACGGGCTGGAGGTGGAGGAGATCTGGCAATACAACGCCCACGTGCTGCCCGCGTCTTTATCCTGCTACCTGCACCACACCGCGCAGGAGCTGGGCAGGCGGCTGGCCGAGCGGGCCCGGCTGTCGCGCCTGGAGCAGGCCGGCTCCCCGGAACGGGAGCTGGACCTCTACCGCGACACTTACCGGTTCCTGCTGGCCCGCCACTGGCCGCAGGCGATCGTCGACTGCCAGGACAGGAGCCCGGACCGGGTGGCCGCCGAGCTGGCGATGCTCGTGGCGCGCACGGCACAACGACAGGAGGACATCCGATGATCACAGCGGTGACGGTCAACATCGGCGCCGCGGGACCGGACCGGGCCGAGCGGCTCCTGCGGTGGCTGGCCGGCCGGGACGACGACGTGGTGCTGCTCACCGAGACCAGTGCCGGGCCGGGCACGGCCCTCATGCTCGGGCGGTTCCGGCAGGCCGGGTACGCGGTCGTCAAGACGCCGGACGACGGCGATCGCGGCGCCGCGCTGATCAGCCGCATCCCGCTGGCCGGGCCCGGCCCGGACTTCAGCCAGGTCAGCATCCCCGCCCGGGTGGCCGCCGCCCACCTGGCCACCACCCCCCTCACATGGTGGGTCAGCGTGTACGTGCCCAGCCGCGACCGGTCGGAGGACAAAACCACCCGCAAGGAGCTGTTCATCAACAGCCTGCTCAAAGCGATCGAGCAGCTCCCCGAGGTCGAGCGGGCCCATCTGGTGATCGGCGGCGACTACAACGTGATCGGCGCCGACCACCGGCCCTTCCACGCGGGTTTCTTGCCGTTCGAGTTCCGGCTGCTCGACACGCTGCGCGCCGAAGGGCTGGTGGACGCCAACGAGCGCGCCGGCACCGAGAGCCAGCCGCACTCGTGGATCGGACGGACCGGTGACGGCTACCGCTACGACTACATCCACGTCGGCGCGGAACTGGCCGACCGCCTCCGCGGCTGCCGCTATCTGCACGAGACCCGTGAGGCGAACCTCACCGACCACGCGGCCGTGGAGATACAGCTCGCGGTGCAGGCCGACCGGCTGCCTTGCGAGCCCGTGGGCGGGCCCGATCCGCTCGCTCTATTCTGAAGGCCTGTCAGGCGGGCAGGAGCGCGGCGCGCACCAGCGAGTCGTAGGTGTCGCTGGTGCGCTCCAGCTCGACGCCGAGCGAGCGCGCCCACCCGTCCATGCCGGCCTGTACCGCGATGCCCGACTCGCCATCTGGGACAGTCCGCTCCAGCTCCACGAACGTGCCGGCGTGCTCGACCACGTCCACACAGATCGTCAGGTCGCCCAGCACCGCGATGCGGCGCACCTTGACGATCCGGACGGTCGGGCGGAACCCCATCGCGACGATCGCGCGGTGCATCTGTTCCCGGTCGGCGACCTCGGTCTCGTGCTCCAGGCACGCCTGCTCATTGGCCTGCGGCGTCTTCACCGTGAACAGGTGCCGGCCGTCTTGGGTGCGCAGCCGCGCGAACGCCACCCCGATCTTGGACTGGCCGTACTCCCAGCCCGGTTGTGCGTACGCCTGGTCGTCCTGCCGGATCGGAGGCGACAGGCGCCCACCCCGCCGCTCCAGCGCGACCTCCAAGGTCCGCATCGCCTCCGGGCCGCGGACCCGGTACTTCACCTCGACCTCTTGAACCTCGCTGGCCACCTGGCGCCTCCCCTGTCACGGACGCGGCGAGCCTATCGGTGCGTAGCCTCACCCGGTGAGAGAACGGAGTGGTGGTCTCGGAGGGCGTTCGCGGCTGGGTCGAACTTCCACCGATGTCCCGCCGGCGTGGGCAGTGCCACCGGCAGCCCGCCTCGCCGGCCGTGCCGGGCCCGCGCCACCTCCACCTCCACCTGCCAGAACGGCAGCATCCAGAACGGCAGTATCCAGAACGGCATCATCTGAGGTACGGCGCAGCAGGCCAGGCATCCACACCGTATGGTGTGGATGCCTGGCGTCAACGTGTGCGTCGGCGGGTTGCGGCGGGGTCGTGTCCGGTGGCGATGCGGGCGGAGGTCTCCTCGCCGGGGTGGATGTGGTGGCCGAGGCCGGCCAGGTGCTGGTGGCGGGACTTGGCCTGCAGTTCGGGGGCGGTGCGGCCGGCTTCGGCCAGGTGGGTCAGGACGCTGTGGCGCAGTCGGTGCAGTGTCCAGCCATTGCCGTGCGGGTCGAGGCCGGTGGAGGCGGTTTAAACAGGTGCTCGGCGCGGGGGGGTAGATATCGGCGGACGCAGGCGCGCGCCGCCCGGAGGCGGGAGCACGCCGATCGGCCAGGAACACCGGTCCGGCCTTGGAGCAGGCGGGGCAGCAGCCGGGCAGTGGCGGTGGCCCAGTGCACGTGCTCGATGGCGCCGCCCCGGCCGGTGACGTGGGCGCGCCGGCAGACGGCGGTCTGCGTCACTAGGTAGCGCCCGGGGTGGGTGCAGTGGTCACCATAATGAATCTACAACGTAAAGGCGGCGGTTTAAGTAAAAACATACTCAGTGTCGTCTCACTGAGGCCCCGCCACCGTCATGTAAATTCGGAACGGGCTTCGCCCGTACTAATCTCCGAAAACATTGTCGAAGCGGTTTTCATTATCGGCCCTTCGTGTGGCGGCGCGGCCAGGTGTCCTGGCAGATCTCGCGGGCCTTGCCCGCGGTCGAGTAGCCTGCTTCCGGCCGGCACGCGGCCGAGCCTCGACGAGCGGCTACGGCGGCGTCAACGGCTCTCACCGGCCGATACGGCGTGCGGCGGTTGCGGCGTCGTCGCAACGTGAGGGTCGGTTGTGGTCGTCGGCAGAAGGCGCGGGCTCTGCGGGGTGGCTTCCGTTCCGGTGCTGGGCACGGCGAGGCTGATATTCCTCGGGGCCAGATGGGCAGCAGCTGTGCGGGGAGGGCGTCACTGTCGGTGTGCTCGACGCGCGGATGCAAGCGCCGGTTCCATCAGCGGATGGTGGGTCTGGTGGGGATGTGGTGTTCTTGCACGCGCGCATGGTGGCCGTTGAGCCGGTTCGACGGCGACCGGGAGGGCTGGTCCTTCCGTGACGAGGTGTACGACACGCTCGGCACGCCCGGGTGGGCGATCTTGGAACCGCACGGTCCGCCCGCTGGCGCATTTCGCTGATGTGGGGGGCGTTCGGAGATCGGCGGACTCGGCGGGGTTGCCAGGGGTTAGCGTGGGCGCGTGTTCCGGATGCGACCGGCGACCGCGGACGATCGGCCCGCTGTGGCCGCGTTGATTCGCGCCCGCGCTGTGTGGATGCGCGAGCGGGGCCTGGGCGGCTGGCAGGGCTGGCACGAGGGTGCCGCTGATCTGGCTGAGCAGGCGGGCGACGAGGCGTTTCCCGTCTGGGCGCTGATCGATCTTGAGGGGCGAGTGGCCGGGGTGAGCAGCCTGTTCGAGCAGGCATCCCCGCTGCTGTGGCCCGACGACGCCGAGCGCGCCGAGGCGTGCATCTTTCTGGCCGGTACGGTCACCGATCCCGCGTATGCCGGGTATCGGCCCGGCGCGCTGATCGCGTGGTGGGCGCTGGATCGGGCCTTTCGGCTGGGCCGCAGGTGGGTGCGGCGCGGCACCGGCCCCTATCCCGGGTTGGTCGCCTACTACCGCGACGTGCAGGGCTGGCAGGTCGTCCGCACGGTGGAGCACCAGGGCGTCATCGCGTACGCCCTGGAGCGTCGTGCCGAGCCGCAACCGCACCTGCCCGCCCTGGGGATGGCGCTCGACTGAGCGCCGTGACGGCCTGCTCGATCGCGGCCCATGTCGAACAGGTCGGTGTCGCGCTGTTCGTGGCCGCCCGTCTCGATCCGGTCCAGCGCGGTCGCCAGGTCGGTCGCGTCCTCGCGGGCGGCAGTGACCGGGGGGATTGGTCGCTGCCGGATGAGGTGCACGAGATGCTCGGCACGCCGCAATTCATGGTTCTCGAACCTCACGGGCCGCCTTTGGCGTAGAGGCAGGCACGTTCCCGCGGGCGGTGTAGAGGTCTCTACGCGGTGCCGTTGGGTTTGGGGTTGGTCTGGCTGATTGCCAACAGTGCTGGCAGTGCGGCGATCCGCTTCTGCAGGGCGAGGGCCTCCGTGCCGGACTCGCCTGCCGCGGCGAACTGGCCGTTGAGGGCGCGCAGCCGGACCGGGGCGCTCTCGCGCAGAGACTGCGTGGGAACAGTGTCGAGTACTTCGCTGGCCAGCGCGGCGGCGTGGCTGAACTGTCGGCGGGCGGCTTCCCCGCGTGCTTGGAGCAGCATGGCTATCGCCCAGCCGACGGTCTGCATGATCTGTGCCTGGACACCCGAGACCGGCTGATGTTCGGGCCGGGCTGCGCCCGCGTGCGGGGCGAGCTGGTCAGCCCCTACGACGAACCCCTCTACCGGCACTTCACCGAGCTGAATGCGCAGATCGCCGCGTTCGGCGCGCACACGGTCGTGACCGGGCTGGGAGGCGATGAGATGGTCGCCGTGGGGTCCGCCGAGTCGGCCCAGGCCGCGGCCGACAAGCGGCAGTCGTTCGATTTGCCGTGGCTCGGGCCGCGGGCGCGTGCCGCCATCGAGTACGGAGACGACGACATCGCGCCGCCCGCCATGGAGCCGCTACGCCCCCGGTGACCACGAACAGTGACTTTTCTCAGGTGATCAGGCAGGAACACAGATCACTTGATCATTGGTCGCTGCCAGTGCTGCCCCCGGTCACCGCCCGGTCGAACCCCCGCAGCGTCAGCTGTTGCGCACCGGACAGGGCCAGGTGGAGATCGCAGTGCGGGAACAGCCGAGTGTCCGGTACCACGAGGGCCCCGTCCACATGGGACTTCGGTCGCTCAACGAACACAACCCATCATCACTGTCCGCGATTTTCAAACACTCACCGTGCCATCAGAGGCGTCCGGACGTCTCGTTACATGACCTCTCTAGGGCGTGGGGCTGATGGTGCCGTCCTCCGCCATGTCGAAGAGACCCTGGGTCTTGCCGTCAACCTTGGTGTGCTTGAGCCAGTACTTCGACAGGTTGTGCAAGTTCTTGTGCTGGCCTTCCCACACGATCTGGTGCCCGGCGCAATCCGCCTTCACCAGCAGCCGGTGCGGCCCCGGGATGGCGTCGTAGAGCGCGGGGACGGAGAAGGTGAGCAGGGGATCGCCGCTGTTCGGCGTCGCGTTCGCCGTCGTGTCGTGTTCCCCGTAGACAATCAACACCGGCACGCTCCCGCCAAGCACGCCATCTCGCGCCGCGGCCTCGGTGTTCCAGCCCCACCACAGTGCGTTCCGGAACCGGCTGAGACCCAGCGGGCGGCCGGACGGTTGGATCTTGCCCCATGTGCGGCCGATCGGATCGATGTCCATCAGTGCCTTCCAGACAGCATCTACGACGTCGGGTTCTCGCTGGTTGGCGCAGTGGACCTGAGTGTCCCAGCCCTGCTTGAAACCCGCCAAGGTGAACACATTGGTGGGGAATCCGGGTATCGGCAGCGCGGGCGGCGGGTCCGTCCTGCCGGAGGGGGGGAACATGGGAGCGACCAGAAGCAGACTCTCGACCTTGTCGGGGTTGTCGATCGCGTACGGGCCCATCTGGAACGCAGCTGCGGACCACCCGATGAACGCGACCTTCGAGACGTTGCGCTCTGACCGGATGTACTCGACCACAGTGTCCAGCTCGGCCCAATCGCTCTGGGAGTTGCTCAGCTGGAACGGATAACTGGGTGTGCGCTTCTCAGAGAGCGGAGGGATGAGAAGGGTGGTGTGCAGAGCCGGATTGACGTTGCACGGATCCTCCATACGAGGCCGCGTCGACTTGCCCGATCCCTGCAGATCCATCATGAAGACGTCGTAGCCTGCCTTCGCCAGCGCCTCGCCCCACCCGTACGTGCTGTGCTGGAGATCGAAGCCCGCCAGCACAGGAACACTCCTGCCATGCAGCATGAGGACGGCCTTCCGCTCCGCCGGAGGACCGGGGGGCGTGCCGTCGCGCTCCCTTACGAAGAGGTCGATCAGCTGACCCTTCGACGCGTCGATGGTCGACTTGTGCGGGACCATATGGTCGATCGTTTTGATGGCCATGAAGATCCTCCCGCTTGCTTGACCGAATTGTCTTTCATAAGCACACCGCAGGGTGTCCTGCGTTCTGAGGTGTATCTGAGTTGCTGATGCAGAGCCGGAAAAATCGGCCAGCATCGTCGGCTCCCCGCCATGCGGGTCTGCCCGGGTTTGTGCGGTGCCACGCCAGGCGCCGCACACGTGCTTGTTCAAGGCCTTCCCATCCAGACATTGCAGTAGGTGCGCCAGTCGCGTGCGGCGGCCTTCATACGGCCCCTTTCTGGCATATTCTGGCCGGCCCCGATATGCCGTCCTGGGCAGGCGCAGCGTTTTCGTAGCTGAAGGTGGAGCAGGTGGTCAATGTTCCGCAGAAGCCGGCGTCGGCGGACGCCATCAGCGTGGGGTCGGCAGGGCAAGGAGGCCAGGAAGCCCAGCGGCAGCGAGCCGCAGACTTTGACGATGAAGGCGCCCCACGGGAACAGGGTGTCGGGGCGGACCGCACCGCGCGGCCGGTCAGGTGGCGCGGGCGGCGCGCCGAGTGCCGCATCGGGCCTACCTGCCATTGCCCATGCCCACTCAACACACGAGGTTTGCTTGGCGCTCGGAGTGCGGGACCCAGCCTGCGGGGACATCTGCGGAGGATGCATTGCACCGACCACTCAAGCTGAAGAGGAAGCATGACAAGTCCGGCTGATACCGCCAGTGCCCCGCTTGGTCCCAGCTCGCAGGCGTCCACCGCGCCGGTGCTGGACAATTCTGCGAGAGAAATCCTCAAAGGAACGCTTGTGCCCGTGCAAGTTCCTGCAGTCGGCGATGAGCCAGCGGGCGGAATTGTCAAATTGGGCACCATTCGGCAATTGGTACTGGGTCCAGGGGACACGGATGCCGTCCGGGATCGACTGGCGGACGCAGAGCGGCAGGACGAAGGCGCGGCGCCTGTCTCCACCGGGACGCTGGAACTGCTCAAAACCTTTGAGGACCCTCGGGTGCCCGCACTTCGACCCGACCTAACGGCGATCTCGCGGATTCCCGCGCATGAACTGGCGGCGTTCGCCGAGGCACTCATCGACGAACGCACCGAGCACATGAAGCGGGTCGAGACGGCCGACGCCCCCGAGGTGATCGGCCGATCCGCGCAGGCGCTCAACGCGGCCGCCGTCGCTCTGCGCGCCCTCAGAGCCGGCACTGCGACGCCACCGATCGGAATGCTCAACCTGGAACGCATCGAGATGGTCCCGGTGGGGATCCAGCGTGGCGAACTGGTGTCGACCATTCCGCTCGCTCCGGGCGAGGAGACCGCCGTCACCTACAAGGAATGGTCGGTCACCTCGAGGGAGTTCACGACGATTGTCACCGACTCGCTGGAAGAGATCAGCGAGACCGGGGTGACGGACAACACCGATCTCGCGCAGTCGACGTCGTCACAGAGCCAGCACTCCAACCAGTTCAACATCACGGGAACGGTCCAGGGCGGTATCCCCATCATCTCAGGGTCGGCCACCACGGGCTTCACGGCGCAGGGGTCGGAGTCGACTTCGGCCACCGAGAGCATCAAACACGCGCGAACCACCACTCAGAAGGCCTCGTCACGCTCCCGGCGGGAACATAAGGTCACCATCTCGACGACCACGGAAACAGGAACGTCGCAGACCTCGACCCGTGTGCTGAAGAACACCAACAACAACAACCCCATCCGGATCGACTACTTCAGTCTGATGAGAAAATGGCGTGTCCGGCTCTACCGGTACGGGCTACGCCTCACCTACGACATTGTCGTACCTGAACCGGGCGCGGCGATGCGGCGAGCCCACGCGGAACTGAAGACGCTGAGGGCGCAGCAGGGGCCGTTCGTCTTCGACGTGAAGCGCTCCGACATCATCACCGACCGCGTCAACCAGGACGGCCACCCCGACCCCAACGGCATCCCGAAGTACCAGTGGCTCGCCGAGCGTCACGGGGTTTCGGTGAGGGCCTATCCCGCAGAGCCGGCGCCGGTGACGAAGACTGCACCTGCTGAGACCGACGGCGGCTGGTGGTTCCTGGATGCCGAGTTCGACGTTCCCGGCGACACACGCATACGCGAGATCAGGCTGGACGCCCAGATAGGCAAGGACGACTCCGCCGACAAGATGAACTTTGACGTCATCGGCTCCCGCATCGAAGCAGGATGGCAGAACCAGACCCAAGCATTGGTCATCCGAGATCACAAGATCATGTCAGTCACTGCGAACGTGCCCTTCATGCAAGGTTACACCGGACACCATAAAGTCACCTTCTTCTTCCACCACTCCGAGCGAGTACTGTGCCGCCTCACCGTGCACCTGGACTTGACGCCGGAGGCCATCGAACAATGGCGGACCGACGTCTGGAACGCCTTGCATGACGCCGCCCAGGCCAAGCACTTCGCCCAGCAGCAGGAGATTGCCGCGCGCATCGCCGCGATCGAGGAGCAGCTGGCCAACGTCGACACGCTGACCCTGCGACGCGAGGAGAGCGACGAGATCATGAAGTGTGTGCTGAAGTTCATCCTCGGCACCGACTTCGACTTCATGCCGGCCAACGTTCTGGCCGCCTTCGTCGCGGCCAATGTCGACCTGCAACACGGTATCGGCTTCGACCAGCCCAACCTCGGGCTGACCCCCGAACAGTGGACGCTGCTGCGCCAGCATGAGGACGTCATCCGGTTCATCAACCAGGCCATCGAGTGGGAGAACGTGGTGACGTTCCTGTACTCCTACTTCTGGGACGTACCGTCCAGCTGGCCGTTCATCCGCCAGCTCCGCCACCCGGACCCGACGAGGCAAGCGTTCTTGCGCGCCGGCAGCGCACGGGTTGTCCTCACGGTGCGCAAGGGCTGGGAAGAGCGGTGGATGCGCTACGCCGAGGGCGGCTCCATCGGAGCATCGATCCCCGCGCCCTACCTGAGCATCGCCAGGGAGATCGCAGCCTACGACGACCGCAACTATCCCGGCATCCCACCAGCCAACCCCGCCAGGGCGGCCGCACACCTCCAGGACGCCGTCTACACGACATCAAGCGTGGACATCGCGCCGAGCGGCAATCCCGTGAACATCAAGGTGGCCGACAGCTCCGGATTCGTTGTCGGGCTGCCTGTCGTGATCGACGTGGAGGATGAACGACACATACAGGAGGCGCAGACGATCACCGCCATCCCCGATGCGAAAACCATCACCGTCGCCAAGCTGACGTTCGCTCATCGTGGCACACAAGCTCCCGTCCCGATCCTGCAGCCAAGCGAGAAAGGGGCCCTCATCGCCGAGTGGAACGAGTACACGCCGTCGTCTGGCACCGACATCGCCGTCACATCTAACCTCGGCGACATCTCATAGCGATGGTGATGAGGGACGTCAGCCGCACGGTCATCGACCTTCATCCCGTGGGACTGTTCCGACGGGGGCCGTCAGGAGAGGTGGAACAGGATTTCGGCGCGCTCCTTCCCGGCGGCGACCTGCGCAAGTTCGGATGGACGATCCTCGACAAAGGCGCCTCCGACGGCTTCAGCTACCGCCCGGTGCCGTTCAGCGCCGCGGGAATCAGCGACGCCAACAAGAACGCCTTCGGCGGGCGCGTGTTCGCGCTGGAACGCGACTCCGGCACGACACGATTGTTCCTCGTGTGGCTGCCGACCACTTTGGTCAACCGCATCAGGAACGGGACTCTCCTGGCCCCTCTGAACTTCCACGTCCTGTTTCATCCGCTGACCTACGAGTCGGAATACACCGGGACTCGCCCCTACTGGACCGGGAAGAATCAAGTGGACGGAGTGCCGTACTACGTGCGGCTCGGGATCCGATACCTGTGCTCCGATTTCAAGGCCGTCGCCCATCACGTCATGGCCGTCGCCGATCGTGAACCCAATCTTGCTTACGTGGTTCCCGTCGCCGAGTCCACCGGGAACTTCCAAGACCTGATCACGCCGGACGGCATGCTCAGCACGCTCAACGAGCTCTACCAAACACTATTGACGTTGCTGCAGGCACCAGAAAAGCCACGGTTCGACGCAGTCGGGCACGTCATGCTGTCGGGATACAGCCGCAGCGGGAACCGACTCGTCGAACTGATGGCGCAGTTCGGTACGAAGCCGTTCTTTACTCAACATCTCATACAGCTTAATGCATTCGATATCAACCTCGGCAACTCCGACAGAGAGCGGCTTCCCCAACTGGCCAGGCTCTGGGAAGGCGCTCGCCAATGGGCGTCCGTCAACAAGAAGGCGCGGGTGTATCTGTACACTGCATACCGGAGCCATTATGATCACTGCCTGAACAATCCAATACCTCGCGGCAATCGCTGGGACGACTCCGTCCACGTGAATCTCGATGACGTTTCCTGGTCCGACACGGCAGCGAAAGCCAAGACAGGCGACAAGCGAGGAACCGCGTCGGAGACTTACGCCTCAAGCGGCCGGTTCGGCATCGTGTGCCTGCCTACATCATTCTTCCGTTTCTATCTTGCAAATCGCCATGGCGACCAAGAGGAGACAGTCGGCAACCCAGTACGTGGATGGCACGATGGCGATTACGATCTCAGGCGCGCACACGGCCATGGTCTCTTTCTGCGTGGAATGATGTCCCACGCGCTCGCACACGGGGATCCGGCGTTCTTCGCCGTACGGCCGGTGAGGTGAGCCATGCGTGAGCCGATCGCGGCGGCGGTCAAGGGCCGCTCTTCGGCAACGATCGACCTCTGCTGACCGGCGGTGCCGTCGCCCCGCCGACTGAGCAACTGCTCAGTCGCGTATCGTCGCGCTTTCCGTCGATGAGGTCGCGCCCTTGTCCAGGATCGTCCAGTCCTCGATCAGCTCGTCGATGTGCATCGGGGGGTGTTTCTTGACCGACCCGCATTGACCGGGCAAGTGCACAGCAAGATCACCCCCAACAAACGTCTACTCGCCCCTATGACTGCAGTCGCTCGATAAGTCAAACGGAGGTATCCATGGCTTCCTATGTTCCCGTGACGGACAACACGGATCCCGCGCCTGTAATCAATATCAGCCCCAACCTCACGGCAGATCAACGGCAGTGCGTCGAGCAGTCGGTCGCGCAGATGATAGCGCGACACCGCGAAGCGATCACCCGCAGACGCGCGACTGAGGCCGAGCGGCTCAAACCCTGGCGTGATGCACATGAAGCGCTGGCCGAACGTTTGGCAAACCATCCCGACGCTGCGCTGGTACTCGAAGCGCTACGCACGAATTCCCATCACCTCGACGGCATGCCGATCGACTCGCCGTCTCCCACATCGTCCTTGAGTTCCGTAACTATCGAGGTCCGTGAGGGGCTCGAAGTCTTTGCTCTACCATTTGACTTCGACTGGCATTGGCAGGCCAGCGACGGAGGGAATTTTGCACCGAGATCGGTAAGCCGTGAGACCGGGAAAGCGAAGATCCATGCCGGCGTCAGTAGTGCGGAAGGAGATGCCACCTGGATCACTGGTCACGCTAGTGTCGGTGTCGTCCTCAGCACGGAAACAGAGGTGGCAGCCGTCGGCCGGGCGCTGCGCTCAACAAAGGAGAGGGGCGACATCTGTGGGGGCAATTATGAATCGGATGCCACGAGCGAAGGAGGAACAGAGATCACGGTGGTGAGAGGTGACACTTTTGTCACCTCTGCTACGGACAAACGATGGCGCGTACGTTGTAGTGGGGCCGAGCTCGGCGCCTTGCATGACAACGGTGGCTTCGGGATAGGTGATCCGATATCAGTCGCATGGGCTATGCTTCCGGGCAGCATCTACACACTGAACGTCGGAGCTTGGGTTTACGCCGAAGCTCACGCGGGATTTCCTTTGATCTTGGATTACCCCGGCAAGGCTTACTCTGATATCGAGGCAAACTTGCTCCTCCTGACTCTTATCCGCTAGAGGAACGCCCGCCGCCACGCCACCTCCGCGAGCACGCGCGGCGGGTCCCAGCGGGCGATGTGCTCCCGCACCGCGGGCGGCACCTCGCGCAGCCGCACCTCGACCGGCATCTGCACCCGCGTCTCGGGCGGGAACGTTGTCACCGAGACCAGCTCGTCCATCGCACGCTGGGCGGCGATGTCCTCCTCGTCGAGCCGGTCCCGCAGAAACGCCACCAGGTCGTCCACGCCCCTCTCCTCTCCCGTTCGCGGAACCGCCAACGATCTCACGCCCCGGCCTCGTCCACCACCAGCTCCATCGCCTCCCCCTCGCTGACGTGCCGCCCGCAGTCGCCGCACACGTAGTAGCCGGCCCGAGGCCGCCACTCCGGGCTCCGCTGCTCGCAGCCGGGGCAGCGCGCCACCGTGTGGCAACAAGTGCCCGGTCTGCCGGGTTGCCGGGTGGGCAGAGACCGCTCACTGCCAGTGCGATCGCGCCGACCCGCCCAAGAGCACCTACGAGTGCATCGAGCCGCCGTCGACGCCCCCATGCCCGTGGATGGGAACGGGGTTCAGGCCCGCGCCGCCATGACGCGAAGGACTCGCCGCGCGGGTTGCCCAGAGGACGCCGGCCCGATGTCCTTACCCCACGGGGGACGGGGGCTGCGGCGGCAGGGTGGACACGACGGCCGTGCCCGCCTGCTCGGCGGGCATCAGCCGCACTGAGACGACGGTGCCGTACAGGCGCGCGGCCTCGAACAAGGTGTTGAGGACGTTGCTGACATGTTCGGCGTGTGAGCTGCTGAACCGCATGTTCCAGGTCCCAGCCGCCGGATTCCACTCCATGAGCGGCTTGATCATCGCCTTTTGGCGCTCGAACTCCTCCGGTTTCAGGTCTGTGTTGCAGCGAGCTGTCACGATCACGTCGAATGCGTCCATGACGCCGTTGTACACCGCTGGCCCGGCAGATCAGGAGGCATCGCGGACCCTCTTCTCCTCCTTGTGAGCGCTGATCTGACCCGAGGTTGAGGAACCTGCGTTTGGGCCCTGGGGTTCAGCGCTCGGCGTCGAGCACGGCGGCCAGGCGCTCACCGAAACGCGCCTCTGCCTGCTCGCGCTCCCGCGGCCGCAGTCGGGCGTCCACGCCGGATCGATGCCTGCCTTCGCTTCAAACGGTCATCCCCGGGCGCGTCAGGCATATCCCTGTGAGATCGGTCGGGCACATGTTGGCCCGCCGGTAAGAATCGCGCCACACGGCCCAAACGAGCGGCATCACCGCAAGTCGCGGGTGCGGCTGCGCCGGGCTGAACGAGCAGTGGCCGCCGATGAGTCGGTGTCGTGGGTGGTCGAGATGAGGACCTTCTTGTTCTGAAAGCTTCCCAATAGGAGAGGAAACGGGCGAAGCGCCCGCTGGCTAGTGTTGCTTCCCATGACGCATACCGAGGCCGAGGTCATCGCGGAGTTGGTGCGGGATCTGCTGCGCGACCAGCACCTCGACCTTGCCGATCGTCCCTTGCGGCTCGGTGCGCGTGGCTGGGCCAACCAGCTTTGGCGGCTGGGCGACGATCTCGCCGTCCGGTTGCCCTGGATGGGGGCGTCCGCGGACGAGCTGCTACTCAAGGAGCACGCCTGGCTGCCCACACTCGCCCCGCGCCTTCCGCTGCCGGTTCCCGTCCCGCAGCGTCTTGGCGAGCCTTCGTGCGGTTTCCGCGCCCCTGGATCGTCACCCCTGGCTGCCGGGCGAGCCCGCCGACCGCGCCCCCGTCACGCGCGGCGCGGAGGCGGCCGACGTTGTGGCCGCTTTCCTGACAGCTCTGCACCAGCCCGCTCCCGATGAGGGGCACAACGAGCATCCGAACGAAAGGTCCCGTTAGCAGAGCAGCGTTGAGCGGCTTGCCGTGACTTTCCGTTTAGATGCGTCTTGCCGAAGGGTTTTCGCAGGTCATGACGGATGCAGTCGGGTGGCCGAACGGCTGTGACACGGGCGGCGTATACGCGGTGCGCCTTGCGCTCGGTTGGGCCGGCATCGGCGAGTGCAGCGCTCTGCTCCAGCGCGGCGCGATGGAGAGCGAGCGGGGCCGTGATGCGGACCGAGTAGCCATGGCCGCGTTGCCGCCGCCGCGCACCGTCAGCGCCACCTCGCCGGAGCGTCCGACCGCCCGGGGCGGGAAGTAGGAGTCCAGGTCGCGGCCGACCAGCAGGCGCACCAGGGCGGCGGTGACCAGGCTGGAGGCCGGCGCGGTGGCGACCCGGGCGCCGTCCTTGAGCACGTGATCCGGTCGGCGAGCTCGAAGATCTCGCGCAGCCGGTGGCAGACATACAGGACCGCGATGCCGCGCGGTGAGCCGCCGCACCAGGGTGTACAGCAGGTCGACCTCGTGGCCGGCCAGGGCGGGCGGCTCGTCCATCACCACGATGTGCGCCTTCAGCGAAAACGCCTTGGCGATCTCCACGACCTGCTGCTGGGCGACCGAGAGCCGCCGGACGAGGTCACGCGGGCCGAACGAGTCGTCGCCGAGCGCGCGCAGCAGCGGCCGAGAGCGTTTGTCTCCTGGTTCTGGGCTTCCGACTTGCGAGGTGGCCTGTCTCGGCAGATGGGAACCCTTTCTGAACATGGGATGTCTGGATGTGCGGTCGTCAACGTCTCAAGAGCGGGTCCACTTCTGGTTCGTGCCGCCGTGGCAGGACCAGATCTGGACCTTGGTGCCGTTGGCGGTGCCGAATCCGGCGACGTCGAGGCACTTGTTCGCGCCGACGGTGGTGACGGTGCCGTCGCTGTTGAGCCGCCACTTCTGGTTGTTCCGGCCGTTGCAGTCCCAGATGATCACGCTGGTGCCGTCGGCCGTGCCCCCGCCGCTGACGTCCAGGCACTTGCCGCCGTACACGCGCAACTCACCGGCGCTGGTCGAGGTCCACTGCTGGTTGGGCTGGCCGCTGCAGTCCCAGATCTGCGTCTGCGCGCCGTTCGACTGGGACGCCCCGGCGACGTTCAGGCAGCGGCCCGACCCCACGCCCTTCAGCGCGCCCTGGCCCGGCACCGAGGAGGCGTCGAACGTGAAGGCGTCCAGGTCGAACAGGTACCCCTGGCCGGTCGGTCCCCGGAAGACGAGGTAGAGCGTCGTCGTCCCGGCCGGTACGGCGCCGAGGGTCGCCGAGACGTCGGCGAAGGTGTCCCAGCTTCCGGTGGCCGCGACGTTCACCGTGCCGAGCAGGGGGCCCGTCGCCGAGCCCGATCGCACCTCGGCCCGGCCGCCCGCGCCCGCCGAGGACACCTGCAAGGTGACCGTCGTCGCGCCGCCCAGCGCGTACGGCTGGAAGGAGATCCAGTCGCCGTCGTCGACGAAGCCCACGGTCCTGCCGCCTTCGGCGGTCGTGTGGTCGGCCGTCTGCACGCCCGACTGCGCCGAGAAGTGCTCGGCCTGCCGGTGGCGCGGCTGCAACGTCCGGGTGCTGGTCGAGGTCAGGCCGCCCTTGTCGGTGTAGGACGCCTCGAAGACGCCGAAGAGGTTCGCCGCCGCGTCGTGCTCGCCGTCGGCCGGGACCGTGATGGACCCGGAGCAGCCGGTTCGGGACGTGATCTGGTGGCGGTGGCTGTCGTGCCCCACGAAGTAGGTGACGGTGACCTTGGCGCAGTCGATCGTGCCGTCCTCCGGGTCGCTGACGTCGACCTGGTACGGCACGGCGTCCCCGTAGGAGAACAGCCGGCCGTTCACCGGCTGGGCGAGCTCGATCGAGGGCGCGGTGTTGCCGACGTTCACGATGACGCCGGCGCTCCCGGTCAGCCCGTCCGGGTCGCGGACGGTCAGCGTCGCCGTGTAGGCGCCGTCGGTCGTGTAGGTGTGCGAGGGGTTCGCCGTGGTGGCGGTGCCGCCGTCGCCGAAGTCCCACGCGTACGTCAGCGCCCCGCCCTCGGGGTCGGCGCTGCCGGCGGAGGAGAAGGCCACGGTCAGCGGCGCGGGGCCGGAGAGCCGGTCGGCTGACGCCTTGGCGACCGGGTTGCGGTTGGCCTTGCCGATGTACTCGATGCGGTAGAGCGCCTGGTTGTTGCCGCCGGTGCCGTAGTCGAGGACGTACAGGGCGCCGTCGGGGCCGAAGGCCATGTCCATGACCTGGGTGCCGCTCCACGGGAACGCGGAGATCTCGCCGTACCCGCCGTCGCTCCTGACCTCGATCGCCTTGATCCACTTGCGGCCGTACTCGCCGGCGAAGTAACGCCCGTCGAGCACCTGCGGGAACTTGACGCCGGAGTTCAGGTTCGGGTCGTAGCGGTAGACGGGGCCGCCCATCGGCGACTCGGAGCCGGAGCCGAACTCCGGCGGGGAGCCGGAGTCGCCGCCGTACTTGATCCAGGCCGGCTTCGCCGGGGGAAGCTGGGGCAGGCCGGTGTTGCGGAAGGAGTTGTTCGCCGGACCGGCCGCGCAGTCGTACCTGCCCAGGGAGGGGCCGCTGGGGAAGGTGTACTCGGTGTAGGTCTCGGCGGCGGTGTTCGTGCCGGTGCAGTACGGCCAGCCGTAGTTGCCCGCCGCGGTGATCCGGTCGAACTCGACCTGGCCGGCCGGGCCCCGGCTGGAGCTGGTCACGCCCGCGTCCGGCCCGTAGTCGCCCAGGTAGACGACGCCGGTGGCCTTGTCGACGCTCATCCGGAACGGGTTGCGCAGGCCCATCGCGTAGATCTCCGGCCTGGTCCTCGCCGTGCCCGGCGGGAAGAGGTTGCCGCTCGGGATCGTGTACGTGCCGTCCGCCCGCGGTTTGATCCGCAGCAGCTTGCCGCGCAGGTCGTTGGTGTTGCCGGCGGTGCGCTGCGCGTCGTACTGGGGGTTGCGGCCGGTGCGCTCGTCGAGGGGGGCGTACCCGCTCGACTCGAACGGATTGCTGTCGTCGCCGGTCGTGAGGTAGAGGTTGCCCGCCGAGTCGAAGTCGATGTCGCCGCCCACGTGGCAGCACATCCCCCGGTCGTTGGGCACCTCCAGCACGACCTTCTCGCTCGCCAGGTCGAGCGTGTCGTCGGGCTTCAGGGTGAACCTCGACAGGTTCAGATGCCCCTTCCACTGGTCGAACTGCGCCTGGGTGCCGCTGCTCGGCGCGTCGCCGGTCGGGGTGCTGAGCCGGGGCGAGTAGTACAGCCAGACGTACCGGTTCGTCGCGAAGTCGGGATCGACCGCGACTCCTTGCAGGCCCTCCTCGTCGTGGGTGTAGACGTCGAGCCGGGCGGCGACCTTCGTGGCGCCGGCGGCGTCGGTGACGCGCAGCGTGCCGTCGCGGGCGGTGTGCAGGACCGAACGGTTCGGCAGGACGGCCAGCGACATGGCCTCGCCGAGCTCCGCGCCGCCGGTGGCCAGGGCGATCTGCTGGTAGTCGGAGGCCGGGATGGTCAGCGCGCTCGCCGGAGGGGCGGTCAGCGCCAGCGCCCCGGGGACGACCAGCGCCGTCACGGTCAGCGCCGTCAGCCACGGATGTCGGGACATGGGAGTGCTCCTTCCTGACGTGAACAGTTCAGTCAGGGCAAGGCGCGCGCCGACGCGCTGTTGCCAGTACCGCTCTCTGGTTCCGGAGGGGTGCCGCCTCCGCCGGGATTCTCACCAGGCCGCCGCTGTCGCCGGCGCTGATTAGTTCTTGGCCCATTTCTGTGAGTTGCCGCCGTCGCACGTGCGGAGGATGACCGCGGTGCCGTTGGCGGTGGCGTCGTTGTTCAGGTCGAGGCAGAGTCCGCTGCTGCTGCCGCTGGTGATGGTGCCGTTGGTGTTGAGGTTCCATTGCTGGTTGCTGCCGCCGGAACAGCTCCACAGTTGCACTGTGGTTCCGGAGGTTGCGCCCGTGGGTTCGTCGAGGCATTTGCCGACGAGCTGCAACTGTCCGCCGGTGCTGGTGAACTGCTGGTTGACGAGGGTGTTGCAGTCGTAGATCTGCAGTCGGGTGCCGTTGGCGCTGGCGCCGTTCGGGGTGTCGACGCACCGGTTGGCGAACTGGCTGCGTAGCCGGAAGGTGCCGGGCGGCGGTGTCGTGTCGAAAGTGATGCCCGAGACGTAGGCGTTGATGTTCCAGCTCGCGTCCGGATCGGTCCGGCTGGTGATCGGATTTCCCTGGACGGTGAAGTCACTGAAGTGCACGCCGCTGATGTTCACCGATGAGGAACGTCCGTGCAGGTTGATGACCTTCTTCACGTCCGAGGCGACGTTCGTGAAGTAGGCGTCCCGGATCGTCGCGGTGTTCTTCACCGTTCGCCATGTCGGCGGACGGTCTTCGTTCAGGTCGATCAGGCTGTCAGTCTGCTCCACTCTGACGTTTTCCCACCGAGTGTTCGAGATGACGGCCGTGTCGTACGCGTCGATCACCAACGCGCGTCCCGCCTTCACCACGTCGATGTCACGGAAAGTGACGCCGTCCATCGACGTTCCTTTGTTCTTGGTCCCGATCTTCGCGCAGGCCGAGTTGCTGTAGCAGACGACATGCTCGTGGACGATGTTCCTGGTGTTGATCGTGCCTGCGTTGTCTTCCTCGTTCTTGGTCGCCATGTTGTCGTCGCCCGTGTAGAGGAAAGCATTGGACAGCAGACCGTTGGTCGACTCGTCGAAGTCCACACCGTCGGTGTTGTTCCACGTCGTCGTGGTGGGCCGAACGTTGATCACCTTGTAGTTCTTTATGGTGACCTTGTCGCTGCGGTAGATGAGCGTGTTCCAGAAGCTGGGGTCTCGGACGGTGAGGCCGTCGACCAGGATGTCAGAGCTCTGCTCGATTTTCAGAAGGTTCAGCTTTGTGCCCTGCGCCCGCAGGGACTTCCCGTTTCCGTCGATGACACCGCGGCCCAGCAGCTTCGCGTTGCTCACCTGGTACACCCGGATCGTCGAGTGCTGGGCACCTTCGATGTTCACACCGCCGCTGCCGGTGTTGAAGTCCCCCGGATTGTTCGAGCCGTAGAGGATCGCGCCGGCCGCCAAATACAGGGTCATGTTGCTCTTCATCCAGAGCTCACCGACCTGATACTTGCCGGGCGGGACGTACAGGATGTTCCGGGTGGCTCCGGACGCGGCGTTGATGGCGCTTTGGATCTTGGCAGTGACGAGCGTCGTCCCTGTGTTGTCGACCCCGTAATCGGCCAGGTTCTTGACGTTGGCGTCCCCCAACAGGGGCGGATTCGACTCGGCCGCGTCGATGAGAATGAACAGCAGTTCCTTGGAGTCGAACTGGACGATCAAGTAGTTGGGGCCGCTGTCGAAAGTGATCGTGTTGCCGTTTCTGGTGACCGCCAGGTTTCGGCTCTTGGGGCTGACGGTGTACGAGCTGAAGCTCTGGGCGACGGTGACCGAGAATGTGGCCGTGCCTGCTCCCGCCATCGAGCAGTGCGCGTAATGCACCTGCATCTCGGGGGCGAACTTGGTCATCTTCTCGACGAACAGTGGCGCGCCGTCCGCCGTGACGGTGTAGAGGGAGCTTTTTGTGGCCCCGGGCAGGGTGGGATCCGCGACGCAGCCGTCGGCTGCCTGAACGGCCGAGCTGTTCCTGGCCGCGCCGGTCGCCATAGTCACGCCGTACACCGGCGCCACCAAGGCGTTTGACCCGACGCCGCCGCCAACGGCGAGGAGTGCGATGGCCATTAACTTCGCGAGTAACTTCGCAAGAGGTGTGATTCTCATGGAGGTCCGTCCTGTCGGAATCCCTTGCGGGGTCAGTTCCAGCGGCAGTGATCGTGATCGTGGATACGCGGTGGGATCCCGAATCGTGCCGTGGTTAATCTTCGGTGGTGGGCGGAACAGTGGCGTAACGGGCTGCGGCTACCTGCCCCTTTTTGTGGGACGGAGACCGGTTGATTCCCGTACGACGAGCTGCGTGGGTACGACTCTGCGGGAGCTGCCAGGCCGTTCGCGGTCGTTGAGGAGGTCGATCAGAAGTTCGTCACCGGCCCGGCGCATTGGTCCTTCGGCTGGCTGGCGATGATCAGCGGAGGACTACCATGTCCGCTCGGAGATATGGCGAGCAGGACACCGGCGACGGCGACGCCACCCATGATGGTGGACGACACGCTACCGGTTTCGACCAGCTCAAGGGCCGGCCGTCCACAGGTCGTGAACCGTCGTCGCCATCGTCCGCGGATGCCTCTGACGTGGAAGGATGCGTGTCCCACTGCGGCTTGCCTCCTTGAGGGATGGCTAGGGAGATGCCGGAGAATGAAACGCAACTGAAATCGGTTCCAAACATCGGTCGAGGTCCGCACAGTGTCAAGACCCAAAGTTTGAGGACTGTCCGCCAGGCGTTCAGCCATTGCTTGACAGGGAAGGGAAATCGGTTCCAGAATCCGGTGTGGCATGCGGCGTGCTGGCGATACCGGAGGAACCGTCGTGACGGATGAACCCGTCGTGACGGTGACCATCAAGGACGTGGCACGGCTGGCGGGTGTGTCCCCCGCCTCGGTATCCCGCGCGCTGGCTGATCCCGGCCAGGTGCGCCCCGGCACGCGTGAGCGCGTCCATCGGGCCGCAGCGGCCTTGGGCTACCACCCCAACCAGGCCGCGCGCGCCCTGACCACGGGCCGGACCCGGACGATCGGGCTTGTGGTGCCCGACATCACCAACCCGATCTTCTCCACCATTTTCCAGGCCGTGCAAGGACGGGCCCGGGAAGGCGGCTACTCCGTCCTGCTGGTCGACACCGGGGAAGACCCCGCAACCGAGGTCGACCTCGTACGCACCCTGGCCAGGCAGGTTGACGGCTTCCTGCTGTGCTCGCCCCGCGCCGCCCAGGAGGAGCTGGATCCCTTCCTACGGGCAACCGCGGTGGTCACGATCAACCACAGGGGCAGACGGGTTCCCTGCATCACCTCCGACAACACCGACGGCGCCCGGCAGGCGGCCGAGCATCTCCTGGCCCTCGGCCACCGCCGGCTCGCCTACGTCGCCGGTCCCGCCGCCTCCTCCGACAACCGCGAACGGCTCCGCGGCCTGCGCACAGCCGTCGCCGCCGCGGGCGCCGAGCTGACCGACTTCACCGCCGTGTCACCCACCTACGACGGCGGCACCGCCGCCGCCGATCTGGTGCTCGCCACATCGGCGACCGCTGCGATCGCCTTCAACGACGTCATCGCACTTGGACTGCTCAACCGCTTCACCGCCCGCGGCATAGGCGTTCCCCAGCAGATCAGCCTCGTCGGTTTCGACGACATCCCCTTCGCCGCTATGACCAACCCGCCGCTGACCAGCGTCGCCGTCGCCAAGCAGCAGATCGGACGGACCGCGGTCGACTTCTTGCTGGATCTACTTGACGGACGTCAGCGCCCTGGCGGGTCCCGGCTGATGCTGCCCACCCACCTCATCGTGCGCGGCTCGACCGGCCCAGCCCCCGCAACATCCGCAGACTGACCCTTTGTTTAGAGATGCAGCATAATTCCTCTTCCTGTGCCGATGACGACGAGGTGTAGCACGGCACCGTCGGCTCCCGGGGAGCGCCTCGGACGGTCGTGTGCTGACGCTGGGCCAGAGAGTGATCATCGACGCGGTCAACGCCGTGGAGGCGGCTCGACAGCAGCGGCGGACGTTGGCAGACCACCATCGGGTGCCAGTGGTGTTCTTCGAGGTGGTGTGCTCCGACTCGCGGGTGCATCGGCAGCGGCTGGAGCGCCGGTCCCGGGCACTGAGGGCTTCGAGGAGCAGACCTGGAAAGCAGTTCAGAAGCGACGGGCCGAATACGAGCCCTGGACCGATCACCGGCTGATACTCGATTCGATCGCCGACCTAGCCTCGAATCTGGCGAAGGCTCAGCTGAAGGCCGCAACCGCCCACCTTGCCCCGAGCCAGAGGGAGCACCCGCCACAGGGCCGCCGGGGGCGGTCCGGTGAGGCGGGCGATGCTTGGCACCGGGGCGGACGCGGGGATGAAAGTTTCACGACGTCTCACCGCAACGGTGCGAATGCCCAGCGGTAAAGCCCAGGCGGCGCGCCGACGGTACCTCGAGCGCCCGAGAGGTGTGATCCACGCGCTTGACGCAGGGACCTTCATTAAGTTAGCTCCGCACTACCGATGACCGTCAGATCGATCCGGAGAGCCAGCAATGTTAGCGCTAACATTGCTGGCAAGGCCTGCCGCATCGGTGCCGTCCGGTCATGATTCCTGAGCGAGAGAAGAAGGCATGATGCTTTCCGGGTACCTGAGAAGGGCGCTCGCGGCCGGGGCGAGCGCGTTGCTCGCCACCACCTGCCTGGTCGGCGGTGGTACCGCCCAAGCCGCGACGTCGCAGCCGTGTGACATCTACGCTGCAGGCGGGACGCCGTGCGTGGCGGCGCACAGCACCACCCGCGCCCTGTACGGCGCCTACAACGGTCCGCTGTACCAGGTCAGGCGCGCCTCGGACAACACCACCCGCGACATCGGCGTGCTGAGCCCGGGCGGGGTGGCCAACGCGGCCGCGCAGGACTCGTTCTGCGCGGGCACGAACTGTGTGATCACGATCATCTATGACCAGTCCGGCCGGAACAACCGGCTCACCCAGGCACCGCCCGGCTACTGGAAGGGGCCTGCCCCGGGCGGGTATGACAACCTCGCCGACGCGAAGGCGGCCCCGATCATCATCGGCGGCCAGAAGGCCTACGGCGTCCGCGTGGAGCCCGGCACCGGCTACCGCAACAACAACACCAACGGCGTCTCGACCGGCGACCAGCCCGAGGGCATCTACGCCGTCGTCGACGGCACGCACTACAACCAGTGGTGCTGCTTCGACTACGGCAACGCGCAGAGGGATGGCATCGCCGACTCCCCCGCCATCATGGAGACCGTCTACTTCGGCGCCGACAAGCAGTGGGGGTACGGGGCCGGAGCCGGTCCCTGGATCATGGCCGATCTGGAGTGGGGACTCTTCTCCGGCGTGAACGCGGGCTACAACAACCTCCCGTCGATCAACCACCGTTTCGTCACGGCCATGGTCAAGGGCGAGCCGAATCACTGGGCGATCCGGGGCGGGAACGCGCAGTCGGGTGGCCTGACGACCTACTTCGATGGACGGCGCCCCAACGGCTACCACCCGATGAAGAAGGAAGGCGCCATCCTTCTGGGCATCGGCGGTGACAACAGCGTCTCCGGCCGCGGCACCTTCTTCGAGGGCGTGTTGACCTCCGGCTATCCGAGCGCCGCCACCGAGAACGCCGTACAGGCCAACATCGCCGCCGCGGGCTACGCGCCGGCGGGCGGCGGCCCCGGTACCTCGCTGGCCGGGTCCTACCAGATCAAGAACATGAACAGCGGCCTCGCCCTGGACACGCAGAACTCCGGCACCGCCCAGGGCACCCTGGTCGACCAGGCCACTCCATCGTCCGGCAACACCCAGACCTGGACCCTCGTCGACAGCGGCTCCGGCCTTTACAAGATCGTCAATAAGGCCAGCGGGCTGGTCCTCGGCATCACCAACATGAGCACCAGCAACGGCGGGACCGCCCTGATCTGGGGCGACAACGGTACCGGCGACCACCTGTGGTCGTTCATCCCGGACGGGACCGGCCACTACAAGATCCGCAACTACAACAGCGGCCTGCTGCTCGGCGTCAACGGCATGAGCAAGTCCCCCGGCGCCCAGGTCCTCCAGTGGGAGGACAACGGCACCGCCGACCATCTCTGGACTCTCACGGCCCGCTAGGACTGTCCTGAAGATCTCGGTGGTCTGGTCAGGGAGAGTTTCGGGATTCAGACTCGGGTCATGATGGGCCGTCGGAGGGTTCCGGCCGGGC
>NZ_JBFAHK010000046.1:0-30224 GCF_040802095.1 Nonomuraea sp. NPDC050783
CAAGAAATTTCCGTCAATCAAATGACGGGGTGATACATGTGTTGCACATGCACTGGCTTTTAACACACTGTTGAGTTCTCAAGAAACGGACGCGTACGTCCCTGCCAGAAGCTTTGCGAGCCCTGGTGCGGGAGGCGACATCTCGTTTCCTTCAGCTTACCCGATCCGGACGATCCTTGTCAAACCGCCCGTTCCGGGAGCTTCCGGACTTGCCCCTTGCCGAGGCAACCCTCATAACTTACTCCAACTTTCGGCTCTTGTCCAACCACCTGGTCGGACCCAGCCCGATAGCCGGGGTTCGTTGCGAGGAGTGTCAGGACTGATCGCCCTGCGGACAAAACTGTAGCAGCCCTACGGACGTGGAAGGTCCATCTTCGGTAACGAATGGACCTTCCCCGCGATCGTACGGTTCAAACACCGAGCCCGGCGAGCTGTGCCTCCAGCCGCGCGATGTCGGCTGCGGCCTGCTCGGCCCGGCCCCTGACCTTGGCGACCACGTTCTCGGGTGCCTTGGCCATGAACTGCTCGTTGCCCAGCTTGGCGGCCACCTGCGCCGCCTCCTTGCGCGCGGCCGCGAGATCCTTCTCCAGCCGCTTGCGCTCGGCCACGACGTCGATGGCACCGGCGGTATCGAGCTCGACGCTCACCCCGCCCACCTCCAAACGCGCCGTGGGGGTGAAGGATTCCCCGGGCTCGGTCAGGCGCAGCAGCGACCTGGCCGCCGTCTCCTGGCCGGCCAGCGGCGTGCCGGCCAACCCCAGCCGGGCGGCCACCTTCTGGCCGGGCTTGAGCCCCTGGTCGGAACGGAACCGGCGGACCTCCGTCACCAGCTCCTGCAACGCGACGATCTCGGCCTCCGCGGCCGGGTCGGCGTAACGGGAGTCGGCGACCGGCCACGGGGCCACGACGATCGACTCCCCGCCCGTCACCGCCCGCCACAGCTCCTCGGTGACGAACGGCACCAGCGGGTGCAGCAGCCGCAGCAGCGCGTCGAGCACGTTGCCCAGCACCAGGCGCGTGTGGTCGAGCCCTTCCCCGAGCTGGATCTTGGCCAGCTCCAGGTACCAGTCGCAGACCTCGTCCCAGGCGAAGTGGTAGAGCAGGTCGGCGGCCTTGGCGAACTCGAACTCCTCCAGCGCCGCGTCCGCGGCCCCGATGACGGTCTGCAGGCGCGACAGGATCCACCGGTCGGCCGCGGTCAGCTCGGCGCCGTCGAGCGAGCCGGTGGCCGCGCCGTTCATGAGCGCGAAGCGGGTGGCGTTCCAGATCTTGTTGCAGAAGTTGCGCGAGCCGGCCGCCCACTCCTCGCTCACCGCGACGTCGGCGCCGGGGTTGGCGCCGCGCAGCAGGGTGAAGCGGGTGGCGTCGGCGCCGAAGCGCTCGACCCAGTCGAGCGGATCGACGACGTTGCCGAACGACTTGGACATCTTCTTGCCGTACTGGTCGCGGACCATGCCGTGCAGCGCCACGGTGCGGAACGGCGGCTCGCCGTCCATGGCGTACAGCCCGAACATCATCATCCGGGCCACCCAGAAGAACAGGATGTCGTAGCCGGTGACGAGCACGGAGGTCGGGTAGAAGCGCTCCAGCTCCGGCGTGTGGTCGGGCCAGCCCAGCGTCGAGAACGGCCACAACCCGGAGGAGAACCAGGTGTCGAGGACGTCGGGGTCCTGGGTGTAGCCGGCGGGCGGGTCCTCGTCGGGGCCGACGCACACGACCTCGCCGTCGGGTCCGTACCAGACCGGGATGCGGTGGCCCCACCACAGCTGGCGGGAGATGCACCAGTCGTGCATGTCGTCGACCCAGTCGAAGTAGCGCTTGGCCATCTCCGGCGGGTGGATGCGGGTGCGGCCGTCGCGAACGGCGTCACCGGCCGCCTTGGCCAGCGGCGCGACGTTGACGAACCACTGCAGCGACAGGCGCGGCTCGACGACGGTCTTGCAGCGCGAGCAGTGGCCGACCGCGTGCAGGTAGGGACGCTTCTCGGCGACGATCCTGCCCTCGGCGCGCAGTGCGGCCACGACGGCGGGCCGGGCCTCGAAGCGGTCGAGCCCCTCGAACGGGCCGTGCGCGGTGATCACGCCGCGCTCGTCCATGACGGAGATGGACGGCAGCGAGTGGCGCCGGCCGATCTCGAAGTCGTTGGGGTCGTGGGCCGGGGTCACCTTGACCGCGCCGGTGCCGAAGGCCGGATCGACGTGCTCGTCGGCGACCACCGGGATCATGCGGCCGGTGAGCGGCAGCTCGACCATGGTGCCGACCAGGTGGGCGTAACGCTCGTCGTTGGGGTGGACGGCCACGGCGGTGTCGCCGAGCATGGTCTCGGCGCGGGTGGTGGCGACCACGAGGTCGTCGGAGTAGCGGATCGAGACCAGCTCGCCCTCGTCCTCGCTGTGCTCGACCTCGATGTCGGACAGCGCGGTGTGGCAGCGCGGGCACCAGTTGATGATGCGCTCGGCGCGGTAGATCAGCCCGTCGTCGAACAGGCGTTTGAAGATGGTCTGGACGGCCCGCGACAGGCCCGGGTCCATGGTGAAGCGCTCGCGCGACCAGTCGACACCGTCGCCCAGCTTGCGCATCTGGCCGAGGATCCGGCCGCCGGACTCCTCCTTCCACTGCCAGACCCGCTCGACGAACGCCTCGCGCCCGAGGTCGTGCCGCGACAGGCTCTCCTTGGCCAGCTCGCGCTCCACGACGTTCTGGGTGGCGATGCCGGCGTGGTCCATGCCGGGCAGCCACAAGGTCTCGCGGCCCTGCATGCGGGCGCGGCGGGTGAGCGCGTCCTGGATGGAGTGGTCGAGCGCGTGCCCGATGTGCAGGACGCCCGTCACGTTGGGCGGGGGCAGGACGATGCTGTACGGCTCGCGCGAGCTGCCCGGGTCGGCGCCGAAGTAGCCTCGGGATACCCAGCGCTCGTAGCTACGGGTCTCGACGTCGGCCGGTGTGTATTGAGTAGGCAGCTCTGGCGTTGTCACAGTGACCAATTCTAGGGAGGGCGGCAGGCTGGAAATGCCCCGCTCGCGCGAAAGCGTTCCCGAAATGTCCCCCTTGAATGCCGAAAGCGCCCGCGTGGCGTGCTGCCACGGGGCGCCCGGCCTGGTCTGACGGCCCGGTCAGGCCGACTTCTCGCGCGGGGTGCGCTGCTGCTTGACGGCGAGCTGGTCGCGCGGGACGAGCGTCGGGATCGCGTGCTCCAGCACCGACTCGCGGGTGATGACGACGCGGGCGACGTCCTGGCGGGAGGGCACCTCGTACATCACGGACTGGAGCACCTCCTCCAGGATGGCGCGCAGGCCGCGGGCGCCGGTGCCGCGCAGGATGGCCTGGTCGGCGATGGCCTCCAGAGCGCCGTCGGTGAACTCCAGCTCCACACCGTCGAGCTCAAGCAGCTTGCGGTATTGCTTGACCAGCGCGTTGCGCGGCTCGGTGAGGATCTGGATGAGCGCCTCGCGGTCGAGGTTGTGCACCGAGGTGATGACCGGCAGGCGGCCGACGAACTCGGGGATCATGCCGAACTTCAGCAGGTCCTCGGGCATGACGTCGGCGAAGATGTCGGCGGTGTCGATCTCTTCCTTCGACCGGATGACGGCGTTGAAGCCGATGCCCTTCTTGCCGATGCGCGACTCGATGATCTTTTCCAGACCCGCGAACGCGCCGCCGCAGATGAACAGCACGTTGGTCGTGTCGATCTGGATGAACTCCTGGTGCGGGTGCTTGCGGCCGCCCTGCGGAGGCACCGACGCCGTGGTGCCTTCCAGTATCTTCAGCAGCGCCTGCTGCACACCCTCACCGGAGACGTCGCGGGTGATCGACGGGTTTTCGCTCTTGCGGGCGATCTTGTCGACCTCGTCGATGTAGATGATGCCCGTCTCGGCCTTCTTGACGTCGTAGTCGGCGGCCTGGATGAGCTTGAGGAGGATGTTCTCGACATCCTCGCCGACGTAGCCGGCCTCGGTGAGCGCGGTGGCGTCGGCGATGGCGAAGGGCACGTTGAGCATCTTCGCCAGGGTCTGCGCCAGCAGCGTCTTGCCGGAGCCGGTGGGCCCGAGCAGCAGGATGTTGCTCTTGGCCAGCTCCAGGCCGTCGTCTCTGCCCCGGTCACCGGACTGCACCCGCTTGTAGTGGTTGTAGACCGCCACCGAGAGCGCCTTCTTCGCCTTGTCCTGACCGATGACGTAGGCGTCGAGGAACTCGTAGATCTCCCTCGGCTTGGGCAGGTTGTCCCACTTGAGCTCGGAGGACTCCGAGAGCTCCTCCTCGATGATCTCATTGCAGAGATCGATGCACTCATCGCAGATGTAGACGCCTGGACCGGCAATGAGCTTCTTGACTTGCTTCTGACTCTTTCCACAGAAAGAGCACTTCAGCAGGTCTCCCCCGTCGCCGATGCGTGCCACCCCAGATACTCCTTTGCGTGGGACCGCCCTGCTCTCGCGAGAGCAGTGTCTCCGGACATCCTCCGGACTTGGCCGAACCGCTCAGGTTTCGACGTTACCGTCTTCTGGGCCCTCAGTGAGCCCCCTAGCGGCGAGTCGCACCGGAACGTGCCCTATTGGGCAGCGCTCCGGTGCGTCACGTCTCGTCTAGGAAGCGACGGCCTGAGCGCGCTTCTTCCTGGACGGGATGATGTCGTCGATCAGACCATACGCCTTTGCCTCGTCCGCGTTGAGAATTTTGTCGCGTTCGATGTCCTTGCGGATCTCGGCGGAGGTCTTACCGGTGTGCCGGGCCATGATCTCCTCCAGCAGCGTGCGCATGCGGAGGATCTCGCGGGCCTGGATCTCGATGTCGCTGCCCTGGCCGCCGCCCTCGGTGGACGGCTGGTGGATCAGCACCCGGGCGTTGGGCAGCGCGAAACGCTTGCCCGGGGTGCCGCCGGCCAGCAGCACGGCCGCGGCGGAGGCGGCCTGGCCGAGGCAGACGGTCTGGATCTCCGGCCGGACGAACTGCATCGTGTCGTAGATCGCCGTCATGGCGGTGAACGAACCGCCCGGCGAGTTGATGTAGATGCTGATGTCACGGTCGGGGTCGAGCGACTCCAGCGTCAGCAGCTGCGACATGACGTCGTTGGCGGAGGCGTCGTCGATCTGCACGCCGAGGAAGATGATGCGATCCTCGAACAGCTTCGTGTACGGGTCCATCGTCTTGGTCCCGTACGACGTGCGCTCCGTGAACTGCGGGAGCACGTAGCGACTTTCGATGTTCACAGTTGCTCCCCCTAGGAGACCGGTCCTTGCGACGGCACCTGCCGCGCGCTACGGACGACGTGGTCGATGAAGCCGTAGTCCTTGGCCTCCTCGGCCGTGAACCAGCGGTCACGGTCGGAGTCGGCCTCGATCTGCTCCAGCGGCTGCCCCGTGTGGAAGGCGATCCGCTCGGCCAGCGTCTTCTTCACGTAGAGCATCTGCTCCGCCTGGATGGCGATGTCGGCGGCGGTGCCGCCGATGCCGCCCGACGGCTGGTGCATCATGACCCGCGCGTGCGGCAGGGCGTAACGCTTGCCCTTGGCGCCCGCGGTGAGCAGGAACTGGCCCATCGAGGCCGCCATGCCCATGACCACCGTGGAAACGTCGTTCGGCACGTACTCCATCATGTCGTAGATCGCCATGCCGGCACTCACCGAGCCGCCCGGCGAGTTGATGTAGAGCGTGATGTCGCGGACCGGGTCGTCGGCCGCGAGCAACAGCAGCTCGGCGCAGATCCGGTTGGCGATCTCGTCGTTGACCTCCTGCCCCAGCACGATGATGCGCTCCCGGAGCAGGCGCTGGTAAAGCTGGTCCTCAAGCCGGAAGGCGGAGCCGTTCTCACGGCCTCGAGACTCAGGCTGATAGAAGGTCGGCGGGCTGGTCACAGCGTCACCTTCCGATGCGTCGTAATCGATTGGCTTTGCTTGTGACCTTAACGCGCGCCGCCTACAGGTCATGCCCGCTCTGCCGTACTGTTCGCTGACGGCGCATGCCGGGCCCTTGCGGATGCCGGGGCGGGGAAGGGCGTGATGAGCGGGATGTCCCTGCAGCGCGCTGAGAAGGCGGATCGCGCGGCACGGGCGCGTCGCGGCGGCCGGAAGACGGCGGCCGCCGTACGCCCGGCCAGAGCCGCCTCAGGGCCGCCACCGCCGCATGGCTCTTTTCTGCCCGTTTCGCGCCGGTCTCGGCCCCCTCCCGATACGGCGGAGCCCCCGGACGGCGGTCCGGGGGCTCGCGGGCGGGCCGGGCCGGTGTGCGGCGCGGTGCCCTCAGGTGTGCGGCGCGGGGCGCCTACGCCTCGGTCTTCTCCTCGGCGGGCGCCTCGGCGGCCTCCTCCTCGACCGGCGGCTCACCGTTGATCTCGGTGTAGATGGCCTTGAGGTCCACCTCGTTGCCGTCGGTGTCGACGACCTTGGCGGCGTCGCCGATCACGGACTTGGCCTTGTCGCGGACGATCTCCATCATGGCCAGCGTGAGCTGGTCGTTGTCGGCCAGGTGCTTGGCCAGCTCGTTGGGCTGGACGCCCATCTCCATGGCGCGGCGCACGACGAAGTTGGTCAGCTCCTGCTCGGAGACGCCCAGCTCCTCGGCCTTGACGATCTTGTCGAGCACGAAGCCGACCTTGAGCGCGCGGGCGGAGTTCTTCTCGAACTCGGCGAAGCGCTCCTCCTCCGTCGTCTGGTAGAGACGGAAGAAGGCGTCGCGGCTCAGGCCGCTCTCGGCCACCTGGTGGTCGAGGTTGTGCTTGCGGGCGTCGACCTCGGCCTTGAGCGCGCTGTCGGGCAGCGGGATGTCGATCTGGTCGAGCAGCGCGTCGAGGGCCTTCTCGCGGGTCTGGACGACCTGCTCGATGAGCTTGTTGCGGCGGGCCTGCTCGCGGATGCTGTTCTTGAGCTCGTCGAGGGTGTCGAACTCGCTGGCGAGCTGGGCGAACTCGTCGTCCAGCTCGGGCAGGACCTTCTCCTTGACCGACTTGACGCTGATGATGACGTCGGCTTCCTCGCCGGCGTTCTCGCCGCCGACCAGCTCGGTCTTGAAGCTCTTCTCCTCGCCCGCGGACATGCCCTCGAGCGCGTCGTCCAGGCCCTGCAGCACGGAGCCTGCGCCGACCTCGTAGGAGACCTCGCTGGCGGCCTGCTCCTCGATGTTCTTGCCGTCGATCTCGGCGCGCAGGTCCATGACGACGTAGTCGCCGCGGGTGGCCGCCCGCTCGACGCCGGTCAGCGTCGCGAAGCGCTGGCGCAGCGCGTCGAGCTGGCGGTCGACGTCCTCGTCGGTGACCTCCGCGGAGTCGACGGTGACCTCGATGCCCTGGTAGTCGGGCACCTCGAAGTTGGGCCGGATGTCGACCTCGGCGGTGAACTCGATCTGCTCGCCGTCATCGATTTTCGTGACCTCGATGTCGGGCTGGCTGACCGGGAACACGTCGGCCTCGTCGACGGCCTGGCCGTACAGCTTGGGCACGGCGTCGTTGAGGGTCTCCTCCAGGACGACCGCCCGGCCGAAGCGCTGCTCGATGATGCGGGCCGGAACCTTGCCAGGCCGGAACCCGGGGACGCGCACCTGCTGCGCGACCTTCTTGTACGCCGCATCCATGCTCGGGCGCAGCTCGTCGAACGGCACCTCGACAGTGAGCTTGACCCGGGTCGGGCTGAGCTCCTCGACAGCGGTCTTCACGGAATGGTCTCCTTGATCAAGCTACGAGTGATCGCGGGCGCGCCCATTCGGTCGGCTCACGCGCCGCGCCCACATGAGCGGCGTTGGGCATGCTCCGCAACGGCGGCATCCAACGCCGGTGGTCCAGTCTAGGGCAGATGCACACCCAACGACGACGCCCTCGGGGTCAGAAGGCTGTCAGCACCCCGTCAGGACTCCTCCCGCCCCGGCTCGCCCGGCCGGGCTCGGTGCCTCCGGGTCCGGCCCGGCGGGTCAGAACTCGTCGGCGATCGCCCGCAACAGGTCGGTCGTCTCGTCCGGCATGGTGCTGACGGCGCACAGCCGCTCCATGACCTCGGTGTAGCGGTCCACGTCCTCGCGCTTGTCGAGGTAGAGGGCGCTGGCCAGCTGCTCGACGTACACGACGTCGGGCAGGTCGGGGTCGGGGAAGCGCAGGATGCTGAACGCCCCTCCCTCCGCGCTGTGCCCGCCGAAGCTGAACGGCATGACCTGGATCGTGATGTTGGGCTGGCGCATGAGGTCGATGAGGTGCTCCAGCTGGGCCTTCATCACCTCGGCGCCGCCGATCGGGCGCCGCAGCGCGGCCTCGTCGATCACCGCCCAGAAGATCGGCCCGTCCGGCCGGTCGAAGATCCTCTGGCGCTCCAGCCGGAGATCCACCCTTCTGGAGATCTCCTCCGTCCCGATGCCCGCCGCCCCGGCGGTCACCACGGCTCTGGCGTACTCCTTGGTCTGCAGCAGTCCTGGCACGAACTGGACCTCGTAGGTCCTGATCCTGGTGGCGGCCTCCTCAAGGCCGACGTACGCCTGGAACCACGTGGGCAGGACGTCGTTGAACCGGTGCCACCAGCCCGGCTCGTTGGCGGTGGCGACCAGGTCGAGCACGGCGGAGCGGGCCTGCTGGTCCACGACCCCGTACAAGGTCAGCAGATCCGCCACGTCACGCTCTTTGAACCCCACCCGGCCCAGCTCCATGCGGCTGATCTTGGATTCCGAGCCCCTGATGAGGTGGCCGGCCTCCTCGCGGGTGACGTTCTTCGCTTCCCTGAGCTTACGCAGCTGGGAGCCCAGGAGGATGCGCAGCGCCGTCGGTCCGGAACCCGGCTGGTTCTGCGTCACTTTGCCTCCTATCAAGGTCCGCACCACACAGTGACACCACATCGGCTGGTATGACAAGGTCTCAACCGGGCGTCCGATTCGGTCGCCTAAACCGCAAAAAGTGACTTACTAGTGCAACTTGCAGCTGCACGTGCATTTGGGTCTTGCAGCTGCCGCCGTCGTGACCCATGATGGCTTAGTGCATTCTGGGCCAAACATGCACTGACCAAGGCTTTACGGGGAGGTATCGGCGGCATGGTAGAGGATCCTCTGGCCACTGCCGATTGCCTGCAGATCACCCGCGAGGTCGGCTTCGACCAGTTGCTCATGGGCCAGGGCGGGAAGCCGTACACGACCTCGTGCCCGCTGCCCTTCCAGGCCGACTCGGTGAAGACCGCCAGGGACGTCACCCGCTCCACCCTGCGGGACTGGGGCCTGCACGACCTGAGCGACGACGCCGCGCTGGTGGTCTCCGAGCTGGTGACGAACGCGGTCAGGTACGCGATGCGGGCGGCCGGGCGGCGCGACATCGAGCTGCTGCTCATGCGGGTCTCGCCCCACGTGCTGCTGGCCGTGGCCGACCCGAGCGACGAGGTGCCGCGGCGCAAGGAGCCCGACTTCGTCTCGGAGAACGGCCGCGGGCTCTACATCGTCGAGACCTACAGCCAGAGCTGGGGCTGGGACCGGCTGGCCCGCGGCGGCAAGGCCGTGTGGGCGCTCTTCCGCGCCGAGCCCTGACCGCTCGTTCCGGTTCTCAGGGGGCCCTCACTCGCCGGTGACGCCGTCGATACGCTCGCGCAGCAGGTCGGCGTGGCCGTTGTGGCGCGCGTACTCCTCGATCATGTGGACGAGGATCCAGCGGTGCGTGCACGCGCGGCCCCGGTGGTCGCCCACGGCGTCGAGGGGCTTGGCGGCGGAGACGGCGCGGGCCAGGTCGATCTCCTCCCGCCACGTCGCGAACGCCTCCGCCACCGAGGCGGTGTCCACCTCCTTGAAGTCGGCGTCGTTGTCGCGCTCCTTGTCCCACAACTTCGGGACGTCCTCGCCGTTCAGCACCCGGCGGAACCAGGCGCGCTCCACGTTCGCCATGTGCCGGACCAGGCCGAGCAGGGACATGGTGGAGGGCGGCGCGCTGCGCAGGCGCAGCTGGTCGTCGCTCAGGCCGTCGCACTTGACGGCGAGGGTGGCGCGGTGCCATTCGAGCCAGTTGCCGAGGACGGTGCGCTCGTCGCCGGTCAGCGGGGGCGGGATACGGGTGTCTGTCATGAGGACCGACCTTATCGCGCGTTCTGGACACGATGTCCGTTCTGCAGGACGCGGTAGACGGCCGCGCGGACGGTGTCGTCCTGTACGGCGGCGACGAACGCGCCGGGCGTGTCGCCGCAGAGCCGCCGCAGCGCTGGAGAGGCGTCGAGGAGTTCCTGGATAAGCGCGCGCTGCGGGGCCAGGCGGCGGGGACGCCCGCCGGGGCCGGCCAGGCAGCCGTGCCTGCCGGTGTAGACCGAGACGGGCGGGCGCCGCAGGCCGGACTCCAGGGTGACGGGATGGCTCAGCGGGCGGCGCGCGTAGTTGGGCTCGGTGAGGTCGAGGGCGGCGAGCTGGCGCTCGTCCAGCCAGAGCACGAACAGCCGCGAGGTCTCCCCCGGCGTGCCGATCGGCGCGGCGGGCACGTACCCCCATCTGCTGACATGAGCGGACACGCCGGGCGCGATGCCCGGCACGTCGGCGAGCGTCATCGGGACGACCGGGCGTACGGCGTGGTCGCGGAACTTCCTGAGCAGCTGGCCGGGCGCCGCGTTCGAGCCGACGGCCGCGACCGGGTGGCGCTCCGTCATGGGGGCGAACCCGCCGCGGGACAGGAGGTCGGCCAGGACATGCCCCCCGGCGTCCCATTCCTCGGGGCCGCGGCCGGCGGCGGGCCGCAGCGGCAGGTACGCGGCGTCCAGCAGCACGCCCGACGTCGCCGGGATCCGGCCGGGATAGGTGAGGGGACGGGAGATCGGGTCGTCCGCGAACAGCCGCATGCCCTCAGCATGCCCTCAGCGGGCCCTCGCGGCTCAGGCCACCTTGGACGAGGGCGCCTTCCAGGTGTTGCAGGCGCTGGGGCCCCCCGCCTTGTACCCCTGGCCGAACCAGTAGACCTCGTTGCCCTTCAGCCTCCAGCCCTTGGCCGGCCGCCCGAGGGCCCTGGCGGCGGCGCCGGCCAGGCAGTCCCGCTGGTAGGCGTAGCGGCGCTCCTGCTCCTTGAGCACCTTCTCGTCGCCGCCGTAATCGAGCGTCCTGGCCGCCGTGGTGATGCCCGCCCGCATCAGCACGACCTCGCCGAAGACGGTGGCCACGCCCTGGAAGACGGGCGTGTCACTCTTGGAGCGCACCCAGTCGTCGGCGAGGCCGACGTAGATCCCCTCGGGTGTCAGGAACGGCCAGCTCTTGTACTTCTTCTCGCCGTCCTTCTCGTAACTGATCTCGACCTTGACGGCGTCCGCGCGCCAGGCCTTGCCCAGGCAGCCGGCCAGGGTGCGGATGTACTTCTCGGTCGCGGCCCTGGTCGTGCCCTTCTTCGCGGCGCAGCGGGTCTTGGCGAGCTTGGGCGCCTTGTAGAGCTTGCTGGCGGTCAGGTCGGGGACGCCGGTGACGGGCTCGGCGGTGGCGGTACCGGAGAGGGCGGTGCCGGAGAGGGCGAGGACTCCCGCGGCGGCGCCGGCTAACACGCGTGTGATCATGGCTGGGCATCCTAGCCACAACCTGGAGTTCCCGCTCGTCCGGCGGGGGCGGCGGAATTTCACCCGGTCCTCGTTCGTACGCGGGCGGAGGCCGCGTCGTCGAGCGGTCCTGCCGGTCCCCCACGTGCCCCGCCCGGGTGGTGGTCCACCGATCGGTGGATCGCCCCCACCGACCGGCCGGGCCGGCGCCTCCGCCGTCCGGCGGCCAGGTCCCGTCTCCTGGGCGGTGCCGGGAGAAGGGCTGGTCGTAGCAGGCTGAACGCACCCATCGCGGATGGGCCGAGCCTGAAAGGACGCGCGCATGCCACCAGTGATCGAGGTACGCAACCTTCACAAACGCTACGACGACAAGATCGCGGTCGATGACGTCTCGCTCACCGTCCAGGAGGGTGAGATCTTCGGCATCCTCGGCCCGAACGGCGCGGGCAAGACGACGACCGTGGAGTGCGTCGAGGGCCTCCGCACGCCGGACCGCGGCGAGATCAGGGTGCTCGGGCTCGACCCCCTCCGGGACCGCGCCGAGCTGACCCGGGCGCTCGGCGTCCAATTGCAGGCAGGACACCTCCCCGAGCGGCTGCAGGTCGCCGAGGCCCTGGAGCTGTACAGCTCGTTCTACCCCGAGCCCGCCGACTGGCGGGCGCTGCTGGACGATCTCGGCCTGGCGGCCAAGGCGAGGACCAGGTACGCCAAGCTGTCCGGTGGCCAGAAACAACGGCTCTCGATCGCGCTGGCGCTCGTCGGCAACCCCCGGGTGGCGATCCTCGACGAGCTCACCACCGGTCTCGACCCGCAGGCCCGGCGCGACACCTGGGACCTGATCGAGGGAGTGCGCTCCCGCGGCGTGACGATCGTGCTGGTCACCCACTTCATGGAGGAGGCCGAGCGGCTGTGCGACCGGCTGGCGCTGATCGACGCCGGCCGCGTCGTCATGGTGGACACCCCGGCCGGCCTGACCGAGCGGGCGCGCGTCGGGCAGCGGATCCAGTTCCGCCCGTCCAGGCCGATGGACGACCGCCTGCTGGCGAGCCTGCCCGGCGTCTCCGGCGTCACCCGCCGCGGTGACCTGGTCATCGTCAACGGCGACGACGACGCGCTCAACGCCGTCACCACCGTGCTGGCCCGCAACCGGATCGTGGCCGAACGGCTACGCGTCGAGCAGGCGAGCCTGGAGGACGCCTTCGTCCATCTGACCGGCAAGCGCCTCGAACCCGGCTCCTGCTAACGCGTCACGGAGAGGACCTCATACCCATGTCAGCCCTGCGCACCACCGCACCTCCCGTCACCGCCGGGCGAGGCTCCGCGACGTGGCGGCTCGTCAAGGCCGAGAGCACGTTGTGCGTCCGGGACAAGGTCGCCCCCCTCTGGGGCATCGGCTTCCCGCTCGTCCTGCTGGTCGTCCTCGGCAGCGTCCCCGATCTGCGGCAGCCCGTGGAGACCGGCGGCGGCCTGACGTACTTCGACCTCTACGTCCCTGTTCTGATCCTCTTCAACCTGGCCATCCTGGCCACGGCCTCCGTGCCGACCACGCTCGCGGGCTACCGGGAGAACGGCGTGCTGCGGCGCATGCGGACCACGCCGGTCGGCCCGGCCCGCGTGCTCGCCGCCCAGCTCGTGGCCAACCTCGCCATCGCGGTCGTCGCGATGGTCCTGTTCCTGGCGGTGGCCCGGCTCGGCTTCGGCGTGGACCTCCCGGGGCACCCGCTCGGCTTCGCCCTCGCCTGGCTGCTCGCGGCGGCCGCGCTGCTCGCGATCGGCCTGCTGATCACCGCCCTCGCGCCCGGGCGTGGCCCGGCCACGGCGATCGGCACGGTGCTGTTCTTCCCGATGATGTTCTTCGCCGGACTCTGGGTACCGATCTCGCAGATGCCGCCGCTGTTGCGGAGCATCGCCCACTACACCCCGCTCGGCGCGGGCATGGGGGCGTTCCAGGACGCGTACCTGGGTCACTTCCCGTCCGCCGTGCCGCTGCTGACCCTGGCGGCCTATGCGGTGGTGTGCGCGTTCGCCGCGGTCCGCTGGTTCCGCTGGGAATAGAATCTCCGCGGGGAGTGGGAGTCTTGAGCGGGAAGATCGCACGGCAGCCGCCGTTCCTTCTGGTCAACGTGGTGCCGTACGCGCTGCTGGCGCTCCTCGTGGCGGTCCTGATGATCGCGGAGGGCTGGGCGGGCGGCTCCCTGCTCATCGACCTCGGCCTGTGCGGGCTGGCCGCCGCGTGGATGCTCGGCATGTTCACCCTGCGCCCCGGCCTGCGGGACCGGCCACGGATCATGGGGGTGTTCGTCGCGGGGCTGCTCGCGATCACCGCGGTCCTGGTGATCCGTCATCCCGTGTTCGGGCTCTTCACCCCCGCCGCCTACATCTACTCCTTCACGGTCCTGCGCTGGCCGTGGCGCTTGCTGGGCGTGGCCGCCACGGCGGTCCTGGCCGGTGGCGCACAGGCCTCCAGCGTGGACACGACGACCGGGCTCGGCCTGACGCTCTACGTGACCGTCGTCGCCTTCAACATCGCCATGATGTGCGGCTGCGCCTGGGTCCTGCGGCTCGCCGAGAAGGAGGAGGATCGGCGCGAGCAGACCCTTGAGGAGCTGAGCCGGACGAATCGCCTCCTGGAGGCGACGCTCGCCGAGAACGCCGGCCTGCACGCCCAGCTGCTCGCCCAGGCCCGGGAGGCGGGGGTGCTCGACGAGCGCCAGCGGATGGCCCGCGAGATCCACGACACCCTGGCGCAGGGGCTGACCGGGATCATCGCGCAGCTCCAGGCGGCCGAGCAGATGCACGAGGTCCCGGCGCTGTGGCGCCGGCCCTTCGACGCCGTCAAGGGCCTGGCCAGGGAGAGCCTGGCCGAGGCCCGGCGCTCGGTCGACGCGCTGCGGCCCGAGCCGCTGGAGGGCGCCCGCCTGGGCGACGCGCTCGCCGACGTCGCCGGCCGGTGGTCGAAGCTGCACGGGCTCGCCGTCCGGGTCACGACGACCGGCACGGCGCGGCCGATGGCACCGGAGGCCGAGTTCGCGCTGCTGCGCACGGCGCAGGAGGCGCTGGCCAACGTGGCCAAGCACGCGCACGCGACCAGGGTCGGGCTGACGCTGTCCTACCTGGAGCACGAGGTGGCACTGGACGTGCGCGACGACGGCAGGGGCTTCGATCCGGAGGGTCTCGGAGCCGGTACGGCCACGGACGGCGGGTCGCGGCCGCCGTCCCGCGGCGGCGGATTCGGCCTGGCCATCATGCGGCAGCGCGTCGAAGGGCTGTCCGGGACCTTACAGATCGAGTCCGAGCCCGGCGCCGGCACCGGGATCTCGGCCCGCGTCCCCACGCTGCCGGCAGGGAGCCACGCATGACCGATCACGCGGCCGAGCCGGCGGCCGGAACCCCGATCCGGTTGGTGATCGCGGACGACCATCCCGTCGTCAGGGACGGGCTGAGCAGCATGTTCGCCTCCGCGCCCGGGTTCGAGGTGCTGGGCGAGGCCGCGGACGGCGCCACGGCCGTACGGCTCGCCCAGGAGCTCAGCCCCGACGTGATCCTGATGGACCTGCGCATGCCGGGCATGGACGGGCTGACCGCGATCCACGAGCTGGCCAGGTGCGGCGTCACCGCGCGCGTGCTGGTGCTGACCACCTACGACACCGACACCCACGTCCTCCCGGCGATCGAGGCGGGCGCGACCGGCTACCTGCTCAAGGACTCCCCCCGGGAGGAGCTGCTGCGAGGCGCGCGGGCCGCCGCCAGGGGCGAGAGCGTGTTGTCCCCCTCGGTGGCGGCACGGCTGATGAACCGGGTCAGGACACCCCCGCCGCACCTGCTCAGCCGGCGGGAGCTGGAGGTCCTGGAGCTCGTGGCGGCCGGGAACACCAACCGCGAGGCGGCCGCCCGGCTGTTCATCACCGAGGCCACGGTCAAGAGCCACCTTCTGAACATCTACGCCAAGCTCGGCGTGGGCGACCGGGCCGCCGCCGTCAGCGAGGCGTTCAACCGGGGGCTGCTCGTCCCGCGGGCTCCCCGGCGGTTCTGACCCTGACCTCCCTGACCCTGACCTCCCTGACCCTGGCCTCCCTGGCCCTGGTCTCAGTTCATCGAGATGTGCACGTGGTCGTAGTGGTTCTCGGTGATGCTGCCGCGGTCGGACATCGGGCGCCAGCCGGAGCCCGAGTTGATGCGCTGCTTCCAGATCACGTACTTGACGCCGAGTTTGTCCTTGTTCTGCAGGGCCCAGGCGGCGAGGCGGTCGCCCAGGGCGGCGTTGGCGGCGGTGGGCATGCTGCCGCCGGTGCTCATCATGAAGTCGCAGGCGCGGCCGAGCGGGTGCTCGCCGCCGGCGCCGGAGCGGAAGCAGCCCACCGAGAACGGCAGCGCGAAGTTCTTGCGTACCTGCTCGCGCATCAGGCGGGTGCGCGGGGTGATGTTGTCCGCGCCGGCCGGCAGCTCGGGGGCCCAGGTGCCGTTGGACGTGCGGCCGCCGGCGTACGGGACGAGGTCCGCCAGCTTCTCCTTGATGTCGTCGATGACGTCCTCGGCCTCGTCGCGCTGCTCCGCCACGTCCGCCGCGTCGTCGCGGATCTTGTCCGTCAGCGCCTCGGCCTCGGCGGCGGCCTTCTTCTTCTCGTCGCGGGCCTTGGCCACGTTCTGCACCAGCGCCTGCTGCTCGGCGGTGAGCTGGTCGAGGACTGCCGCGCTGGCGCCGTCCAGCATGAAGCCGGGCACCGGCGGGTTGCCGTTCTGGTAGCGCAGCCGGGCGAGTTCGGCGACGCGCTGCTCGGTCGTGGCCAGCGTGCGGTCGGCGGCGGCCAGGCGCTCCTTCGCCGCGCCGGCCGCCTCCTGCGCCTTGGCCAGCTCGACGCGCTTGAGGTTGTACTGCTCGATGAGCTTGTCGACCTTGGTGTTGAGCCGCTTGAGCTGGGCGCGGAGCTGGGCCTCGGTGGGCTTCGGCGCGGTGAGCTTCAGCGCGGTGGGTTTCGGCGCGACCGCCGCCACCTGGGCCCGCGCCGGGGCCGCCGGGAGGGCCGCGACCGTGCCGACGACCAGGGCGGCGATCAGGCCGGTGGCGGCGAGGCCGGAGCCGATGGCCTGGGGTGCGGGGGGCGAAGCCGCCACGTACTCGGGTTCCTCTCCCTCTGCCGGCCGGGTTAGCTGACGGGTTCGGGCGTGAGAGTGCGTCCCTACCACCGAAGTGGATTCACCCCAGGTGCGGTGGGTCCCCGGCTCCCGGGCGACGCGCCCGGGATTAGGCGTGCAACGGTTGTGACCACCGGTGCATATCGGGATGTTAGTGGTAGATCACGATTCATGCGACCTTAAGTAGAAATCTATTAGTGATCAAGTTGTGATCGGAGCATGCGGGCCGCCTCCTCCGGCAGCACGTCGTTGACGAACGCGCCCATCGCCGACTCCGATCCGGCCAGGTACTTCAGCTTCCCGGGCGCCCGCCTGACGCTGAACAGCTCCAGATGCAGGTACGCCAGCTCCCGCCCCTCCCGCACGGGCGCCTGGTGCCAGGCCGAGATGTACGGCATCACGACCCCGAACAGCCCGTCGAAGGCCCGCAGCACCGAGGTGTAGAGCGGCGCGAACGCGGCCCGCTCCGCCTCCGTCAGCGCCGGCAGGTCGGGCACCTGCCGGTGCGGGTACACGTGCACCTCGAACGGCCAGCGCGCGGCGGCCGGCACGAACGCCGTCCAGTGCTCGTTGGCGGCCACCACCCGCGTGCCGGCGGCCCGCTCGGCGGCCAGGACGTCGGCGAACAGGTTCCCCGGGCCCTGGTGGCGGGCGGCGGCGCCGAGCTGGAGCCTGGTGCGCGGGGTGACGTACGGGTAGGCGTAGATCTGCCCGTGCGGGTGCGCCAGCGTGATGCCGATCTCCGAGCCCCGGTTCTCGAAGCAGAACACCTGCTCCACGCCCTCGATGCCGGACAGCTCGGCGGTGCGGTCGGCCCATGCCTCCATGACCAGCTCGACCCCGTCGTCGGACAGGCGGGAGAAGCTGGAGTCGTGGTCGGGGGTGAAGCAGACGACCTCGCACCGGCCCGCGCCGGGCCGGACCGCACTCAGCCCACCCACATCCTCATAAGTCGCAAAATTTCCGGAAAAAGAGGGGAAGCGGTTCTCGAACACCACCACGTCGTAGTCGGAGGCCGGGATCTCCGTGAGCCGGTCCCCCGACGACGGGCACAACGGGCACTCCGCCGCCGTGCCGGTCGGCTGGAACGTCCGCGTCTGCCGGTGCCCGGCGATCGCGACCCACTCCTCCGTCAGCGGGTCGTAGCGCAGCTCGGACGCCACCGGGCGGGGGCCCAGCTCGCGCCGGTCCACCGCGCCGCGGTCGGCGTCGTCACGACGGTCGAAGTAGATGAGCTCCCGGCCGTCGGCCAGGTGGGTGATGGTGCGCTTCACAGCGTGCCCTCTTCCGCGATGATGAGTTCGCCGGCCCTGTCGGCCAGCTCCGTACGTGCCTCCTGCGGCAGCCCGGCGTCGCTGATGACCACGTCCGCCTCGCTCAGCTCGGCGATGGTGCTGATGCCGACCGTGTTCCACTTGGTGTGGTCGGCGGGCACCACCAGGCGGTTGGCCGCCGTCACCAGCTCCCTGTCGGTCTCGGACTCCAGCAGGTTGGGCGTGGTGAAGCCGGCCCGCACGCTCATCCCGTGGACGCCGAGGAAGAGCGTGTCCACGTGCAGGCGGCGGATCGCGGCCACGGCGACCGGGCCCACCAGGGCGTCCGAGGGGGTGCGGACCCCGCCGGTCAGCACGACCGTGCGGTCGGCGCGCGGGTTGCGGTGGAAGACGTCGGCGACGGGGATCGAGTTGGTGATCACCGTGAGCTCGGGCACGCCGATCAGATGGTGGGCCAGCGCCCACGTGGTGGTGCCCGCCGACAGCGCGACGGCGGTGCCCGGCCGGACGAGCTGGGCGGCGCGGCGCGCGATGACCTGCTTCTCCGGCTGCTGGCGGGCGGACTTGGCGGTGAAGCCCGGCTCCTCGGTCGAGCCGGGGCCGAGGGCGGTGGCGCCGCCGTGCACCTTCTCCAGCAGGCCGCGCTCGGCCAGCACCTCCAGGTCGCGGCGGATGGTCATGTCGGAGACGCCGAGCTCGCGCACGAGGTCGGCCACCCGGACGCCACCGTTGCTGCGTACGCGTTCCAGGATCGCCTGCTGACGCTGCTGTGCGAGCACCCCTGCTCCTTCCAACAGATTCCACCAAATTATGACACGGATATGTTGGAGGAATGTTAGTTCCGGCGGACCGCTTGCCTGGTCGGCGCGGCGGAGGGACGGTGGGAGATCATGCCGGGAACCTCATCGACGGGAGGCGGGCTCATGGCCAGGCGAGCACGCAAGGGCAGGGCGCGCAAGAAGAAGAAGGCGAACCACGGCAAGCGCCCCACCGCACGCTAGAGACCGGGTGGCCGCCCGGCGGCCACCCGGTCCTCCAGGTCAGGACGGAAGCTCGGTGAGCGCCCGGTCGATGCGCTCCTGCGGCAGCGTGAAGTCCTCCAGCCGGCCGTCCAGGTGGCGGTCGTAGGCCGCCAGGTCGAAGTGGCCGTGGCCGCACAGCGCGGTGAGGATCACCTTCTCCTCCCCGCTCTCCTTGCAGCGCAACGCCTCCGCGATCGTCTCGGCCAGGGCGTGGGTGGGCTCCGGCGCCGGGACGATGCCCTCGGTGCGGGCGAAGCGGACACCGGCCGCGAAGCACTCGTTCTGGGTACGGGTGACCGCCTCGAACAGGCCCAGCTCGTACAGGTGCGACAACAGCGGCGACATGCCGTGGTAGCGCAGGCCGCCCGCGTGGATGGGGTCCGGCACGAACGAGTGCCCCAGCGTGTGCATCTTGAGCAGCGGCGTCAGGCCGGCCGTGTCGCCGAAGTCGTAGGCGTACACGCCGCGCGTGAACGACGGGCACGCGGCCGGCTCGACCGCCCGGAACACGGTGCCGAGCCGCCCGGCCAGCTTCTCGCGCAGGAACGGGAACATCAGGCCCGCGAAGTTGGAGCCGCCGCCGGTGCAGCCGATGACCAGGTCGGGCGGCTCGGGAAGCTGCCCGATGGCCTCCTCGCCGATCACCGTCTGGTGCATGAGCACGTGGTTGAGCACCGAGCCGAGCGCGTAGCGGGCGTCGGGGCTCGCGGCGGCCGTCTCGACGGCCTCGCTGATCGCGATGCCCAGGCTGCCCGGCGAGTCCGGGTCGCCGGCCAGGACCTTGCTGCCCGCGCCGGTCAGCGGGGACGGGCTGGCGTGCACGGTGGCCCCGTACATCCGCATGAGCGAGCGCCGGTAGGGCTTCTGGTCGTACGAGGCGCGGACCATCCAGATCCGGCATTCGACGTCGAACTGGGAGCAGGCGAACGCCAGCGCCGACCCCCACTGCCCGGCGCCGGTCTCGGTGGTGAGCAGCCGGACGCCTTCCCGGGCGTTGTAGTACGCCTGCGGCACGGCGGTGTTGGGCTTGTGGGAGCCGGCCGGCGAGCCGCCCTCGTACTTGTAGTAGATCCTGGCCGGCGTGCCGAGGGCCCGTTCCAGGCGGCGGGCCCGGATCAGCGGCGTCGGCCGCCAGAGCCGGTAGACCTCGGCCACCTCCTCCGGGATCGGGACGTAGCGCTCGGCGCTCACCTCCTGGGCGATCAGCTCCATGGGGAAGAGCGGGGCCAGGTCGTCGGGGCCGACGGGCTCGCGGGTGGCGGGATGGAGGGGCGGAGGTGGCGGAGCGGGCAGGTCGGGAACGATGTTGTACCAGTGGCTGGGCGTCACCGCTTCAGTCTGCGCCGATCGCGGACCCTGTTCCAGTACGCCTTCCGCCGCTATCGTGGTTGAATGACTTCACAAGAAAAAGGCGGGAAAATCCGTGCGGTGGTCTTCGACATCGGCGGCGTCCTGGAGCTCACACCACGCCTCGGGGTCACGGAGCGCTGGGAGACCGCGCTGGGGCTGCCCGCCGGGCACATCGACACCCACATGGCATCGTCCTGGGCGGCCGGCGCCCTCGGTGTGATCACCGAGGAAGACGTCCAGCGCGAGCTGACCGCACTCCTGGGAACGGACGCGGACGCGTTCATGGCGGACGTGTGGACCGAATACCTCGGGACGCTCAACACCGGCCTGACCGCCTATCTGCGGGACCTGCGTCCCCGCTACCGGACGGGCATCCTGAGCAACAGCTTCGTGGGCGCGCGGGAGCGCGAGCAGGCCGCGTACGGCTTCGCCGACCTCGTGGACCACCTCGTGTACTCGCACGAGGCCGGGCTGGCCAAACCGGATCCGCGGGCGTACCTGCTGGTGTGCGAGCGGCTGGGCGTGGCGCCCGAGGAAGCGGTCTTCCTGGACGACGTGGCGGCGTACGTGACGGGGGCCAGGCGGGTCGGCATGCGGGCGGTGCTGTACCGGGACAACGCGCAGGCCGTGGCCGCCCTGGACGCTCTGCTCGGCCGGTGAGCCGTTGCCGCTCGGCCGGCGGGTCGCTCCGCTCGACCGGCGGGTCGCTTCGCTCGACCGGCAGGTCGCTCCGCTCGACCGGCGGGTCGCTTCGCTCGACCGGCGGGTCGCTTCGCTCGGCCGGTGGGCCGTTTCGGTCAATCGGCGGCCAGGACGGCCAGGCGGTCGGGGTGGTCGGTCCTGACCACGACGTCGGCCGTGCGCTGGGGGCGGGCCTCCCGCTCGTACCGCTCGTAGGCGGGCAGCCGCCACCGCTCCTCCTCGGGCGTCCCGCGTTCCAGCGCGCCCGGGGACAACCACAGGTGCACGCTGACGTCGAACGCCAGCCCGCGCCCCAGCAGCAGCGTCCCGTCCACCAGCGCCACCCCGCCCGGCGGCAGCTCCTCGTAAGGGGCCCGGTAGGCCCGGTCCACCCGGCTGTCCCACAGCGCCGGCAGCAGCCGTCCCGAGCCGCCCGCGTCCAGGGGCTCCAGCACCTCCCGCCGCAACGCCTTGACGTCGAGCCAGTCCTCGTAGAAGGCGTCGGGATCGGTCCTGCCGTGCTCCAGCCGCAGCGAGGCGGGCCGCAGGAAGTCCGCGGCGGACACGCGCAGCACGGGCCGCCCGCGCAGCCGCAGCGGCGCGACCAGCTCGTCGGCCAGCGCCCCGGGCCGCGCGGCGGGCGCGCCGTCCACGGCCACCCGCACCCACGCCTCGCGGGGCCGCCCGGCGATCAGCTCGGCCAGCTCCTCGACGAGGACGTCCCGGGAGATCGGTCGCGCGCGCATCATCGCCCCCAGCTTACGATCACCCGCACCGCCGGCCGCCGGCGACCGGGGCACACAGGCGCGTGCGACCGGCGCCACCGTACGCCCGGCTCGCTCGCGGAGGTTTCCGGAAGCAGGAGGCGGCCGGGTTTCTCCGGGGCACCCCCTGCCCCGCGCCCAGGCCACCCATCGGGCTGACCTGGCCTTTCAGGCTTTGGAGCGGACGACGGGAATCGAACCCGCGTAGCTAGTTTGGAAGACTAGGGCTCTACCATTGAGCTACGTCCGCGCGAACCGGTCGAACTCTGGTCTAGACTTCATCCGGTCGTCAGGGCGTAAGCGTACCGGAGTCCCGGAGCGCATGCGCACTCGGCGGTACGGGGCGTGGCGCAGCTTGGCAGCGCGCTTGCTTTGGGAGCAAGAAGTCGCAGGTTCAAATCCTGTCGCCCCGACCAGCTCAAAGGCCCCTCCCGATTCGGAAGGGGCCTTCTGCGTGACTAAGTGAGTGACTAAGGCTCCGAGCCGCCCTCGAAGATGCGGTCCATGGCCACAGCACCGGCCTGGAGCACGGGCCGGATCTGCTTCCGGTAGACCGCTTCCGTGACGGCTGTGCTGCTGTGGCCGACGAGCCGGGAGATCTCCTCCAGCGGGATGCCGTTGTCCGAGAGCAGCGAGACGAAGCTGTGGCGCAGCTCCCGTGGCGTCCACTGTGCCGAGTCGAGTCCCGGAACGTCTCTGACGACGTTGCGGAAGGCACGGCGGACGTTGGAGGCGTCCAAGGGTGTTCCGGCAGCCGAGGCGAAGACCAATCCGTCAGGACGCCACATGTCGCCCTGCTCCCTGCGTTGCTCGTCCCGGTGCAGCCGGAGTACGTCGACGCAGCGTCTCGGCAGTGCGAGCGTGCGCCGGGACTTCCGGGTCTTGGTATCTCCTCCCGCTCGGACGGACCGCCACACCGCGACGTGAGGCGGCACAGGAGGAGCGGCGTCCGGTGTTCCCTCCAGGTCGACGTGGTCCCACGTCAGCGCTCGGAGTTCCTCCGTGCGTGCTCCGGTGAGCAGCGAGACCACCACGTAGGCGTGCATCCGTGACCCCTCCGAGGCGGTCAGGATCGCGGTCGCCTGGGCGTACGTCAGGGCCTTGGACGGTCGGCCGGCCTTTCCAGCAGGCACCGCGCAGAGCTCGACGACGTTCCGCTTGACCTTGTCGCGGGCCATCGCCCGCTTGACCGAGCGGTTCAGGCATGACCTGATGATCTGCAAGGTCCGGGTGCTGAGCGTCCGCGCCTTGTCGGCCAGCCACTGGTCCACATCCTCGGCGCTCAGGTCACGCAGCTTCCGCTTGCCGAGCGCCGGGATCACGTGCTTGTCGCACAGGATGCGGTAGGACTCGACGGTACGGGGATCACGGCCGGTCAGTCCGTAGGTCAGCCAGTCGATCATGGCGCGCTCAACCGTGTAGTCGGACGGTGCGATGGCGAGACCGTCCTCATAGTCCCGGATGATCTCCTTGAGCTTCTCCTTGGCGGCGGTCTTGGTCTTGCCGCTGGCCTTCTTGACGATGCGCTTCCCGGCCGGGGTGTAGCCTACCGTGAGCGAGGCGATCCAGCGCTGGCGAGACTCGTCCCAGTGCAGGCCGCCGTCCCCGCGGCTGCGGCGTTTCGTCATGACGCCTCCTGCTGCAACAGGGCGATGTACTCGCGGAGGGCGCTCTCCGGGATCAAGCGGCAGCGGCCCTGCTTGACCGAGCGGAGGCGGCCGGAGCGCAACTGCTCGTAGATGACGCTGCGGCTCATGCGGAGCTTCAGCATGGCGTCAGGAACGCGGTAGAGCTGGACGTCATCGGCCATGCTTGCCTCCTTCGCTGATCGTGGCGGCCAGGGCGGATTCGCCCGGCGTGAAGCCCTGCCCGGCGTACTTCCAGTGGGCGAGGACGAGGGTGCTGGTCGGGTCGTGTCTCAGGCGTTGCAGCTCTTGGGCCTCGCGGTACTCCACGCGGACGCGGCGCAGGGCGGTCAGGGTGGTGGAGTAGGCGCGGCTCTTGGTGGAGAAGTGGCCACGGAAGCCGAGCATGTGAGCCCACTGGCGCAGCCGGAGCGGGGCCAGGTCGGGATGGGCGGCGGTGCCGCCGAGGTCCCAGGCGGTGCGGATCAGGCGGGCGGCGTGCTTGGTGACGCCGTGGGTGTGCAGACGGGCGAGGTCTTGCCGGGTGACGCGGCGGTCCAGGGTGCCGGAGGTCTCGGCGGCTTTGGTGGCGTACTTGGCGATGTAGCCCGCGACGGTGGCCTCGGACAGGGCGTTGGCGTCGAGGCCGGCGCTTTGGATCGGGCGTACGTCGATGGTGCCCCAGGTGAGCGGTTGCCCGGTTTCCGGGGCGGGCAGGCGGACGGCTTTGGCGGCGGACGTGATGGTGGTGGTGAGCAGGTCGAGGGTGGCCCAGGCGGGCGGGCTGGTGAGCGTGTCGCCCTCGCGGCCGTCGAGGCGGATGACGGCGTGGAAGTGGACGACGCCACGGGCCTGGTACTCGGCGACCTTGGCGAAGGACAGGCGGGCCGTGCGGGCGAACTCCTTGCGGGTCAGGCCGGTGGCGGCGGCCAGGTGCTGACGGAGGTAGATGGTGAAGCGGTGCCACAGGACGGCGGCGTGGGCGTTCCACAGGACGTGGCCGGTGTGGTCGTAGGTGCTGGGGTCGAGCGGTTGGCCTATGGTCGGGTCTCCCTTCTGGTGGCGGGTGAAGCAGGACGGGCCGGTCCGGCGCGGGTGGCAGACGTTCGTCGTGCCGTCCTTGTCGGGGCCCCGGTGAACGGGGCCGAAGGACGGGGCGGTGAGCGTGGCGAGGACGCGCGGGTGGGTGCGGACGATCTCCGGGACGCCTTTGTCCCCGCCGAGCAGGCCCGCGCGGATGAGATGGAAGGTGTCTTGGCGGTAGGTCTCGGCGCAGGCCGGGCAGCGGGAGGCGCGGCGGTTGCCGCAGCGGATCAGGAGTTGGCCGTGTGGTTGGTCGCGGGTGGTGAAGGTGTGCAGGACTTCGCTGGTGGTGCTGTTCAGGGTGGTGGACTCGCCGGTGAGGCGGATCGGGTCGGTGCAGCCGCGGAGCCGGTCGACTTGGTGAAGCCAGCGGGTGACGTCCTGGTTGGAGTGGCGGGCCAGGTCCCGGATGGCCGAGCCAATGAGGTCGCTGAGCTGGGCGTCTGCTTCGGTCACTGAGCCTCCTCTCCGCTGCCTTCGCAGCACGGGCAGTAGATGACGAACAGTTGGTGGGTACGGGTCGGGCGGATGCGGACCGGGCCGTATCCGCCGCATTCCGGACAGGGCCGGTCGCGCATACTGGAGTTCCTTCGTTGAGTGCGGAGGGTGACGCCCCACGGGGACGGCGGGCTGCCAGGCTTGAGTCGTCCCGTGGTGGCGTCGCCGGAGCTAGTCGCGGTTGTCCAGGTCGATGCCGGTGCCGGAGCAGTCGCGGCAGGTGTCGTCGTCGTACAGGCCGGTGCCGTTACAGGTGGCGCAGGCGTAGAACCGGGTCATTCGGGTTCACCTCCTTGGCGGGTGCAGGGGCAGGGCTCGTCGGGTGTGGTGGTGTCACAGTCGGGTGGGTCGCTGTCGAAGTCGCAGCCGTAGCGGGCGCAGCAGGCGCAGAACGGGCACGGCAAGCGGGTCATGATCGGGTGGGAGGCCGCCTGGTGGTCACCGGGTGCCCATTCCTCGGCAGGTGGGGCAGGTCTCCGAAACCTCGATGATCAGCGTCTGGCCGACAGGTTGTGGCTGGCTGCGGTAGGCGGTGATAGTGCCGGAGCCGAGGCAGCGGCGGCAGTAGCGCTGGTTCATGACGTGGTGTCTCCTCTCGTGATCCAGGCGGTGCGGTTGCCGCTGGCGTGGGCGATGGCGGCCAGGACACGGGCGAGGTTGGTGGCATCCAGGTAGGTGATGGAGGGGCCGAGTTCGACCGGCAACCCGTCGGCGATCGACAGGGCGATGCGCAGGACGGCGGCCTCGCTGCCGGAGCAGGGCATGCGGCCCCGGACAAGGGCGGCGTGGGCGGACTGCCAGTCGATGACCGCGTACGGGACGCGGTTGTACGTGGCGGTGACGTAGTCGATGGCGTAGCGGCGGAACTCCGGCCGGTTCAGCCACACGCCGTGCTGGATGAGCAGCTCGACGGCGGCCTCCAGAACGTAGGAGCCGCGTGCCCAGGCGCGAGCGGCCTCGATCAGGTGAGCGGGGGTGGGCTGGTTGGTCATGCGACGGGTTCCTTTCGGAGATGGGTGAGCAGGTCGGCGGCCAGGTCTGGTGAGACGTGCATACGGGTGGCGAGCTGGTCGCCGGTGATGGGCCGCTGGTGGGTGGTGTGGTGGTCGTCGGCCAGGCGGCGGGCGTAGGCCAGCAACGCGGGCGAAGGGCTGGACTCGACGGCGGCTGACTCGGCCGGGCCGGGAGGCGTCGGCGGGGCGGGGTCGAGCTGCGGCATCTCGACGGCCGTCACCGCTTCGGCGGGGCCGGGCTGTTCGTCGGTGTCGTCGTCCGCCGGCTCGGCCGCGTGGCCAGACGGGGAGCGGTGAGAAGCCCGGCGCTCCAGCATGGAGACCGCGACCAGGAAGGCGACGGCGGGTGTGGCGGCGGTGATCCAGCCCCACATGCTCGGGTGAGCGGTGGCCAGGTTGGCGGCCAAGGTGAGGACGATGCCGCCGGTCAGCACAAGTGCCGGCCAAGAGAGCGGGCCGTGGCGGCGGCGGCCGGTGCGCTTGTCACGCTGGAGTTCGCGGGCGGCCATCACGCACATCAGGTCGATGCACACGGCGACCGCCCAGGACTGCCAGCCGTGCTGCCCGTGCCGGTTGGCCAGATCGCTGATGTGGGTGAAGGACCCGACAGCGGCGATGACCGCCAGGACGACGACGGGGCCGGTGTCGAGTAGGCGGGCGCGGATGCGTCCCATGAGAGGCACCTCCTTTCGGTTTCGGGCAGGGGCCGGGTAGGGACCTGGCGCGATGAGGCCCGCGCCGGGCCGGTGGGTGAGGAGTTAGGTGGGTTCGCCTTCGCGGGCGAGCGCTTCCAGCTCGGCGTCCGTGACGGTCACGGTGTCGGCGCCGGTGAGCAGGTCGGCCCAGGCGGGCGCGAGCTGGGCGTGCTGGGTGGCGGCGGCTTCGGCCGCTTCTTCGGTGACGTAGACGGAGCGGGCGCGATACCAGCGGCCGTCATCGCCGACCACGATGGCGGTGCCGGGCATGCTGGCGGGGATCTGGCGGGCCGCGTCGAGGGCGGCCGGGTCGGTGTCGCCGAGGGTCATGGTGGCGGTCTCCGGGTCGTTGACCCGGTGGCAGATCCGGCCGGAGAGCTGGGAGCGCAGGGCGGTGACGCCGGGGCCGAGGTCGGAGCCGACCCGTTGCCCGCACACCACCAGGTGAACCCCGAACGCCCGGCCGAGCTGGGCGAGCCGGAGGAGTGCGGTGGCGGTGGTGGCGATCTCGTCCTTCTCGCCCTTGTGGGCCATCAGGAACAGTTCGGCCACCTCGTCTACCAGGACCACGACCAGTGTCGGCCGCAGGTCCTCGGGCAGCTTCCAGACGTTGCGCGCCTTGTTCGCCCGGCACAGGGCCATCCGGGTCTTGACCAGGCAGATCAGGTCGTTGAGCAGGCCGACGCATTCGGTCCGCTCGGTCGCGATGGCCGACAGGCGCGCCCCATAGGCGGTCAGTTCCACGCCGCCTTTGAGGTCGAAGCCGACGAGCGCGACTGGTTGCGCGGATAGGCCGGTGATCAGGGCGTTGAGCAGGGTGGACTTGCCGGACTGGGTTGCGCCGGTGATGAGCCAGTGCGGCACTGTACGGAAGTCGATCAGCCACGGCGCGCCGGTCTCCAGCAGCCCGACCCGCACCCTGAGCAGCCCTTCCGACAGCAGCGGGATACGGATCTCGGACAGTGGGTCGCCTCGAGTGGCCAGCAGTGTCACCCGGCCCGGCCGGGAGCTGACGAGCCGGACGGAGTGGACGCGCCAGGCGTGGGCGAGGTTTGGCAGCCGGGCGGTGTAGTCGTCCGGCGTCTGGCCGTCCATGAGGGTCACGTTCACCAGGAACCCGAGGCGGTGCGGACGGATGAGGCCGAGCCGGGGCGGCTTGTCGATCTGCACCCGGCGGACCTTCCGCCGCTGTGCGAGTGAGATGGTGGCGTGGCCGACGACCGGCAGGCCGTCGAAGGTGTAGCGCCAGCGGCGCCGTTTGCGGGTCAGGGTGCAGCCGAGGGCGACGTTGCCCCAGGTGGCGTACACGTGGGCGGTCTTGAGCGGGTAGCCGACGCAGAGCCAAAAGGAGACGGGATGCAGCATGCGCCACACCACCAGGACCGTGCAGGCCGAGGCCATGATCACGGTCAGCGGGATCAGCCAGTCGGACATTTTGGAACGTTCCTTTCATACCGCGAGAGATCGGCTCTCAGGGGCGGGCGATTGGCCGGCAGGCGATCCGCCCGCCCCTGGGAACCGGTGCAGCGGTCAGGCCGCCTTCGCGGCGGCGGGGGCGATGGTCTCGGCGCGAAAGCCGAGACCGGAGCGGCCGTTCATGGACCAGAAGAAGGCCGCCAGGCCGACCGGGCGGACCTGCACGCCCTCGGGGATCTGCGGGAACGTCTCGCTCGGGAACGTCACCACGATCACGGGGTTGCGCCGGTCGTCGTTCGGCTTGGGCAGCAGCGGGATGGTGTAGAGCTCGCGGCCCTCGGCGTCGCGCTTGACCTCGCCGGTGGCGCGGTCGACGATCTTCGGCTCGGGCTCACCTGCGACGATGAAGGCCAGGCCGGTGATGTCGACGGGGATGTTACGCATGTGATCTCCTCTGAAGGTTGCCTAACTTGGCTAGGCATCTTTCTGACGAGATTCATGTTGCCCAGCATGGCTAGCCATGTCAAGCATCTGCGAGTAACTGGACTAGGCAACCTAGGAGAACTAGGCTGTTTTGCGTGATGAGTCTCGATCCCGACGACCCCCGCCCGCCGTACCAGCAGGTCGCCAACGCCTTGCGCGCCGCGATCCTGACCAAGAAGTTCGAGCCGGGCGAGAAGCTCCCCTCAGGCCACGACCTGGCGAAGACGTACGGCGTGGCGCGCATGACCGTCCAGCAGGCCATCCGCCTGCTACGTGACGAGGGCCTGGTCGTCTCCCGCCAGGGCAGCGGCGTGTTCGTTCGCGAACGCACCGAACGGCCGGTCGAGCTGCGCCCCCACATCGAGCGGGCCTTCGAGGAGCCGAACGTCTCCATCGACTTCGCCGGCTTCTCCGGCGAGACCCTCAACGGGATGCTTCAAGAGCCGTTGGACAAGATCCGCCTCGGGCGGCTCACCCCCGAGTCCATCGCCATCCGCATCCTGGTCCCCGACATGGAACACCCCATGTCCCTGCCCTGCCGGGCCGACGACCTGAGCGACGACCCGGTGATCCGCTCCCGCGCCCTGCGCATCCAGCAGCGCAGCGTCCAGGCCATCGCCGACGCCGTCCACGAGCTGGCGGACCTCGGGCTGGTCAAGACCGCCACCGTCCAGGTACGCGTCCACCAGACCGCGCCCGCGTTCAAGTTCTACGTGATCAACCGCGAACGGGTGTTCTTCGGCTTCTACCCCGTCGTCAAGCACACCGTCCGCATCAAGGGCGAACCCCACGAGCTGTACGACGTCATGGGCAAGGACGCCCTGCTCTTCCACTACGAGATCACCGAAGACCCCACCTCGATGGCTTCGCAGTACGTTACCGAGACCCGCCGCTGGTTCGACAGCATGTGGACCACGATCAGCCGCGAGATCGACCTATGACCAACGCTGCCGATCTCGTCCGCCAGGCCGATGCCGTACTGCTCGACTTCGACGGCCCAGTGTGCAGCATCTTCGCCGGGCTGCCCGCGCCCGTGGTCGCGGCTCGGCTCAAGCAGGTGCTCGTCAAGGAAGGCGCGGAGCTACCGGAGGACGTCGAGGCGCTGGACGACCCGCTCAAGGTGCTACGCCGAACCGCCGACATCGCGCCGGAGCTGGTCGACAAGGTAGAGACCGCGCTCATGGGCAACGAGGTCGAGGCGGCAACCAGCGCCGAGATCACGCCCGGCGTTCGCGAGTTCCTCGAAGCGTGCGCAGAGGCCAGCAAGCCGGTCGCCATCGTGAGCAACAACTCCGCGCCCGCCATCGAGACGTTCCTTGCTCTGGCCGACTTGGGGGAATGGGTCACCGCGGTTTCCGGACGCTCGATCGGGATGCCGGAGCAGATGAAGCCGCACCCGCAGTCTGTGCTGTGGGCGTGTAAGGCGCTGGGCGTCGAGCCAGCCAGGGCCGTGCTGATCGGGGACTCCGACTTCGACATGCACGCCGCGCGCAACGCCGGAACCCACAGCATCGCCTACGCCAACGGGCCGGGGAAAGTCTGCAGGCTCATCCAGGCCGGGGCCGATGCGGTGACCGACAGCATGACTGAGCTGATCGAACAGCAGTAGCCAGGCAGCTACGCAGGGCGGTACGTGATTCATACCTTCCCCACGTCATCAAGCCGCCGCCCGCTGGGCGGCGTCGTTCTTCGGCATCACCGCCGGCGGTTCGGCGAGCAAGTCGACCAACGTGGGCTTCGCGAC
>NZ_JBFAHK010000047.1:0-29567 GCF_040802095.1 Nonomuraea sp. NPDC050783
GGCACGGCTACCGGCCGGAACGCCCGAACCGTGATCTACTCAGCGGGTCCGATCACGGAATGTGTGCCTGATCCAGTATTCACGCGTCGTCGACATCTTGCGGGCGCGCGACGGTTTGGCGGCCGCGATTGGTTCGATCAGGTCCTCCATCGAGCACCCCAGGATGTCCAGCAGCGCCATCAGCAGCTTGAGGCTGAGCCGCTCGGGTTGTTCGGTGACCAGCCGGTAGAGCTGGCTGGACGACAACTGGATGCCGCGCTCGGCCAGCGGCGAGGCCAGGTCCGTGGTCTGGAACATGCCGCGCGCGGCCATCACCTGGCGCAGGTTCCACTGATAGTCGAGTTTGCGCGTCATCGGCCCCTCCCGTCCTCAGCTCGTCTGGCCTCGAGAGCGGGCGCCAGTGCCTTTCGTAGTGCGCTGTTCATGAAATCCCCGCTGACGTGCGTGTAGATCGCCGTGGAGGTGTCGCAGCGGTGCCCGACAGCCTCCTGGATGAAGCGGCGGTCGACGCCGTCCTCGGTCAGATGCGTGACGTAGGAGTGCCTGGCCGAGTGCGGCGACAGTTCCTTGGGCAGGCCGAGCGCGTCCCGGTGGGCGACGAATCGGGCGTTGATCTCCGCCGGCTTCACCCGGCCGCCCCGTTCGGTCACCCATAACGCCGGGTGATCTCCGCAGCCGAACCGAGGCCGGATGTTGTCCACGTAGTCGGCGATGGCCTCGACCGCCCAGCCCATCACCGAGGGCACGTTCCGCCGCCGCGGTGGCTGCCCGCGGACCGCCTTGCCATAGCGGACGTGCAGCATGCCGTACCGGCCGAACTCCGGAGCGGCCGGGTTGCGCCCCCAATCAGCCAAGTCCAGCTTGGAGGTCTCGGTGCGACGCAGACCCCACCCATACATGACCTTGAACAACGTAGCGTCCCGGTAGGCGGCCAACGCCCCCATCCGCTTCGCCTTAACCGCCCGTTCCACCTGCTCATCGGCGTAGTCGAAGAACCGCTGCAGTTCTTCACGGGTGAATGGCCGGGCCTCGGGCCTGCCCTCGTAGTCGTTCAGGTGGGCGATCGCGTTCCACTCATGGCAGATCGGCACCGGATGGGCACCCGGCCCGAACTGCGTCTCGCACTCGGCCGCCCAGCCGTATCGGGCGTCGGTGAGGTACTCGCTGAACAGCTGCAGGTCGGTCTGGTAGCCCCGGATCGTGGACGGTGCCAGGTGATGCTCGCTGGTCAGTGACAACGTTCACTCATCCACGTGCCCGGGCTGCCACCGCCACGGGTATTCGTTGCAGAACGCCAGGAACCGCCGGATCAGGCGGTCACGCGGCGCGATGGTGTCCTCCTGCAGCCCACGGGCGATCTGCTGAGCCCGCCAGCCCCGCAGCATCGCCTCGAACACGGCGTCCTCCGGCGGCAGCTGTACCACTCCGGATACCAGCTCCAGATGCGCGGCGCCGCCAGATCACCTCGTTTCACAGGCCCCTCCAGCCTCTGCAACCGCGACCGTCTGAAGGGTGAATCGTGCATCTGATGGGAGCATCGCGCAAGCGGTTCAGCTCAAGTGGCACGAACGATCACCTCGTCGTGCCCATTCCGATGGCCCGTTCAGCAGGCGACCTGCGAATCCTCGCCCGTCTGATGCAATTCCCGAGGGTTTGTGTACCGGCGCGTGGTGTCCAGGCGGGCATGCCCCATCAGCTCGGCGACCACGACGACGTCGACGCCCCGGCGCAACAGGTTCGTGGCGAAGGTGTGCCGCAGGGTGTGCGCGGAGGCGGCGGGCGCGCCGTTGTCGTCGACCAGGTCTGCCTCGACCGCGAGCTCGTCGATCAGCTGGTCGACCGCGCGGGCCGTGAGCCGGCCACCGCGGTAGCGGTTGAGGAACAGCGCCGGGCCATCGGCGCCGGGCCACGTGCTGCGTTCGGCCTTCCAGTCCTTGACGGCCTCGCGCACCGTGGCGTCCAGCAGGGGGACCTCGCGGGAGGTCTCGCCCTTGCCGTTGCGCACGAGGACCTTGCCTTTGCGGGCCGACAGCGGCACGTCGGCGACGTCGAGGGCGACCAGCTCGGCGACGCGCATCCCGGAGTAGAACAGCAGCCGGCCGATGGCGCGGTCGCGGGCCATCGGAAGCATCTCCACGGCACGCAGGAAACGTTTCTGCTCGCGGGCGTCCAGCGCCTTGGGGGCGAGCTTGGGCGGGGTGTCGCGACGAACCTGGACCGGGCCCAGGCCGCGGTGGGTGAAGAAGTGGTCGAGGGCGGCCAGGTGGGCGTTGACGGTGTTGGCCGTGCGCTTGGCCACCGTCTTCAGGTGCGTCTTGTAGTCGCGGACGGCGAAGTCGCGGCCGTGGCCGTCGGTCAGTGGATCGGCGCCGTCGAGGTCGGCGGCATCCAGCCAGGCCAGGAAGGTCCGTATCCGGGAGGCGTAGGCGCGGCGGGTGTCCTCGTCCAGGGGCGCGCGCTCCAGCGCCGCGGTGTAGTCGTCGTGCACCGCGGTGAACGCGGCCGGCACCTCCTGGCGTCGCCCCACCGTCGCCCCTCCCGCTGATATCAGAAGTGATTTCGGGCCCTAATCGTAGCGCCACTCGCGCGATATCAGAAGTTCCCTGCCTACTGGAGTTCTGATATCAAGCATTATCAGAATTAGCCCCACTGATCTTGTCGCCTGAAGTTGAGCTAATTACTTCTCTGATCACGGAACCGGAGGCAGCAGATCTTGCGATAGATCAGAACATGCACCCGTTCTTCGCGCGCCGCCGCGAACCACCTCCGATTGGTCCCCAAAGCGACGATGCCAACCTTCTCGCGGGCGTTGCCGCTGAGCGGGTGGAGGCACTGAAGCTCTTGCACCGACGGCATGCGCCCTGGCTGCGGGCACGGCTGGCCCGCCGATGCGCTGATATGGACTTGGTGGAGGACGCGATCCAGGACACTTTCGTCGCCATCTGGCGGGACGCGCATCGCTACCGAGCGGCGGAGGGTGAGGCGTCCGCGTGGATCTGGACGATCGCGATCCGCAGGCTGATCTCTGCGCTGCGCCAGAGCAGAGCTGCCCCGCCCGTCACCGCACTCGATGATGTGCATACCCCGAAGGCCTTCCGTTCAGGGGCACGCCAGGCCTCATATCTGATCACCGAGTCGGCCGAGGACGCGGTCCTGGTCGGCGTGGAACATGGCGACCTGGCCGCCGCGCTGGACAGGCTTTCCGCAGACTTGCGTGCAGCTCTCCAGGCGACCGTGCTTGACGGCCTCACCACGCGCGAGGCCGCCCATCTCCTCGGCATCCCCGAGGGCACCGTGAAAACCCGCGTCATGCGGGCCAAGGCCCAGCTCAGGGGGTATCTCGCATGAATACGCCGTGGCACCTGCCCAAAGAGTTGATCGAACTCTACGTGAGTGGCCGTCTGGAACCGATCCAGGTGATGTCGGTGGAGAGCCACCTCGCTCGGTGCGAACACTGCCGCGCGGCGGTGCCGTACGAGCGGGAGTGGCTCGCCGCGAGCTGGGAGAGAATCGAAGACCTGGTGGCCCGGCCCAGGCCACGGCCTGTGGCACGGCTCTTGCGCCGGTTCGGTGTTCCCGACCATATGGCCACGCTTCTCGCGGCCACTCCCGCTCTGGCCCGGGGATGGCTGGTCGCGGTCACCGCGGTAACGGCTTTCGCCGTGGCAGCCGCTCACCTGGTCAGCCGTGACCCTCAGGCTCTCTTCGACGGACTGCTCCCCTTCCTCGTGGCCGCACCCGTGCTGCCGCTGGCGGGCATCGCCGTCGCTTACGGACCCCGGGTAGATCCCGTTCACGAGACGCAGGCCGCGACTCCCATGGCAGGCGCCAGAGTCTTGCTGCTGCGTGCGCTCGCGGTGCTGGTGACCGCGATGGTGCTGACGGGCATGGCGACGCCGCTCCTGCCCGGCCCGCCGGGGCTGACGACGGCGTGGCTGCTGCCCGCTCTCGCACTCACCGCGACAACCCTGGCCCTGTCGACCTGGCTCACGCCGCTGGCCTCAGCCGCTGTGCTGACCGTCGCCTGGTTCGGCGCCGTACTGGCCTTCTCCAAGCTCGCCGGCGATGGGCTGGCGCTCTTCTCGCCGATGGCCCAGGTCGTGTACGGCCTGGCTGTGCTGACCCTGATTCCCCTCGTCTACCTGCGGCGCGCCCGCTTCGATTCTGGAGAGTCCTGATGGACCCGACTGTGACCGTTCACGGCCTGACCAAGAAATACGGCCGGAACATCGTGCTCGACCGCCTCACCCTGGAATTCGGTCGGGGAGTGACCGGGTTGCTCGGGCCCAACGGCGCCGGCAAGACCACCCTGCTGCGGAGCCTGGCGACGACACTGGCTCCCGATGGAGGCGAGGTGCGCGTCCTCGGTCTGGATCTCGCGAATCCGGGCCAGCGCACCGACCTGCGCCGCCGCCTGGGATACCTCCCGCAGGCTCCCGGCTTCTACCCTCACTTCACGCTCTTCGAGCTGGTCGAATACGTGGCGATCCTCAAGGAGCTGACGGATCGGCGCGAACGCCATCGGGAGGTGCGCCGGGTCCTCGCCGAGGTCGACCTGATCGACCGTGCCAAAACGAAGGTCCGCAAGCTGTCAGGTGGCATGAAGCAGCGTCTGGCCCTGGCCCAGGCGCTGCTCGGCGAGCCCGATCTGCTCATCCTGGACGAGCCCACGGTCGGCCTGGACCCCGAACAACGCGTGCGGTTTCGGGCGCTGGTCTCCCGGCTCGGCGAGAGCCGTACCGTGCTGCTGTCCACCCACCAGACCGAGGACGTGGCCGCTTTGTGCGAGCGCGTGATCGTGATGAACGGCGGGCGCGCGGTGTTCCAGGGAACTCCGCGTGAGCTCGCCGCCGTCGCGTCCAGCCAAGTGTGGATCTCCAACGCGCCGCCCTCCGATTCCCGCCTGTTCTGGCGGACCGCGGATGGCCGCTACCGCACGCTGGGAGACCCTCCGCCGGGCGCGGCGCCTGCCACGCCGACGGTGGAGGACGGATACCTGCTGCTGCTCGGCAAGCCGGTCGGGGCGGAGGCATGATCTTCCGTTCATTGTTCCTGTTCGAGGTCCACAGATTGCTGCGCAGCCCGATTCTGTGGGGCGCCGCCGCACTCTGCCTGGGGTTGCGGCTCATGGCGACCTGGCCGTGGCTGCCCGACATGAGTGTCGATCCGACGAGCACGTCGGGCGCAATGCTGCTTCTTGCGGTGGCGATGATGACCACCACCAACCTCGCGACATCCCGGGACACCCGGCACGGCATTCCGGAGATGTTCAAAGCGCTTCCCAGCCGCGCCGCGGAGCGCACCAAGGCCGCGACCTTGGCGGCCCTGGTCGTCGGTAGCGGGATCGCGCTGCCCGTCATGCTCTGCTATCTGCTGGCGCGGCTGGCCATGGGCCCGGTCGCGGGCGTATTCGATCCCTTCGAAGCACTGGGTGGAGTGCTGGCCGTGCCCTTCGCCGCGGCCCTCGGCGCGATGCTCGGCAGGTGGACTCCCTGGCTGGTCGCCGTTCCCGTGACAGCCTTCCTGATCGGTGCTTTCACATGGCTGAACAGTCAGCAGAGCGGTTACGGAAGCTGGTTTCTGCCCGTGGTGCTCTTTCACGGGCCCGACTGGCCGCAGCGCCCATCGGTGTTGCACGTCGTCTACCTCCTGGCCGCCATCGCTCTCTTCGCGGCCCTGGCCCTGCTCCGGCACGGAGCCAGGCCGGTGCGCCTGATCGCAGTCCTCACCGCCGCGGCCGTGACGGTGCCGGCGGGGGCCGCCGCGACCGCCGCCGCTCCAGGGGAGGAGATCAACCGCCGATTCGAAACCACCCTGCAGGGGAATCCAGCCGCAATGCTCGGCGACATGGATCCCAAGATCCGGCAACGCTATTTCGGGCCGGACGCTCAGCGGTGCGAGAAGCACGACGCCATCACCTACTGCGCCTTCCACGACTACGCCACCTGGATCTCATCATGGGTGTCGGCCGTGAACCCCGTGGCCCAAGCGCTGCCCCCAGCGGAGCGTGACCGGCTGCCAGTCGTCCGGCAATTGACCGACAGCTGGTTCAACGCGAACGGCGATGAGGAGCAGTCCATCCGCACATTCATGATGTGGGGACGAGCCGGAGCCGAAGACGACTATCGCGCCGTGCTCGCCTCCCAGATCATTCGCTCCGTGCTGGGACTGCGACCGCCGAGAACGGGCTGTGACGTACGAGGCCAGAGCAGGGCACTCGTGGCGCTGTGGCTGCTCGGCCAGGGCATCGCGCCCGCTGCGCCCGAGGACCGGGAGATCCAGATTGCCTCCTCCGCCTTCATGCCAGAGCAGTCCCAGCTGGGCATGATCCGGTACGGCGCGGCCGAACTGGGATATGCCCGCAAGCTGCTCGCGATGCCGGATGCCCGGCAACGAATTTGGGCACATTGGGACACCCTGCTCAAGCCCGAAACGACGGTCGAACAAGCGCTGTCCCTACTCGGCTTGCGCCCGGAGTTCACTGCCGAGCCCGTGAAGGGGCAGCCATGCTCGTGATCCAGCTGATCAGGCCGATCGTGCGGGCGATCGATTGGATTCCCCTCGCGGTCACCGGAACGCTCGCCGTGGTCATGGCCTCAGTGATCGAGGCGGGTTCCACGTTAAGCGTTGGAACCGCTTTCACTCTGCTCAGGATGATGGGAGTGATGCTAGGCGCCTCCGCCGGATTCGCCGTGATCGACGAGATGACGGCAAGTACGGACGCGACCCCGGTGCCCCGCCGGCTCCGTCAGTGGTTGCGCTGCGGCTTCGGGGGCCTTACCGCAGGACTGTTGTGGGGGATGGCGTGCGCCATCGCCGCAACCAGACTGCCCCAGGGGGGACAGCTCCGAGTGGCGGGGATGTCGGTGGAGGCTGCGGTGTGCATCGCGATCGGCCTACTGACGGCATCGATCGCCGGGCGTGTGCACCAGGGCAAGGCGGCCGCCCTCGCGGGCATGGGCAGTTTGCTAGTGATTGTCTCGGTGAGCCTGGTTCTGCGGGGACCGTACTGGCCCTGGCTCTATTCGGACGAGGAGAACTGGGAGATCGTGCACTACGGGTGGTTGGCCATGCTGCCGCCCGTGCTTGTCGCGCTGAACTGGGCGAGCCGGGATCTACGCTGAGGATACGCGCATAGGGAACTTCAGCGGGCCTCGGGCGACTCAACCGCATTACCGGAGTCGCCCGGTCAGTTCCCTGCCGCACATCTGCCACCCCATCCCGATGGCGTGCCGCGGCGAGGACCGGGCGTGACCACAACCTCGACGAAATCACAGCTCAGATGCGATTTGGCGGCTCATCGCATGCTTCTTAACGGCACCCCGAGGCAGGCGAGGGCGAGGGTGGCGGGGTAGGTCCTGTTCATGCGGTCGATCCTGCCGAGAGGGCGCCTGACCTGGGATCGCCGGTGCCGGTGAACTTCGGGCCTCCCTCTCAGGAGGGAGACCTGGCTCTTCAGGGGGAGGCGGGCACGAGGTCCGCCAGGCGGGGGGCGGCCGCCCTGCGGTACCCGTCGGCGAAGGCCGCGTCGTAGCCTTCGGCGCCGAGCAGGTCGCGTAACGCCGCGGGCAGCCCCTGATCGTCGGCGTCGGCGGGTGCGGGGGCGAGTCGTCCGGCGGCGCCGAGAAGGGTGGCGGCCCGGGTGGGGCGGCCGGTCGCGTGCTCGGAGCCGGCCAGCAGGCGCAGGCCCGTGGCGGTGATGCGGGTGTCGCCCAGGCCGGCGGCCAGCCGTACGCCGTCCGCGAAGTGCCGCCACGCCGTGCCGTGCTCGCCGCGGGAGGCCGCCGCCCGCCCCAGGCCGAGCAGGCAGCGGGCCGCGCAGCGCAGGTCGCCGATGCGCCGGAACTCGGGCAGCAGGCCGCCGAAGCGCGCCCCCGCGATCCGGTGCTCTCCCAGGAGCTGGTCGAAGGTGGCGCGGTAGACCTCGGCGTGCAGGCGCTCGTGCTCGTTGCCGCCGGCGCGGGCCAGCCGGGCCGCCTCCTCCAGCCAGCCCGGCACGTCCTCGGGGCGGATCCGCTCCTCGATCGCCCTGATCGCGAGCTGGTTGAGGCAGTTGGCGCGTTTCACGTGGTCGCCGAGCCGGCCGAACAGGTCGGCGGCGCGGGTGAGCACGTCCAGGACGGCCGTGCCGTCGGGGGCGTGGCTGTAGGCGGACAACGCCAGGGCGCGGTGCCAGTCGTCGCCCAGCCGCTCGAACGCCTCCGCCGCCCGCGCCACGTACTCGATCGCGGCGGCCCGATGCTCGCCGTACCGCATCGTCCAGCCCCGGGCGAGCAAGGCCAGCGCCCGGTCGTGCGCCGAGCCGCCGGCCGCCATCCGGGCGGCCAGCTCGGCGAAGCGCCGCGCGCGCTCGGTGTCCTGGTAGCACAGGACGACGGCGCAGGTGACGGCCGTGCGCAGGCCCAGCGGCCCGTCGGGCAGGGGACGGGGCAGCAGCCTGCCGAGCCAGTCGAACAGCTCGCCGCTGCACCCCACGATCTCCCACGCCGTGCCGACGCCGGCGATGAACTCCCAGGCCGCCGTGGTGTCGTCCCGGTCGAGGGCCCAGCGCAGCGCGGCCGTCAGGTCCGCGGAGCGGCGGTTCAGCCAGCCCAGCGCGCCGGCCTGGTCACGGCCGCGCAGGTCGGGCACGATCGCCACGGCGTGCCGCAGGTGATGGCGGGCGTGCCGCTCGCGGGCCGGCCCGGCCTCGCCCCGCGCGGCCAGCCGCCGCTGCGCGAACTGTCTGACGCTCTCCAGCAGCCGGTACTCGGTACGCTCCGCGCGCCGGTGCGCCGAGATCAGCGACCGGTCCAGCAGCCGCGAGAGGATCCGGACCAGCCCGGCGGGCTCCAGCGGCGGGTACGCGACGACCCCCGCCGCCGTGTCGTAGTCGAACGCGCCGGGGAAGACCGAGCAGCGCTCGAGCAGCAGCCGCTCGTCCTCGCCCAGCAGCTCGTAACTCCAGGTGAGGGCCTCCTCCAGGGCGCGGTGCCGGCTCGGCGCGCCCTGTGCGCCGTCGGTCAGCAGGGCGAACCGGTCGTCCAGCCGGGCCAGCAGCTCGTCCGGCGTGAAGAACCGCACCCGGGCCGCGGCCAGCTCGATCGCCAGCGGCAGCCCGTCCAGGCGCCGGCAGATCGTCGCGACCTGCCGGGCGTTGCCCTCGGTGACCGCGAACCCGGGCGAGGCCGCGGCCGCGCGGTCGGCGAAGAGCCGCCCGGAGCCCGACGCGAGCACGGCTTCGGCCGTGACGCGGGCGGGCGGCGGCAGCGGCAGCGGCGGGATCTCGTAGACCGCCTCGCCGGTGACGCGCAGCGGCCCGTGGCTGGTGGCCAGCACGCGCAGGTGGCCGGTGGTGGACAGCAGCTCGGCGAGCAGGGCCGCGGCGGGGGCGGTCACGTGCTCGCAGTTGTCCACCAGGAGCCAGTGTCGCCCCTCGGCGAGGGTCTGGCGGATCAGCGTACGGAGCTGGTGCTCCTGCCCGACGACCCCCAGGGCGTCCGCGAACGCCCGTTCCACCGCCTGCGCGGGGGCCACGAGCGCGAGGTCGATCAGCACGGCGGGCGGCAGCTCGCCCGCCTCGTGCGCCAGGTGCAGGGCCAGGCGGGTCTTGCCGGTGCCCGGCGGCCCGGTCAGCGTCACCATCCGGTACGCCCCGAGCAGCCGCCGCACCTCGCCGGCCTCCCCGCTCCGGCCCACGAACGACGACAGCGGCCGGGGCAGCCCCGCCCTGGGCCCGCGCCCGGCGCGGATCCGGGCCGCCGCCTCCACCAGCGCCATCCGGTTGGTGCCGCCGAGCTTGCGCAGCAGCGAGGAGACGTGGCTCTCCACGGTCCGCTCCGACAGCCGCAGCCGGGCCGCGACCTCCTGGTTCTGCAGGCGGTCGCCCACGAGCCACAGCACCTCCGCCTCGCGCGGGGTCACGCCGGCACTCCGCAGCTCGGGGAAGGCGTCCGGACCCATGACCGCAGTATGCCGCCACGGACCCGATTTCCGTACTGAGCACGGATGTGGGCGGACCGGGGCGCGGGATGCAATGTCGGCATCCGTAACTCGCAGGAGAACGAGGAGACACCACATGGCAGGCAAGGCTGTGGTCAGCTTGACCACGGGGATGGAGGACCCCGAGCGGGTCACGGTCGCGCTCCTGGTCGCGGTCGGCGCGGCCGAGCAGGGCCGGCCGACGCTGATGTTCCTCACCAAGGAGGCCACCCGGCTGGCGCTGGACGGCGTCGCCACCGGGGTCGCCTGCGACGGCTGCCCGCCGCTGGCCGACCTGATGGCCCGTTACGCCAAAGCGGGCGGGACGTTCCTGGTCTGCCCCATCTGCTTCGACTCCCGCAAGCTCGACCGGAGCCTCCTGGTCGAGGGCGCGGAGCTGGGCGGCACCGTACCCATGTGGCAGTGGATCGGCGACGAGGGCGCCACCACCTTCAGCTACTGAGCACGCGGCCTCCCGCTTCGGAGGTGCCGTGCCGTGCAGGGGAGGGGACGACGGCTCTGAGCGCGGGCCACGCCAGCAGCGCCAAGGCCGCGGCGAGTGCCGCCACGGCCAGCATGGCGCCCGGCAGCCCGGTCGCCTGTGCCCAGTGTCCCACGTACACCGGCCCGCCGAGGTAGCCGAGATAGGCCGAGGTGGACACGACCGAGGTGGCGGCACCGCGGGCGGCGGCGGGGACGTTGGCGGTGGCCAGGCCGAGCACGGTGGGGAAGAGCACGGCGGTGCCGGCGGCGGCCAGGGCCAGCCCTAGCAGGGCCAGAGGGAGGGACGCGGTGAGGGCGAGCAGGGACGTCCCCGCCGCGGAGATCACCGCGCCGGCGGTCAGGACGATCCAGGCGCGAGGGGTCTTCACCGCGCTGATCGCGAAGCGGGTGAGCGAGACGGCGAGCGCGAAGACCGCCGGTCCCGCGCCGACCAGGGCGGGTCCGGCGTGCACGGTGTCGGCGAGGTAGACGGCGCTCCAGCTCTGGTGAGCGTTCTCCACGGCGAACCCGAGCGCGCCGAGTCCGCCCGCGACGAGCAGGAGCGGCAGGTGAGCGCGCAGGCGCGGCCGGCCGGGAGCGGCCGGGGCGCGGGCGTGATCGTGACGGCGGGGACCGGTCCGCGTCCGGCCGCCGGCGGCGATGGCGGCGCTCACGGCGCCGGCGGCGAGCATGACCAGCACGTACGGCACGACCAGGGGCAGGCCGGCGGCGTTCAGCAGGCCGGTGACGAGGCTCGCCGCGACCACGGCCAGGGAGAAGAAGCCGTGCGCCCGGGTGATGACCGGACGGCCGCCGGCCCGCTCGACGGCGCCGGCCGCCGCGTTGATCGTCACGTCCGCGGCACCGGACGACGCGCCGAGCACCGCCAGCCCCACGGATAAGGCGGGCAGGCCGCGAGCGGTGACGGCCACCACGACACCGGCGATGCCGAGCGACATGAGGGTGATCGCCGTGACGCGCTGCCCCCACCGGTCCAGAGCCCGGCCCGCGAGCGGCATGGCGGGCAGTGCGCCGGCGGCGATGAACAGCAGCGCCGTGCCGAGCCGGCCATCGGTCAGCCCGGCCTGGTCACGGATGGCGGGAACGGAGGCGCCCCACACCCCCCAGAACGCGCCGAAGACGGTGAATCCGGCGTACGGCACCCAGGCCCGGACGCCGCCATGACCGGCGCCCGCTTGTGTATCGGTACACATGTTGTTTAACGATACACAAGATAGGGTGAGGCATGGCCAAAGACCCTTCTCGGCCCCGGCCGACCATGGCGGAGGTGGCCCGCGCGGCGAAGGTCTCGGTGATGACCGTCTCCTACACCTACGCCCAGCCCGATCGTGTCTCCGAACGCACCCGGGCCAGGGTCCGCGAGGCCGCCGCCCGGCTGGGATACCCCGGCCCGCACCCGGGGGCCCGCTCGCTGCGCCGGGGACGGGCCGGGAGCCTCGGGGTGGTGCTCGGCGAGCACCTCACCTATGCCTTCGAGGACCCTCAGGCCACCCGGTTCCTGGCCGGCGTGGCCGAGGTCTGCGCCGGTCACGGCCTGGGGCTCACGATCGTGCCCATCACCGGGGCGCCCTCCGACACCGACCGGGTCGCCGAGGCCGCGGTGGACGGTTTCGTCGTCTGGACGACCAGCGACGACGACCCCGTGCTGCCGGCGGTGGCCGCCACCGGCCTCCCCGCCGTCGTGCACGGCGGGCCACACCGCCGAGACCTGCCGTTCGTGGCCATCGACGACCGCGCCGCGGCCCGCGCCGTCGCCGCCGAGGCCCTCGCCGGCGCACGGCGGCCGATGGTGCTCAGTTTCCCGCTCGACCGCGCCCGGACGCCGGGGGTCCACCACGGGCTGGACCCGGCCGAGGCCACCTTCCGGGTGACCCGCGAGCGCCTGCGCGGAGTCCGCGACGCCTGGGAGGCGGGCGGCGGCCGATGGCCGCAGGTGCGGGTCGCGGTGTGCGCGCGCAACAGCGCCCGGGAGGCCGACTCCCTGGCCACCGCGTTCCTGACGGGGCCGGACGCGCCGGACGCGGTCATGGCCATGAGCGACGAGCTCGCTCTGGGCCTGATGCGAGCGGCCGCCCGTGCCGGTCTCGCCGTCCCCGGCGACCTCGCCGTCACCGGCTGGGACGGCACCGACGCGGCCGCCGCCGCCGGGCTGACGACCGTCGCCCAGGACCTGCGCGCCCAGGGAGCCCACTGCGCGCGACTGGTCCTGGGCGAGGAAACGGCGGCTGAGACCGGCACGGCTGGGACCGGCGCGGCTGGGACCGGCGCGGTCGAGTGGCGCCTGATCCTGCGCGACTCCACCCGGCGATGACCACGGTCGGAAGAGGCCGCCACCTGCATCCTGCGCCTGGCCGATCCCGCCGCGACCTGGCTGACCGGCCGGACCCGCGGCGTGCCGGATCGCCGGTGCGTACGCGCGCGAGGATCTATCGAAAGATGGACGACCGGCGGCAGTCCTCTCGGCGAAGCTGAGGGCCGTGAAGAACACGATCATCGCCCTGCTCGGCGCCGTGCTGCTTCCCGTCGCGATGGCGGCGCCCGCGACGGCGGGGGCCGGGCTGTCCTGGCAGGACTGCGGAGACGGCCTGCGATGCGGCCGGATCACCGTGCCCGCCGACTGGGCCGCTCCCGAAGCGAAGCAGATCACGCTGGGGCTCGCCAAGCTCCCGGCACGCGACCCGGCGACCAGGAAGGGCACGCTCGTCCTCAACATGGGCGGCCCCGCCCAGCAGATCTCGATCCTGCGCCAGGCGAAGGGCGCCTTCGCCGACCTGACCCGATGGTTCGACGTGGTGCTGTTCGACCCGCGCGGGTTCGAGGCGAGCACCGAGGTACGCTGCCCCGGCCCGGCGCCGTATCCCGCCAACGGGGAGTGGGTGTTCACCAGCCGCGCCGCCTTCGCCCGGTACACCGAGCAGAACCACCGCTTCGGCCGGGGATGCGCCGAAGCCGCCGGCCCGCTCGCGGGCAACCTGGACACCTGGCAGAGCGCCCGCGACCTGGAGGCGGTACGGGTGGCACTGGGCGAGCGGAAGCTGAACTACTTCGGCAACTCCTACGGCGGCGTCCTCGGGGTGGCCTACGCCGAGTACTTCCCGTCCCGCGTCGGCCGCATGTACCTGGACAGCCTGATCGACCACACCAACCGGTCGTGGGACGAGTGGGTCCTGGCCAGAGCGAAGGTCAAGGAAGGCAACCTGCACCGCTTCGCCGCGTGGTGCGCCACCGACCGCGGGTGCGCGCTGCACGGCCGCGACGTGCTCAAGGTGTGGGACGAGGTCATGGCCCGCGCCGCCGAGCGGCCCATCCCCGCGCCCGGTGCCGGAGCGGGTGCCACGGCCGGTGCGGCCCTGATCGCCTCCCGCGCGAGCGTCTCGTTCGACGCGACGTGGCCCGAGCTGGCCACGTCCCTGGCCGAGGCGGACGCGGGTGACGCCACCCGGTTCGCCAAGCCGTTCACCGGGGCGCCCGACCCGGACCTCAGCAGGATCACGATGTGCGCCGACTTCCCGTTCCCGACCGCGTACCGCGAGGTGAAGGAGATGGAGGCACGGCTGAGGAGCGCCGCGCCGCGCATCGGCTGGACCACGGTCTGGCCGATGGCCGTCCTCTGCGCCGGGCTCGCGAAGAAGACGTCCTACCCGCCCCATCCGATCCGCCCGCGCGGCCTGCCGCCGATCCTGATCGCCAACGGCGAGTACGACGACACGGCGACGCCCGCGTACGGACGCGGGGTCGCCGCGCGGCTCGACGGCGCCCGCTACCTGGCGGCCACGGGCGGCCACGCGCTCTACCTGGGAGGCGGCGGTCCCTGCGTACGCGATCACGTGCACCGCTATCTGACCACCGGGCAACTCCCGCCCGCGGGCACGACCTGCGGTCCGGCATCATCGTGACATGCACTGGCCGAGGGAGGTCCTGCTCGTCGCCGGCGCCGCGACCGCCGCGGCGCTGCTGACGGCGCTGAAGTGGCGGGCCCCGGCCGGCCTGCCGCTCCTGGCCGTCTTCAGCACCGGGGTCAGCCTCCCCCTGCTGATCCGCCGGAGGCTGCCGCTGACCGCCGCCGCGACATCGGCGGCGATCGCGCTGGCCGGGATGGCGCACCTGCACCGCTGGGAGGGGATGCTGGTCACCATGGCCCTGTTCTGCGCGGCCGTCTACCACCGGCCGCGGCGTCCTGGCCTGGTGCTGGCGGTCTCCTCGTGCTGGGTTCTCGGCACCCTGGCGGTGATGGGGGGCGAGGGCGTCCCGGAGCCGACCAGCATAGTGATCATGAGTGTCGCGCCCGTGGCCACCGGCTACGCGCTGCGGCTGCACCGGGAGCGGGCCGACCAGTCGCTGCGCGTGCAGCGGGCCGAGGCGGAGCGCGTGCTGGCCGAGGAGCGTACCTGGCTGGCCAGGAACGTCCACGACAGCGTCGGCCACCACCTGACCGCGATCCGGCTGCAGGCCGCGGCGGCGCGCCGGGCACCCGGCGGCGCGGCCGCCGAGCAAGCCCTGCGGACGATCTCGGACCTGTCGCGGTCGGCGCTCACCGAGGTACGCGGCCTGCTGCGGACCCTCGACGAGCACCCGGCCGCCGTCCAGCCCGGCACCGCCGACCTGGAGCGGCTGGCTGAACGGCTCACCTGCGCCGGCCGGACGGTCACCGTGCGCCGCTCCGGGGGCGGGCGCGCGCTGCCGCCGGCCGTCGATCACACCGCCTACCGGGTGGTCCAGGAGGCGCTGACCAACGCCGTACGACACGCGGACGCGACCGAGGTCACCGTCCACCTGCGGCAGGACGGCCGCGGCCTGCGCGTCGAGGTCCTCGACAACGGCAGCCCCGCCGTCGCGTCCCAGGCCGAGGGCCGGGGGATCCGCGGCATGCGCGAACGGGTGCGCCTGCTCGGCGGCGCCCTGTCGGCGGGACCGGTCGAGACGGGCGGCTGGCGGGTCCGCGCCGACCTGCCCAGGAAAGGGGACGCCTGGTGACGATCCGGGTGCTGGTCGCCGACGACCAGGCGGCGGCGCGGGAGGCGTTGCGGCTCATCCTCGACGGCGAACCCGACATCGACGTGGTCGCGACGGTCGCCGACGGCGCCGAGGCGGTGCGCCAGGCGCTCTCGCGCCGGCCGGACGTGGTGGTGATGGACCTGCGGATGCCGGGCATGGACGGCATCGCCGCCATCGGCCGCCTCGTCGCGGCCGGACCCGCCCCCCGCGTGCTCGCCCTGACCACGTTCGACCTCGACGAGTACCTGTTCGGCGCGCTGCGCGCCGGGGCCGCCGGTTTCCTGCTGAAGGACAGCGACGCCGACGTGCTGGTCGCGGCGGTCCGGGAGCTGCACCAGGGCAGGGGCCTGATCGACCCGCAGGTCACCGGCCGCCTGATCAGCCGCTTCGCCGCGCTGTCCCCGCGCCCCGCCACCCCTGAGCTCGACCTGCTGACCCCGCGCGAGCACCACGTGCTACGCCTCCTGGGCCGGGGGCTGAGCAACGGCGAGATCGCCGCCGCGTGCACCATCGAGGAAGGCACCGTCAAGACGCACGTCAACCGCATCCTCACGAAACTCGGCCTCCGGAGCCGCGTGCACGCCGCGATCTACGCCCACGAGCACGGCCTGGTCGCCCGCGACGCTCCCTGACCGCCCCGCCGGTCCTGCCGGTCCCGCCAGGCTTCCGCGCGTGCGGCGGAACGTCGTGGAACGCATTCCTGGGTAAGGCGGCTCCGGGACACGCCATCGCGGAGCCGCTGAGGGGTTCAGGCCGGCCGCCGGGGTGCGTGGCCGGCACCGGCTCGTCCACTCCCAGGAGGATGCGGTGATCGACGGTGTCCAAGACCGGCCCGGCCGGGGCTCGTGGATCGGGTCCGCGGCCGGGGAGCGGGACGAACGATGACGGGGGAGGCCGTCCCGGAGGTGCGGGGCTTCCGGCTGATGGTGGCGCCGGCGCCGTTCGACCCCGCGGCGGTGCAACCGTCCCGTGAGCCGCTCGCCGCGGCGGGCGCGGCGCGGGCGACGGTCGTGCAGTGGCCGACGGCCCGGCGCTGGAGGAGGTCCTGCTGGCCCGGGACGAGAACGCCACCATGGTGTGGGGCATCGAGCAGACCGTCCGCATGCCCACCGGCGACCCGCGCCCCGGCGCGGAGGCCGCCGCCGAGACCCTCGCCTTCCGCCGTCCCGGTTCACGTCCCCGGTGACAACCGCGGCGTGCAACCGCAGCGCGCCGCGATGCCCAGCGAGGTGGACGGCAGTCCGGTAGCGGCCAGGACCGCCCTGCTCCGCGAGGGGTTCGACGCCGGGAATCCGTACTTCGTCAACGAGGAGGAGGTCCGGCTCACGGGCACCCGCCTGATCGCCGCGTACAACCGCACCCGCACCCGGACCGGCCAGGTGATCGTCTGGCTCACCGTGCGGCGGGACACCGGCCGCGGCGGGCACTCCAGCGGGCCGGCCTTCGACCTGCTGACCGACACCGCACCCCAGTGATTGAAGGTCGGCCGGGACGGGACGGCGGTTTTCCGGGGAAAGTTTACACCGACGGGTCAACGATACCGTTGAAGGCATGGACATCAAGGACACGGCCCGCGCGTTCGACGGCGCGGGCATCTCGGCGTTCCTGCGGTCGCTGCCCGCCAAGCCCCTGCTGCTCGGCCTGGGGGAGGCCCGGCACTTCGTGGAGGAGCTGGGCGAGCTGCGCAACGAGCTGTTCCGGCACCTGGTCGAGCACGAGGGCTACCGATCGTTCGCCATCGAGAGCGACTGCCTCATGGGCCTGGTGGTGGACGACTACCTCGCGACGGGCGAGGGCACGCTCGACGACGTCATGGAGCGCGGCTTCAGCCACGACTTCGGCGCGGTGCCGGCCAACCGCGAGCTGGTGCGCTGGATGCGGGCCTACAACGAGGAGCACGACGAGAAGCTGCGGTTCTTCGGGGTCGACGGACCGCTGGAGTACTGGGCGGCCAGCCCGCGCCAGGCGCTCACCGCCCTCTGCGACCTCCTCGACGGCCCGCTCCCGTGCACGCGGGAAACCCTCGACGCGCTGCTGGGCCCGGACGAGCGGTGGTCGGACGAGGCCACGGTCATGGACCCGTCCCGGTCGATCGGCCGGTCCGCCGAGGCCCAGCGGCTGCGGTTGATCGCCGACGACCTGGTGGCGCTGCTGGAGACGCGGGCGCCGCGGCTGAGCGCGAGGGACAGGGAGCGGGCGGAGCTGTACGGGCGCACCGCCGTCGGCCTGCTCCGCTACCACGACGGGATGGCCGAGCCGTCCCCGGACCGGATCGGCAGGTTGTCGGCCCTGCGGGACGCGATGATGGCCGCCAACCTGCGGGCCGTCGCCGAGCACGGCCCGGCCCTGGTCTTCGCCTCCAACCTGCATCTCCAGCGGAACATGAGCCTCATGTCGCTCGGTGAGCACCGGCTGGAGTGGTGGAGCGCGGGCGCGATCGCCGCGACGCACCTGGGCGACCGGTACGCCTTCCTGGCCTCGGCCTTCGGCACCGCCGGCGACGACACCCCGCCCCCGGACACCGTCGAGGGCATGTTGTCCACGCTCCCGTGGGAGCACGCCCTCGTGGACGCCCGCCGCCTGGCCGAGGCCGTCACGCGGTCCGTCCCCGCCCCGCGCGTCTCGCATGATTTCGCCTATTTCCCGCTCGACCCGGCCCAGCTCGGCACGATCGACGGCATCGTCTTCCTCAGGCGGGCCGTCAGGCTGAAGAAGCTGGGCTGAGGAAGCGGGGCTGAGGAAGCCGGCCTGGCGGGCGTGGGCCCGCCGGCTTATTTCTCCGGAAGGGCGAGCGTGCGGGCCGCGTGGCCGGCCCACGCCGTCAGGAACGTCTCCTGGTCCAGGTCGCCCGGCGTGTGGCCGATGAGAATGCGCAGCAGCGGGAAGTAGGTCAGCGACGAGATGAGCACGGCGGCCGTGGCCTCCGGGTCGGCCGCCTCGGCCACGCCCGCCGTCCGCCGGGCCTCGATCCAGGCGGTGCACTCGCGGTAGAGGGTGGCCAGCACGCCCTGCCACATCGGCTCGAAGATCTCCGGGAACGCGGTGAACTCGCGCAGCATGATGCGCACCAGGTCACGGTCGCCGTCGATCACCTTCCACACCTCGTCCGCCATCAGGCGCAGCGCCTGACGGGGGTCGTCGGGGACGTGCTCCACCACCTGCGCCCTCCGGCGCGCCATGGTGTTCAGGTTGCGCCGCACGGCCGCCTCCAGCAGGGCCTTCTTGGAGGGGAAGTGCTTGTAGAGCGCTCCTGAGCCGCCGGCCAGGCCGCAGGCGCGCTGGATGTCGGTCACCGAGGTCGCGTCGTAACCGTCCCGCGCGAACAGCCGGATGGCCTCGTCCAGGATGCGTTCCCGGGTCACGCCCGGGGTCGTTCTCGCCATAGTGAGAGAGTACTCTCTTTCTATGGTTCAAGTGATCGTGGAAGAGACCATCCGCTGCACGCCGCAGGAATACCTGGACTTCGTGATGGACGCCGAGCGCTACGCGGAGATCGACGACAAGATCGGCCCGATCGACTGGGTACGCCGCCTCGACAACGTCGTGGAGTTCAAGTTCCGCCCCCGCCTGCCGGGCATCCCGGGCCCCGCGCCCAAGCTCGTCTCCCAGATGCGCCTGACCCCCGGCCGGCGCGTCGACGTCCGCTACGCGCCCCTGCCCCGCAACCGGCTCAACCACCTGATGTCCCGCTTCAGCGCCTCCTTCGAGGCGGAGGCCGTCGCGGACGGCGTCTCCCGGGTGCGGCGCACGATCTCCATCGACTTCGCCCCGTTCCTGCGCTGGCTGCTGGAGCCGGTCCTGCGCCGCCGGCTGCCCGCCGACGTCCGCGACGAGGTGCGGGGGTCCAAGCAGCGGCTGGAGAACGGGGCGGCCGGACCGCGGCCGGCCTGAGCCCTCCGGCGGCGGTCCGGCCGGCCGCCTCACGCGACGGCGGTTCCCTCAAGCTCGACCATCAGGTCGGGGATCGCCAGCCGCGTCACCCCGAGCATCGTGGTGGACGGCGCCACCCCGGCGGCGCCCAGCCGCGCCGCCAGCACGCCGTAGTGCTCGAAGAGCCGGTCCACGTCGGTGGTGTAGACGTTGAGCCGGACGAGGTCCGCCAGCGACATCCCGGCCGCGCCCAGCACGGCCTCCAGATTGTCGAGGCTCAGCGCCAGCTGGGCCGCCATGTCGCCGGCGTGCTGGGGCTTGCCGTCGCCGCTCATCGCGGTCTGCCCCGAGCAGTAGAGGGTGCGGGTCTGCCCGGAGACGAGCTCGCCCTGGTTGTAGCCCATCTCCACCGACCACGGCCACGGGTTGACCGCCGTTCGCTCCATTGTCCTGTCAGCTCCGTTCGATTCGTCGGGATCACTGGCGACGAGCCTCCCAGCGAATCGCGACATCCTCTGTCGTATATTTCGGTAACGTTCGCGTATGCGCGCCGACCGGCTGGTCTCGCTGGTGTTGCTGCTGCGCCGGCACGGCCGGCTGTCGGCGGCCACGCTGGCCCGGGAGCTGGAGGTGTCCACCCGCACCGTGCTGCGCGACATCGAGGCGTTGTCGGCGGCCGGCGTCCCGGTCTACGCCGAACGCGGCCGGCACGGCGGGTTCGCGTTGTTGCCCGGCTTCCGTACCGAGCTGACCGGGCTGAACCCCGACGAGGCCCTGGCCCTGCTGGTGGCCGGGTCGCGGCGCGGCGCGCAGGCGTTCGGCCTCGGCTCGGCGCTGGCCTCGGCGATGCTCAAGGTGGTGGACGCGCTCCCCGAGAGCTACCGGGACACCGCGGCCGGCGCGGCCGAGCGCCTGCTCATCGACCCGCAGACCGACCTGCTGTCGCGCCGGCTGTCCGCCGAGGAGGTGCCCGACACCACGGCCGCCGAGGTCCTGCGCGCGGTGTTCGCCGGGCACAAGCTGGAGATCCACTACGCCGCCGCCGGCCAGGCCCCGCGGTGGCGCACGGTGGACCCGATCGGGCTGGTCACCATCCGCGACCGGGGCTACCTGCTGGCCACCAGGTCCGGCGCGGACCGTACCTACCGGCTCTCCCGGATCCTGGCCGCCAGGCAGCTCCCCGAGCCCGCGCAGCGACCCGACCGGATCGACCTGGACCGGGCCTGGCGGGAGCGCAGCAGGCGGTTCCGGGCCGGCGGCGACCAGGTCACCGTGCTGGTGCGGACGCGCCCGGCGCGGCGGGAGGAGCTGCTGGGCACCGCGCTGGCCGTCCTCGCCGAGGAGCCCGACGCGGACGGCCTGCTGCGGCTGGAGGTCACCTTCCAGGACGCGCGGCACGCCGTCTGGGCGTTGTGGCAGCTCGGCACGGACGGGGAGGCCCTGTCCCCGGAGTGGCTGCGCGCCTCCCTGCGCGACCGCGCCGCCGCGCTCGCCGCCCGCTACGGGACGCCGGCCGCGGAGCAGGCGTCCTCAGCGCCGCCGTCCCCGGCGCCGGCCCGGGTGCGCCCTGCTCAGGCGGATCACCGGTGATCCGCGCTGAACAGGGCCGCCGTCGTGCTCAGGAGCAGGTCGGCTCGCCGCTCTGCGCGGGGACGTTCACCCCGCTCCAGGCCGCCTTGACGACGTTGAACTCGACACAACCGGTGGGGAACAGCGTCCTGGCCGCCCGCAGCGTGGCCACGCGGGCCTTGGCGTGCGTCCACGGCGCCGTCTTCATGTTCAGGCCGGTCTGGAAGATCTGGCCCGCCTTGCGGACGCCGACGCCGGTGATGGCCGCGCCGCCGTCGCACCGGCTGCTGGCCGGCTTCCCGCTCGGGTTGGTGCCCTCGGCCAGCAGGTAGAACCAGTGGTTCTGCGGCCCGGCCGCCGCGTGCACCTCGGTGCTCGGGATGGAGGAGCTGTAGCAGTTGGGGTGGCCCAGCGCCGACGGGTTGTACATGTTCCTGATCGCGCCGCGGCCCACCAGGTTGACCTCCTCGCCGACCAGGTAGTCGGGCGGGTCGAGGGTGCTGGGCTCGTTGACGTACGCCTCGGTCAGCGCGCCGAAGATGTCGCCCGTGGACTCGTTCAGCCCGCCGGACTCGTTGCCGCTGCCGCCGCTGCCGCCGGAGAACTGGAAGATGCCGTGGCCGAACTCGTGCCCGACGACGTCCATCGAGGTGGCCTGCTGGGTGCCGGCGGAGTTACGGCCGAAGGAGGCGTACGAGCCGTTCCAGAAGGCGTTGGCCTGGTTCAGCCCGACCCTGGCGGGGTAGCCGCGGCCCGAGCCGTTGATGCCGTTGCGGCCGAGCCAGTCGCGCAGCATGTTCCACTCGCGCTGCTCGGCGAAGAGCGCGTCGACGCAGGCCGTCTCCAGGTTCGTGCCGCTGCCGTTGCCCCAGTTGTCGGTCGACTTGGTGTAGACCGAGCCGTTCTGCCCGCCGCACTGGACGCCGGTGCGCGTGGGGTCGCGCATCACGTACGCGGGGGAGGTGTCGATGGTCACCGGGTTGCCGTTGTAGTAGCTGTTGCCGGTGCCGTCGACCACCTGGTCCCACTGGTCGATGACCTGGCCGTCGAGCGCGTCCACGTACACGTGCACGATGCTGGAGCGGTCGTCGTTGGCGGCGACGACCTCCCACGCCAGGCGCGGGGTGGGCGTGGTGGCGTGCACCACGAGCGCGGGGGTGCCGATCGAGGTGGCCTTGGGCGCCGTGGCGCGGGCCGTGTCCGCCGCCGCCTGCGCGGCGATCTGCGGCTTGGTGTCCAGGGAGATCGTGGCCTGCTGGCCGGTGTCGATGGCGCTGACCGACTTACCGGACTTGTCGGTCGTCACGACCACCTCACCGCCGAAGACGGGCAGCCCGGCGTAGGTACGCGCGTACGTGAGGTGCTGGATGCCGTTGACGCCGGCGATGGCCGACGACAGGGAGAAGGTGTCCTGGTCGGCGGCTCGGAGCTGCGTCCGGTCGGCGGCGATGACGCTCTGCGCGCTCGCCACCGCGGCGCTGCGCTCCGCAGGTGAGGGCGGGTCGGCCGCCTGGGCGCTCGCGCTGGTGAGGCCCGCCGGTACGGTGATGGTCAGGGCTAACGCGAGGGCGGTGGCAGTGCCCAACCTGAGCTTGGGGTTCACGCTCGTTGCTCCTCAGGGGGGTGGAGTGGACGAGCCCCAGCCGGCTGGGGGTGCCCTCAGACTGGCATCGCGGGTGACCCAGGTGATACCTCCCAATTTGCCCATAACGCTGTGGTATGGAAGGCCGCCGCGATGAGTTCCGCGCCGCCCGGAAGTCGTACTGTCGCACCCGTCACCGAGGAGGACTTCTGATGCGCAGCGTGACCTATTCGATGAGCGTCTCGCTCGACGGCTACATCGTCGGGCCGGACGGCGGCTTCGACTGGTCGGTGCCCGACAAGGAGGTCTTCCGCTTCCACATCGACGAGATCCGGCAGGTCGGCGTCCACCTGCTGGGACGGCGGCTGTACGAGACGATGCTGTACTGGGAGACCGCCGACCAGGAGCCGTCGATCGACGAGGCGGAGCTGGAGTGGGCCGCGCTCTGGAACCCGCTCCCCAAGGTGGTGTTCTCCACCACGCTGTCGCAGGTGCGGGGCAACGCCCGCCTGGCCTCCGGCGGCCTGGCCGAGGAGATCGAGCGGCTGCGGGCCGAGCCGGGGGAGGGCGACATCGCGATCGGCGGCGCGACCCTCGCCGCCGAGGCGGCCGCGCTGGGCCTCATCGACGAGTACCGGGCCACGGTCTACCCGGTGCTCGTCGGCGGCGGCACCCCGTACTTCGCCAGGCACGAGCGCCACGTGGACCTCGAACTCGTCGAGACCCGCACCTTCGGCTCGCGGGTCGTCCACCTCCGCTACCGCGTGGCGCGTTAGCCGGCCTGGATTCCGGACGCATGGCGGCGGCGGTTACGGGCAGGGCGAGCGTCCGGAGGTGAGATCATGTCACTGCTGCCCGCACCCGTCGTCCACCGGACGGCCGACGTGGACGGGATCGAGACCTTCTACCGGGAGGCCGGCCCGCCGGACGGCCCGGTGTTCCTGCTGCCGCACGGTTACCCGTGCTCCTCCTACGAGTTCCGCGGCCTCATGGCCGCGCTGGGCGACCGCTGGCGCCTGATCGCGCCAGACCTGCCGGGTTTCGGCTACAGCGCCACCCCTGAAGGCTTCTCCTACACCTTCGCCGGCTACGCCGACTTCCTCGAACGGTTCACGCAGGTCATGGGGTTGTCCCGGTACGCGCTCTACCTGCACGACTACGGCTCCCAGTTCGGGCTGCGGCTGGCGATGCGCGCGCCCGAGCGGGTGGCCGCGCTCGTCATCCAGAACGGCGACATCTACGAGGACGCGTTCGGGCCCAAGTACTCCTGGCTGAAGGAGCACTGGGCCCACCCCACGCCGGAGGGACGGGCGAAGGTGATCGCGCACGTCTCGGAGAGGGGTTTCCGCGACGAGTTCGTCGGCGAGCTGCCCCCGCACCTGGCCGAGCGGGTGAGCCCGGATCTCTGGACGTTGCACTGGAGGCTGATGAACACGCCGGAGCGGCTGGCCAACCTCGTGAGCCTGATCGAGGACCAGTCCTCGACGCTCGCGTGGTTCGCCAAGGAGCAGGCGTACCTGCGCGAGCACCGGCCCCCGACCCTGATCGTCTGGGGACCGCACGACGGCTACATGCCCGAGGAGTCGGCCAGGGCCTACCTGCGCGACCTTCCGGACGCGGAGCTGCACCTGCTCGACGCCGGGCACTGGGCGCTGGAGACCAGCCTGGGCGAGGTCGTGCCCCTCGTCCGCGACTTCCTCGGACGGGTGCACCCATAACGCGTGCACCCATAGCGCGCGCACCCGTAGGAGGCGCCACCGGCCGGCGCGGAGACCGGCGGGCGGTGCAATAACGTCCAATCCCTCACATACGCCGGGCCCCTACCGTGCCCGCATGACGACCGGTGAACACGCTCTCCCCCTTGACCTCGACCCCTCCGCCATCACGCGGCTGGGCCGGCACGCGGTGGACTTCCTGGCGGACTGGGTTCGCGAGCTGGACTCGGCGCCCGCGAGCCACTACGGGCAGCCCGAACCGCTGAGCACCGCGCTGCGCCGGCCGCCCGGCGACGGCCCCGGCGACTTCGCCGCGCTCCTGGAGCTCTTCCGCCAGGCCGCCGGGGAGGGCGTGGACACCGCCGGCCCCGGCTACCTCGCCTACTTCCCGGCGGGCGGCCTGGTCTCCGTCGCGCTGGCCGAGCTGCTGGCGCAGACCGTCAACCGGTTCACCGGCGTGGCCCAGGTGGCACCGGCGCTGGTCGCCATGGAGCACGGGGTGCTGACCTGGTTCTGCGAGCGGTTCGGGCTGCCCGCCGGCTCGGGCGGCCTGGTCACGACGGGAGCCTCGGTGGCGACGTTGTCGGCGCTGCTCGCCGCCCGCCACTCCCTGGGCGACGGCACGGTGTACGTGACCGAGCACACGCACTACTGCCTGGCCAAAGCGGCCCGCATCGCCGGCCTGCCCGCCGAGCTGATCCGTACCGTGCCCGCCACCGCGGACCTGCGCATGGACGTCCAGGCCGCGGCCACGATGATCGCCGCCGACCGCGCCCGCGGGCTGCGTCCCCTCCTGCTGGCCGGCACCGCGGGGACCACCAGCTCCGGCACCATCGACCCGCTTCCCGAGCTGGGCGAGCTGGCCCGCAGGGAGGGCCTGTGGTTCCACGTGGACGCCGCCTACGGCGGGGGATTCCAGCTCACGGCGCGCGGCCGGGCCCGGCTCGGCGGGATCGAGGCGGCCGACTCGATCGCGCTGGACCCGCACAAGAGCCTGTTCTTCCCCTACGGCACGGGCCTGCTCCTGGTGCGCGACCCGGCCGTCCTGCACGCCGCCCACGCGGCCGACGGCCGCTACCTGCAGGATCTCAGCCCGACGGACGACCTGCCCGACTTCGGGCACCTCGGGGTGGAGCTGACCCGGGAGTTCCGCGGGCTCCGGCTGTGGCTGCCCCTGCACCTGCACGGCGTACGCGCCTTCGAGCGGGAGCTCGACGAGAAGCTCGACCTCGCCGCGTACCTGCACCGCCACCTCGCCGCGGACCCGCGCCTGGAGGTGCCGTGGCAGCCGGACCTGACCGTGGTGCTCTTCCGGCTCCGGGGCACGGACGAGGACAACAGGCGGCTCCTCGCGGAGATCAACGCCAGCCGGCGCGTGTACCTGAGCAGCACCACCATCGACGGCAGGTTCTTCCTGCGCCTGTGCGTGCTCAGCTTCCGCACCCACGCCGACCGCGTCGAGGAAGCCCTCGCGATCATCCGCGCGGCATACTGAGTTGCGGCGGGATCAGTGGGCTTGGTGGGGTGTCCGCATGGAAGGTGCCACTGAGCAGGTGCGATCGGCGAGAGCCGGAAAAGGCCGCCCCGTCACGCGACAACCGGCTCCCTGGCGCAGGCTTGCGGTGCTCGGGGCGCTGATGCTGGCGGCCCTCACGTTCAACACCGCGGAGAACCTGCCGGTCGGCCTCCTGGAGCTCATCTCCGGAGACCTGCGGGTGTCCCTGTCGGCGGTCGGCCTCCTGGTCACCGGTTACGGCGTGACGGTGGCCGTCGCGTCGGTGCCGATCGCCCACGCCGTGCGGGCCGTACCCCGGCGCCACGTGCTCACGGGACTGCTGGCCGCGCTCGTGGTGTCCAGCCTCGTCGCGGCGCTGGCCACCTCCTACGGGCAGCTCCTCGCGGCGCGGCTGCTGACCGCGCTCGCCCAGGCGCTGTTCTGGGCCGTGATGGGGCCGGTCGCGGTGGGCCTGTTCGCGCCCGAGGTCCGGGGCCGGGTGGTCGGGGCACTGTCCGTCGCCGGTTCGCTCGCCCTCGTGCTCGGCGTCCCCGCCGGGACCTGGCTGGGGCAGCGGAGCGCCTGGCAGGTGCCCGTCGCCCTGCTGGCGGCTCTAGGGCTGGTCTCCCTGGTGACGATCGCCGCGCTGCTGCCGACCTCGCGCCCGGAGGAAGAGCCCGCCGCCTACGCGACCAGTCCCGACGCGCGGCGGTTCGGCACGGTGCTGGCGGCCGGAGCCCTGTCCGCCGCCGGGGCGTTCACCGGATACACCTACATCGTGACCTTCCTGGGCGAGGTGAGCGGGTTCTCCCCGAGCGCGGTCAGCGTCCTGCTCGTGGGCTTCGGTGTCGCGTGCCTGGCCGGGGTGAGCGTCACCGGGGCGTTCCTGGACCGCTTTCCGCGGGCCGCGCTGGCCATCGCCGTGGCCACGCAGGCGGTAGGCATGCTCGGCCTGTACGCGTCCGGCACCCATCAGGTGGCGGCGGTGGTGTTCCTGATGCTGATGGGCAGTGCGCTCGGGCCGGTGTTCATGGCCACGCAGAACGCGATGCTGCACTGCGCGCCGGGCCGTACGGACATCGCCCTGGCGGCGAACTCCGGCGCCTACAACGTCGGCATCGCGGCGGGAGCCGCGATCGGGGCACTGGTCCTGCCGCTCGCCGGGGCACGGGGCGCCTTCCTCGCCGGCGGGCTGCTGACCGCCGGGTCCTGCGCGGCCCTGCTCGGCGGCCGGCCGCGCGGTAAGCCGCGGTGAGCCGCTCAACTCTCCCGCGTCCCGCCAGCCGTCCGCCACGACCGGGCGCCGCCGCGTCACCCCCTGCCGAGGACGCAGAACTCGTTGCCCTCGGGGTCGGCGAGGACGACCCACGGGACGTCGCCCTGGCCGACGTCGGCGGGCGTCGCGCCCAGGGCCCGCAGCCGGGTCACCTCGGCCGCCTGGTCGCTGATGGGGTCCGGCAGCAGGTCGATGTGGACGCGGCTCTGCGCACTCCGCGCGCCGGGCGTGGCGCGGATGAGCTCCAGATACGGTCCGACGCCCTTGGGGGAGCGCAGCCGCGCGAGATCGTCGTTCACCTCGCACGGGGTCCACCCCACCGCCTCGCCCCAGAACCGGGCCAGGGCACGCGGGTCCGCGCAGTGGACCACCACCGCGGCGATCGGCCCGGTGTCCCGATAGACCTCCCGGGGCTCCAGCACGCAGAACAGGTTGCCCTCCGGGTCGGCCAGCACCGTCCACGGGACGTCGCCCTGGCCGACGTCGGCGGGCGTCGCGCCGAGCTCCTTCAACCGCGCGACCAGCTCCGCCTGGTGCGCCTCGGAGGTGGTGGCGAGATCGAGGTGCACCCGGTACTGCACCGTTTCGGGGTCGGGGACGGTGACGAGATCGATGTAGAAGCCGGCGGGGTCCGGCCAGTCGAGGCCCTCGGGTTCGAGGTTGGTCACGCCGGGTCCCTCGCTGGAAACGCTCCAGCCGAGCGCCTCCGCCCAGAACCGTCCGAGCGCCGAGTCGTCCCGAGCCTTGAAATTCACCTGAACGAACCGCAATGCCATGCCGCCGATCATAGGTCCCCACGGACGGCCGCCATGAACCGATCGGCGACCCGTGCCTCGAACCGATCACCGACAGCCGCCTGCCGGTCAAGGCGTGCTCGGCGCGGTGCCCTATTCCCGGCAGAGCCAAGCTCAGGCGATGGGGATGCCGTCGAAGGTGCCGGACAGGGACAGGCGGGTGGAGAACGGTGTCCAGGTCAACGTCACCTCGTGGGTGCGCCCGCCGGTCTCAGCGCGGAGCATGGCGGTGGCACGGCCGTCCGGGGTGAGCGTGATCGGGCCGCTGACCCGCAGGTCGCGTACGAACCGCACCTCGTCGAGTGTGATGTCCTGGCCAAAGGTGACCTGGCCGCCGCGCAGCCCCGGCTCGTTCCGCACTCTTGCATAGATGGTGCCGTTGGGATTGCGGCGGGCGGTGGCGTCCGTAGCGGTGGCGAAGGTGGCCGCGAGCACCCGCCGCTGGGCAGTGCTGAGCTTGCGGGCCGGGTGTGGCGGCACGTCCTCGACGGTCTGGGGAAAGGCGCCGAGGGCACGATAGTTCTCGCCGGTGCACTTCTGGTCGGTCACCCGCTTGGTGGTCAGGAAGGTGCGTAGCATGCCGCGCACGCAATCGCCCATCGGCGAGGTGGGCGAGGTCAACGCATGAGGCCCGAACGGGACTCGCACGACGGTCGCGTTCGGGAAGGCTCGCAGCGATTGGGTCACTTCGGCGGGGCTGTTCATGTCAAGCTCTCCCGCCATCACCAGGACGGGCACGGCGGGCAGCGCCTGTGCGGGTGGGCGGGGCGGGCTGTGGCGCGGAGTCGGCCAGTTGATGCATGGCTCCACAGTGCCGATTCCGGGAAAGATGTCGGTGATCTGATAGGGCCACAGCGGGCGTACCCGCTCGTAGTAGCGCTCGGCCTGGGTTTGACGTTCGGTGGCCGAGGCCAGCCGGTCGAAGGGGAAGGTACCGTCGCCGCAACGAAAGCCCAGATACCCGGCAACATACGGATCGTTGGCCGGTGGAAGCGTTGGGGGAATCAGCCGTGCCAGGCGGCGCAGCGGAACCGGGTCACCGCGTAGGTAGGCGTCCGCGGCCGCGGTGGCCTCCCGGCCGAACACCGGCTCAGACACCCTGTTGAGCGCTGACGTCTGGAATACCGACACTTCCGGATCAGGCCGCTCCCGCAGCCGGTTCACCAACTGTGTCCAGGTGCTGGAGGCGCTGCCCGGCAGCGCCTCGCACGCCGCCGACCGTTCGCAGACGAGATCGAGCTGGCGGCGCCAGGACCAGTAGTTCTTCCAGCTCGCGTATCCGTCGCGGTCCACGATCACAGAGCTGTCCAGGAAGATCGCGTCCAGGCTCCGTGGATACCGAGCCGCGTACGCCTGGGCGTACAGAGTGCCGTAGGAGTTGCCGTAGAAACTCACCTTGCCCAAACCAAGCGCCCTCCGGATCGCGTCAAGATCGTGCGAGGCCTGGTCGGCGGTGAAATACGCGCCTCGCGCCCCCACGCTCCTGGCGCAGGAAGCGATGGTCTCGGGCTTGTCGAGGCCGGCTCCCGGGCAGTGCGGCGGCGAGGACTTCCCCGTCCCACGCGGATCCATGACCAGCAGGTTCTTGCGTTCGAGCACGGGTCCGGTCACGTCCACGGACGTGGTGTATGAGTCGATCTTCGCGTGATCCTATTTCTGCAGGTTAAGCGGTAAGTGTCTGCGGGAGTGGGTTCTGGGCCGGTGTGTCGCCTGCGATGAGCCGGACGCGGGCCTTGGCGAGGATGTCCAGGCCCATGTAGCGGCGGGCTTCGGTCCATTCGTCGGTCTGCTCGGCCAGGACCGCGCC
>NZ_JBFAHK010000048.1:0-25736 GCF_040802095.1 Nonomuraea sp. NPDC050783
GGCCGCGCCAACCTCGATCTCCTGCGCAAACGCATGCTGCTGACCGACTGACCCGGGCCCCATCACGGAATGTGTGCCTGATCCAGGATTCGGCCGTCGTTGACAAGGCGCGCGGTCTGCCACTGGCGCCCACGGTACGCCGTGCCGCCGATACTTTCAGCGTGGTCACCCTAGGAACCGACCCTCTAGACCTAGAGGCCGATCTAGTGGGCGTTTAGACCATAGATGGCGGTATATCTGCCGCCCTGTTCCTTGAATCGATCACCGGACGGGCACCCGTTTTGTGCCGTCCTGAGATACAGAGGGCGATCGGAGCAGGCATACCTCACCCGTCTTGGCTAGAAGAACCCCGTCTCATCCCGACATGCAGGACCTCGCCCACCTTTGATCGACGGCCGGATGGCCACCTGGCCGGCAACTTCACCCGGCAGTACGCCAAGGCACGGCCGAACCGCGCCCGTATCCCAGCGATTCGCCCGACGCCCGATGGGCGCTCGCCGAACCCGTCCTGACCGCCCGGCGCGCCGAACGCCGCGCCGCCGCCCTCGACATCGACGTCGAAATCGTCACCCGCGAACCCGCCACCACAAGCTTCACCCCACTGCCACGCCGCTGGGCAGCCGAACGCACCCTCGGCCGCCTGATGCTGCGCCACCACCTGGCCCGCGACTACGAAGCCCGCCCCGACCGCTCCGAGGCGATGATCCACATCGCCATGATCGACGTTATGGCCCGCCGCCTCACCGGCGAGAACACCCCCACCTGGTGCGGCACCTGAACCCGGGACCAGCGCCCACTAGGTGGGGCCGCTGGCGCGGATCGCGGCCGGGCCGTGACCGTACCAGCGGTGAATGGCGCGCCGCAGGGCGCGGGAGTCAGTGAAGCCGACCCGAGCGGCGATGGACTCGACGCTGAGCGAACTCTCCCGCAACAGACGGTCCACCCGGCTCTGCCGAAGCCGCTCCAACTCCTCCCGCCACGTGGTGCCCTCCTCGCGCAGTCGGCGCTGGAGGGTCCGGGCACTCATGGCCAAGCGATGAGCCACAAGGTCGAGGTTCGGCGGGCCGTCGGCGACGGCAGCCTGGAGGGCGGCCTGGAAACGGTCGAGCCAGCCCAGCACAGGCCGGGCGGCCGCCGTGGACAGTCGCGCATGCTCGTCCATGATGGCCGCGAGCGCAGGATCGGCGCGCAGCAGCGGCGCGTGTACGTCCGCTTCGGTGAAAGTGATCGATGGGTCGCCGGCCTCATACTCGATCTTCGAGGTGTTGTACAGCTCCACATGGTGCTGGGAGAGTCTGGGTGCGGAGTTCGGCAGCCGGATGCGCGCCGGAGCCAGCCGGCGCCCGGCACCCGAGCTAGCCACTTGAAGCAGCATGTGCGGCACCAGTTCCGCGATCAGCGGATACTGCTCGTGATCGCGGTAGGGGCCCTGATAGGTGACCGTCACGCCGTCCTCCCGGGCGGTAAGGACGAGCTTGTCGGCGGGGTCGGCGATGGCCGTGAAGTGGCGGCTGCAGGCGGCCAGCGCGTCGCCGAGGTCACCGGAGAAGGAGAACAGGTAGTCCCACACGCCCAGCGCGCCCGGCTGCCACAGCTCCATGACCCGCTTGCTGCCGCCCGCCTGCCACGTCGCCCCGGACATGACTTCCCAGATCCGCAGGCAGGTCACGGTGGGGATACGGATGCCGTCCTCGTCAAGCACGGCGAGGCCAGGAACACCGGCCAGCCGTCGCTGATCCAGGCCCGCCGCAAGGCCGGCGCGGATCAGCAGGCGGGTCAGGTGGGGCGAGACGGTGTCCTTGACGTTGTCGGCCACCGCACCGTCGAGCATCGCCTTGTTCATCATGAACGCCGTACTCCGTAAAGAAGAGGGCCCTCCCCCACCGGGCGGACCAGGTATCGCAACACAGTGGTTGGCGCCTTTGGCCCACCTGATGACGTCTTCGACCCTCGTGGCGCCCGGTCCGGATTTCTACCGTGATCAGTGCAAAGCCCTCTTGCCGGGGCCGGTGCAGTGATCCGAGAGGAAACATCATGGAGAACACCCTGTTCGGCTACAGCCCGATCGTCGGACGCGAGCCGATCACCTGGCCCGGAGGCGCGCGCGTCGCCTTCTATGTGGGCCTCAACGTCGAGCACTTCACGATCGACCACCCCTCCACCAGCATCAACGAGGCCACCGCGACTCTTGTGCCGGACCCGCTCAACTATGGCTGGCGCGACTACGGGCCCCGGGTGGGCATCTGGCGGGTGATGGACGTCCTCGACCGGCACGGAATCCGGGCGAGCGTGCTGCTCAACGCTGACGTATGCGAGCAGTATCCGCAGATCGTCGAGGCCGGCAACGCCCGTGGTTGGGCATGGCTGGCCCACGGCAAGAACAACTCCACTCTGCAGGCCGACGTCGGCGACGAGCGCGTCTACCTGACCGAGGTGGTGGAGACCATTACCAAGGTCACTGGGCAGCGGCCGCGCGGCTGGCTGGGGCCCGCACTCACCGAGACGTTCCAGACGCCGTTTCTGCTGGCCGAGCTCGGGCTGGACTACGTGCTGGACTGGACCAACGACGACCAGCCGTATCGGCTGAACGTGCCGGGCATGCTGAGCGTGCCGTACTCGCTGGAACTCAACGATCTGGGCATTTTCACCATGCACGGCAAGAGCGGCGCCGACTTCGCGCAGATGGTCACCGACCAGTTCGACCAGCTGTACGCCGAGTCCGCCGAGAGTGGTCGCGTGATGGCGCTGGCGCTGCACCCGTTCGTCATCGGCCAGGCATTCCGGGCGAAGTACCTCGACCAGGCGCTCGCATACATCGCTGGCCACGAAGGCGTGTGGCTGACGACCAGCGACGAGATCGCCGAGCACTACGCGAGCACGATCACCGGCACCACCTCCTGATACGTGCCCGCTTGGCTCTCCTGTCGAGGCGCGGGCCGTCGCCGCGCCCCGGCGGGAGCCGCTCGTTCTGTCCGATGATCCGCTGGGCACCATCGATCGGGAGTCGTTCTCCATCTCAGGCCAGAAGCCCGTCGATCACACGGCGGACCTTGTCCGCGCCACCCGTCTCACCAAGGCGCATGGCGATGTTGGCGGAGTTGAGCAGGGCGTCGATCTGGAACGCTGTGAGCTCGGGGTCGAGACCGGTGACCTCCCCGGCGGCGATGGCCTGGGACACCTGCTCGGCGAGCAGGGCCAGCCAGGAGCGCCGCTGGCGCGCCAGACTGTCGCGGACCGGACCCGGACGGCTGTCGAAGTCCGGGAGGTTGGCCGCCCAGAAGCAGCCGCCGGGAAAGAGTGGCGCTTCGGCGTAGGCGATCCATCGTTCGATCAGAGCCTTCAACCGGGCGGCGCCAGACGGCACAGCTGACGTCGGCTGGACGACCGCCTCCAGAAACACCTCTCTCGCGGACTCGACCGTGGCGACCTGGAGTTGCTCCTTGGTGGGAAACAGCGCCGCCACGCCGCCTTTGCTCAGCCCTACATCAGCCGCGAGACTCCCGAAAGACAAGCCGCTCAGACCTTCAATGGAGGCCACGTCGACGGCGCGACGAGTGATCGTACTTCTGGAGCGCATTCCACGCGTCACGCGCTGATCGCCGGTCATGCCATCCTCTCCTTCGCCTCGTTCGCCTTACGAACGATCGTACTTACGACATCGTGGCAGCAATCCAGGACGTGCCGGGTCCGCCATAGGTTCTCCCTCCGCCATACGCCGCCAGGGACCAGGTGATCATGAGCGCGCTGGGCGTCACCCTCGGCTCGGCCCGCCATGATGTGCGGGCCCGCACTCAAGCGCTCGCCTCTGCGTCGATCCGCAGCGCCAGGGCCTTGACCAGCTCCGCGGCCAGCACGGCCTGGCCGGCGGCCGAGAAGTGGATCCTGTCGGCGCTCAGCAGGTCCGGCCGGTCGTTGACCGGGTGGTCCCACATGTCGACCAGCACCGCGCCATGCTCGGCGGCCTGTGCGCGGATGATTGCGTTGAGGGCGCGTACCCGGTCGTGCCAGTCCGGGAAGCCCGCCACGACGAACGCCCTGCCCAGAGTGAACGTCGTCAGCAGCGCGCCGGTCGCCGCACCGCGCTGGAAGAGCTGCCGCATGGTCCGTTCGAGCGCGGGGAGATCGGGCTGGCGCCGACGCCGGCGGTGTTCAGGTAGGCCAGGGCGGGGTGCACGCGGCGGAGGAGTCCCACGAGCCGGTCACACCAGCCCATGTCGGCGTATCCCGGGCTCGGGCCATGCGTGCCGGCCGCCAGGCTTTCGCCCATCGCGGCGAACCGGCGCCACGGTGCGCCGACCAGCCAGGTGGAGCTCTGCACCGGCAGGCAAAAGGGTCGGATCCTTCTCCATGCAAAGTCGTCACCATCAAAAGATACGATCGATCGTACTTAACTGCAACGATGCAGCTTCCATCCTGCGCCCTGCTTCTCAGCTGCCATCGGGACACGAACGATCGTATGTTATGAACGGTCGTTACCTTCGGCGCTGTCGCCGTGGTCGTCGGCCGCCGGACCGCCCTTCGCTATCTCACCATGGGGATCGGCGCATCCGTCTTGGCGGCATGTGGCCTGAACAACCGGCTCGGCGAGGGGCCATCGACATCCCGGACGGCCGAGGGCCGACCAACTCGAGGAGCGGCCGCGATGGCGTTCGCCGCCTTCATCCGCGGCAAGTGGAAGATCGAGTCGACCACTCCAGGCGCCGACACGGGTACGGGCACGGCCACGATCGACGACGGCACCTGGTTCATCGACTGGTCCGGCCAGGACACGTGGTCCGGCACCTGGTCGTTGCAGGGCGACCGCCTCGCGCTGAGGGTGCCCGAGCGGGAGCCCCCGCAACCCATCCCTGCCCATCCGAAAACTTGATCCGACAGACTACCGCTGGACGAGTAAGTCTTAAGCCGGGTTGGGGTGCAGGTACGACGAAGGGTGTCGAGGATCGATGTGTGACGAACGACCTCAACACCCTTCTCACCGCACTGTACGTGGCCATCGACGGCTGGCTGGATAAATCGCCCCAGTTAGGACGGCCGCCCAAGCTCACCGATGCCGAACTGCTCACTCTCGCGGTGACTCAGGTCCTGCCCGGCCAATCCGGCTACAACAAACGCCTGCACAAAGCCCTGCCGCTGCTCAAGCGGGCCATCCGGGAACTGGCCCGCGACACCGATCTATGGAGCGACCCGGCCTGGGTGGCCGCTCCACACCCGTCGAGTGCGGCCGCTCCCGCCCCACCCGCCGCTCGCAGTTGGCCGGCTGGGCCGGCTACGGCTACTGCCCTTCCTATTCCCGCTGGTTCTGGGGTCTGCGCCTGCACCTGATCTGCACCCCGCCGGGCTGCTCATCACCTGGGCCCTGGCCACCCCGAACATCGACGAGCGTCAGGTGCTCATGGCGATCTGTGACCACGATCCCCAACTGCTCACCGAACGGCCCGGCCTACTGATCATCGTCGACAACAAGGGCTACGTCTCCGCCGAACTGGACACCTTCCTGGCCGAGCGCGGCGTACGGCTGCTGCGCTCGTCCTACCGCAACCGCACCCCCACCCGGCAGAACACTTCCTCAAACCCATCCGCCAGCTCATCGAGTCCGTCAACGACACTCTCAAAGGCCAGTTGGACGTGGAGTTGCACGGCGCCCGCACCGCCACCGGGACCGGCGCCCGGATCGGCCAGCGCATCCTCGCCCTGACCGCCGCCCTCTGGCGCAACCGCCACACCGGCCAGCCCATCACCCGATCCCTGATCGCGTACGACCACTGACAGGACTTAGGACTTACTCATCCAGCGGTCAGCGGTCAGCGGTCAGCGGAAATCGGCGGCGTGGTCCCGTGCCCATTCTGCGAAGGTCTGTGCGGGCCGTCCGGTGAGCTTTTCGACGATGACGGAGGTCTCGGGGTCGGCTTCGGAGCCCGCCGCCCACGCGCGCAGGACCGCCTCTACTCCCATCGCGGGCATCGTCCTTTCCAGGTCGGCCCGCCCCTGTTCGGGTGTGACCACCTCGATCGGAATCTGCCTGCCGATGGCCGCGCCGATGTGTCCGACCTGCTCGCGCAGGGTGAGCGCCTGCGGCCCGTACAATGTGTACGCCTGTCGTCCGTGCCCTCGCTCGGTCAGCGCCGTCACCGCGAGGGCGGCCATGTCCCGTTCGCTGACGGGAGCCGTCATCGCCTCCGGGTACGGCAGTCGCACAGCCTCCCCACCCTTGATGGCCCGCCTCCACCACCAGAGGGTGTTGGTCGCGAACATCCCCGCACGGATGAAGGTCCAGGACAGCCCTGACTCCTCCAGGGCCGACTCCACGATGCGATGGTCCCGCGCGATCGGATTGCGGTCGGCGCCGGGCTGCACGACCGCTCCGGACGAAAGCAACACCACGTGCCGCACCCCGGCCGAACGAGCGGCCGTCACGAACCCCTCGATGCCCGCAGGTTTGGCATAGAGAAAAACCTGCGACGCCCCCTCCAGTGCGGCAGGCAACGTTTCCGGCACATCCAGATCCGCCACGACATGAGAGACGTCCGGTGTCCTGCTCGTCAGCCGGACCGGCACACCGGAAGCGGTCAGACCTGCGGCGACATGGCGGCCGACGTTTCCCCGGGCGCCGAAAACAACAGTGACCATCGTGTGGAGCCTCTCTCCTAATTCTCTGTGAGCAGCTTGACGAGCTGGGTGCGCAGGACCTGGCGGATCTCGGGTGACAGCGGGTCGCCACCGAGAATGTCTTGGACGAACTGCGGCATCGTAATGGGCGCGAAAATGATCGCGTAGGCGGCCAGGAGCGCGAACGCAGGGTCGAGTCCGCCGCGGACCTCGCCCTCCTCCTGGCGTCGGCGGGTCTTGGCCACCGCCGCCGCCATCGCCTCCCGCTGCCGCTCCGCCTGCCGCCTGCCCTCCTCGGCGTCGGCGAACGGGCAGTCTCCCAGTGCCTGCCGAACCACGAGCCTGGCCCAGTCGGGCTGGTCAAGCGTTGCGTCAAGATGCGCGCCGAGCGACTCGGCGAACAACGCCCCTGGGAGGACGATCTCCGCCTGCACCTCCTGCCACCGGCGCCGGAGCTCGTCGAGCAGCCCCTGCTTGCCACCGAAGTAGTAGGAGATGAGCTGCTGGTTGACGCCGGCCCGCGCGGCGATACCCGCCGTCCGGGCCCCCGAGTAGCCTTTGGCCCCGAACTCGGCGACGGCCGCGGCGAGGATGCGCTGGCGCGTTCCCTCCGCCGTCGGCCCGCGCTCGTCCGGCCGCGACTCCTCTGATGAAGACATACGACGCATACTAATCAATCAATTAATTGAATGAGCCCTTTCCGAGGAGTGTCCATGGCAAGCAAGGCATGGGCGTGTGAGGGGCCACGGTGATTCCGGGCAGCCGTCTTATGGGCGTAGCCTGTGCGGCCGTTCGGGCTGAGAGGGACTCGTTGAGGACCTCCAAAGGCGGCCGGTAGCCGAGCGCCGAATGCAGGCGCCGGTGGTGGCCGGCCGGAACGCCCGCACCTGGGCCGGGATGAGGCCCTGTTCGCGCATCAGGGCACGGGCCAGCTCGGCGGAGCAGTGCTCGCCACGGCGGGCCAGGGCGGCGTGCATGCGCCGGTAGCCATAGGTCTCGTGCGAGCCGGCGAAGATCTCGGCGACCGCAGCGGCCGGCAGGGTCCGGCGTTGTGCGGTGGCCGAGGCCGGCCGCTCACGCCACTCGTAGCAGCCCGAGCGGGACACCTCGAGCCAGGCGCACATCCGCGCGATCGAGTGACGGGCCTTCTCCGCGTCGATGAGTTCGTACTTGGCGAGCGTCATCGAGTCTCGGACGCGAATAAGGCGGCCGCTGACCGGATGTTCGACGAGGTGTTCGCCAGACTGCGATCGAACCGCGACCGAGCGCTGGTGGCGTTCGGGGTCTCCAACGGCGTACGCCCCGCGGAGCTACTCGGCGTACTGCGGGGCGGCGTCGAGCCCGGCCGAAGAACGTCGGCTAACGCCTCCGGTCTGGGCCGTCGACCCGGCCACCGGGCGCCGCCGCGACCTGACCACCGAGGAGGACGAAGCCTTCTGGGCCCGGGCCATCATCGAGACCCTCCGCCATACCGGGGTGCGGGTGGAGGAACTGCTGGAGCTGCCCCATCACGCCATCACCGAGTACAGGCTGCCCTCAACCGGCGAATTCGTCCCACTGTTACAGATCGCGCCGTCGAAGTCCGACGCGGAACGCATGCTGCTGACCAGTCCCGAACTCGCCGACGTGCTCAGCGTGGTGGTCCAGCGGGTCCGCAGCACAACTGGCATGATCTCGCTGGTCACCGCCCACGACCGCCACGAGCGAACTTGGTCACCCTCCCTGCCGCTGTTTTTTCAGCGACGCACGGGCAGCGAGATCAGAGGCATCGCCCCCGCAGCGATCAAAGCGCTGCTGAACAAGACCCTGACCGCCACCGGGCTGACCGACGATTCCAGCTTGCCCCTGCGCTTCACCCCTCACGACTTTCGCCGAATCTTCGTCACTGACGCCATCATGAACGGTCTCCCACCGCATATCGCCCAGGTCATCGCCGGCCACGAGAGCATCGAGACCACGATGCGTTACAAAGCCGCCGGCCCCGAGAAGCAATCGAGGCCTACCGCGCGTTCATCGCCCGGCGCCGCTCCGAACGCCCAGCGCCGAGTACCGCACCCCCACCGAGGAGGAATGGGATGGATTCCTCGCCCACTTCGAGAAGCGCAAGCTGTCCATCGGCATCTGCGGCCGCGCCTTTTCGACCCCATGTCGAGCGGGGTGCAAAGGTGCTCGACGCGCCCCAGGAGTTCCCGCAGTACGGTCCCACCTACTACGCCACGTTCTGGGAAGGCCCTGACGGCGTCACTCTGGAAGCCGTCTGCCACCGGTAACCGGCCGCCAGCCCCATACCCCTGCAGATGCAGAAGCACCGCCGAGCGGTGCGGGTGGCCGGTCAACTGCCCACGATCCGAACGGCGGTGAACTGACACCATGGCCAGAGCCGAGTAGGCAGACCCGCCTGATTGCTGCCACAATCAGGAAAGAGTACGGTCGTTCGTAGGGTCACTGACGCGAGGGAGGATGAACGTGAACGGCGATCGGCGCGTGGCGCGTGGGGCCCGCTCCAGAACAATGATCACTCGTCACGCGGTGGACGTGGCCTCCGTTGAGGGTTTGAGCGGCTTGTCTTTCGGCCGACTCGCGGCTGACGTGGGATTGAGCAAGGGTGGGGTGGCGACGCTGTTTCCTACCAAGGAGCAGCTTCAGGTCGCCACGGCCGAGATGGCGGGCGAGGTCTTTCGAGAAGCGGTGGTCCAGCCGGCGTCGGCGGCGGCGCCGGGCGCTGCCCGGCTGAGGGCCTTGATCGACCGGTGGATCGCCTACGCCGAAGCGCCGCTCTTTCCCGGCGGCTGCTTCTGGGCGGCCAACCTCCCGGACTTCGACAGCCGCCCAGGGCCGGTCCGTGACATCTTGGCACACCAGCGGCGGACATGGCTGGCCTTGCTCGCCGAGCAACTGTCTCAGGCCATCGCCGCCGGGGAGATCGCCGATTGCGACCCCGAGTTCACAGCGTTCCAGATGGACGCGCTGCTCAACGCCGCCAACATCGCCATGCGGCTTGGTGAGGCGGGCGTCGCGGACAAGGTTCGCCGAGCGTTCGACGGGCTCCCGGCCTGAGGTGGCGAACCTTCCCCGCGCACTGCTCGGTATTGCCCTCCTCATATCGGCCGCCGGGACCGGACCGGCTCGACACGTAAAGTGCCAGTCGCCCGTGGCATCTCCCACGTAGCCTGATGCGTACCAGATCTGCTGGTTGAGTGCGGGATCCGCACCCCGCCGTGATCTGCCGGTGATCTGGGAAGTGATACCAGGGGCGACGTGGCAAGCGAGCCGGTCATGGAGCCATGGCGGCCAGGTGCCCTGGGTGTGCGGGACTACCTGTTCTCCGCTATCAGTACCACCAGATCATCGGCTCCTCGGGAACGAGATCACGAGGAGCCGCCGGAGGGCCGACGGGATGTCGGCGGCGCTCTCGACGACGCACCGGGCGAGATCGCGAAACGCCGGCTGACCGTGGTGAGCGCTGTCCCGCAAGATGGCGAAGGCTCACGTGGCGGAGATGCCGTACCGCTCGGCCTGGGTGCCTTCGGCATGATTGATCAAAGTGCGGCTGTCGAGCGCCCTCCGCAGCTGCTGGGCAACGATGGTCTGGCTGCGGACGACCCGTGCGAGCTCTCGAGAAACCGGCTCGACCCGCGCTCTCGGCGGGCATCCGGCGACGACGCGATCCTCGGCCGAGGGTCCGTCTCGTCCAGAATTATCTCCACATTTGCGTCTCCGCCCGGATGTGCTGCTTGCCACGTTCCTCGATCCGCCGCCAGGGTCAAACCTGCCGCCGCACCTGCTCCACGGTCGCCGCGCGGAACAGGCAACAATCGACCGGCTGCTTACCGATCGCATGGGTGTGCCGGTCCTAAGGGGCGAGGCGGGGATAGGCAAGAGCGCTCTGCTGACATATGCGACCGCCACTGCCGAGGCACGTGTCCCGCGGGTGAGTGGCGTGGAGTCGGAGGCAGAGCTGCCGTTCGCCGCCCTCCATCTGGCGCTCCATCCAACGCTTCACCATATCGAGGCGCTGCCGGAACAGCAGGCGGGGGCCCTGATGAGCGCCCTGGGTCTGGGCAGGGCCGCGCCCGGCGACCGTTTCCTCATCGGACTTGCTACTCTGAGCCTGCTGACGGCACTGGCGGCAGATCAGCCCCTGGTGTGCCTGGTGTGCCTGGTGGACGACGCCCACTGGCTGGACCGGGAGTCGATGGACACGCTGTTGTTCGCAGCCCGCCGACTGCGCGCCGAGCCCATCGTCATCATCTTCGCAGCCCGAGACGACGAAGCCGCCTTCCTGGCCCCGAATCAGCCGGAACTGCGCCTGACCGGGCTGAGCCGGAAATCGGCGACGGCTCTGCTGGCGAGCGGGCGAGCCGGCTCGCGCTAGCCGTGCGCGATCCCATCGTGGCCGAGGCGCGGGGCACCCGGCCGCCGTTGCGGGCGACCTCCCGGCTCACTGTGGACGCCGGGCGGCCGATCGACACGGCGATCGACCGTAGTGAGGCTCCAGCCTCGAGGCCGCGAGAGATCGATTCCCGCTCCTCGGCGCTCAGACGGTCGGCTCGGCGTACCCGAGCGGCCGGCGCGATGCCGCCATGGTGCTTCAGCACCGTGAAAACCGACCCCGGAGGCTTGCCCAGTGCCCGAGAGATCACGCTGATGGACTCACCCGCGCGCCACCGCCGCCACAAGTCCTCTTTCATCGCGTCCGACCTTCCCGGCCGACCCGTCCGAGCCACGACCCACCCATCCACTAGCAGTGTTGCGTTGATCGTTTGCAACTAAGAGCCAACCTCGGTCGGCGGCATGAACCCCGGCCCTATCGGCCAACAGAGTCGTTTGCGGCCGAGAAGCTGACTGCGCATCCCGCCCGCGGCTCCGCTCACGTCGTAGGTGCCGACCGTGCCCTTAGGGTGAGTGGCTGGAAGGCCACGAGGAGGATCAGCAGGACCCCAGCGCCGCACCATGCGCCGACAACGGTTGAGGTGGGGAAGCGTTCGGTGAGGGCGCCGGTGGCCAGGATCGCGGCACCCTGGGCAACCTGCACGCCACTGTTCATCACGCCGAACGCCCGAGCCCGGTACTCGGTCGGCAGTACGGCTCTGAACAGTGCTTGGGCGGCAGGTAGCAGCAATGCCATCACTATGCCGGAGCCGGTGACCAGGAACAGCACGCCCACGAGCGGCGGGTCGAACAGCGCGGGGAACAGGGTGAGCGGAGCCAGGAGAGCCAGCGAGCGGATTAGCCGGATTCGGGTCCGCAAGCTCAGCAGTCGGCTCAAAAGCAGGCCGCCGATGGCGACGCCGAGGGGATTCGCGGCCATGATGAGCCCCTGAGCGCCGCCGTCGCCGTTGAGCTCGGACGCCCATGCCGCCGCAAGCCCCTCCGGTACGACCACGAAGGTGACGGTGGTGAAGACGATGAGGGCGATCGCTCGCATCACGGGGTCGCCGAAGACGACGCTGTACCCTTGCCAGGTCTCTCGCCACAGTCCGGTGCGGCGGCAGGCCGCGAGCGTCGCCGGCCGAAGCCTGACGTAGTGGCGTAACAGGAACGCCGAGCCGAGGAAAGTGCCGGCGTTGAGGAGCAGCGCCGCATGGGGGCTGTAGCCCGCGACCGCCCCGCCGGCCGCGTACCCGAAGACCTGGCAGATGTTGGAGATCGTGTTGTTGAAGGCGAGGCCGAGCGCATACCGGTCGCCGGTGAGAATGTGTGGGAGCTGAGCGGAACGGGCGGCCTCGAACGGCGGAGCGAGCAACCCGCTGACAAACAGCAACAGAAGCAGGACCGGAATCGGTGCGCCGGGAAGGGCCATCAGCCCGATGAGCGTGGCTCTGACCAGATCGCATGAGATCATCACCGTCCGCGAGCGACAGCGTTCGGCGACTGCCGCGAGCACGGGCCCCGCAATGAGCCACGGCAGATATCCCACGGCGAAGGCCGCCGCCGAGGCCAGCGCCGAGCCGGTGTGATCAAAGACGAGCAGCGCCACGGCAGCCCTGCAGAGGTAGTCTCCCATCCAGGAGAGCGCGCTCGCGGCCAAGACCCCGCGATATTCGACCGATCCGAAGAGATTCCGGTAGCTTGCCGGCTGTTCCTCACCCGTCGCCAGACGACTCATCCACTCTCCGCACACGCGCTTCGCGGGAAGCCGGCTCCACCGAAGGAGTGAAGCCGGCCGTTCTCACTCAACTCTGGACTCAGGTCCAGCCGGTGTCCTTGCGGATCATGTGATCACCTCCTTGACCGCACGGCGTACGCACTCGGGCGAATCGCCCGAACACGATCACCGATAAAAGTACGATCGATCGCATTTTTTCACAAGGCACGGCGGACATAGGGAGGGTCTCGTGGATCATTGGACCGGTTTGCGGAGCCAGATCCTGATCGAGAGGCAGCGCGCCGATCATGACGATTACTGGGTCGCGAGCGAAGGTGTTCGCCCGAGCCATGAACGTGCTCACGGTCGAGAACATCCACCCGTGCAAGGAACTCGGCAACGCTCTGAGCTGATTGCCGGCCCAGAGCATCGAACCGGTGAGCGTCTGAGGCACCGTCGAGCGCAGAACCACTGAGGCGTATTCATCTGTGGGTGAACACGTCGTCCTGCAGGACGGCGATAGCCTTAGAACGCCTTCGGTGAAGAGGCTCACCGGCACTGATCAGGCCGTCCATCCGCCAGTGAGGCGCGACAGGTTCAGGAGTGGCCGATGATCCGGTGTGGCCGGTAGAGGGCTTCCAGGCGGCTCGTCTCCTCCTCGCTCAGGGACAGTTCCAGCGCCCCGAGTGCGTCGTCCAGGTGGCCCACTTTGGTCGCCCCGACGATCGGAGCGCTGACCCCCGGCTTTCCGAGCAGCCAGGCGAGGGCGATCTGCGCCGGAGGCACGTCCCGCTCGCGGGCCAGCGCGCACACCTCGTCCACGACGTCGAAGTCGGACTCCTCGTACATCGTCTCGGCCAGCAGGTCGCCGGCCGAGCGGACCGTGCGGCTCTCGCCGTCGCGCCGGCGACTGCCGGTGAGCAGCCCGCGCGCCAACGGGCTCCACGGGATCACGCCCACCCCCTGGTCCAGGCAGAGGGGGATCATCTCGCGTTCCTCCTCCCGATAGACGAGGTTGTAGTGGTTCTGCATCGACACGAACCGTGTCCAGCCGGCCCTTTCGGCAACGTTCTGGGCCTTGGCAAACTGCCAGGCATACATGCTGGACGCACCGAGGTAGCGCGCCTTGCCGGCCCGGACGACGTCGTGCAGGGCCTCCATCGTCTCCTCGACGGGCGTGTCGGGGTCCCAGCGGTGGATCTGGTAGAGATCGACGTAGTCGGTGCCCAGCCTGGTCAGTGAGGCGTCGATGGCGGCCAGCACGTGCTTGCGCGACAGCCCCTGGTCGTTGGGGCCGGTCCCCGTCGGGAAATAGACCTTGGTGGCCAGGATGTAGTCGTCGCGCCGGACGAAGAGCTTGGCGAGCAGCCGTCCGGTGATCTCCTCGCTGACGCCGCGCGAGTAGGTGTCGGCCGTGTCGAAGAACGTCACGCCGGCCTCGGCCGCGCGCCGCACGATCGGCTCGGCCTCGTCCTCGGGCAATTGCCATTTGCGGTTGCGCGGGTCGCCGTAGCTCATCATGCCCAGGCAGATCCGGGAGACCCGCAGCCCTGACGTGCCCAGCCTCACGTATCGCATCGTGTGTCTTCTTTCTCGGAAATCGGGACGGACTTCTTCGCGGCCGCCATGGCCGGCCGGGACTCCCGGTGGACGGCGACCGAGAACACCACCAGCGCGACCCCGGCCAGCTCTGCGGCCGAGAAGGGCTGCCGGAGCACGACGACGCCGATCACGGTCGCCGTGGCCGGCAGCAGCGCCACCAGCAGCGCGTACGTCGAGCGAGCCATACGCGCCAGGGCCAGCTGATCGCACACGTACGGGATCACGGACGAACAGATCCCCACCCCCAGCCCGGCGGCCAGCGTGACAGGGCCGAGCGCAGCGCCCGCGAGTTGCCACAGGCCCAGCGGCGCGACGGCCACAGAGGCCACGAGCATGGCGAGGGCCAGCCCGTCGATGCCGCTGACCACCCCAGGCCGCCGAGCGGCCCGGTGCGCCAGGACGATATAGGCGGCGAACAGAGCCGCGTTGGCGAAGGAGAACGCCAGTCCCAGCGGTTCGCCGTCCCATCGGAGTTCGGTCAGCGTGTGGACGCCGCCGATGGCCGCCGCCAGCGCGACGAGGTTGCGTATCGTACGTGCCCCGAGCGCCGCCAGGACGATGACCGGCAGGAACTCGATCGCCGCGACGGTCGCCAGGGGCACGCGGGCGATGGCCAGGTAGAAGCAGACGTTCATGGCCGCGAGCACCACGCCCCAGGCGGCGATCGTGACCCGGCCCCCGGCGTCGAGCCCGGCGAGAGCGCGCCAGGGACGGCGCCAGAGCACGAAGACGAGAGCGGCGCTCCAGATGCGCAGCGCCGCGACGGCGAGAGGCGCCAGCGTGGCGAACAGGAGCACCGCGAAGGCGGGACCGAGGTAATGAAAGACGGCGCTCCCCACGAAGTAGGTCCACGGAGGCGTCGCCCGGAGGACGGCGCGAGGCCGGGCCACAGGCATGACGCCATGGTCGGGCCATCCGTACCCTGGAAGAATGGCCAATCGAAAGATCAGACCCGAGCGGGCGTACGAACCGAAGGCGATGGACGCCCTCGACCTTCGGATCCTCACCGAACTGCAAATGGACGGCCGGGTGAGCTTCGCCGAGCTGGGCCGCCGGGTCGCTCTGTCACCGCCGGCGGTGGCCGAGAGGGTGCAGCGGCTGGAGGAGGCGGGGGTCATCACCGGCTATCACGCCGAGGTCGATCCGCGGGCCGCGGGTTTTCCGGTCACGGTGATGGTCAGGGTCCGTCCGGCGATCCGGGAACTGCAGCGCATCTCGAAGATCGCGCAGGAGGTTCCGCAGATCGTCGAGTGTTACCGGATGACCGGCGAGGACTGCTTCTTCTTCCTGATGCACCTGCGGTCGGTCGTCGAGCTCGAACCGATCCTCGACCTGTTCACTCCGTACGGGCACACAACCACGTCCCTGGTCCACGCCGCGCCCGTGCCCCGCCGCCCTCTGCCCCTGGACTGAGGAGCAGGGCGTTCAGATGTCCGCGCATCAGCGGGGCGTCCACGCCGAGCGGGCCTTGCGGCCACGTGCAACTCCGTCACGAGCCGGCGGTCTGACCAGACCACCATGCCCTCCACCAGCCTCGACACCACCGACGCCATCGAACTCGCCGAACTCCTGCAGTTCATCGCCGACTGGCTCGCTACAGACCCCGCCCGGCTGTCGCCACCCCGCCTACGGCCTGGACGCCCTCCACTCGGTGAGGTATGTTTCGCCGTCCAGGCGCGCCTATTTGGATCGTCACTCCCACAAAGGAAGAGCATGGCCGGCGCCGCGTTTCGTGGCGGCGGCATGGAGTGCCCGGGCGGCGGCCACGTCCTGGATCGCGGTGCCGGTGGAGTCGAAGACCACGATCTCGTCCGCCCGCTCTCGGCCCGTCTTCACGCCCAGCACGACCTCGCCCAGCTCGGCCCGTACCGGTGTCTCCGGGCGATGGTGCAACTCCCCGACCTCGGCGCACTGGTGGGTAACGTCGGTGATCAGCGTGGCCGCGGCGAGCAGGTCGTCGTGGAGCTCGCGCTTGCCGGGCGCGTCGGAGCCGACGGCCGCCACCAGCGTGCCCGGCCGCACGTCGGCCAGGCCCAGGAAGGGGCGGGTGGACGGGGTCAAGGTGACGACGACGTCGGCGGGCAGGCTCGCGTAGGACGGTGTGGGGGCGGCCTCGGCCCCGTGCTCCTCTGCGAAGCGCGTGGTCTTCACCGGGTCGCGCCCCCACACGAGGGTCCGCTCGATCGGCCGAACCGCGCGGATCGCGGCGATGTGCGCCGAGGCCTGGGCGCCGGTGCCGAGGACGGCCAGCGTGGCGGCGTCTGGCCGCGCCAGGTGGCGCACGGCCACCGCGGTCGCCGCCGCCGTGCGCAACCGGGTGACCGTGGCCGACTCCAGGAACAGCAGCGGCTGGCCGTTGACCGCGTCGAACAGCGCGATGACGCCGACGATGCTCGGTAGGCCCAGCGTGGCGGGCCGGTCGTAGAAGCAAGCGCCGATCTTGACGGCGACGACCCCGCCGAGCCCGGCGGCCTTGATGTGGAACTCTCCGGGCGGGCTGTCGAGGTGGGACAGGCGGCTCGGCGAGTTCTCGCCGCGGGCATAGGTGGCGAACGCGTCCTCGATCAGGTCGATGTAGTCGGAGGGCGGGAGCAGCCGCTCGACCTCGGACTGTGTGAGCAGGAGCACGGCGGCGCTCAGCCGGTCCTGGCCGGGCGGGTGGCCGCGAAGGTGTCGAAGTCCGGGATGCGCCCGGCGATGGGGCTGTTGGCGATCTCGATAACCTTGATCACCGCCGCGATATCGGCGGGGACCTCGGTCTCCAGCAGAGTCTCGGGCCGTTCGTCGTCTCTGTACACGCTCAGGCACGTCACGATCAATGATGCTAAATCACCTGCGTGAATTGCGGAGATCAGTTCGGTGCGAATCGCGCATCCTTGCTGGCCAGTGTGGCCCTGGCCGGTGGCTCTCAGGGCGCGTCCGCCCTAAGTCTCCCCCGGTCCGGCGACTTTCGTCGGACGACTACTTCGAGCAGTGGCTGGCCGCATTCGCTGGTCGCCGCGCTCGATCACGTCGTCGGCGACATAGGCTTGGGCACCCTGGATGGTTCAGTGGACGATGAGCGTGGCCACGGTCGACCTCACGCCGGCCCCTGAGCAGAGTGCCGGACTAGACACGGCAAGGTAGCGACCTGCCGGCGGTCTACGGACGAGGTGCACTGGACACTGATGCGTCTACTCGGGCCAGCGTGGGGAGCGGCCCAGGATGGCGACGATCTCGTCCAGGCGTGACCCGCCCGTCCACGCGACCGCCGGCGCGAAGGACGCTCCCGGCGCGAGGCGCGCTCGCCCATCGGGTATGGCCGTCGCCACGGCGAGTCCCGCCTCCAGGAGTTCCGGCCCGAATCTGAGCTCGACGCCCAGCGCCTGCGCGAGGAGACCGGCGCGAAGGCTCCCAGTGATCGACGGCCGGCCCAGCGAAAAACGCGGCAGGCCAGTGGCGACCGGTGATCGATAGAGAGGCCGGTACGTCGTCTCCACTTCAAGAGGACGACGGCCACGCCATCGCCGTGTTCAGGCGTGCCCGATGATCTGGTGTGGCCGGTAGGGGGCCTCCAGCGTGGCCGTTTCCTCGTCGCTCAGAGAGACCTCCACCGCGGCGATCGCGTCGTCCAAGTGCTCCACCTTGCTGGCCCCGACGATCGGCGCGCTCACCCCGGGCCTGGCGAGGAGCCACGCGAGGGCGAGTTGCGCTGGTGGCAGACCTCGTTCGGCGGCGAGCCCGAGCACCGCGTCGACGACGTCGAAGTCCGCGTCCTGGTACATGCTGTCGGCCAGCTCGTCGCTGCCGGATCGCAGCGTGCTCGGCCGGTTGTCGCGGTGGCGGCTGCCGGTGAGCAGCCCACGCGCCAGCGGGCTCCACGGGATGAGGCCCACTCGCTGGTCCAGGCAGAGCGGGATCATCTCCCGCTCCTCCTCCCGGTAGGCGAGGTTGTAATGGTTCTGCATCGACACGAACCGGGTCCAACCAGCCAGCTGAGCGGTGTGCTGCGCTTTGGCGAACTGCCAGGCGTACATGCTGGAGGCCCCGATATAGCGCACCTTCCCGGCCCGCACCACGTCATGCAGGGCCTCCATGGTCTCCTCGATCGGCGTCGCGTAATCCCAGCGATGGATCTGGTACAGATCGACATAATCGGTCCCGAGCCGGGACAGCGAGGCGTCGATCGCGGCCAGCACATGCTTACGAGACAACCCCCGGTCATTGGGGCCCGGCCCCATCGGATAGTAGACCTTCGTGGCGAGAACGTAGTCCTCGCGCCGCGCGAAGAACTTACCGAGCAGCCGCCCGGTGATCTCCTCACTCACGCCACCCGAATACATGTCGGCGGTGTCGAAGAACGTCACACCGGCCTCGACCGCACGCCGCACGATCGGCTCGGCCGCGTCCTCGCGCAGCAGCCACTCCCAGGAATCCGGATCTCCGTACGTCATCATGCCCAGACAGATCCGGGAAACCCGCAATCCTGACGAACCCAGGCTCACATATCGCATGTTGTCGTGCCTTTCTGTGGGAATGTGTCCAGCATCGTGGCCCCGAGCGGGCGTGGAGTTGGCCCGGTTTGGTGGACACCTGATCTCTGGGGAACCCTGGTTCCCGGAAGAAGGAGTCCGCTGTGCCGAACAACTATCCGCCGGAGTTTGGCCGGCAGATGGCGGAGCTGGTGCGCGCGGGACGGACGCCCGAGGAGCTGGTTAAGGAGTTCCAGCCCTCCGCGCAGTCGATCCGTAACCGGGTCCGCCAGGCCGATCTGGATGACGACCGTCGCCAGGACGGCCTGACCAGCGCCGAGGAGGTCTCCCTGCCGGCCCGGGTGCTGGGTGGGTCGCGCCAGGGTTACCACGCCTGGGCTGCCCGGCAGTGGCGCGGTCCGTCGGCGCGAGCTCGGCGCGACGCCGAGCTGACCGAGTGGATCTGCGTGCATCACCAGGCATCCGATGAGATCTACGGGGCGCCGCGTACCCATGCCGACCCGCGGGAACTCGACGGGGCTCGGGTGGGTCGCAAGCGGGTGGCCCGGTTGATGCGTGCCGCCGGGCTGGCCGCTGTGAGCAGGCCGGCGTCCGCCCCTCGACGGGCCGTACCGGGACGTGCTTCGACAAATGCGATCACCGAGAGCTTCGTCGCCTCGCTGGAGTGCGAGCTGATTGACCGGCGCACCTTCCACACCAGGTCAGAAGCTGAGCGGGCCCTGTTCAGCTACATCGGGGGTTCTATCACCCGCGCCGCCGTCACTCCGCCAACGGCCGGTTCAGCCCCGCCGAATACGAACGCCGACACGCACTCAAGCACGCCCACGACCTCGACCTCGACCATGCTGCCGCGTAGTCGCAAGCCCTGATGTGTCTATCGAACCGGGGCAACTCCACTACTCTACATATAGGCTATTAGAGGAACTGCCACGCTTATTGTGGTTCCTTCTCCCTGTACGCCATTGATGCTCAGGCGGCCACCCACGCTAGCGACTTCGACCCGCCGTCCGCGCAGACGGGTTTCGTACAGGTGCGCCGCCAACCCCAAACCGTCATCGCTGATCGTCAAACGCATCCCGCCGGCGGCCATCGTGAGGGCGAGAGAGACGGTCGTGGCCGATGCCTGCCGTTCCACCTCCTGCAGAACGTCACGAATCAGGCCATGGACGATGTCGGCGATCGCGGTGGGAAGCGGTTGTTCCGGAAGAGCCCATATCTCTCCCGCAATCCGCGTCCGCAGTTCCCATTGCCTCAGGTAGCCCGCCAAAGTTTCTGCGGGAGCGCGGTCAGTCGCGCCGCGGTCCCCGTGCGAGTCATTGATCATCTGTTTCTTCCCTTGCTGTCGCTGATGGAATGCGCCTCAGCGCGCCACGGGCAGGAGCCTTGGCGGGCATCGTTACCGCCGCCATGCTGATACAGAGGTGATCTTGCGGGGGTTGGGGCGCCTATCGGTCCTCGGGTGCCTCGCCGCGCCTGACGGCGGAGCGCATGCCGGCCTCACCGTTCTCAACCATGGCCAGGCATCTGTATCGGCCATGCCGCTGGCTGAGTCCTGGACGCGCAACCTTCAGCATGGCCTCGGTGCGCTGGCAATGAGCGGCTACCGCCGACTCCCGGCGAGGTGGTTCAGCCGTTCGGGTCGGCCCCAATGTTTCCGCGTCCGTGACTGCCTTCTGATCACCACTGCTGGCACAGCGGCCAGTGAACGCAGCGCTTCCCGGTCGCTGTTGCGCTCAACCTGTTCGATGATCAGCTCGACCCGGCGTTGGTGGGTCCCGGGAATCTCGTCAATGCCGGTGCTGGCACTCTTGAGAGGCATAGGTTGCCGCTGCTCGGGATTCGCGTTCTGCGTCATTGCGTCCGCTCCGGAACATCCTGTCAGCTCACGACCGCCCGCCGTGCAGACGACCTCCAGATCTTGGGCGTGGTGCTCGAGCACTCGCCGGTACGGGCTGATCGGAAATTCCTGCTGGTCGTGGTGCGGAGGGAGCAGTATCCCGGCGGCCTCGTGGTGATGGTCAGTAGTGCAGCTCACGCGCTCGTTTCCTCATCGGTGCGCAGCGCCAGTGCTTTGACCCGTTCGGCGGCCATCACGGCCTGGCCTGCGGCGGAGAAGTGCGTACCGTACGAGATGTGCAGCAGGTCGGGCCCGGACTCCATGACCCGGCCGAGCCGGCTGGACAGCGTGTCGGCCGCCGTCGAACCAATGGTGGCGGTGTTGAGGTACGCCAGGTCGGGCTGGACGCGGCGGAGGATGCTGGCGAGCCGGTCGGGCCAGCCCATGTTCGCGTAGCCCGGGCTCGGGCCATGGGTTCCGGCCGCCAGGCTGTCACCCATAGGGGCGAACCGGCGCCAAGGGGCGCCAACCAGCCACGTCGCGCTCTGGATGGGCAAGCAGAGGGGGTCCGAATCCTTCAGCGTACAAAGTCGTCATGCGCTAAAGATACGATCGTTCGTACTCTTGCGCAAGCCAGGCCGAGGAACGACAATGGGCCTGCGCTTAGGCGGGACTCTACATCGGCAGGCAGAAGGGGTTGGATCTCTCTCCGTGCAAGGTCATCCAACAAAAGATACGATCGATCGTTTTTATCCACAGACGGCACGAGGTCGGCCCTTGGGACCCCTCCGCCTGCTCCATTTGCCGAGTCGTCATTAAAGTACGGACGATCGTACGTCACATTGGTTTCCGACGTCGAGACGATCACGACGTCATAAGCAGGTGGAGCACATGAGCATGCGCACCTTCGGCGCCGTCGCCGAAGTCATTGGCCGCCGGACCGCCCTTCGCTATCTCAGCATGGGCATCGGCGCATCCGTCTTGGCGGCATGTGGCCTGAACAACCGGCTCGGTGAGGGGCCATCGACATCCCGGGCGGCCGAGGGCCGGCCAACTCGAGGAGCGGCCGCGATGGCGTTCGCCGCCTTCATCCGCGGCAAGTGGAAGATCGAGTCGACCACTCCGGGCGGCGACACGGGTACGGGCACGGCCACGATCGACGACGGCACCTGGTTCATCGACTGGTCCGGCCAGGGCATGTGGTCCGGCACCTGGTCGTTGCAGGGCGACCGCCTCGCGCTGAGGGTGCCCGAGCGGGCGAGCAGCCCTGACGAGCTCGCCGACGCCGCGGCCACGAACGTGCCCGCGATCGTGAGCGGGCCCGTGGATCTGTTCCTGCCGTGGCAGCCTCCCGGCCATTCGGGCACAGGTGATGGTCAGAAGCTCGAGGTCGCCTACGACAAGAACGGGGGCGTGCTGCGCGTTCGGCACCTCGAGGTCAGCGGCAGCATGACCATCCACAACTGCACCCGGCTCACGTAGGCCCGCCCTGGCGCTGACGCAGCTCGTACCAGGGGTTGGCGAGGCCGAGCCACTCCAGGCGAACATCTCACAGACGAATTCGATGGGAACTGCCGGCTGTAGCCCGAAAGGGCTGACAGGGAGGTTATTGCCATGATCGGTCACATCGGGATCAACGTTCCTGATCTGCGGACGGCCAAGAGCTACTACGACAGCCTCATGCCGCTGCTGGGTTTCGAGGAGTTCTTCAGTGCCGAGGACGAGTTCGCCTACCGGCCGGTCAACGGAAAGCCGGGCGCCTACCTGTTCGTCTATCCCGCGAAAGAGCCGGCCGACTACTCCCGGCACCGTACCGGGCTCCAGCATGTCGCCTTCATGGTGCGGAGCCGTTCGGCGGTCGAGGCGGCGCATGAACGGGTCACCGAGCTGGGGGCCACTGTGTTGCACGAGCCCCGCGTGTTTCCGGAGTACCCGCAGCCCTACTATGCGACCTTCTGGCTCGATCCGTTCGGCATCATGCTGGAGGCCGTCTGCCACCACGATCGGGAAGTCGCAGAGCACCCCTGACGACACGCGCCGGCGTACCGGTGCCTCAAGTCATCAGGCCTGAGGCCGGGAGGAACGGGTACGCGAGACCGAGCGCGAACGTGACCAGGCCCGTGGCACCGCTGCCGCACCACCGACGCCCGCTTCTCCGTCACCGCCGAACAACGGGTCCAGCCGAGATCGGGGTAAAACCGGCCATGAGTTGATCTTGAGAAGATTAGGGCATACCTGCCGGGATCCTGGTTGCGCACTCCATACCTGGTGTCGATCAGGCACAGCGCGACAATCTCAGTAGCATATAGTAACTATATAGATACAGACAGTAATAGCGCATGGACTGCATGATCACAGACGACCGCACCGGTTCCACCCGGGGACGTCTGACAGAAAGGCAGTCCACATGCGCCTCATCGGCAAAGTCGCCACCCTCACGGCCACCACCCTCACCGCCGGCGGCCTGTCCCTGGCGGCCCTGGCCACCCCGGCCCTGGCCGCCGACCCGCCGATCGCCCCCTACGCCCAGGCCACCGCCCAGGTCAACGCCAACGGCACCATCACCAACTCCAAGAACGTCACCGGCGTCACCAAGGTCAGCACCGGCAAGTACTGCGTCCAGCTCCACCCTGACATCAACGCCGCCCGCGCCGTTCCCATCGCCACCCTGCGCTCCACCGCCGACTGGCGCAGCGAGATCTACACCAACGTCGAAAGCTCGACCTGTTCCGGTCACCCCAACTCCATCTTCGTCTACACTGGCCAGAACGGCACGGCCGCCGACGAGCCGTTCTTCCTGCTCATCCCCTGACCTCCCGCGCCTTCGGTGCCTCCCGTGCCGGCCGCAGGTGCGTGATTGCGACGCAGCTTCACGGCAGGGGCCAGGTCGTCGGCGCATCCCGGTGCGCGACGCGACGATTCCCTGCGTCGAGGACCACCTGGATGAAGCCGGCGGCGCGTTCCTACCTGGTCTCGTCTGGTGCGATCGGTCGTCCAGGATCGTGCGCGAAGTTCCCCTCACGACTTCCCGACCCCGTCCGGCATCGCGTCCCCTGGACGACCGCTCCCGGGGACGCCCGCATGCGCCATGAGGCTCTTACCGTCGAGGCAGTGACGAAAACTACTTTATGTACATGAATAATTGCGTATAGTGGCTTCTCCGGAGGGTCATGCGTCTCCCCCTGCGCTACGCACTTCCTGCACTGGCGCCACTGTCCATCACCTTCACCCCCGCCGGGCTCGCCCAGGCCCAAGCAGCCCGCCACGCCGCTCCCCCGCCCCTGCTGCGGGCGGCAGTAGCCGACCTGACCGTCGCCACCGAGAGCCAGGAAGGCTACAAGCGCACCAGCTTCAAGCACTGGGTCGATGCGGACCGCGTTATCTGGAGTCAAGAAGATCAAATGGCTGCCTGACCTTTGGTTTGGTATGTGGACATGTCCAGAAAGGCATGGTGTTCGGGAGCGACTCTGACTGTGGCCCGTCTTGGGTGCCAGCCCCAGAACTGTCGGTGCCGGGTGCTTGGGTGGGAGCATGCGTTATGGCATCGACGTCGCGATCCTCGGTGACCTCGCGGAGCCGGCACACCTGGTCACCCTCGCCCAGGAGGCCGAGGCCGCCGGGTGGGACGCCGTGCTGGTGTGGGATCATCTGGCCTTCGCCTGGGACATGCCGTCGGCCGACCCGTGGGTGGCGCTGGCCGCCGCGGCGCAGGCGACCTCGCGCATCAGACTGGGCACGACGGTGACGGCCGTGGCCCGGCACCGTCCGGAAAGACTGGCCCAGACCGTGGCGACGCTCGACAGGCTGAGCGGCGGCCGCGCGATCCTGGGCGCCGGGCTGGGCGGCGTGAGGCAGGAATTCACCGCCTTCGGCTCAACGCGTCCCGGCGGGGTCGTGCTCGACGAGGCACTCGACGTGATGACCTCCCTCTGGTCCGGCGACGAGGTGCACCACCGGGGCGCTCATTACACCGTCGACGGGGTGCGACTCGCGCCGCTGCCCCTCCAGCGGCCCCGGGTCCCGGTGTGGATCGGCGGCACGGCTCCGGGCGCCCTTCGGCGCGCCGCCCGCTGGGACGGCTGGATCATCTCCGGCGACGACCAAGAGGGCCGCATGACGCTTTCACCCGACTCCCTGGCCGCCCAGGTCAGCGAGCTGCGCCGGCACCGCGCAGAGGCGGGCGACCTCGAGGTGGCGGTCATCGGGGTGAGCGAGCCAGGCTCGTCGGTCCGGGCCTACGCCGACGCGGGCGCCACATGGTGGCTGGAGCACCTCCACGGCTACCGGGGGTCGATGGAACGACTGGTGCGGCGCGTCAAGGCGGGCCCGCCCGTGTGAAGCACCTGCCGTGCGCGTGTGGCTCAGGACAGTTTGATGCACAGGCTCACAGCGTCCCGGCGTGCCAAGGCAGTTCGTCGCGTTCCTCGGCGCCTACCGCGGCCTTGGTGTGCTGACGCCGTGGGTGACGTTCGTGCTGTGCTTCCTGTTCATCTTCCTCGGCGCCTCCAACGTGGAGACGCTGCGCATCCTCGGGATCTGCGCGCTGCTCGGACATCGGCACGGTGCTCCTGCCCGAGTAGCGGCCAAGAGCGCCGCGCAGGTCGCGCCCGGCCCGACCCGCAGGGGAAGATCCGCAAGATCTGGGCTACTCCGGTTCGCGCTGGGCGGCGCGCTCGCCGCCGCCCAGTGGTAGACGCCGGGCCGTCTTGCGTCGGGTGCTGGGCCAGCGGGTCGGTTGGGGTTATCAGTGCGCTGGGGCGGGCCCGATGCTCGGGCTCAGCCGTGGTTCGATGATTGGCCGAGTTCGCGCAACAGACCCAGCGCTCGCTCCAGGACATCCCTCAGGGCTGCGCTCTCCTTGCGCAGCTCTCTGAGACGTTGGCGTAGGGCTTCGTTCTGGGCGCGCAGCGACGCCTCGGAAGAGGTCTGCTTCACGGGTGGCCGACGTGAGGATGTGCCTACGTGTCGTTCTCTCAGCCGTTCGATCTCAGCTCGGAAGGGACTGTCGTAGAGCCACTGCCGTGACACGCCGGCGGGGTCACGTCCACGGACGTGGTGTATGAGTCGATCTTCGCGTGATCCTATTTCTGCAGGTTAAGCGGTAAGTGTCTGCGGGAGTGGGTTCTGGGCC
>NZ_JBFAHK010000049.1:0-23471 GCF_040802095.1 Nonomuraea sp. NPDC050783
CTCCACCTGCCGGGAGCCGCCGCCGGAGCGCTGACGACTCTTCCCGCGTTGTTCTTCGGCCTGGCGGGCCCGGTGGCACCACTGCTGGCCCACCGTCTGGGCATCGAACGCAGCCTGGCCTGGGCACTGGCCGCCATCGCGGCGGCCACGGCGATGTGGCTCGGCGGCTCGGCCCTTGCGCTACACCATCGCGCTGGCCTCCTCCTCCTCCTCCTCCGCCATCGCCGCCGCCGTGACCGTTCCCCTCGGAGACGCGATCGGGGGTGGCTGGCCCACCGCCCTGGCCATCTGGAGCCTTCCCGCGCTCGTCGCCCTCATCGTCTGGACGCCGCAGCTACGTTCAGGCGCGCGCTTCGCTGATCGCTCGGCAGGGCCCAGCCTGGCCCACCTGCGGCGGCTGCTGCACGACCGGCTCGCCTGGCAGGTCACCGGGCTGTTCGGACTCCAGGCGCTCAGCTATCACACGATCTTGGCCTGGCTGCCGTCCATCTTCATCGACGCGGGGATCGACCAGGGCACCGCCGGATTCCTGCTGTCCGTCACCGGTTTCGTGGCCATCCCCGTCTCCCTGGTCCTGCCCACCCTGGCGGCCAGAGGCCCGAGCCAACGCCCCTGGATCGTCCTCCTGACCGCCCTCACCGCCACCGGTCTTCTGGGGCTGCTCATCACCCCCACCGCGGCTCCCTACCTGTGGGCGACCCTGATGGGGCTCGGCCAGGGTCCCACCTTCCCGCTGCCCCTTACCCTCATCGTCCTGCGCTCCCGGACCACCGGGGACACCGCTGCCCTGTCCACGATGGCGCAGTCCATCGGCTTCGTCATCGCGGCCGCGGGCCCCCTCACATTCGGCCTGCTCCAAGCCGTAACCAGCACATGGGCCGGCCTCGCCCTACTCTTGGCCCTACTCGTGCCACAACTGTGCACCGGGCTGGCGGCGGGCTGAGCGGCTGCAACCACCAATCGCTGACCTCGGGCTTTCACGGTCGTGGCGACGTCCTCGGCATGGGCGCACCTGTCGCCGTGGCGCGCGCGGCCGGTCGCCGGGATCGGCCGGGTACTCGACCACGACCCGCGGCACGCCCACCGGATCCTCCAGGAACATGCCGAGCATCCGCACCGTCCCCCACTGCACCGCCCAGCCCAGCCAGTTATGCCGCCGGCGCTTCTGACGCGTGGTGTCCAGCGCGGCCGCGTCCAGAAAGAAGAACCGCTCCAGCTCCTCCGGCGTCGGATCCGCCACGAAGGCTCCGTACCGGCGGACCTGCTCAGCCGAGAACAGTACTCATGACCACGACGTCGGTACGCTGACCTGCCGGTTCGACGCGTAGCGCCAATACTGGCGAGTAAGATCCCGGCTCCCGCCCTGCGCGCCCCCCTCACCAGCGGCCGGCGCGCAGCAAAGAGGCGAGGACGGCAGCGCCGGCCGCAGGGATCACCGGACCACGACCCGCCAGGAAGGCGGCATGTTGCGGGTGACCTCGATCCCCGAGAACGCCGACGGCTCCTGCGGCCCATGCTTCTTCGCCCAGGCGGCCATCTGCGCGAGCCCCTCGGCCAGCGACACCGAGTCCGGCTCCACCTCCAGGATCTCCCTTGCCTTGTCGTGCGCGGAGAAAGCGTGCATCACCTCGTGCCGAGCATCCAGGTGCCGCACCCGCAGCGGCGCGTCCATCGCCTCCGCCACCGCCCGCGCCAGCTCGTTCAGGCTGTACGGCCGGTCGCCGCCGATGTTGAACACCTCCCCGTAGGCGCGCGGGTTGTCGATCGATCGAGCGATCGGCAGTGCCACGTCGTCGATGTGGCTGAAGGCCCTGGTCTGCTCGCCGTCGCCGAAGACGGTGCACTCCTCGCCCCGCAGGATCTGGTTCATGAAGACCCCGATGACGTTGCGGTAGCGGTCGCCGATGTTCTGCCGCTCGCCGTAGACGTTGTGCGGCCGGAAGATGATGTACGGCAGCCCGAACATCTCATGGCTGACCTTCAATTCCTGCTCGACGGCGTACTTGGCGATCCCGTACGGATCCACCGGCGTCGGCGTCAGGTCTTCGGTCATGGGCGGGCTGGCATGGCCGTAGACGGCGATGGAGGAGGTGAAGACGAAGCAGCGCACGGTCCCGGCGTTGACCGAGGCGTTGATCAGGTTCACGCTCCCGATCACGTTGTTGGTGTAGTTGTAGCGCTTGATGAAGTGGCTGAGCCCTTCGGCGGCGTACGCGGCCAGGTGGAACACGTAGTCGAACTGGTGGGTGCGGAACAGCTCGTCCACGGTCGCCGGATCGCATACGCTGCCCTCGTGGAGGACGGCACCGACGGGCACGTTGGCGGCGAATCCGCCCGACAGGTCGTCGAGCACCACGACTTGATGCCCGGCGTGCAGCAGGTGGGCCGCCACGTGAGAGCCGATGAACCCGGCGCCCCCGGTGACAAGCGAGGTGAAGGTCATGAAAGTCGGTCCTTTCCATCGGTGGTGACGGCGTGGTGGGCCGCGAGCCCGTAGGCGGGCCCGGCGGGGTTGAAGAGCTTGAGCACGCGCAGCGCGGGCACGGCCATGACGGTGGTGACCAGCGCCATCACCACGAGCATGGCGAAGGCTCCGCCGCTGATGACGCCGGCGCTCAAGCCGGTGCTGAGCACGACGATCTCGGTAACTCCGCGCGCGTTCATGAGCACGCCGAGGCCGAGGGCCGGCCGGCCGGGCATGCCTCCGGCCAGGGCGACCACGTAGGCGGTGCCCAGCTTGCCGAGTATGGCGACCACGAGGAGCACCGCCCCGCCGACCAGCACGGACGGGTGGCCGAGGGCCAGCCGGATGTCGGTCTGCAGCCCGATCGAGGCGAAGAAGACCGGCAGCAGCATGGCCTGGTTGAGCGTACCGAGGCGCTCCGGCACGGTACCGAGCACGGCGGTGTCGCGTGGCAGCACGATGCCGGCCAGGAAGGCCCCGAAGATGGCGTGAACGCCGATGGCGTCCGTGGCCGCGGCCAGTGCGAAGATCAGCCCGAGGACGAGGGCCAGACCGGCGGGCGTGGGCAGTCCGGTCCCGGCGTAGCGGGCGGCGAGGGCACGCAACGCGGGACGTACGACGAGCAACAGGACCAGGACGAGCCCGCAGGTCAGCGCGACCGCGGTCAGCACCCCGGCCGGGCTGCGCGCCTGCGTGACCGCCAGCACCACGGCCAGCGCGCACCAGGCCATGACGTCCGCCACGCCCGCGCACACCATGGCCAGCGACCCCAGCCTGGTGCCGGACAGCCCCGACTCCTGCACGATCCTGGCGAGCACCGGGAAGGCGGTGACGCTGAGCGCGGTGCCGATGAACAGCATGTACGCGGTGGTGCCGCCCGACGGCCCGGCCATCGTGGCGACGAACGGGATCGCCGCGACGGCGCCGAGCGCGAACGGCACCGCCATCATGGCCACGCTGGCCGCCCCGATGACGCTGCGCTGGCGGCCGAGCACCTGCGGGTCGAACTCCCTGCCCACGGTGAACATGAAGATCGCTAGGGCGGCCTGGGCGATGAGGTTCAGGTTGGGCGCGATCCAGGCCGGCGCGATCAGTTCCATCGTTCCGGGCGCCAGGGCGCCCAGGGCCGAGGGGCCGAGCAGGAGCCCGGCCACCATCTGGCCCACCACGGTGGGTTGTCCAAGCCGACGGGCCAGCATGCCGCCGAGCGAGGACAGCCCGCTGATCATTCCCACCGCGACGAACAGCCGCAGCGCGAACTCGGCCACCGTGACCTGCTCCGCGCCCGCGGGTGCCGCCGCCTGCCCTGGACCGCCCGCGCCGTCGCCGAAGACGGCCAGGGCCAGCGCCACGGCGGCAGCGGTCAGCGCGAGGGCAAGGATCAGGCCGCGCGCGGGCGAGGGCAGCAGCCGCTGCTCGGTCTCCGCGAGCGGATCGGTTTCCTCACTCGATTCGGTTCTCTCAGGTGGACTCTGGGTACCCATCTTTCACACCCCCATGAGGTGACGGGAGGATCGCGGCCGCAGCCAGCGCAGGATCGCCCCGGCGTGGATCAGCTCACCGAACGCGATCAGGGCGACCGCGCCGAGCGCGCCCGCCCAGGGCACGACGACGAAGGCCAGCGCGCCGATCACCGCCAGCGACACGGCCGCCCCGGCGGCGGTCGCGTCCAGTGCCTGGCGGGTGGCGTTCTCCATCAGGTAGTTGGCGCTTCCAACGGCGAAGATGACCGGGATGCAGGCGACGTAGAGGATCACGACCCCCACATCGCCGTACGGCCGCAGCACGGCCGGCGCCAGCGCGAGCGCGGCCGCCACGTACGGCGTGCCGGTCAGCATCAGCAGCCGCAGCCAGCGTGACAGCCGCTCGTAGGCCGTGGTCAGGTCCCGATGGTGCAGCGCCCGGGACACTTCGGGCTGCAGGATGCGCAGCAGGTAGGAGAAGGCGTTGAGCAGGATCGACGAGGCTGTGGCCGCCATGTAGAGTCCGGTGCTCTCCGCCTGTGCGCCCGCCACGGACAACGCCAGGAACATCAGGCTCGTCGTCAGCCCGCCGGCCAGGTCGGGCACGGCCATGCGCAGCGACGTGCCGATGGCGGCCCTGGCGAGCGTGCGGCGCCGCAACCCGCGGAAGTCGGGCCGCAGTCCGAGCAGCAGCGCTAGGTCGAGGGCGGCCAGCGTGCCGGCGTACAACGCCAGGAACGTCACCGGTGTCATCCCGAGCAGCAGTGCCACGCCCGTCCAGCAGCCCAGCGCCGACGACAGAACGAGGTGGTTGGCCACGTCGCGGCCCGGCTTGCCGATGGCCCTGGTCAGGCCGAGGAGCACCTGGTTGAGCCCTAAGCAGATGTTGCTGAGCCCGGCGAGCGCGACCAGCGGCCACGGGCCGCTGCGCCCGAGCGCCAGCATGCCGCCGAGAACGGCGAGCGCCACCGCGAGCAGCACCCCGACGAGTACCACGAAGATGCCGACCAGCAAGGGCACGGTGTGACGTAGCCGGGGGATCAGCTTGAGCGCGCACTTCTCGATGCCCGTGGAGGCGATCGAGGACAGGACGGCCGCGCCGCCCATGGCCTGCGCGTACGCCGCGTACCCCGGCTGGCCCCAGGCGGCCAGCAGAGCCAGGTTGGCCAGCAGCAGCGTCCCGCGGAAGGCCGCCCGCCCGCCGACGAGCGCCGCCAGCCGCTTGACCGTGGCCGCCGCGGGACGTTTCATGCGGTGGGCGCGACGAAGTCGGAGGTGATGAACCTGCCCTTGCCGCCCTGGGTGATCCGTACGGACTCCGCCCGCACGACCTCCAGCGGGAACTCCCGGCCGGCCAGCGTGAACAGCTTCGCGCGGGCGGCCGCGAACACCTGCTCGCCGGCCGCCTCGTCGCTCGGCACGACGTGGAGGCGTACCAGGCCGTCGGCCTGCTGGTGGACGAAGCACTCGCTGATGCCCGGATGGGTGGCGGCCAGGTGCAGGAACGCGTCCGGGTAGAGCCGTTCCCCGGAGGGCAGTGTGACGTAGTCGTTGCTGCGTCCAGCGGTCAGCCGCAGGGTGCGGAAGCGCCGCCCGCAGGGGCAACGGCCCGGCTCGACGCGGCCGAGGTCTCCCAGGCCGTAGCGCAGCAGCGGCATCGCCCGCTCCAGGAACGAGGTGACCACGACCTGGCCCTCCTCGCCGTCGGGCACCGGCTGGCCGCGGTCGTCCACGATCTCGCAGTAGACGCGGTCCTCGCCGAGGTGAGCCCGGCTGTGGCGGCAGTCGTAGGTCACGTTGAGCACCTCGAACGCCGAGTACTCGTCGAAGACCGGTGCCCCGAACTGCGTGGCGAGCATGGCCCGATGCTCAGGCAGCAGCAACTCCGACTCGGTCATCACGATCCGCAGCGTGCGCCGTAGCCGCGTCAGCTCCTGAGGGGTCAGCGCTCGCAGCAGAGCCCGCAGGTGGACCGGGTAACCGATCAGCACCTTGGGCCGGTTGGCCAGCAGCTCCGCCTTGATCTCCGCCATGGGCCGGTGCGAGAGGATCACATGCCGCCGGAACAGTCCGAACCGTTCGAACACGCGGGCGGGTGGCGCGAACGGCCGGATGTGGCTGAGCCGGTCGGTGGGCAGGTAGCGGCCGGTCGCCAGGAACCTGCGGACGCAGGCGGCCATGTGGTAGTCGTGGCTGTCCTGGTCGTGCAGAATTCTGACCCGCCGCCCGGTGCTGCCGCTGGTCTGAAACGACAGGCACTTCTCGGGATCCACGCCGTCGGCCAGCATGCGCTCCAGCGGCTGCTCGCGCAGCACCTGCTTGTCCAGGACCGGGAGCTCGGCCAGCTCCGCCAGGTCGCGCAACGGCCCGCGCGCGTAACGCGGATCGTCGCGGTAGTACGGCACTCGGGTCCTGGCCAGGTCCAGCAGCCGGTTGACCTCGCGAAGCTGGCGGCGGCGCAGCCCGGCCACGCCGCCATACTGGCGCGCGATGGTGAGCGGCACGTACGCCGCCTCGCGTGCGAGCATGGCTACACGCTCTCCGTCCGCGTCCGCACGACCCGCACCTTGAGCACGTCCCACCAGCGCTGCGGGCTGAAGAACACCGCCAGCCCCAGCACCACGTGCACCAGGATGAAGACGTACGCCTCGACCTTGGTGGGCGGGTGCCCGAGGAACACGGTCATGTGCGAGGCCCAGTCCCACACCTCGGGGATGGTGGCGTAGGCCGGGTCGGTGTGGTCGTTGACCGTGAGGAAGGCGAGGTCCTCCAGGCCGGACAGCATCAGCAGCAGCATCCCGTACGACAGCCTGCGCACCAGCGCGGCCGTGCCGCCGCCCAGCCGGAAGGCCAGCACCGTCGCCAGGATGAGGAACGGGGTCACTGTCAGGACGTGGTAGTACAGGCCATGGAATGCTTCGGCGGTGCCGGACGCCACCCCTCCGAAGAAGAAGATCTTCGGTACGAAGTACAGGAAGTACAGCAGGAACGCGGGCGGCACCAGCAGTAGTGCCAGTCTGTAGCGCCTGGCCCACTCTACGTCAAGCCTGGCCACGGCCTCGGTGGCGAAGATGAAGGGCAGCAGCTTCACCAGGAAGATGCCCAGCGACTTCACCTCCCGGTCGTGGGGGAGACCAAACCAGACGAACGCTGCGGCGGCGACCGCCAGCGCCGTGAAAATCAGGAAGCCGAGCGGCTTGCGGGGGAACATTCGGAGCCTTTCACATCAGGTTCGATCTCGAATCGGAAGGTGCTCAGGACCCGGTCGAGCGCGTCTTCCAGCTGTTCCCGCGTGCCGGCGACCATGACCAGGTAGCCGAGCTTGTGCCCGGCCTGCGTGTAAGCGCGTACGTGGTCGCCCGGTGCCTTGAACACCTGGACGTCCACCACCTCGGGCATGCTCCGCAGTTCGTCGAGGCCCTTGACGGCGGTGAGCACGCCGTCGGTCTCGGCGGTCAGGATGCGCAGCGCGGCGGTGCGCATGGCGGTGACGTCCATGGCCAGCGGCTCGCCGAGCGCCAGCCGGATGGCCGCCTCGACCGTGTTCAGCCCGAAGGCGTGCCGTACCATCAGCGGCATCCCGTTGCCGCCCAGCCTGGCGCCCATCTCGATGAAGCAGAGGTCGCCGCTGGGCTTCAGCACGAAGTCGAAGTTCACCGGGCCCTGCCGGTGCCCGACCTCGGCGCAGATGGCGGTGACTGCCTCGGCTATCCGCGCGTACACGGACGGGTCCAGGTCGGCGGGTACCACGTGGGCCAGGCTGATCATCGCGGGCGGGCCGGTGACAACGCGGTCGGTGACGGCCATGAACGCCAGCCGCCCGTCGGCGAAGAACGACTCCACCGCGCCGTGGCGGCCTACGATCAGCTCCTCCAGGATCACCTGCCTGGAGAAGGAGTTCTCGCGGGCGTACTCGATGGCCCCCGACAGGTCGGCCGGCCCATTGAGCACGGTGATGCCCTTGCTGCCCGACGAGTCGGCCGGCTTGACGATCAGCGGGTAGCCCAGGACCGCCGCCGCCCTGGTCAGCTCCTCGACGTCGTCGGCCTGCGTGTAGCGGTACGCGGGCAGCCCCAGCCGGTCGACCACCTCCCGGAAGAAGCCCTTGTCCACCGTGCACCGCAGCGCGTCGGGCGCGGTGCGGTGCGGAGTGCGATAGATGCGGCTCAGCTCGGCCACCGACTCCTGTGCGGCGTCGCTGGCCGGGGAGATGACGGCTGCGACGTCGATGGGGCCCAGGGCGGCGGCGATTCCCTCCGGGTCCCTGCTGGTCATGCAGAGGAACTCGTCGGCCTCGGCTGCCCCGAGCGCGTCGGGCCGCTGGTCCACGCCGATCACCCGATAGCCCAGCCGGCGCCCCTCCCGGTAGGCGGGGATCTGGTCCTCGCCTCCACCGAGCACGATGAGGTTTCTCAACTGGCGTTCTCCCGGACTCCGGCGGCGACGTAGGGGGTTTCGTGTCCGTACAGGGCCTCGTCCGCGCGGATCGGGATATTGGCCTCCCGGATCTGGTAACGCGGCACGCCGATCGCCTGCACGCGCATCACCCGGATGAGGTAGCGGGCGATCACGGCAAGCAGCATGAGCGTGACCAGGGACGTGACCAGGGCGGTCAGGACGACGGCGAGCTGTCCGAGCCACCCGGCCAGCGCTAGCACGACGATCGCGGCGTCCCCGGCCACCGCGGCGGCGGCCAGGCCGATGAGCCAGGCCAGCGGGCGGAACGAGAATCCGACGAACAGCTCGATGGCGTGCGGGAAGAGCTTGCGCAGGTTCCACTTACCGACGCCGTCCACCCGCGGGTGATGCTCGGTGGGCAGCGTGGTGTAGCGGGCGCCGATCAGTGGCGCGGTGGCGATGAAGTACGGCGTGGACAGCCGGCTGCCCACCACCTTGCGCGCCACGCTGGTCCTGACGACGCGGAAGACCGACGCGCCCTGCGGCAGCTCGATGCCGAGCCAGCTCCGGGCGATCGTCTGGTGCGCCCAGGTGCCGAGTTTGCGGTGCCAGGGGTCCTGGCGGTTCTCGCGCACGGCGAAGACCACGTCGTAGCCCTCGAGCGCCTTGGCCACGAGCCGGTGCATCTCGTGCGGGGGCGACTGCAGGTCAGCGTCGAACTGCACGGTCCAGGACTTGGAGGCGTATGTGAACCCCGCGGAGAAGGCCGCCTCCAGGCCGAAGTTCCTGGCGAAGGAGAGGTACTTCACCCGGGGATCGACGGCGGCGAAGCCCTTGATCGCCTCCAGGGTGCCGTCGGTGCTGCCGTCATCGATGAACAGCAGCTCGGCGTCGTCGTACTTGCCGAGCTCCGCCTGGATCTCCTGGTAGGCGCGCTCGACACAGTCGATCTCGTTGTAGCACGGGATCATCGCGGTGATGCCGGGGGGCGGCATGCGGGCGTCCTTGACACCCGCATGCGCCCTTGTCGAACAGATGAGGTCCATCATGTGTCAGTCGAACATCGCGTGCATGGTCTCGTGGGTGGCTTCCTTCTTGGTGTCCGCCTCACTGGCCCAGCAGGTGTTGAGGATGATGCGTGTCTTGTCCGCGTTGAGGGGGATCGTGCGGTGCAAGGTAGTGTCGGAGCGCAGGAAGTAAAGGTCGCCGGTGACATGACCCCAGGTCCTGATCGGATGCTCCTGGAGGTACTCCTCGACGCGGGGGTCCTGCTTGTTCCAGTCGGTGTGCGGGACGGTCTGTAGCTGGCCGCCGTACTTGGCCTCCGGGGCCTCGATGATCCAGATCACGGTGAAGCTGAAGTCGCCCCAGTGCCAGCCGTGCGTGTCGCCCTGCTTGTGCTGGCGGATAGCGATGTACTTCTCCTCGTCCCAGGGGCACTGGACGACCGGCTGCGCCGCCAGCCGGCCCAGGAAGCCCATGAGGGCCTCCGACTCGTAGATCGCCGGGATCAGCTCGCTGTCCTTGGCGATCGCCTGCTGGCTGATCGTGCTCATGTAACGGGGGGAGTTGCCGGTCTCGGCCAGGTGGATGTCGATCCGCTTCTCGTGCATGTCGAGCAGGCGGTGAACCTCCGCGCTGGTCTCCGCGAACAACGACTGCGGAACCAGGCCGGGCAGCTTCACGTAGCCCTCGCGGCGGAAGTGCTGCGAGAGCTTGCGTACTGCGTGATCATCGGAGTACGTGGCCTTCAGGTGTTCGGCGATGCGCTGGTCGATCGTCTTCTTCAAAGACATGTGACACGGAACCTTTCTCAGTTGCGGAATCATCGGAAAGCGCGCGATCTTCGAGCGCTTTCACGATCTTGATCTTTCCGTTGGCTTCTGGGGTGATCCGGGTGGCCGTTCGCACGGTGACCTCAAGGCCGGGTGACCTGCGGCGCGACACCTGCGCGACGTACGTGAGGAAGTCCCCCCGGTGGCGGCGGCCGCCGTTCCCGGCGATGCGGTCCTGACCGCGGCCCAGCACCTCGCGCACGATGGGCGTGGCGGCCCGCCCGCAACGGCAGTCGCCGGGGCTGATGTGCACCAGGTCGCCGAGCCGGTAACGGGCGAGTGGCATGGCCCGGCCGCGCAGCCGGGTGAGGCGGATGTGGAAGTTCCGCAGCACTCCGAGGCGCTCGAACGGGTGGCGCCGGAACGGGCTGACCCGGAGATACGCGATCCTGCCGGCCAGGCGTAGCCCGCTGGCCAGCAGATCCCGCACATAGGTGGCGCGCGGGCAGCCCGGGTCGCGCTCCGATCACGACACCGCCCCAGGGCGGGTCAGCACGGGCGTGCCGTGCTCCCGGCACAGGTCCACGGCCAGGTCCTCCGTGCCGGGCACGCTGATCCCCACCAGGGTCGGCCGGCGTCGGCGCAGCAGCGTGAACAGCATTCCCGCCGGGGTCCGGCGGACGTGGACGCGCCGCCAGTTCAGGTGGATCCGCCGGCAGTCCCGACGGCGGCCGCCGAGATAGCCGAGGAGCCGGTCGTGCAGCACATGGCCGTGCGCGTCCCGGCCGTGCGCGTCCCGGTCGTGCGCGTCCCGGTCGTGCGCGTCCCGGTCGTGCGCGTCCCGGTCGTGCGCGTCCCGGTCGTGCGCGTCCCGGTCGTGCGCGTCCCGGCCGTTCAGGGGGACGCGCACGAGCCGGCGGACCCGGCCCGGGTGCTCGGGCAGCTCGGCGAGCTGGCCGGGGTCTCCCAGGACGGCGGGCTCGCGGGCCGCGCGGAAGGCCCGCAACCCGGCCTCGCGCACCTCGGGGCCGGCGACCTCGGCGTCCACGCTCAGCAGGACGTGGTAGCGCGCGCTGCCGAGCCGCCCCCAGTCGAGCAGCGCCCGGCGCACCTCGAACAGGGGCCGCTCGCCGCGGTACTCGCCGGTCAGCCGCAGCGCCTCCAACAGTTCGGCCGACTCGCCGATCCAGGCGGGCTCCTCGCGTCGCCGCTCGTAGGGCGCCTCCAGTGGGCACAGCCTGCCCAGCAGCGTCTCCAGCCGTGTCGCAGGGGTGGGCGCCGGCTCCTCGCGCCGCGCACCCGCCTCGGCCCACATCTCGCGGTAGTACGGCACGGTGCCGAACGCCCGCGCCACCGCGGCCCGGTAGCTCCGCTCCCATCCCCCCTGGGAGAATCTCCGCCCGACCACGTCAGCGGAAGGTGTTCTGGTCGTGGACGAGCAGCCACCGCTCGTCGCTCCGGACGAAGTACAAGGTCAGGTAGTAGAGCTTCTGGTACGGCTTGCCGTCCGGGTCCAGGTCGTCGTACACGACCGACAGCAGCGCGAAGGCGGCGTCCCCGGCCGTCTCCACCCGCACGGTTTCGGCCCTCAGCGACCAGTCGTGGTCGGAGAACCAGGCCCGGTGGTAGGCGGCGATCTCCTCCGCCCCCCGCAGCAGCTTGCCGTTGGGCAGGACCAGCGTGACATCCTGGTGCACCGTCGCCAGGTACCCCTCCAGGTCGCGGGCCTCGATCGCCTTCAAGTGCGCGTCGAGCGCGGGTGGGAACTCCATGGTGTTCGCCTTTCGCAATAGCGGACGGTCACCAGGCGGCCGGCACGGCCGTCTGGGGAATCAGCTCGCACCCGAACCGTTGCTTGAGCTCGGCCATCCCCTTGCCGAACTCGCAACCCTCGCGGCCGTGCCCGATCATGTAGTCGATCTCGCGTAAGTACAGGTCGAAGTAGAGGTTGCGGCGGCCCCCGTCGCGAACCTCCAGCGCGCCGGTCACCGTGGTGACCAGCCGCTTCCCGTCGTCGAAGGCCAAGTCGAAGGAGAGCAGCCGGTCCCCGGCCAGATGGCCGAAGTACCGCACGCCCTCCGCGCCACCGAGCAACTGGAAGTAGCGCACGGGCAAGGGCGCCTCGGAGCTCCCGTGCTTGCGCAGGGTGGCCTGGGCCAGCGCGGCGGCCTGCACCGGGTCGATCTCTCCCGCGCCGGCCAGCACGCGCGTGCCATCGGCGGCCTCCTCGTGGATCCGGCGCAGCCGGCGACGCCGATCGCGCGGCAGGTCCGCGAAGTAGTCCTCCATGTCGGGCCAGCGGTTACGCAGCTGTGTGTTGGGCGTGGTCCTGATGTGGGGCCGGTGGCGGCGCGCCACCACCGGCACCATGTCATCGGTCACCTGGCGGTAGACGATGCCCAGGCAATGGCGACCCAGCCGGCGCCGCAGCGACTTCTCGAAGGCGGCCAGCACGGCGGCCCTGTCACCCTCCGGCAGCTCGGCGGCGAAGACGAATCCGCTGGTGAAGCCGATGAGCATGCGGCAGTTGAACCATCCGAGCGGCGGCAGTGCGCCCGGCTCGGTGTACCTGCCGCCGCGCGGCGGCAGCCCGACCACCTCGCCGCTGAACACGGCGGCCACCCGGCCACCGTCGCGGACGATGCCCAGCCGGATCGGCCGGGTGGAGCACCAGGCCACCGCGGTAAGCGCGTCCGCGTCCCAGGCCGCGATCAGGCCCTCCTGCTTGCGGAAGACCTCCCAGTCCGTGGGCACCGGCTGCGTCATCGGATCGACGATCTCAACCCGCATCGCCATCACCCGGCCTGAGCTGGGACAGCACTCGTTCACGCAGGGGACGCTCGCCGCGCTCGGCGTGGACGCGTACGGCGGCGGCAAGCGCGTCCCGTCCGAAGAGCTCCGTCAGCCGCCGTAGCGGCGGCCCCGACTCGGTGCCGAACAGGGTCAGGTAGAGGGTCCGGTACCACGCCCGCGTCCATCGCGCCGACAGGTCGCCACCGCCCGGCAGGTCGCCGGGCACCTCCTGGACCGTCCGGTCGATCCAGCAGCGGCCGTGCGCGGCCAGCCAGGCGCGGGCGTGTCGCACCCGTTCGGCGGCGGCCGGCCCCAGCAGCGCAATGACGCGGTCCACGTCGTAGCAGTGCGACTGGAGCAGCCCCAGCACGTGCCGCATCCCCGGCTGCGGGCCGGTGTCGGCGTCCTCACTGGCGATGAGCCCGTGCAGCGCCGTGGCCCGGCGCTCGCCCGCCCGCACCTGGGCCAGGAAACGGTCGTAGGCGGCGTAGGCGGCGACGAACGGGGCGAAGTCCAGGCTGATCCGGAAGTCGGACAGGCAGTTGGGCCTGCCGTACAGGAAGAGGATCAACCGCGGCGGCATGACCCGCAGAAGATCCGTGAGCGTCAGCCCGCCGCCGCGCGACCCCGACACCTTGCCGGTGTCCGTGGACTGGCGGACCAGGCCGTACGGCACGATCACCGGCTGGTACGCGCGCAGGTATTCGCGGTAGATCGCCCGGGTGCGGTCCATTGTGCTGCCCGCGCTGCAGTGATCCTGCCCCGCGGGCTCGCAGTCGATGCGCTCGTGCGTGACCCGCAGCGTCCAGTCGAGCGCCCATGCGGGCTTGACGAGCTCGACGCGCCGGGTGGTGGTCAGGGTGCCGCAAGAGTCGCAGGCGTAGCGCACCCGGTCACGGCCGAGCCTGAGCGTACGCGTGCCGCCCCGGCCGCACTGCTCGCAGTAGACGCTGAACAGGTGCTCGGGCACCTGCCCGAGGAGCCTGCCGAGCTTGCCCGCACCGCGCAGATAGCGGCGCTGGAGCGGCACGTAGGTGCCGGCCAGGTAACGTTCGTGCTGGTAGTGGGTCTGCCAGCCGAACTCCGCCGGGACGCGCCCGTCCGCGTCCGCCTCCGGCGGGCAGATGCCCATGCGCTTCAGTTCGGCGATGTAGCGGCGGCAAATCCGTGTGCTGCGCTCGGTGGCGGCGCCCAGCGGACGCCCGCCGTACCCGGTCAGCTCGGGATCGCGGGCGCCCTGGGCGGGCCGGATGGGGTCGTAGTCGTCGAAGCTGAGCAGGATCAGCGAGTCCTGACCCAGGCGCCGCAGCGCCCGGTGGACCAGGTACGCGCAGGCGGTGTCGCGGAAGTTGCCGACGTGGAACCAGCCGCTGGGCGACATACTGGTCTGGATCACTACGCGCCGCTCCGGCCCGTGCCGCTCGATCAGGCGCTGGGCGTAGTCGTGAGCCCAGTGCGGGTGGGAGCGGTCCTGTCTGAACAGGTCGGCATAGCCGACCCCGGCAGTTGTGCTCATGCGCTTTTTGTCCTAGGCGCCGGTGCGTGCCAGGTCATCCGCCGTCCAAAGCTGCGGATGCTCTCGGAACCAGGCGATGGTGCGCCGCAGGCCGTCCTCGATGGACGTCTTGGGTATCCAGCCCAGGTGGGTCTTGGCGAGCGTGATGTCGGGACGGCGGATCTTGGGGTCGTCCTCGGGCTGCGGCATGAACACGATCTCCGACGTGGAGCCGGTCAGCTCCTTGATCCACTCGGCCAGCGTGAGCATAGAGATCTCGTGCGGGTTGCCCAGGTTGATCGGGCCGCCGAGATCGGAGTTGAGCACCCGGAAGATGCCCTCGACCAGGTCGTCCACGTAGCAGATCGACCGGGTCTGCGAGCCGGTGCCGGACACCGTGATCGGCTCGCCGAGCAATGCCTGCCTGATGAACGTGGGGATCGCACGCCCGTCGAACGGCCGCATCCTCGGACCGAAGGTGTTGAAGATGCGCAGGATCGCGGTGTCGACGCCGCAGGCCCTCCTGAAGGCCATGGTCATGGCCTCGGCGAAGCGCTTGGCCTCGTCGTAGACGCCGCGCGGGCCCACCGGGTTTACGTTCCCCCAGTACGTCTCCGGCTGCGGGTGGACCAGCGGGTCGCCGTACGTCTCCGAGGTGGAGGCGAGCACGAACCGGGCGCCCTTCTCCTTGGCCAGTTCCAGGGCGTTGAAGGTGCCGCTGGATCCGACCCGGAGCGTGTCGATGGGTAACCGCAGGTAGTCCGCGGGTGAGGCGGGCGAGGCGAAGTGCAGCACGGCGTCCACGGCGTCCGGGAGAACCAGGTGCTGGGACACGTCCGTCCGGATCAGCCGGAAGTGGTCGTCGGCCATCAGGTGCTCAACGTTGGACACCTCTCCGGTCAGGAAGTTGTCAACGCAGTAAACCATGGAGCCCTCGGCTCGGAACCGCTCGCTGAGGTGAGATCCGAGGAATCCGGCGCCGCCGGTGATGGCCACGGTCGGCCATCTCATCTGACCCGCTCGCTGCTGTCCGCGCGATTTATGACAGCACGAAAAACCACGGTGCGTTCCCCCATTGGCTAATGACCGGAGCGTTCCCTGCGAAACGCTCACCAAGATCGCTTGGAATGCTCCGCAGATTACGTCGCACGTCTCGGCAGCGTCAATCTTCATATGGAGTCGTATGCGGGGACATATCGGACATGTAGTGGGTTTTAGATAATGAATCAAGTTTCAATTATATCTGCTGCTGTGCGCTGTGACCTGCTGGTTCTCAAATCGGCTCATGCTTCTAATGTTCTGGAAAAACATCTCCTTGCGAGCACGCATGAGCCGGCGTCGGGCCGGTAGGCATTGGGATGTTCGGATCTGCTGCGAGGCCATGGCCGCGAGCGGGAACGGTCGTCGAATATTCCGGAGACGGCCCGGATTTATGTGGCAAGCCTATGGCGAATTTATGGTTCTTTTGTGGAGCCGCCTATCTTTGCCGGCCCGGAGGTGCGCGGGAATCGCCTCCGTGTGGCGAGGGGTTTCGCGTGCCGGGCGCCCGGAGTCCGGGGGAGTCCCGGCAATGTACCGGCTCTGTGGCGGTTGTGGGACGCCGTCGGCGATCATGCGCTGTGTGATCTGTCGGCAGCATCACGTCTGGCAGGAAAGGGAGTCATGCCGGAGCAGGGCATCAGGAGCAGGGCATCAACCGACGTCGGCTGCTGACCTCGGCCGCGGCCCTGGGTGGCCTCTCCCCGGGGCCGGCCACCGTTCCCGGTCTCGCGCGGGCCGCGGCCGCGCACCGCGCGACCCGCGGCGCCGACACAGGAGAATCTCGCGGACGCGTCATCCTTCGACAGTTGGACGGCCTTCAACACACAGCGGGAGCCCCACTACCTTTGGGGTGTCAATCCCCTCAAAGTGTGGAGACGGTTCTCTGCCACAGCGGTCCTCAGCAGGACCGTTGATGCTTGCCGCTTCTCGATCATCTGACGCTCGAATGTGACAGGTGGCAGCCCGTCATGGGCACCGCGCCTGCGGTTGATGGTGTAGAAGTCCGCGATCCAGGTCGCGATCTTCAGCCGGGCCTCCGCGCGAGTACGGAAGCGGTGACGGTGCACGAACTCGACCTTCAGGATGCTGTCGAACGCCTCCGAGGCGGCGTTGCCGAGCGCGCACCCAACCCGGCCCATCGACTGCACCGCTCCGTGCTTGCGGCATTCGGCCTGGTAGCGGGCAGCCGTATATTCCGAGCCGCGATCGGAGTGGAAGATCACCCCGTCCACATCACCACCCCGCGTGACCACAGCCATCTGCAGCGAGGCAGGTCAGCGCCGCGTCATGGTGTTCGGACATGGCGTAGCCGAGCAGCCGGCGGGAGAACAGGCCCTCGACCGTGGCCAGGTACAGCTTGCCCTCATCGGTGTCGATCTGCGTCACATCGCCGCACCACACGTCCGGCGCGACCGCGTCGAACTTCCGGCGGACCATATCCGGCGCGGCCGGCCGCTTGCCCTGCCGGGTCAGCGAACGCGGTCTCTTCGGCCTGCGGCCGGCCAGGCCGAGCTCGGCCATCCGCCTGGCCACGGTGTTCTCCGGCAGCTGCCAGCCCCCGGCCCGCAGGTCCTGGGTGATGCGGGGCGACCCGTAGGTGCCACCGGAAGCGGCGAAGTGCCGCTTGATCTCCTCATCCAGACGGGCGCGCCGCTCCTGGCGAGCCGTTGGCCTGCGGTTCCTCTACTTGTAGAACCACGAGGACGATACTCCCAGCGCACGGAAGCAGATCGTGTGGGGGACACCGAACTCGGTCCTCTGGGACTCGATGAACTCCACCACGGTCATCGGTTCAGCGAGTCCTTGACCCATAGGACCACGGATCGTTTGAGGACATCACGCTCGTCCTCCAGCTCCGCGCGCTCCTGCTCCCAGGCGGCCCTGTCCTTGGCGTGCTGCTTGACCAGCTCAGCCTTCTCCCGCCGCAGCCGCGCCAGCTCCTCCTGCTCAGACTCCTTCAGCTTGCCGCCTCCGTTGCCGTCCCGCCCGACCCCTGCTACGTGCCGGTCCATCTGCACCCAGTTGTCCAGCGTGTACTCGTTGATGCCCCGGTCTCGCGCGATGCGCGCGACGGGCTTGCCGGTCTCCTTCACGATACGCACCGCCCCAGCCCGGAACTCCGGATCAAAGTGCCACCTCGTGGTTCCAGCCACGACCAAACCTCTCCTGGTGCGGTCTCCACGCTATGAGGGGAAGCTCACATCTCAGATACGCCCGCCGCGTAACCGACAGGTCAGCGGCTGAAAGAACCCTTCAAGATCCACTCAATGTGGGTTTTGGGCTTATGTGGGTTGACCCCCGTAGACCGCCATCGACCCCAAAGAAGTCGGCGGCGGCTCACGCGCATGGTCGGCACTGTCAGTACCGGACCGCCCATCGCCAGCCCGAACGCGTAGCTGGTCAGGTCACGAGAACGCCGGTGCTGCTGAGGGGCACGTCCAGATTTGTGGCGATCAGGTGCAGGACGCCGACGACCAGCAGCTCGGCCATCCCCATGATGAACGACCCCGAGAACAAGGCGGCCAGGGCAGGGCCCGTCCGCTGATGGGTACGGTGCGTCGTAGCGACGCTCATGCAAGCCTTCTGGACGTCGACGCCGGAGCTCGACGGGCCTGGTTCGGGACGGTCATCGTTCGACGCGAGGTCCCAGGAAGAGGCCGCCGTTGACCTCGAGGACCTGACCGGTCACCCAGCGCGCGTCGTCCGAGGCGAAGAAGACCACCACGTCACCGATGTCGGCGGGCTTCCCGACGCGGCCCAGCGCGGCTAGGCCGGCAATCGCCTGTGCGGCCTCGCCGTCGCTCAGCCACGCGTTCATGTCGGTCTCGGTGACGCCGGGGGACACGGTGTTGACGGTGATGCCGCGTGCGCCCTGGGTGTGGGCGAGCGATCGGGTGAGAACGTTCAGCGCTCCCTTGCTCATGGAGTAGACAACCTCCGGGATCGCGAACCACGTCACGCCCGAGGACACGTTGATGATGCGGCCGCCGTTGGGCATGAGGGTGAGCGCACGCTGGGTGATGAACAGCGGCGCTCGCACGTTGACCGCGAAGACGTGTTCGTACTGCTTCTCGGTGGCCGCCTCGATGGTGGCGTCGTAGTCCTGGATGGCGGCGTTGTTCACCAGGATGTCGAGGGGCCGCCCGTCGAGGCCGGTTTCGAGGCCGGCGAACAGGGTGTCCACGTCCCCGTCCACACCGAGTTCCGCGCGTACGGGGAAGGCCTGGCCGCCGTTCGATCGGATGGTCGCCACGACGTCCCGCGCGGCGCTGTCGTTGCTGCCGTAATGCACCGCGACGAGGGCGCCCTCGGCGCCGAGGCGCTCGGCGATCGCACGCCCGATGCCTCGCGATGCCCCTGTCACCAGGGCCGTCTTGCCTGTCAGTCCTGTCATGGAGAAGTCCTGTTAATGTTAGGGGTCGTTTCCTAACAAACCATACAGATCCCTGAGAACAGGGGCAACCGGCACATCAAGGGACGTCTCCTCCACAGATAGGCTGCTCATATGGCCAGCTCGAAGGTCCGCAGACGACGCTCATCGGCAGAGACCCGGGAACACGTGCTCGAGGTCGCGCACGACCTGTTCTACTGGAACGGCATTCACCGAGTGGGCGTGGACAAGATCGCCGCCAAGGCGGAGATCGCCCCCATCACGCTCTACCGTCTGTTCCCCTCGAAGGACGATCTGGTCGCCGCCTACGTGGAGCGCAGCGAGCGCGCCTACCGGGAATGGTTCGCCCAGGCGACCCTGGCCGACGGCCGCAGCCCCCGCGATCGCATCCTGGCGCTGTTCGACGAACTCGTCGTCCAGACCCGACCGGGTCACAGCCGAGGCTGTCCCTTCCTCATGACCTTGACCGAGTTCCCCGATCCGGAGGTCGCCTGTCACCAGCACGCCACCGGCCTGAAGAGGTGGGCTCACGAGCGCATCGTCGAACTCGTGAAGGAGCTGGCGGAGGTCAGCCAGGTCGGCGACCCCGCCGCCCTGGCCGACCACCTGACCCTGATCATGGAAGGCGTGTACGCCTCGGTCCAAGCCCTCGGCGCCGGCGGGCCCGCCCGCCGGGCCCGGTCGCTGGTGGAGGCGATCCTGCCGCCCGCGGCATCCTGACCGACTCAGGCGACTTCGACGTCATTCAGTTCGGCCCGCCAGGAGCGGTGCTGGAACCGGAGGATGTTCCAGCCTGCCTTCAGGGTGACTTCCAGCGGAACCTGGGCCCAGCTGAGATTCGAGTACGACCCAACCAGTTGCGCCGAGTCGTCGTTCACCGTCACGGTGTGCTGAGCATCGCCGAACCGCTTAGAGCGCCTAACGCAATGAAGTGAGGCGTCGCCAGCAGATGAGTGCGCAGGCCAGTTCGAGGACGGTTTCGTGAATGTCGGCGCGGATCTCCCAGCGGATGCGCAGGCGGCGGAAGGCGTGCAGCAGGGCGAAGGTCTGTTCCGCGACCCAGCGTTGTTTGCCCAGGCCGGAGCCGTGTTCGGTGCCGCGGCGGGCGATCAACGGACGGATCTGCAGCTCGCGCACCAGGCGGCGGTACTTGTCATGGTCGTAGCCGCGGTCGGCGAGTACCACATCGGGACGCTGGCGAGGGCGGCCACGCTTGCCGCGCACCTTCGGGATCGCGTCCAGAAGCGGGCGCAACTGGGTGACATCGTTGCGGTTGGCGCCGGTCAAGATGACCGCGAGCGGGATGCCGGTGGCCTCGGTGATCAGGTGGTGCTTGCTGCCGGACGCGGCGGGCGGCCTGCTCGGCGGCCTGCTGGGCCTCGCGCGCGGCCTGGGCGCGGCGTTCGGCCAGCTCGGTGCGGGTGTCGGCCTCGGTTTTCTCGCGGCGGGCCTGGTCGGCGTCGGCACGGGCGGAGCGGGCCTGGGCCAGCGTGTCGGCGACGGCCTGGTCCAGATCGGCGCGCAGTCCGGCCGCCGCGGCGGCCAGCTGGTCGGCCAGCGGCCCGAGCACGGCGCCGGCCTGTTCCAGCCGGATCTCTCCGCTGTCGCGGGCGGGGGGCGCGGCCGCGACCCGCTTGCGGTTGAAACGGCGGCGGTGGTCGTCGCTGCAGTCCAGCGCGTCGGCCAGGGTCGCCGCGGCGGGTGCGGATGAGGTGCTCGCCGTGGCGGCCGTGGTCACGCACGCTGTCGTGAGCAGGGCGATCGGAAGGACCAGAAGCTTTTGAACTGCACAGGGTCTCCTTGGTCATGCCCCTGGTGGGCACGCTCCGGGCAGCACGCGGCATGCCGGCAGATGCGCGGCGCTTTGGGGGTGATGGCCGGAGACTATAACGATCTGACACAATAAGTATCTGTCCGATCACGTCTTGTGTTCATAGACGTGTGTTGGTGCGGCCTCGCGTTCTGACCGAAAGGGTGTCAGCCGTTGCCGATGATGCGGCGGGCGGCGCGTAGTTCGGCGTCGCGGGCGTCGCGGAAGCGGTCGAAGTCTCCGCGGTGGGCGGCGATGGCGTCGAGCTGTACGGCCTTGTCGGCGGCGGACCAGACGGCGACCAGGCCGGTCGTCTGTTTGCACTCGACGTCGGCCACGGCGACGGCGATCTCTCGTGGCGAGGTCAGGTCGGATTTCATCCAGGCCGGATCGCCGGCGGCGGCCAGGGGCGTGTCGTAGGTGAACCCCTTGCCGCTCATGCACCTGCTCCACGCCTCGAACGCCGCCATGACGGCGGGCATCCGCTGGGAGGCTGTGAACGTGCTGCCGATGTAGCTGTTCAACTGCTGCTGATCGAGCGCCGGTACGCCCTCGGCCACCCGCAGGCGAGCGGTGCGCCGGCAGCCGCCCTGACCGTCCGGCCCGTACGCGGTGCGCCTGCGGGCGAGGGGCAGGGCCTCGCGTCGTCGCCACACCTGTTCGCGGGCCCGCTGGTCGGGGGCCAGGGGTGGCAGGTGGTAGCCGTACCGCTCGGCGACCTCGGGTTCGATCACGCCGTAGCGTCGCCGGTGCATGGGGTCACTGTCGGTGGAGGCGGGCGGCGGTAGCATCTCCCAGTCGAAGCCGGCGGCCCGCATGCAGGCGCGGGTGAGCAGGTCCTCGGCGTACTCGATCGTCTGGATGTCGAGCCGGGACAGGGTGAAGGCGTCGAAGGGGACGGTGAGGCTGCGGGCCTCGGCGCTCACGGGGGGCGGTTCCGGTACGGGCGCCTTCGGCGGGCGCGCGCACCCGGTCAGGAGGACGAGGCCAGCCGCGGCCGCGAGCCGCCCCGCGCGGGGCGGCCAGGCGGGGCGGCGGCGAGCGGCCGGAGGAAAGAGATTCGGCATGGTGTGCTTCCTCGTAGCGCTGCGGGCCGCCGCCCTGCGGCTTGCTAGATCACGAAACGGACGGAGCTGGCGACGTTGTCGAAGTTGGAGGGGTTGTGGCTGTTGTGGGTGAGGTCGCTGTCCTCGGAGTGGGCGAGCGCGGAGTAGGCGGCGCCGGAGTAGTTGGCGTCGGAGTACATCACCGCGCGCTGGTCGCCCTGGTTCCTGAACGAGCTGATGTTGTCGTTGATGCTCGCCCCGGTGCCGGACCAGTAGTTGTTGATGAAGTTGGCGTCGTTGCCCGTGAGGTATGCCGAGCGGCCCTTGAAGTCGTCGTGCTCGTACACCGAGAGCGAGCGGGGCGCGGACGCCGCCGCGTCCGCCGGGGGTCCTGCCACGAGCAGCCCGGAGATCCCGAGCAGCGTGGCGCCTGCAGCTGTCACGAACCTGTGCTTCATACGCACTCCCTGGGGTGGGGCGCCCGCTGGTCGCCGGAGGCGCCGCGATGGTGTGGTCCTTGTCGTCCGATCTTCGCGAGGGGAGAGGGCGTCGGCGAAGGTGCCCGCTTGCGTCGCTGTGAGCGTTCTAACCATAACGGAAAGTAGCCGCCAAGTGGCGATGTCCGTACGGGGATGCCACCGGACCGGGGGCACAGGGAGCGGCAGGCGCGCTGGGTGTTGCGTTGCCCGGTGCCGGACAGAGTAGCCAGGTAAGCGGCAACGGAGGTGTTCCGCCCTCGCGGTCGTGGAGGTTGGCCCCCTCTCCTTCCATGTCATGTACGTGAGGAGGCGGCGAGCAGGCCAGCCGCCAGGGCGCGAACGTGCCGGCCGTCGCCCAGCCGGATCTGCCGGTCCTGGTGGTGCAGCACCACGAGGCCGTCCGGCTGCCGGGCGACGGCGATGCCGACCTCGGGCAGCAACACGCCGCGCGCCCCGTCGCCGAGGTCGCCGCCGAGGTCGGCCAGCTCGGGCAGCACCAGCCCGGCGGCGGCCTGCGCGGCGGCCAGCCTGTCACGCAGGTCCCGGACCTGTCCGGCGTCGCGCTCGCGTTCGGCCTGGGCGGCGCGGGCCTGCTGCTCGGCGGCCACAGCGCGCTCGCGCTGAAGGTCGCGCTCGGCGCCGACCTGGCGCAGCTCGTCCTCGGCGCGCTCCTGCAGCCGCGCCGCGGTGGCGGCCTCACCCTGGGCGACGGCCAGAGCCAGGCGCGCGTCGGTCGCCTGCTGCCGGGCGATCTCGGCGTGGCCCTCGGCGGTCTCGGCCCGGGCCTGGGCCTGGCGGCTGTCGCGCTCGGCGCGTTCGCGGGCAGCGACGGCGTCGGCGAGCTCGGCCCGCAGGGTCGCGGCCTGGCGGGCGTGCTCGGCGGCGGCGGCGCGCAGCCGGTCGAGCTCGCGGCGGGTCTCCTCCAGCTCGGCGATCTTCGCCTCGCGCTCGGCCATGGCCTGGTCACGCTCGCGCAGGGCGTCCTCGCGGGCCTGCTCGGCGGTGTCGCGGGCCTGCTCGGCGGCGCCGCGGGCGCGTTCGTGCTCGGCGGCCTGGGCCCAGGCGGCGCGGGCGTCGGTCTTGGCGTCGGCGATCTGGCGGTCGGCCTCCTGCCGGACGCGGCGGGCGGCCTGCTCAGCGGCCTCCTGGCGTTCGCGGGCGTCTCGGGTGCGGCGCTCGGCCAGCTCGGCGCGGGTGTCGGCCTCGGTCTTCTCGCGGTGTGCCTGGTCGGCGTCGGCGCGGGCGGAGCGGGCCTCGGCCAGCGCGGCGGCCACGGCCGTGTCCAGGTCGGCGCGCAGCGCGGCCGCCACGGCGAC
>NZ_JBFAHK010000050.1:0-21550 GCF_040802095.1 Nonomuraea sp. NPDC050783
GGGCGGCCCCGGGCCCCCCCAGCGCAACCTAAACCACACCCAGCCCGTCGGGTGCCGTGCTCACGGCGGGGGGGGTCTGCGGGCCGGCCGCCCCGGGGGGCCCGCCGGCGGGCCCGCGGGGAAGCGCGCTCGCGGCTAGGTGAGGCGCGCGGAGCCGCCCAGCTCCCCCGCGATCCCGGCCAGGCCCTCGGCGAACGACCGGCGCGTCCGCTCGCCGTACCCGATGAACAGCCGGTTGGCCAGGGCCACCGCCCAGAACGGGCCGGCCACGCTGTAGACGCGGTACTCCACGCGCGTGCCGTCCGGGTGGGCGGTGACCGTCCACTCGCCCCGGTACCACCAGTCGCCCTGGTAGGCCAGGAAACGCTCGCCGACCTCCTTGGCGGGCACCTGCCGCCGCAGCAGCGGCCACACCTGCTCGACGGGCGCGGTCACCACCCCGGCTACCGCGGTGATCAGCCGGCGGGTCACCGCTCGGCCGATCCGAGGCCCTGACCCTGGCCCTCACCCTGACCCTGGCCCTGGCTCTGGAGGTTCTGGACCCGGGAGTTCTGGAAGGCGGCGAAGCGCCAGCCCCCGGGGGTGCGCAGCGCGGTGAGGGTGACGACGGAGTCCCTGCTCGGGTCGGGGACGCCGGCCACCGATGACGTCCCGAGGCTGACGACCACGGCGACGTCGTCCGTCAGGAACCTGATATGCGGCTCGGCCCGGCTCTCGCCGAGCTTGATCGCGGTTCTGAACAGCCCGCGGTGCGTCTCCTCGATCGCCTCGCGGCCCTGGAGGTGCAGGCCGAAGAACGTGATGTAGTCGGCGTCCTCGGTGAACAGCCCGGCGTAGCCGGCGGAGTCCCCGGCGTTCCAGGTCTCCGTCAGGCGGTCGAGCAGGCGGTTGATCTCCGCGATCGATGCGGTGGTGGACTCGGTGGTGGACTCGGTGGTGGACTCGGTGGTGGACATGGCACAGCTCCCTCGGTCGCGGCGCCTATCCTGTGAAGGCGAGTTCGGGCAGGGCAGGCGCCTTGTTCGGATGCCGGCCGCCGGGGTGTTGGCGCACCCCGGCGGCCGTTCTCTCGTCAGGCGGGCGGGCTCCAGTCGAGCTCGCCCTTGTCCAGCCGGTCGAGCAGGTCGCCGAGCCAGGCCAGCTCGGCCCGGTGCAGCGCCTGCTCGTACTCGACCTCGACCATCAGCACGGCGGGCAGGCCGCTGCCGGCCATCGCCCGCAGGTGGGCGTCCATCCCGGCGAGGGCGCCCTCGATCGTCGCCGCGCGGGCACGCAGCGCCCGCCGGACCTCGGGCAGCGGCAGGCAGCCCATGAGCGAGACCGCGGCGACGAACGCCCGCCGGTCGGGGTCGGGCCGCTCCAGGAGCCGGCGCAGCCGGGCGGCCAGCTCCTCGCGGCCCTCGTCGGTGATCTCGTAGACCGTGCGCTCGGGCCGGCGGCCCTCGCGGTCGGTCTTGGCGGGCACGATCAGCTCGTCGCGGGCCAGCCGCTCGACCGCGTGGTAGAGGCTGCGCGGCAGGCCCGTGATGTAGTCCTTGTGCCACTCGACGATGAGCCGATGCAGCTCGTACGGGTGGGCGGCGCGCACCGTGAGCAGGGCCAGCACGGTCATGCCGACCAGGTCGTGGCGTTGCGCCATGATGCCCCCTTCTATAGTGCAATTTGCACTATAGTCAGGCGCAGGTCCGGGCGTCCAGCCGGAGATCAGGCGTCGAGCTGCAGGAAGGCCCGCGCGATCGCCTCCTTGCTCACCTCCTCCGGGTAGGGGAAGCGCCTGATCAGGTCACGCAGCCCCTCCACGTGCGCCCGCTTGGCCAGGTCGGCCACCAGAGCCAGCTCGGCCTGCTGCCCCAGCGCGTACGCCCGGTCCACCACCGCGCCGTGCCCCGGCACGACCACCGGCTCGGGCATCTCCCTGAGCATCGCGGCGAGCGTGCCCGGCCAGTCCAGCGGGTACGAGTCCGAGAACGCGGGCGGCGCGCCCTCCTCCAGCAGGTCACCGGCGAAGACCACCCCCGCGTCCGGCACGTGGACCACGACGTCGTTGCTGCTGTGCCCGAGCCCGAAATACCGCAGGTGCACCATGCGGCCGCCGATGTCGAGGCTCGCGGCGCTGGTGAACGTGCAGTCCGGCGCCACGATCGTCACCTCCTCGAACTCCTCGCGCCGCTCGGGCTGCCGTTGCGCCAGCAGGGCGCGCTGCTGCTCGCCGTACTGCTCGATCTCCTCCGCGCACCGGGTGTGGCCCCAGATCTCGGCCGGGCGGAAGAGCGCGTTGCCGAAGTAGTGGTCGAAGTGCGAGTGGCTGTTGACGACCGTCCAGGGCCCGGAGGTGATCGTCCTGATCGCCTCGACGAGGTCCGCGGCCTCGCGGTGCGAGGAGCGGGTGTCGAGCACCAGGCAGTGCCCGTCGTCACCCACGATGAGGCCCGTGTTCATGTCGTACGACCGGTGCCGGCGGACGTAGACCCGGTCGCCGATCTCCTGCCACTGCTCGTTCATGCCACCGAACCCTAACTTTCAGGGACTGTCCGTGGCATATGACGCGCTGGCGGATGACGTGCTCAGTCCTGCCGCAGGTAGGCCAGCACCGCGAGCACCCGGCGGTGGCCGTCGGCGGCCGGCGGGAGGTCGAGCTTGGCGAAGATGTTCGCGATGTGCTTGGCCACGGCCGCCTCCGTGACGAACAGCTCCCTGGCGATCGAGGCGTTCGTGCGCCCCTCCGCGATCAGCCCCAGCACCTCCTGCTCGCGCGGCGTGAGCCGGTCGATCGGGTCGCGCCGCCGCCGCAGGAGCTGCCGCACCACCTCGGGGTCCACCACGGTGCCGCCCGCCGCCACCCGGTCGAGCGCGGCCACGAACTCGCGCACGTCGCCGACGCGGTCCTTCAGCAGGTAGCCGACGCCCGCCCCGGCGCCGGAGTCGAGCAGCTCGGCCGCGTAGGTCTGCTCGACGTACTGGCTGAGCACCAGCACCGCCAGCTCCGGGTGGCGGGCGCGCAGCTCCAGCGCCGCCCGCAGGCCCTCGTCGCTGAAGCCGGGCGGCATCCGCACGTCGGTCACCACCGCGTCGGGGCGGTGCTCGGCCACGGCCGCCAGCAGGCCGGGCGCGTCGCCGACCGCGGCGGCGACGGTGTGGCCGAAGCGTTCGAGCAGCCCGGCCAGGCCCTCCCTGAGCAGGACGGCGTCCTCGGCGATCACCACGCGCACGGAATCTCCACTCTCAGCAGGGTCGGCCCGCCGGCCGGGCTGGACAGCGACAGTCTGCCCTCCACCACCGACAACCGGTCGGCCAGCCCCGTCAGCCCGGTGCCCCGGGCCGGATCGGCGCCGCCCGCGCCGTCGTCGCGGACCTCGACCACCAGCGTTCCGCGCTCCACGCGGCCGGTGACCGACGCCCGCGCGGCGCCGCTGTGCTTGGCGACGTTCGCCAGGGCCTCGCTGATCACGTAGTACGCGGTGACCTCGACGGGCGCGGGCAGCCGGGACGGCACGTCGAGGTCCACGTCCACGGGGACCGGCGAGCGGCCGGCCACGTCGCGCACCGCCGCGACCAGGCCGCGGTCGGTGAGGATCGGCGCGTGCACCCCGCGGATCAGCTCGCGCAGCTCCTCCAGCGCCTGCTTGGCCTCGCCGTGGGCCAGCCCGATGAGCCGGGCCACCTCGGAGCCCTCGGGCAGGTCCAGCCGGGCCATGCCGAGCGTCATCGACAGCGCGACCAGCCGCTGCTGCGCGCCGTCGTGCAGGTCGCGCTCGATCCTGCGCCGCTCGGTCTCGAAGGCGTCCACCAGGCGGGCCCGCGAGCGCAGCACCTCGCTCAGCTCCGAGCCCTGCGGCGCGAGGACCGCCCGCGCCATCGCGCCCCGGCCGCCGCCCCAGGCCGTGACGGTGTACGCCGCGACCGGCAGCAGCAGCACGCCGGCGACGCTCGCCGCGATCCCGGCCTGCGTCGACACGGTCGGCTGCACGGCCGGCGTGAGGACGAGCAGCACGGGACCGGCCACCATGAACGCCACCATGACCAGGTCGATCCACCACAGCGCCAGCAGCGTCATGACCGCCAGCCCCAGCTCCCGTCGCCACGGGCGCGGCACGGGCGGCAGGGGCACGGCGTCCACCAGCCGCAGCCGTAGCCGCTCGAACCGGGCGAGCGGCAGCACGATCGCCGCCAGCAGGGCCACCCCCGCCGGCACGCCCACGGGCTTGGGCAGGAGCAGCACCGCCGCCGCGACCAGCCCGACCGCCGCGCCGGGCACCGCGCTGGCCACCAGGTACGCCGCGCACCGCCACGGCCACGCCGACCGCAGGAACGGCAGCGGCCTGCGGGTGAGCGCTTCCAGCGCGGTCCTGTTGAGCACGGGTGTGACGCTATCCACCGGGGGCCGGGCGAGGCAGTAGTGCTGGGTGTAGCTTTCCGCCGCCGCCGGGCGTCGGGCGTCAGGTGTCAGGCGGCGCGCGGCGTCACGGGCGGAAGAACCGGATGAGCACCGGGGCCAGGGCCTTGGGCTCGACCAGGTGGGTCTGGTCCTCGACGACCACCCGCTCCGGCACCGGCAGCACGCCGGCCACGGCGTCGGCGGCCTCCTCGAAGGAGCACCCGCCGGAGCCCCCGCCTCCCGTGGCCACCAGCGTCGGGCAGTGGACCCTGGCCAGGCGGTCGAGGGGCGGGCGGCCGTCGCCCAGGAGGGCGGCGTCGTGGGCGAGCGTGGGGGCCACGGCCTCGCGGGCCGCCCACGACGGGGCCTCCCTGGCCTGCTCGACCATCTCCTCGGAGGCCCCGGACAGCCGCATGAACAGCGCGAACGCCTCGCCGCGCCGGCCCTCGGCGAGCAGCGCGCCCAGGCGCTCGGCGTACTCGCGGCGGCGGCGCCCGCCGTCCTCCGACAGGTCGTACGGGACCTCGTACACGGCGAGCCTGGCCACCGGCAGCCCGGCCGCGGCGGCCTCCAGGGCGAGCGCGCCGCCGGAGGAGGCGCCGTAGAGGTGGGCGGCGCCGCCCGCGGCCTCCATCAGCGCCGCGAGGTCCTCGATCTCGCGCTCCACCGCGTACGGCGGCGTGTCGCCGCTGTCGCCCCGGCCGCGCCGGTCGTAGTTGTAGACGGTGAAGTGCCCGGCCAGCTCGTCGGCGAGCGGCGCGTGGTGCGAGCGGTCGGCGGTGGCGCCGCCCACCAGGATGAGCGCCGGGCCGGACCCCAGCCGGTCGTAGGCGATGGACGTGCCGTCTTGTGCCGTGACGCGGTGCATGCGACTCCCTCAGCACTGATCAGGGATGGAACCGGAGCCCCTCGAAGGCCCCGGAGGACCGCCACCGGTCAATATAGGCGAAGAACGCCATCGCCCCGTGGGGATACCCGCCGTTCAACCGTCCGCGTACGCCCAGGTCACGGCCTTCGTTGTTGTAGTAGCCGGGTGTGCAGTCGGGCGAGCCGAGCAGCGGCCCCGGGCCGGACAGCAGCAGCTCCACCCAGCCGTTCTCGGCCTCCTCGGTGACCTCGACCTCGGTGTGGCCGTGGCGCAGGGCGTGCGCGACGACAGTGGCGACGGTGTGACCGGCCTCGGTGAGGTTGTGGGGGATGTTGGACAGCAGGTTCGCGCCCTGGGTGTGGCCGACGAGGAAGGCGTTGGGGAAGCCGTGCACGTGGATGCCGTGCAGCGAGCGCATGCCGCCCGCCCAGTGCTCCGACAACCGGCGGCCGCCACGGCCGATCGGGTCGTAGCCGGCGCGGCGGGTGTAGTCGGTGCCGACCTCGAAGCCGGAGGCGTAGATGACGCAGTCCACCTCGTACTCGCGGCCGGCCGCCACGACGCCCCGCTCCGTGACGCGCTCGACGCCCTTGCCGTCGGTGTCCACCAGGTGGACGCCCGGCAGGTTGAACGCCTGGAGGTACTCGTCGTGGAAGCAGGGGCGCTTGCAGAGCTGGCGGTACCACGCCTTGAGCGCGCGGGCGGTGGCCGGGTCGCGCACGACGGCGTCCACGCGGGCGCGGATCTCCTCCATCTTCTCGAAGTCGGAGTCCTCGAAGGCGGCCAGCAGGGTCCGCGGGGTGATCTCGGCCAGCTCGGCGACCTTGGCCCGGACCCGGCGGGCCAGGTCGGTCCAGCCGTCCATCACCAGGTCCTGCTCGGCCTGGCCGCCGGTCTGCAGGGCGGTGAAGTTCTCCAGCCAGCGCCGCTGCCAGCCGGGCGTGGCGACGCGGGCGAACCACTCGGGGTCGGTGGGGCGGTTGCCGCGCACGTCCACGCTGGACGGGGTGCGCTGGAAGACGTACAGCTCGGCGCAGGCCCTGGCCAGGTGGGGGACGCACTGGACGGCGGTCGCGCCGGTGCCGATGATCGCCACCCGCCGGTCGGCCAGCCGGTCCAGGGGAGCGCCGAGCGGGTCGCCGCCCGTGTAGGCGTAGTCCCAGCGGCTGGTGTGGAAGGAGTGGCCGCGGAAGTCGCCGATGCCGGGGATGCCCGGCAGCTTCGGCACGTGCAGCGGGCCGATGCCCATGACGACGAACTGGGCGGTGAAGGCGTCGCCGCGGTCGGTGCGCACCAGCCAGCGCCCGCCGAGCCATTCCAGGCCGACGACCTCGGTGTGGAACAGGGCGTCGTCGTAGAGGCCGTAGTGCTTGCCGATGCGGCGGCAGTGCTCCAGGATCTCGGGCGCGTGCGCGTACTTCTCGCTCGGCATGTGGCCGGTCTCCTCCAGGAGCGGCATGTAGACGTACGACGCCGTGTCGCACTGCGCGCCCGGATAGCGGTTCCAGTACCAGGTGCCGCCGAAGTCGCCGGCCTTGTCCAGCAGGCGGACGTCCTGGACGCCGGCCTCCTTCAGCCGGGCGCCGGTGAGCAGCCCGGCGAAGCCGCCGCCGACGACCGCGACCGTGACGTGGTCGGTCCTGGGGGCGCGGGCGGTCCGCGGTGTGTAGGGGTCGCCGAGGCGGTCCGCGGGCAGGCGGAGGTACTGGTCGTTGCCGTCCGGGCGGAGTCGCTTGTCGCGCTCCTCGCGGTATTTCCTGCGCAGTGCTTCTTTGTCGATGGCGGCTTTGTCGATGGCGGCTGTCATGCGTCCTCCGGTGGCGGGTTCCGAGGCGCTTTCCAGAATCACATTCGGTCACGGTGGCGGCAAGGGCTCCCACGGGCCGGGTCCCGATAAGGTGATAAGCCCGGCACACGAGGAAGCTGCACCACCTTGGCCCATCGCGCACTGGTCGTCGCCCTGCTGCCCGCCATCGGGCTGCGCGTGCTCGCCGTGCTCGGGTTCCCGCCCGCGCTGCTGTTCTACGGCGACTCCTTCGCCTTCCTGCGCGAGGAGCTGACGCCCGGCACCACCCGGCCGTCCGGCTACTCCCTGCTGCTGGCGCTGCTGCGCCCGGCCCACAGCCTCACGCTCGTGACCGTCCTGCAGCACCTGCTCGGGCCGGCGCTCGCGGTCGGCGTGTACGCCCTGCTCCGCCGGCGCGGCCTGCCCGGCTGGGGAGCGGCGCTGCTGGTCACCCCGCTGCTCTACGACGAGTTCCTGATCCTCCTCGAACACATGATCATGGCGGACGCGGTCTTCGTCGTGCTCGTCACGGCGGCCGTCGCGCTCCTGGTGTGGCGCGTCACCCCGGCCACCGCGGCGACCGGCGGGCTGCTGCTCGGCCTGGCCGGCATCACCCGCACGGTCGGCCTGCCGCTGCTGCTGCTCGCGGCCGCCTACCTGCTGGCGCGGCGGTACGGCTGGCGCCCGCTGCTGGCGCTGGCGGTGGCCGGGGCGGTCCCGCTGGGCGCGTACGCGACCTGGACCAGGGTCGAGAAGGGCACCTTCGCGCTCACCCAGGCCGACGGCAACTTCCTGTGGTCCAGGACCATGAGCTTCGCCGACTGCGCGGTGATCGACCCGCCCGAGCGGCTGGCCGTGCTGTGCCCGGACATGCCCGTCGAGCAGCGCCCCTACCCGCCCCACTGGCTGTGGGAGAGCTTCTCCCCGCTGCCCAAGGTGCCGGGGACGGCCAACCGCAACCAGCTCGCCGGGGAGTTCGCCCGGCGGGCCATCCTTGCCCAGCCCGGCGACTACCTCGCGGCGGTGGCGACCGACCTCAAGCAGCTGCTGCGCTGGGAGCGCACGGCGGTGGACGAGAAGACGCCCTACAAGCTCCCGGCCGCCGAGCGGCCGATCAGCGCGTCGGTGCGGGGCGTGGCGGAGGCGTACGAGGCGGGGCCGGCCGCCACGCGCGTGGTGGAGCCGTTCGCCGGCTGGCTGCGGGCCTACCAGCGCTTCGGGTACGTGCCGTTCCCGCTGCTGGTGCTGGCGCTGGTGGCGGCGTTCGGCCTGGCGGTGCGGCGGCGGCGCTGGGACGCGCTGCTCCCGGCGCTGGCCGCGCTGGCGCTCGTCGCCTCGCCGCCCTTCCTGGCCGCCTACGACATCCGGTACGTCGTCCCGGCGATCCCGCTGGTCTGCCTGGCCCTCGGCCTGACCCTGGCCGGCCGGGCGCCGGAGCGCGGCGGGCGGCACGCCGTCGCCGAGCCGGAGGCCGCCGCCCGCTGAGCCGGCGTTGCCGGCCGCGAGCCGCCGGTGCTACCCTGTAAAGAAATTCTTACACCTGATGGGATGCCATGAACGCGGCCGGGCCGACCGGCGACGACCTGGTGGAGATGCTGGCGGCGCTGGCCAACCCGCTCCGGCTGCGCATCGTCGCGCGGCTGGCCGAAGGCCGTGACTACGTCAGCCACCTGGCTCGCGAGATCGGCGTCAGCCGCCCGCTCCTCCACATGCACCTGCGCAAGCTCGAAGCCGCCGGCCTGGTCGTCGGCACGCTGGAGCTGTCGGAGGACGGCAAGGCCATGAAGTACTACGAGGTCGCGGACTTCGACCTGCGCCTGACGGCCGCGGTGCTGGCCGAGGCGGCGAAGACGCTGACCCAGGAGGACCCGGGAAAGGGTCCCGGAGCCGAGGAGCACTCCTGATGCTGGATGGGGCGATGTCCTGGCCCGAGGCGATCTTCTACCTCGGCGTGCTGGTGCTGGTCACCTTCCTGATCGCGATCGTCGTCGTGGGCATGTTCGACTGGCGCAAGAGCCGGCTCCAGGCCGACCAGGCCGAGGACCTGCGCCGGCTGGTGCGCCGCTACGAGCAGCTCGCCGAGAGCTCGATGGACGCCCAGCAACGCGTGGCCGCCGACGTGGCCGAGCTGCGCTCCCGTACGGCCTCGATCGAGCAGATCCTGCGCACCGTCGAGTGACCCGCCGGCACGTCGCGGCTCAGAAGGCCAGGCCCTCGACGAGGATGGCCACGCCGACGCCGATCAGCACGAGCGGGAACAGGACGTCCCCCCAGCGGCCCAGCGCGCGGGCGACCGGCGGGCGGGTGGCGAAGAAGCGGCCGGCCAGGCAGCAGACGCCCACCAGCACGAGGAAGACGGCCGTGTAGCCGGCGATGCCGCCGGGGCCGGACGTGGCGAACACCGGGACGTACACGCCCACGTTGTCGCCGCCGTTGGCGAAGGTGATCGCGGCGACCTCCATCGTCCCGGGGCCGCCCGGGCGTACGGACCGGGCGCCGTCGTCATCGTCGTCGCCGCCGCCGCGCTCGCGCCAGACCTCCCAGGCCGCCTTGATCCCCAGGGCCAGGGGGAGCAGGCCGAGGTACGGCAGGACGGACTCCGGCAGCAGCGTGGCCCCCAGCGCGGCGGCCACGGACACCGCGAGGATGGCGGTGAAGCCGAGGTACTGGCCGAGCACGACGCGCGCCGCGGCGCCCGGGCGTCCGGCGCCCTGGGCGAAGAACAGCGCCAGCAGCACGATGTCGTCGATGTTGGTGACGGCGAACAGGCCCGCCGCCTGCCCGATGAACCCCGCGTTCACGCGCGCCCCGCGGCGGGGAAGCGGGGCGCGTCGGGCAGGCCGATCATGAGGTGACCATACCGGACGGATCCACACGTCATCCCGCCGTCCCCCGGACGGCATAATGACCGCCAATGTCGAAATTTCAGGCTTTGGACGTATACGCGGCGGCGATCGCGCCGGTCATCGACGCGGCCCACGTCAACGTGCACGCCGCCGCCCGCCGCGCGGCCACCGAGCTGGCCGCGGCCTCCGGCATCACGCCGGGGCTCCTGTTCGACCTGCGCTTCACGCTGCCCCTGCGCCCCCTCACCAGGGACGGCCTGGCCGTGATCTACCGCTACCACGACGCGGCCGACCGGGACGGCGACCTCCAGGAGCACCTGGACGAGGGCACGCTCGCCGACGCCGGCGACGGGACGCTGCGGCTGACCGCCCGCGGCCTGGAGTTCGTCCACCGCCTGTACGGGATCCACGCCGCCGCGACCGCCCGCGTCTGGGCGGAGCACGACCTGCCGCTCCTGGCCGGCCTGGCGGGCCGGGTGCTGGAGCGGGCCGAGCGGGTGCCGGGCGGCGCGCTGGAGCTGGTGGCGCCGCCGTACGAGCCGGCCGGCACGCCCCCCGGCGTGCTGCTGTTCAACCGGCTGGCCGCGCTCCGCCACCACCGCGCCGACGCCCACGCCGCGGCCTGGCGGGCGGCGGGCCTGACCGCGGCCGGGATCGTCGGCCTGCGGGACGGCCCGCTGCGCGCCCGCGTCGAGGCGGAGACGAACCTGCGGGCCGGCCCGCCGTACGGCGTCCTGTCCGCCGCCGAGCGCGAGACCCTGTACGAGGGCCTGCTCAAGCTCGTCTGACGGCTCACAACGCCGCCAGCAGCCGCCCCACCTGAGTGCGGTCGTTGACGCCGAGCTTGTCGTAGGCGGCCTGCAGGTGGTTGGCCGCCGTCCGGGTGGAAAGCGTCAGCCGGGCGGCGATCTGCCGGTTCGTCAGCCCGGCCGCGGCCAGCCGCAGGCACTCCCGCTGCCGCGGCGTCAGGTCGGGCGTGGCCAGCTCCACCAGCGCCGGCGTGACCACCCCCGGGCAGCGCCTGGCCAGTGCCCACGCCCTGGTCCGCGCGCCCTTGGCCAGGGTGCCGCGCCCGGCCGAGCGGTGGGCGGCCGCCTCCTGCGCGGTGGCCTCGGCCGCGTACAGCAGCAGGCCGCACCGCTCGAACTCGGCCGCCACCGCCGCCAGCGCGGCCGGATCGCCGATCGCGCGGGCGTGCCGGGCCAGCAGCGGCGCGAGCGGGCCGTCCACCCGCAGCGCGGACAGCCGCTCGGCGGCCTCGCCGGGCGCGCCCAGCCGTACCAGGTCGTGCAGGGCGAACATCAGGCCGCCGGCCAGCTCGTGCCGCTCGGCGTGCGCCGCCGCCTCCCGGCACAGCCGGACGGCCGCGCCGAGGTCGCCGCCCGCGGCCGCCACCCAGACCCGCGCGTGCAGCACGTGCTGCCGGGTGAACGCCCACCGCGACGCCGGCTCCTCGGCCCGCGCCAGCGCCTCCCCCGCCTGCTCCATCCGGCCCAGCAGCGCCAGCGCGTGCGCCTGCTCGGCCAGCACCCGGCCCGGGTAGGGCTCGCGCGCGGGCGCCCTGGCCAGGTCGTCCGCGCACCACTGGACGGCCTCGGCCGCCTGGCCGCGCAGCCGGCTGACGACCGCCCGGTGCGCGCCGAACCCCGACACCGACAGCTCGGCCGCGCGCAGCTCCATGCCCTGCTCGGCGGTCCTGGCGGCGTCCTCCAGCCGCCCCGAGCAGATCCGCGCGACGCACATGGCGTCCAGGAACGACGGCAGCGCGTGCGGCGCCTCGTCCTTCCAGCCCTCCGCCTCCGGCATCACCCGCCGGGCGATGGCCAGCGCGTGCTCGCCGCGCCCCCGGTAGGCCGCCACCCACGCCTCCATCGAGTCGGCGTGCGCCTGCGAGCGCGCCGTCAGCGGCCCGTCGGCGCGCGCCCGCTCCAGCGCCAGCGCCGCCCCGCTCAGCCGCCCCGCGAAGCAGTCGGCCACGCAGCGGTAGACGTACGCCTCCTGCCGCCACACCGGGTCTCTCGCCTGCTCGACGGCCAGGTCGAGCACCCGGCACGCCTCGGCGTCCGCGCCCGCCCACGCCAGGTTGATGCCCAGGCTGCAGGCGTGCAGGGCGCGCTCCCCCTCGGTCACCGCCTCCGGGGCGGCCCGCCGCAGCTCCGCCACGGCGGCGTCCGCGTCGCCCAGCACCATCAGGAGCTCGCCGAGCAACGCCACCGCCGGCACCCCCGCCCCCGCGTCGATCGCGGCCCTGACCAGCCGCGCCGCCAGCCGGGGGTCCTCGCGCCCCCACGCCAGCCTGGCCGCCGCGACCAGCGTGCCGGGATCGGTGGCCGAGCCGCTGTCCAGCCGCCACACGGCCGCCCTGAGCTGGTCCTCGCGCCGCCGCAGCCCCGTCGCCTCCAGGGCCTCGGCCAGCATCCGCAGCCGCCGCCTGGTGCGCAGCGTGCCGCAGCCGGCCCGCACCACCTCGCCGTACAGGGGATGGCCGAGGCGCAGGTGCTCGCGCCGGTCGTCGCCGACGGTGACGACCAGCCCGCGGTTCTCCACCCGCTCGACGGCGCGGGCCGAGGTCAGCGCGGCCAGCGGCGCCGCGCCCAGCGGCTCGCCGAAGGCCACCAGCTCCAGCACCTCGCGCTCCTCCTCGTCGAGGTGGCCGATCCGCTCGCCGACCAGCTCGCGCAGCCGGGTGGTGACCGACAGCGCGCCGCGCCAGCGCCACTGGCCGTCCCGCTCGGCCAGGCAGCCGGACGCGCGCCCGGCGTGCACGACCTCGCGCAGGTAGAGCGCGTTCCCCCCGCTCACCCTCGCCAGGTGCCGGACGGTCTCGGCCGCCACCGCACCGCCGAGCGCGCCCGCCAGCACCCGGCCCACCTCGTCCTCGGTCAGCGGCGGCAGCTCGATCCTGGGGATCAGCTCGTCCTTCCACAGCGCCGCCACGGGCGCCGGCAGCGGCTCCCCGCTGCGCGCCGTCACCAGCAGCCGCGCCTCGCCGCGCTCGGCGAGGTAGTGGACCAGGGCCGCCGAGGCCGGGTCCAGCCGGTGCGCGTCGTCCACGCTCACCAGCGGCTCGCCCGGGCCGCACGCGCACAGGTGGCGCGTCGCCCAGCGCAGCAGGTTCTCGCCGCTCGCCGGCGGCCCGGTCAGCACGTGCGCGAACGCGCCGAACGGGATCGCCGCCGCGGTCTGCGTGCCGAGCGCGCGCACGACCGCGTACCCCTCCAGCCCGGCCAGCGCCTGCGCCGCCAGCCTGCTCTTGCCGACCCCCGCCTCACCGGCGATCATCACCCCCGCATCCGAACGCAGCGCCTCCCGTACGCTCGCCAGCGGCCCCCGCCGCCCGGCGAACGGCCAGCCGCCTTCCAGTTGCCCGTTCATCGCCCCCTCCTTCCGCTCTCATGGTGAGAAGAGGAGGTTCGCGCCCGGTTCAGGCGGCTCCGTCGCTGATTTGCCCATTAATCCCCGCGGCCGCGCGCAGCAGTTCGAGCAGTGCCTCCGGCCCGCTGAACGGCACCGGCTCGCCCCCGATCTCCTCGACCAGCCCGCGGAGCTGGCCGCCCGACTGCTCGGGCTCGACCAGCCGGACGATGACCGTTCTCATGTGGGGCACCATCTCCCCGCCCGGTTCAGGTCTGGTTCAGGCGGGGTACGGGGCGGGCTCGACCTCCAGCTCGCGCATCAGCTCGGCGTAGACGTGGTAGCGCCGGCGGGCGTCGCCCCTGCGGCCGGCCAGGTCGAGCACCCGGACCAGGCCCAGGTGGGCGCGCTCGTCGTAGCGGTCGCGCTCCAGCAGCCGCAACCAGTAACGCGCGGACTCCTCGTAGCGCCGCTCGTCCGCGCGGGCGGCGGCCAGCCGCGCCGCGGCCTGGACGTACCCGAGGCGGGCCTGCTCGCGCAGGCCCACGGCCCAGTCCGCGTACGGGTCCTCCTCGCAGAACTCGCCGCCGTAGGCGCTCTCGGCGGCCGCCCACCGCTCCAGTGCCTCGGCCGGCCGCCCGGCCTGGTCCAGCCGGGCGGCCTCGGCGGCCAGACGGAGGAAGACCTCGACGTCCACGTCCACGTGCGCCAGGTCCAGGCGCAGCGCGCCCTCCTCGGAGACGACCAGGTCGTCCGGCGGCCGCTCGCGGCCGGGGTCGAGCACCGCGCGCAGCGTGGAGACCATGACGTTCAGCCGGCGCAGCCCGACGGCCTCGTCCTCCTGGCCGGGCCAGAGCAGCTCGACCAGGCGTTCCCTGCTGATCCCGCTCCCCCGGCGGCTCACCAGGATCTTCAGCAGGTCGCGGGCCTTGCGCGACTGCCAGGCGGTACGCGGCACGGCCACGCCGCCCAGCAGCACGCGGAACGTTCCCATCGTCTCGACCACCACCCGCGCCTCCGGCTCGGGCGCGGCGCGGGCGATCAGCGCGTCCACGCGGTCGTCGAGCGCCCGGCAGCCGATCGCGTGCAGGCGCTCGCGCACCCGGACGGCGGCGTCCCTGCCGGCCACGGGGTCGGCGAGCGCGGCCCTGACCAGCTCGGCCCTGGCCTGCCCGACGGGGTTGCCGAGCGCCGCCCACGCGCGCACGGCCTCGTCGGCCAGCGCGGCGTCGCCGTCGAGCTGGGCGCGCAGCTCGGTGATGGCCGCCCTGGCGGCGTGGTCCCTGCGCCGGACCGCGTGCGGCTCGGCCTCGTCCAGCAGCTCCCTGGCCCGCCCGGCGTGCCCGGCCGCCAGCGCCGCGCGGGCGGCCACCACCCGCGCGCTCACCCCCGCGATGCCGCCGGCGTGCTCCAGCGCCCGCCCGGCCACCCGGACGGCCTCCTCGGGATCGTCGGCGGCCAGCAGCTCGGCCAGCCCGTTGAGGGCGTGGGACAGCTTCTGCACGTCGTCGGGGGGCGTCTCGGCGATGCTGCGCCGGTAGAGCGCGGCCGCCGTGACCCGGTCGCCGCGCAGGGCGTGCACCTCGGCCAGCCGATCCAACGCGTAACCGACCAGCCGGGAGCCCATCGCCTCCCAGGCGGACAGCGCGGCGGCGGCCTCGGTGGCGGCCTCCTCCAGGCGGCCGAGCCCGATCAGGGCCTTGGCCCGGTTGGAGGCGCTGAGCGCCGCGTACGGGGCGAAGGCCACCAGGTCGGCCAGGCGGGCGGCGGCGTCGGTCTCGGCCAGGGCCTCGGCGTAGGCGCCCTCGTCCAGGTGGCGGGAGGCGCGGTTGGCGTGGATGCGGATGAGCTGCACGGCGTCGCCGGCGCGCTCGGCGTACTCCAGGGCGCGCAGGTAATGGGCGTCGTTGGCGCGGCGGTCGCCGTCGAGCGCGGCGAGCATCGCCAGGACGGTGTGCGCCATCGCCAGGGCGGCCGGGTCGCCGGCGGCCGACGCCTCCTCCAGCGCCCGCTCGGCCAGCTCGGCGCAGCCCGCCCGCTCGCCCTTCAGCCAGAGGACCGACGCCATGGAGGCGGCGCACATCGCGGCGTCGGCGGGCGGGAAGCCGTGCTCGTGGCCCCGCCGGTACAGCGCGAAGGCGGTGTCGTAGTCGCCGCGCAGGTGGTCGATGAAGGCCAGCCGCCGGGCCACGAAGGCGTCGAAGGCCGGGCCCTGGGCGGCGCGGGCGAGCAGGGCGCGGGCCCGGTTCCAGTGGCCGCGGTTCTGCTCGGCGATGCCGGCCAGCCTGAGCATCGGGGGCGCGCGGCGGGCGGCGTCGGGCAGCAGGGTCAGCGCGGCCACCACGTCGCCGCGCTCGGCCAGCAGCAGGCCGTAGGCGTCGAGCAGCCCGGCCGCCAGGCCCTCGTGCCGGGTGGCGACCGCGGCGCGCAGGGCCAGCTCGGGGCGGTCGTGCCCGGCGTACCAGCGGGCGGCGACGGCGGCCACGTCGTGGGCCTCGTGGCGGTCGAGCGGCGCGTGCGCGGCCAGGACGTGCGCGCTGGTGCTGGTGAGGCGGTGACCGTCCTCCGCGGCTTCGAGGAACAGGCCGCGACCGGCCAGTGACTCCAGGGTGCCGGGCGGCGCGCCGAGCGCCGCGGCCAGCTCCTCGGTGAGGACGGGCAGCACGGTCGCGGCGCGCAGCAGCTCCCGCATGGCGGCCGGCAGGTCCTTGAACGCCTCCAGCGTGAGGCGCTCCAGCGTGGAGGAGGTGGCGGCCAGCCCGGCGGCGGTGCGCGGCCAGGTGGCCGGATCGTCGCGGGCCAGCGCGTCGAGCGCGGCGCGCACCGCGGCGGGCCAGCCGGCGCAGGCCCGGTGCAGCGTGGGCGCGATGGCGGCGCCCGGCTCCCCCAGCCGCTCGCGGGCCCAGTCGGCGGTCTCCTCGGGGGTGAGCGCCAGGTCGGCGGCGTCCAGGTCGAGGACCTCGTGGTCCTGGCGCAGCCGCGCGGTCGGGAACGGCAGGGGAACCCGCGAGGCGGTGACCACGTGCAGGTGCCGGGGCGCGACGCGGACCAGCGTCTCGACGTACCGGACCGGGCCCGGCGCGTCCGCGATCGCCTCGATGCCGTCGAGCACCAGTGCCAGCGCCCGGGGCGACCGGCCGGACGGCCCGCCGGAGAACGCCACGGAAAGCGCTTCGGCCAGCGCCTCGGCCAGCCCGCCCGCCAGCGCCGCCGCCCTGGACAGCTCGTCGGCGTCGGGGCCGAGCGGCGCCTGCGCGACCGTCACCAGGTCGGCGGGCAGGCCGGGCACCGCGCGGGAGAGCCCCGCGGCCACCGCCCCGGCCAGCGTGGGCAGGTCGCGGTCGGCGGGCCCCAGCAGGTGGAGGACGGCACCGACGGCCCTGCTCCAGCCGGCCAGCGCCACGGACTTGCCGTAGCCGGTGGACGCCACGACAGTGGTGAGCCTGTGCGTCAGCGCCCCGTCCAGTCGCCGGTCGAGGGCGGGACGGGGTCGCACCCACCCTCGGTCCACCCCCGCATGCTACGCCCGCCCTCGCCGACGACTCCAGAGTTCGCAAAGTCCCACCTCCCGGTAACCGGCCGGGTGGCGCACTATGGTCGTACTTCTCATCAGGAGGCGCCGTGGAACAGGATCTGCCCGGCGGTGCGAGGCTGATCGTGGGGGTGGACGAGTCCCCGGCCTCGCGCTGGGCGCTGGCCTGGGCCATCGGGGCGGCCAGGCTGCACCGGATGGCCCTGGTCGCCGTGCACGTCAGCCGCGCGCCGGTCCACCCCTTCCCCGAGGCTCTGCCCGTGCAGCACGCGGTGCGGGCGGGCGAGGAGGCCCGCTGCGCCGAGGTGATCGCGGCGGCGTTCGAGGACGTGGCCGGCGGGGTGCCCGGCGACCTCACGACGGCCGCGATCGGCCGGGTCGGCGATCCCGGCTACCATCTCGTCGATCTCGCCAGGGAGGGCGATCTGCTGGTGCTGGGCCGGGGGAGACGCGGGCTGCTCAGCCGCATCTTCCTGCCCTCGACCAGCATGTACTGCGCCCGGCACGCCCGGACGACGGTGGTGATCGTGCAACAACCGTCGGCTCCCGATGACCCCGGGATGTCAGGTGATCGCGGCCGGCGGTTCTGGAGCCGCCGGCACCCGTAGCGATCACGGTCCTGTAGCGATCAAGGCCCCCGCAGCGATCACGGCCCCCGCAGCGATCACGGCCCCGCAGCGGTCACGGCCCCCGCAGCGACCCGCTGAGCAGGCGCAGGCCCTCCGGGATCAGGTCGCGGGCGATCCCGCCGTACCCCAGCACCAGACCGGGCTGGGGCGCGCCCTCCTCGCAGTACGTCTCCAGCCGCTCCACCGCCAGCCCCGGCGCCGGCTCGACCGACACGCCGGGCACCAGACGGGCGCACAGGTGCAGCCCGGCGCTGGCGGGCACCGGCCGCAGCCGGTCGTCGGCGGCCAGCGCCTCGGCGATCATGGCGTGGCGGGCGGCGTACTCGCGGGTCGCCTTCCTGATGTGCCGGGCCAGCAGCCCCTCGTCGATGAAGCAGGCCAGCGCCGCCTGGGTGGGCAGCTCCCCGTGCCAGTCCGACAGCTTCCTGGCCGTGCGCAGCGCGGGCCCGAGGGAGGCCGGGGCGACGAGGAAGCCGAGCCGCAGCATGGGGAGCAGGGTCTTGGAGAACGAGCCCACGTAGATCACCCGGCCGGCCCGGTCGAGGCTCTGCAGGGGTTCGAGCGGCCGGTCGCCGAAGCGGAACTCGCTGTCGTAGTCGTCCTCGACGATCACCGCGCTGCGGCGCTCGGCCCAGGCCAGCAGGGCGGCGCGGCGGGCCAGCGACATGGGCGTGCCCAGCGGGAACTGGTGGGACGGCGTCACGTACACGGCACGGGCCGTGCCCGGGATCGCCGCCACGTCGATGCCCTCGGCGTCCACCGGGACCGGGACGACGCGCGCGCCGAGGGAGCGGAACAGCAGGCGGGCCGGCCAGTAGCCCGGCTCCTCGACGGCCACGCACGCCCCCGGCTCGATCAGCACCCGGCCGACGAGGTCCAGGGCCTGCTGGGCGCCGTTGGTGACGATCACGTCGTCCGGGCCCGCGTGGACCGAGCGGCTGATGCCGATGTGCCGCGAGACGGCCTCGCGCAGCGGCGCGTGCCCGGCCGGGTCCGCGTAACCGGCCGCGCCTGCGCGCAGCTCGCGGGCCACCAGGCGGCGCCAGGTCTGCATGGGGAACAGGCGGGCGTCGGGCATGCCGGCGCGGAAGTCGTACGGGGCCGGCGGTACGGCGGCGGGCGGCTCGATGCCGCGCCAGAGCGGGCGCGGGCGGATGACGCCCTTGGGGGCGGCGCGGCCGCGTACCGGCTCGGCCGAGACGAACGTGCCCGCGCCCGCCCTGCCCACCAGGAAGCCGTCGGCGACCAGGCGGTCGTAGGCGAGGGCGACGGTGTTCCTGGACAGGTCGAGGCGGCGGGCCAGCTCCCTGGTGGGCGGCAGGCGCTCGCCGGAGCGCAGGCGGCCGTCGAGGATGGCGTCCAGGAGCTGCCGGTACACCTGGGCGGCCAGGTCGCCGCGGCCCTCGCCGAGGGTGATGTGCACGTCCATCTTGGCCCAATCATTTCGCGCGATATTGGAGCTTATCCTGGGACAAGCGGCGGGTCAGGATGAAGGCATGACCTCACGTATGGAGCTCTCCTCACTGGTCCGGGACGCCTACCGGGGGATGGCCACGCTGGACCGGTTCGTGGCCGCGAGCCCGCTCCCCTCGTCCCTCGTCCACCTGATCAACCTGCGGGCCAGCCAGATCAACGGCTGCGTCTACTGCGTCGACATGCACAGCGCCGACGCCAAGAAGGAAGGCGAGAGCGACGCCCGGCTGCACGCGGTCGTGGTGTGGCGGGAGGCGCCGTTCTTCACCGAGCGGGAGCGGGCGGCCCTCGCCTTCACCGAGGCCGCGACCCGGCTGTCCACGGACGACGTGAGCGACGAGGTGTGGCGGCGGGCGGCGGAGCACTTCGACGAGGAGGAGCTGGCGGCGCTCGTGGTGGCGGTGGCGGCGATCAACGCGTGGAACCGGATCGGCGTCGCGACCCGCATGACCCCGGAGTCCTACCAGCCATGACCACTCCCGCCCCGGCCACCGCCGCCCCCGCTCTCGCTCTCGTTCCCTCCGCCTCCGCTCCCGCTCCTGCTCCCGCCCCTGCTTCCGCTCCCGCTCCCGCGGGCGCCGGTGCCGGTGCCGCGACGCGCGCGCGGCGCGGGCTGGCGCGGGCGCAGTTCGCGAACTCCGTCGGCGACGGGGCCTACCTCGTCGCCTCAGCCTTCTACTTCGCGAAGGTCGTGGGCCTGCCCGCCACCCAGATCGGCCTCGGCCTCACGCTGGGCTGGGCGGCGGGGATGGTCGCCGGGGTCCCGCTCGGGCAGCTCGCCGACCGGCGCGGCCCGCGCGGCGTCGCCGTGGCGCTGGCGGTCACGACCGCCCTCGCGGTGGCCTCGTTCGCGTTCGTCCGCTCGTTCGCGCCGTTCCTGCTGGTGACCTGCCTGTACGGCGTCGCGCAGACCGGCCTGTCGGCCGCCCGCCAGGCCCTGCTCGCCGGCCTGGTGCCGCCCGCCGGGCGGACGGCGGCCCGCGCGCTCCTCCAGTCCACGCTGAACGGCGGCCTCGCGGTGGGGGCCGGGCTCGGCGGCCTCGCGCTGTGGCTGGACACCCCGGCCGCGTACACGGCGCTGTTCGCCCTCGACGCCGCCGGCTTCCTCGCCGCGGCGGTGCTCCTGCTGCGCCTGCCCGCCGTGCCGCGTCCCGCGACAGCCCCGGCGGCGGCCCGCATGACCGTGCTCAGGGACCGCCCCTACGCGCTCGTCACGCTGATCAACGCGGTGCTGCTCTTCTACATGCCGCTGCTGAGCGTGATCGTCCCGCTGTGGATCGCCGGGCGCACCTCGGCGCCGTCCTGGGTGACGGCCGTGCTGCTCCTGATCAACACCGGCAGCGTGCTGCTGTTCCAGGTGCGGGTGGCCCGCCGGGTGCGGAGCCTGCGGGAGGCGTCCTCGTCGGTACGCCGGGCCGGGCTGGTGATGCTGCTGTCCTGCGCGGTGTTCGCGCTCAGCCCGTACGGCTGGCCGTTCCTGCTGCTCGGCGCGGCCCTGCTGGTCGGCGGCGAGATGTTGCTGGCCGCCGGCTCCTGGGAGATCAGCTTCGGCCTCGCCCCGGACCAGCGCCAGGGCCAGTACCAGGGCTTCTTCGGCACCGGCACCGCCGTGGCCCGCATGCTCGGCCCGGTCGCGCTGACCGCGCTCGTGCTCGGCGGCGGGACGCTCGGCTGGCTGGCCCTCGGGGCGATGTTCGCGGCGGCCGGCGCCGCGATGGCACCGGCCGTCAGGTGGGCGAGCGCCCGCCGCTCAGCGGAACCGGCGTAGGCGCAGGCTGTTGCTGACCACGAACACGCTGGAGAACGCCATCGCCGCCCCCGCGATCATCGGGTTGAGCAGCCCCGCCGCCGCCAGCGGCAGCGCCGCCACGTTGTACGCGAACGCCCAGAACAGGTTCCCCTTGATGACGGCCAGCGTCCGGCGCGAGAGCCGGATGGCGTCCGGCGCCACCCGCAGGTCGCCGCGGACCAGGGTCAGGTCGCTCGCCTCGATGGCGGCGTCGGTGCCCGTGCCCATCGCCAGCCCGAGGTCGGCCTGGGCCAGGGCGGCGGCGTCGTTGACCCCGTCGCCCACCATGGCCACGACCTTGCCCTCGGCCTGCAACCGCTTGACCACGTCCACCTTCTCGGCGGGCAGCACCTCGGCGATGACCTCGTCGATGCCCACCTCGGCGGCGACCGTGCGGGCGACGGCCTCGTTGTCGCCGGTCAGCAGCACCGGCGTGAGCCCCAGCGCCCGCAGCCGCGCGACGGCCTCCTCGCTGGTCGGCTTGACCACGTCCGCCACCACCAGCAGCGCCCTGGCCCTGCCGTCCCAGCCGGCCGCGACGACCGTGCGGCCCTTGCCCTGCTCCTCGGCCAGCTTGTCGCGCAGCTCGCCGGGCAGGTGCTGCGACCGCTCGGCCAGCAGCCGCGGCCGGCCGACCAGCACCGCGTGCCCGTCCACGACGCCCCGCACGCCGAGCCCCTCGACGTTGGCGAAGTCCTCCACGGTCGCGTCCCCCGCCGCGGCCTCGCCGCGCGCCTCGCGGGCGATGGCCTGGGCGATCGGGTGCTCGGAGGCGTGCTCCAGCGCGCCGGCCAGGCGCAGCACCTCCTCCTCGCTCTCGCCCTCGGCCAGGTGCACGCCGACCAGCGTCATCCGGCCCTCGGTGACGGTGCCGGTCTTGTCCAGGACGACCGTGTCC
>NZ_JBFAHK010000051.1:0-21335 GCF_040802095.1 Nonomuraea sp. NPDC050783
CACCACTGGCGAGCCCTGCGCGAGAGCGGCGTGATCCGCCAGCGCCGCGCCGGTCGCAAGCTCTACCTCACGCTGCGCCGCGACGATCTGGAGACCCGCTTCCCCGGCCTGCTCGACATCGTCCTCAACCGGACGGCTCAGGACAGGGGCGAGTGAGCACGCCGCGTTGAGGGGTCCCAGTAGCAATGAAGAAATTTTCAACGAAGTTGCATCTGACCTACGGAAACGCGGAAGCCGCCGACTGGCGTCTCGGTTTGATCACGGTGTCAGATCATGATGCCAGGGACAGTTCGCGGCTCGGGTGCCGGCCGGGGATTACGGCCGTTGCTTCGCATTGTCAGCTCCGGTGCCCAGCTCGGTGATGCTGGTGTCGTGGTCGCGGAGCATGCGCATGACGGTGGCCGGGGAGGGGCGCCGGCCTCTCTTGGCGCCCTGGGTGATGACCAGGCGGGAGGCGATCTCGCGGAGGCTGAGGCCTTGGCCGCGCAGGTGCAGGGCCATGGACAGCATGGCCTCATCGGTGACGGTGGCGCCGCCGATGGCCTTGCCGTTCTTGCGGGCGGACTCGTGACCTTCCAGGGTGCGGTCGCGGATGTATTCGCGTTCCATCCCGGACAGGGCGGCCAGCACGGTGAACACCACGCCAGACGGATCGTGGCTGCCTTGCAGCTCGCCGGTGAGGAACTCCAGGCCGACGTCGCAGGCGCGCAAATGCTCGGCCAGCTCGGCCAGCGCCAGGCCGCGCCCGAGCCGCTTGTGCTCGTGGACGGCCAGGGTGACCGCGACGCCGGAGGCGCGCATCTCCCGGGCCAGGGCGACGGCCCGCTCGAGTTCGGGGCGCCGCGAGGCGCGGGCGTAGCCGATCCCGGCGTGTCCGGACGTCTGGGGACCGGCGGCGGGGCGGGGCAGTTCCGTCCACGCGGTCCCGGGTTTGCGCAGCGCCGGGATCGACACGTTGAGCACCTTGACCAGGGACGGCACGAGCCGGAACCGGGCGGTGTGGTACTGGGCGGCCACCTTGCCCCGGCCGGTGCAGCAGGGCGATCCGGCCGAGGCGGCGCAGGAGGACATCGGGCAGTCGAAGGCTTCCACGCGGGAAAAGTTGTCGTCGCTCACCTCGCGATCGCTTCATGGATACGTTTCAAAGCGTCAGCGGTGTGAAACGACTCATGGAACGGGATCGGGGCGGGAACGCCCTGGACGGCCTGGCACCAGGCGGCTGTTTCATAGGTGGTTGCCGATGAAAAGCAGCTAGCACGCTGCCTGTTTTCACCTGACGCGCCACCGTCGCGTACAAGCGCTCGTCGGCCTGCTTGCGGACGTCGGCCGCCAGGCGCCGCCGGCTCGCCTCCCGGTCTTGCGGTTCGCCGGGGCCGGATGGCAGGGGACCGTTACAGCAGAGTTCCTCCTGAGGCGTCCAGCCAGTGGCCGGTCACCCAGCGGCTGTCGTGGGAGGCCAGGAAGGCCACCGCATCGGCCACGTCCTCGGGGGTGCCCACGCGACCCATGGGAGACAGTGATGACAGCCAGGCCAACGCGTCCCCGACGAGTCTGCCCTGGTGCATGTCGGTGTCGATGACGCCGGGCGCCACGGTGTTGACGGTGATCGCGCGTGGGCCGAGTTGCTTGGCGAGCGTCGAGGTGAGCACGTCGAGCGCGCCCTTGGACATGGCGTAGCTGATGGACTGTGGCATGGCCGAGCCGCGGGTCAGCATGGTGGAGATGTTGATGATCCTGCCGCCGTCGCGTAGGCGGGGCAGCGCGAGCTGGGTGATGAAGAACGGGGCGGTGGCGTTGACCGCGAAGATCCGCTCGAACTGCCGTCGGGTGACGTGCTCGATGCCGGGCTCGTCGTTGAGGATGCCGGCGTTGTTGACCAGGATGTCCAGCCCGTCGGCGCGTGCGTCGAAGGCGGCCCACAAGCGTTCGACGTCGCCGGGCATGCCCAGTTCGGCCTGCAGGGCGAAGGCCTGCCCGCCTGCCGCCTCGATGGCGGCGACGGTTTCCTCGGCGGCCTGGTCGCTGCCGCCGTAGTGGACGGCGACGCGGGCGCCGTCACCGGCCAGGCGTTGGGCGATGGCCCGGCCGATTCCCCTGCTAGCGCCGGTGACGAGGGCGGTCTTGCCATGGAGGGTGTGCATATTGTCTTCCTGCCGTGTGAGATGAAGGAGGCGGAGGTCGCCTGCCGGCGGTGTGCGGACCTGGCCGGGCGCGTCGCGGGCACATGTTTGAGCCCGGCGTACGCCAGGTCGTCATCCGTGAGGGCGGAGAGCATGATCCCAGGACGCGATGGCCGATAGCCGGCACATGGTCGGCCCGACAAGGCCGTGAACAGGTGCGCCAGGCGATGATCTCGACCACGTGAGTGGCACCGCTCGATGCCCGGGGCGATCAAGCTTGAGGCCGGCCCTGCCGGGTGTTCTGAAGGAAGTCCAGGGTGGCCAGTTCGTTCACGGTCGCCTGGAGCTGATCGACGCGGGTGCGGCCGATCCGGACGAGTTCTTCACCCGCGGCGACCCATTGCTGGAGATCGCGGGAAAGGGGCGGGATGCCGGCGAGAATGTCGGCGCTCTCCTTGAGGGTGAGACCCACCCGTTGCGCGGCGAGGGCGAGTTTGATCCGGCAGATCGCATCGACGGTGAAGCGGCGGGCGTTGCCGCTGTTGCGGTGACCGGTGATCACACCGTAGCGCTCGTAGAAGCGGACGGCGTTAGCCGTCACCCCGGCGGCGGCGGCCACCTGCCCGACCGAGAGCGAGGCCGGACTCATCTCGAAGCCGAGGTGGTCGGCGATGGTCATGACACACCTCCCGCCTTCGCAGCTGAATCTCGCCGGTCCAGTATCGCCGAAACCCGCCCTGGGGAGCGCAGCCGCACGACCAGGGCAAGCGACATCACGATGGAGGCTGCCGCCTGGGTCAACCGCAGGGCGTCCACAGCGGCGATCACCTGAGCGGTTCTGTCCGCCGTGCCCGAGTCGGCCATGTCGATGAGCGATGCGCCGCCGGTCATCGTGGCGGTCAGCACCGTGAACAGTGCGCTGACCGACACGGTGCCCATGCCGTTGGCGACCGTGTTCACCAGGGACAACAGCGCGGAGCCGGAGGCCAGGTCAGGACCATGGAGATCTCGGCTGGAACTGGACATCGTCGGCATCATGATCGATCCGGTGCCCGCCCCTTGCAGGAGCCCGAGTACGCCGAGCACCAGGTAGGGAGTGTCCGGCCGGAGGATGACCGCCTGGAGGAGACCGGCGCCGACGGCGAGGCCAAGCCCGGTACCGACGACCAGCCGGGGGCCGAGCCGTTCCAGGAGCCGGGCGGCGACCTGCAGGCTGACGCCCATGCCGACCGCGCCGGGAACCATCAGCGCGGCCGTGACCGACGCGCTGTCGCCGCGCAGCACCTGCACGTAGGCAGGCATCAGCAGGGCCGAGCCGAAGTACGGAGCCGCGTACAGGGCCAGGATCGCGGCGCCTTTGCCGAACGTCGGGTTCCGCAGGAGACCGATCCGCAACAGCGGTTCGGGATGGGTCAGCGCCCGGGCCGAGAACACCGCGACCAGCGCCGCACCGATGGCGGCGGTGGCGATCCGCGCCCAGGCAGGACCGTCTTGGGCGCTGATGCCGTAGGCCACCGCGACGATGCCGGGAACCAGCAGCATCGCTCCGGCCAGGTCGAGCCGGACCCCCCGTCCTCGGGCGGGGTCGGCCGGTAGCCAGGCCAGCGCGCCTGCGGCTCCCAGCAGCGCCAACGGCACGGTGATGAAGAACAGTGCCCGCCACGACCCCGCGCCCAGGAGGGCCGCACCGAGTACGGGGCCCAGGATCGGCCCGATCAGCATCGGCAGGCCGGTGACCGCCATCATCCGGCCGCGCCGTTCGGGCGCGACCGCGCCGAACCCGATCGCCATGCCCAACGGCGCCATCAAACCGCCGCTGAGGCCCTGCGCCGCCCGTGCGGCGATCAGCCAGCCCAGGCCGCCGGCCGCGCCGGCGACGCAGGAGGCGACCGCGAATCCGGCCAGTGCCACCAGGTACACCCGCCGGGCTCCCCAGCGGGCGGCGAGACCGGCGGCGAGCGGCATGGTCGCCACCATCGCCAGCGTGTACGCGGTGATGATCCACTGCACGGCGGTCAGCGACGTACCGAACGCCGCCATCAGCTGCGGCAGTGCCACCGCGACGATCGTGGCGTCCAGCACCGCCATCAAGCCGCCGGATGCCAGCACGATCGCGGCGCGCAGTTCCGGCCGGGTCAACTTGATCACCTTCGACCGGCCGGGTCTGTGAGCCGGAAGGAGCGCAACGCACGCGCCCACGTACGCAATTCGCTCATCATCGCGTGCAGCGCCTGCGCCGTGCCTGGCGGCGGAAGGAAACGGCCGTCGGTGTCCAGGTGCTCCCACGCCATCGGTATCAGCACCGACTCCCGGACCGTGGTCGCCCGAAGCTCAGGGAAGACCATCCGCAACTGCTCCACGGCCCTGATGCCGCCGGAAGCGCCGTATCCGACGAACGCGACCGGCTTGTACGCCCACTCGGTGAAGTGCCAATCGATCGCGTTCTTCACCGGCGCCGGAAAGCTGTGGTTGTACTCCGGCGTGAGGAACACGAATCCGTCGGCGTCCGCGAGCCGGCTCGCGATCGGGGACGCGGCCGCGCCGCCCGGCTGCAACTCGTGCATCGGCAGTGAGACCGTGGCCAGGTCGATCATGTCGAGGTCGAGCCAGTCGATCGCGGTCAGCTCGCGCTCCAGCCACGCAGCGAGAGGGTCGGCCAATCTGGGCTTGCGCACGCTTCCGATCACCACGGCGATCCGGAGCTGCCCCTTGAGATGGTCTTGCGTCATGGCATCGACGCTAGAAGTTCGCCTATAGGCGAACTCAAGTCAATCGGTGGTCGGCAGTCATCGCCGCCTCTCCCTCGCCCGTTGGGGTGCGTGCACAGAGCCACGAAGCCAAGCCGCGATGCCGGACCCTTCTGGGACGCGGTGAGAGCCGAGGTGCCGGGCGGATACGGGGCATGACGAGCATCCGAACGAAAAGTCCCGTCAGCAGAGGAGAGTTGAGTGGCTTACCGTGACTTTTCGTTCAGATGTGTGTCGCCGGGAGATTTGCACAGGTCATAGCCGGAGGTCTGCGGGCACACCCGGTTATGACCGGTGGTCGTCTGAGCTGCCGGCGGCTACGAGTCGGCGTTCCTCATCGGCGTGTCGAGCGTTCTGGTCCCGGACGCGTCCCCAGCCGCCGAGTAGCGGTGAGTGCCACCGGGAGCGCCGGCTACGGACGGCTCCGCGCTGACCTGGAGGGTAACGCCTGGGTTACCGCGAAGAGGGTTGCCGGCGTGATCGCGCCGCGTGGGGTACCTCACGTGTGATGGAGGCATGTCTTTTTCGTCTTCGCATTCGAGTGAGGTTCCGAGTACTGCCGGGCAGCCGCCTGTTGTCCACGCGGTCGATCTGACGCACACATTCGGCCGCCAGCGTTCGCTGGTGACGGCCCTGGACCGGGTTTCTGTAGGGTTCGAGGCGGGCCGGTTCACCTCGATCATGGGGCCGTCGGGGTCCGGGAAGTCGACGCTGCTGCATTGCCTGGCGGGTCTGGAGCGGCCGACGTCGGGGTCGGTGCTGATCGGAGGGACCGATCTGGCGCGGCTGTCGGACGGGCAGCTGACGACGCTGCGGCGGGATCGGCTGGGGTTCGTCTTCCAGGCGTTCAACCTCATTCCGACGTTGACCGCGGAGGAAAACATCACCCTGGGCGAGCGGATCGGCGGCCCTCTGGTGGATCGGCAGTGGATGGCGCATCTGGTCCGGGTGCTGGGCCTGGGCGAACGTCTGGGGCATCGCCCGAGCGAGATGTCCGGCGGCCAGCAGCAGCGGGTGGCGATCGCCCGGGCGCTGGCGCACCGCCCGGCCGTGGTGTTCGCCGACGAACCCACTGGCAACCTGGACTCCCACACCGGCGGTGAGGTCCTGAGCTTCCTGCGGCTCGCGGTCGAACAACTCGGGCAGACGGTGGTGATGGTGACGCACGATCCCGCGGCCGCCGCACACACGCACCGGGTGGTGTTCCTACGCGATGGCAGGATCGTGGACGAGGTCCGCGCCCCCTCGCCCGAGGACGTGTTGCGCCGCCTGGCACCGGGAAGGCCGGCCGCGTGATCACGCTGGCGTGGCGGAGCCTGGCAGGCCGCAAGCCGGCGATCCTGGCGGCGCTGATCTCGGTCGTGGTGGGGGCCTCCCTCGTCACGGCGACTCTCCTGATCGCCGACGCCCAGGACCGGCAGGGCGCGGCCGGTGTGACGAGCTGGCGCTTCACGGCAGTGGACGCGGTGGTGAAGCCACCGGCGAGCGTGAGGCTGAAGAGCGGTCTCACGCTCGACCTGCCCGCGATGCCCCGGCTGACCGAGCACCAGATCGACGCCATTCGTGACGCTCCGGGAGTGACCTCGACCGCCGTGGAAACCCCGTTCCCGGCCTACCTCGTGGCGTCGGACGGCACCGTGGTCGGCAACGCCTTCACCCGTTCGTGGGGGCATCCATGGTCGACCGCGATCGCGGACGGCGCCTCACTGGTCGACGGGAGTGAGCCCACAGCCGCCGACGCTGTGGTGATCGACGAGTCCGTGGCAGTGGCCGGCGACGTCGGCGTGGGCGAGGAGGTCCGGATCCAGCTCGCGACCGGGACCCACGAGTTCATCGTCAGCGGCATCGCGCGGCGCGCGGGCGAGCAGTTCGAGCATGCGCTGTTCTTCGCCGGGGATACGGCCGCCAGGTTCGGCGGTGCGCCCGTGCTGGCGCTGGTGTCTACGACGGACATCGCGGCACTGCGGAACTCCGTCCCCGGCCTGCGGGTGGTGACCGGTGAGGCGCGGGCCGGCAGCCTTCAACTCGACCTGCGTCAGGCCGAGCTCGCGGGTGGCTCCGGCCAGTTTCTGATGGTCATCGCGTTGCTGGCTTTGACGATCGCCGTGTTCGTCATCTCCAGCACTTTGACCGTCGCGATCGGGCAGCGGCGCCGGGAGCTGGCGATGTTGCGTGTCGTCGGTACCCTGCCGCGGCTGATCCGGCGGATGGTCGTCTGGGAGGCGGTCTTCATCGGCGCTCTCGGCGGTGTCATCGGCGCGGGTGCAGGCATCGCCCTGGCTGAGCTGGCGCGGCGGTTCTTCATCGGGCAGGGGATCATGGCCCGGGGCTCGGCGGTGACCGCAGAGCCGGTGGCGCTGCTGACCGGATTGGGCGCGGCGGTTGTCTCGGCGCTCGTGGCGGCGTGGCTTCCGGCTCGTCGCGCCACGCGCATCGCACCGCTCGACGCGCTGCGCGAGTCCGAGATCCCTGCCCGTCAGGCGGGACGTACACGGGCGACGTTCGGTGGAGTGCTGCTGGCGGCGGCCGTAGCCGGCCTGGCCGGAGCGTTCGCCCTGGGCGGTCCGGTGCCGACGCCCGGTGGCGCGATCGCGATGCTGCTCGTGGTGACGGCGTTCCCCTTGCTCATCGGGGCGGCGGTCCTGCTCGGCCCGAACCTGTTGCGCGGTGTGCTGGTCCTGGTCGGGCCGTTCGTGCGCCGATGGTTCGGCGGATTCCTCGCGGGGAGATCGATCCGCTCCGACCTTCGCCGGGCGGCGGGTGTGTCGGTTCCGCTGACGCTGCTGGTCGCGGTCAGCGCCGTGCTGTTGTTCCAGGACAGCGCGAACTATCAGGCACGCTCGCGGTTGTACGCCGAGCAGGTCACCGCGGATGCGGTCGTGGCCGGAGGCGTCCAGCTCGGCGTGCCGTTGAGCGCCGCCGGCGCGGTCGAACAGGTGCCCGGAGTCGAGGCGGCGTCGGCGAGCATCTCCTCACGCCTGATCATCGACGATCCGCCGACTTCCCGTTCGAACGCGACCGTGACCGGTGTCGACCCCGCCGGTTTCCAGCGGGTGCTGTCCTATGAGGTCACCTCCGGGACGTGGGCGGAGTTCGGTGAGCACAGCATCGGTGTGTCGCAACTCGTGGCCGAGGAGAAGGGCTGGCGGATCGGCGACACGGTCGGGTTCCTGTACCCGGACGGAGCACCGGGCACGGCGGTGGTGAGCACGACGTACCGTGACCCGATGGGGGTGAGCGATATGATCGTGCCGCTGTCGACGCTCGCTCCACATCTCCTGGAACCCTTCGCAACCGCCGTGTACGTCGCGTTCGAGCCTGGAGCCGACCAGGACGCGACACTGGCGGCGATCAACGACGAGCTGGCCGCGGTCGCGCCCGGCGCACATGCGGCGGACCGGGACGGGCATCTGGCACAGGTAGCCGCGCAGGCCGGCGAGGACGAGTGGATCATTGTCATGGTGGTGGCGATCCTGGGCGGCTATGCGGGTGTTTCCGCCATCAACGTGCTGATCGGCTCCACCATGTCTCGTCGGCGCGAGTTCGCTCTGCTGAGGCTCGCGGGAGTACGAGGTTCGCAGATCGCGGGTTCTCTCCTGGTCGAGTGCCTGCTGGTCGCCACCACCGCGGTCATCGCCGGCTCGGCCATCGCCGCGGTGACCATGGTCGGATACGGTTACCTGCTCACCGATACGATCTGGCTGCCGTTCACCGGTGCGACCTTCCTCGTGATCGTCGCGTGCGCCTACCTGGCCGCCGCGATCGGCACACTCGCCCCCGCCCGTACCGCCATGAAGGCGGACGCGTTGGAGGCGGTGCGTTGAGATGACGCTTCGGGAAGCCTCAGGTGAGCACGCGAGAATGAGAGCCGTGGCAGGTTCAACCGGGACCGCCGGGACCGCCGATGCGTCGGATCGGCCGCCGGTCGACAGTCCAGGTGTCGCGCTACGCCTGCACCCGGCACGGTTGCTGGTGACGTCCTGGCCATGGAGGTCCCTGGCCTACATCGCCGCCACGCCCGTGGTCGCGTCCTTGTGGCTGGTGACGTGCTGGCCGCTGCTCATTTTCGCGGGGCTGCCGCTTGGTCACGTGGAACGATGGCGTCTTCGGTGGATCGACCGCCGCGCCACGCCGAATCCGCACGTGCCCAGTACGGCACAGGGACTCACGAGCAGGGCACGCCTGCGGGCCGGCGAGCGATCGACCTGGACAGAGCTGCTGTACGGCGCCCTGCTGCTGCCGTTGTCACTGCTGAACGTCGCACTCGCATCGGTCGCCCTGCTCATGCCGGTCATGATGGTCGCCGCGAGCGCCGCCCTGTTCGTGCTCCTCGTACTGGGCGTTGATCCAGGCTCGGTGACCACGGTGACCGATCTGCAGACCTCGGCCGTCAATGACGACCCGGTGGCGCAGGTCGGATTCGCGTCGCTGGGCGTCATCCTGTTCGCCGCCGGCATGTACGTCGTGACCCTGGCCGCGGAAGGCCAGCGCTACCTGTGCAGAATGCTCGTCAGCGAACCTTCGGCGCAACTGCGAGCACGGCTTGACGACGTGACGCGTTCACGCGCTCGCATCACTTCGGCCTTCGACGAGGAGCGGCGACGTATCGAACGCGACCTGCACGACGGGGCGCAGCAACGCCTCACCTCCCTGGTCATGACTTTGGGAACCATGAAGTACCAGCTACATCGCGGCATCGACATCAGCCCTCTGGTCGATCAGGCGAGCGCCGATGCTCAGCAGGCCGTCGACGAGCTGCGTGACATCGTCCACGGCATCTACCCGTCGGCACTGCGCGAGCACGACCTCGCCGAAGCGCTCGACGACCTCGTGTCACGTGCCGAGCGGGCCGGCCTCGCCGCCGACATTGACCTCACTATCCCGCCGGACCTGCCTGCGGACATCGAGGTGGGACTGTACTTCGCTGTCAGCGAGCTGGTCACCAACGTCACCAAGCACAGCCGAGCCACCACATTGACGCTCCACGCGGTCACGACGCGCCAGGAGACCCTGCTCATCACCGTCGAGGACAACGGACACGGCGGCGCCTCACCCGCAAGTGGAACCGGGCTTGTCGGCGTCATCGACCGCATCGAGACCCTGGGAGGCCGCGTCGCGTTCTCCAGCCCCGTAGGCGGGCCCACCCGAGTGAGCGTGGAGGTTCCATGCGCATCGTCATAGCCGAGGACTCCGTCCTGCTCCGCGAAGGACTCGCCCGCCTCCTCGACGCCGCCGGCCACGAAGTCGTCGCCGCCGTCGGCGACCCCAACGCGCTCCTGGACGCCGTGCGCATCCACGAGCCAGACCTGTCCATCGTCGACGTCCGGATGCCCCCGACCCACACCGACGAGGGCATCCGAGCCGCCCACCGCCTGCGCGAGGAGAACCCCGCCACCCGTATCCTCGTCCTGTCGCAGATCGTGTCCGGCCGCGCCGCCGCCGACCTCCTCACCACCGGTGAAGGCGGGATCGGCTACCTGCTCAAGGATCGCGTCGGCAACGTCGAAGAGTTCCTCACCACCATCGACACCATCGCCGCCGGCGGCGAGATCATCGACCCCCACGTCGTCCGCAAGCTGCTCCGCCACCGCCCACGCATCGACGAACTCACCCCACGCGAAACCGACGTGCTCGCCCTCATGGCCGAAGGCAAGACCAACACCGCCATCGCCGAAGCGCTCGTCATCAGCGACGCCGCCGTCGCCAAACACATCAACCGCATCTTCGCCAAGCTCGCCCTGGGCACCGACGACTCCGTTCACAAACGCGTCCAAGCCGTCCTCACCTATCTCCGGCACTGATGCGAGCCCTTCGCCTGGACGCATAGCCCTCTGCTGAGCACCGCCTCCTGCGGCTACCGGCCCGAACGCCTGCCTGGACGGTGGTTCCCATCAGACACAGGTAGCCGGTTGCGGGGTGGGCGGGCGGCGGCAGGGCAGAGAGCCTGAGCAGCGCCGCGCCTATGATGGCGGCGAAACGGGCAGAGCGGACGAAGTGTTTGATCATGCCTGACGGTAGGAGCCGATCGCGGCTGCTTCCGGACACCATCTGTCACCGGACCGTGTGAGTTTCCCACAGCGAAGCCCCCGCTCGCCCGGGATCGGGTCCAGCCGAGATACGGGTAAAACGGCCATGAGTCGATCTTGACGCCCGTTGCCGCAGGCATCATGCATGCATGCATGCAGTCAGCGGTCAACTGTGATCAATTTGAGGGCGTCTTCCTTGTCCATGTGGGACGGCAAGCTGTTCTCGGTTCGGGAACGCGCCCAGCACCACCCAAAACTCACTTCCGATGACCGGTAGAGGTTGGCCGCCACCCGTCACCCCCAGGCGATTCGGCTCAGGAAACAGCCCTTTCCTGAAGAGAACTGGCGCCGTATGGGTCCGCCACACTCATGAGAAGGAAAGCACGCGCCTGTTATATGGACACCCCCCGCCGCCGGAACGGTGAGGGTGCCTTGAAAGGCGCCCTCACCATCGCGGATCAGCCGACGGCGTACGCGCGAGTGATCGTCTGGGTCACGCCGTCTGCGGCCGAGTCGGTGACCGTCGCGCGGAGGGAGACGAAACCGGCCGTACGGGGGTTGGCCAGCAGGGCGGTCCAGCCGGAGCCGGTGGGGGTGACCGGGACGCGACGCCAGGTGGCGCCGTCGTCGGCGGACATCTCCAGCCGGATCGATTTGACCTCCGTCTCCGCCGAGCCGGGGTTGCGCTCGACCCACACGGGCATGCGGGTGACGCTGCCCGGCCTGGCACGGTTGAAGTCGTCCAGGCCCTCAGGGCTGTAACGGACGGCCTTTATGGGCAGTGGCTGTTGCTGGGCGGCGGTCGCGGACGTGAACGTCCAGACCGAGGTCACCTCCGTGGAGAGCGTGGCCGCCCGGCGCATCGACGCGGTCAGCGTGTAGTCACTGGACCCGGCGGGCAGGTCGGTGCGCAGTTCGCAGTTCTGCGGCTCGCTGACGTCGCAGTAGGCGAGGTCGGCGGTGTCCAGCACCTTGCCGTCCTCGGCGAGGGTGACGGTGCCGGTGGCGGCGGTGTCCGAGCCGGTCCTGCCCGGTCGCCCGTCGGCGAACATCCCCGTCGCGGCGAAGGTCAGGCTGTCGCCGGTACGGTGGCCGGCGGGCAGCTGGAACGACGGCCCGGTGACGGCGGCGTTCCAGACTTCGCTGGTGTGACCTCGCTTCATGACCTTGCCGCCGTCCCAGGTCAGCGCCGTGCCGGTCTCGAAGGAGCCGGCGAAGACCAGACCAGGGGTCCGATAGTGGACGAGCGTGCCGGGCAGCGCGATGCCGCCGACCGACGATACCGGGAACGCTTGCGGCAGCTCGCTGACGTGCATCCCGACCTGGAAGGTTCCTGTGGCAGCCGCTCCGGGGCCTCGGTAGGTCGTGGTGACCTTGGCCAGGTCCTTCTGCCTGGCATGGTAGGTGGGATCGTCTGGGATGCCGCCGCTGCGCCGGTCGACCAGGGTGTAGACGTACGGGCTGGGCGAGACGTCCTTGTTGAGCCACGTGGTCGCCAGGGTGTAGGTCAGACCTGGTGACGCGGCGGGGATGACGAAGACCTGGGAGTTGACGTCAGGGCCGAAGTTCCGGATCCAGAGGCTCCACGCGCCGTGGTCCAGGCCCAGGGTGAGAACACGCTGGAGTTGGGCGCTCGGATCGTCGAGGGTGATTTTCACCGGCTTGCCCTGACGCGTGTCCACGGTGAACCGCTGCTGGCTGCCGTCAACCTCCAGGGGAGAGTCGGCGATCGTCAGCACCGGCTTCCCGTCGATCTTCTCGCTGATGCGGGTGTAGAGGTTCCAGTTGCCTTTGGGCAGTCGTACCGTAGCGGTTCCTTCCTGGAAGGACAGCGCGTGGAGGGCGCCGGTTTCGGGATCGTAGACCTCGCCTTCCCAGGGGTTGATCAGCTGGCCCTGCCTGCCGACGGCGGTGATGGTGACGTCGTAGGACTCCGGCTCCACGTATGCGCCGGCCAGCGTGCGGATCACCGTCTCGCCCGACTTGGCGGTGACCGTTCCCGGGTACTCGTCCGGGGCCTTCCCGCCCGCATCGATGGTGAGCGTGACCGACGCTTCGCCCTTGGCCGGGACAGTGACCTGGTCGGTCGGCAGTTTCAGCACCTCACTGTCCGCCGACAGGCCGAGGGTGACCGGTGCGTCGCCCGCGTTGGCGTAGGTGATCGTCCTGGTCGCCGTCCGGCCGCCGGTGCCGTTCCAGGGGAAGGCCGCCCATACGTTGGCCTGCTCGGGCACGACCTGCTGCCGCAGCGCGCGTACCAGGTCGATCGTCCCGGCACCCTGCTGATAGAGCGTCGCGTCCTGAACCGGGGCGGCGCTGCCGGTCAGCGCGGACTTGATCTGCGCGCCGGTCCAGTCCGGGTGGCGCTGGGCCAGGATCGCCGCCGCTCCCGCCACGTGCGGGGTGGCCATCGAGGTGCCGCTCATCACGCGGTAGCCGCCCCCGACGGCGGCGGCCGTGATGTCCATCCCGGGCGCGGTCACGTCGGGTTTGATCGCGTGGTCGCCCACACGCGGCCCCTGGCTGGAGAAGCGGGCCATGCGGCCCTGCTTGTCCACCGCGCCCACGGTGAGTGCCGCCTCGGCGCTCCCGGGACTGAGCACACTGGTCTCGATGCCGTCGTTTCCCGCCGCCGCAACGAACAGGGCGCCGGTCTGCTCCGACAACGTGTTGACCGCCTGCTCCAGCGGATCCAGTCCGGGATCGTCCGGACCGCCGAAGCTCATGTTGATGATCTTGGCCTTCGCCTCGACGGCGGCCCACTCCATACCGGCAAGGGCCTGAGAATCGGTCAGGCTTCCAGCTCCGCCCACCTTCGCGATGGCCAGGCTCGCCTCCGGGGCCACGCCCCGGTACTTCTCGCCCCTGCCGGCCACGATCGAGGCGACGTGGGTGCCGTGGCCAAGATTGTCGCGCATATCCGGCTCGTCGCTGAACTTCGCCTCCTGGACCACCGCGTCCTTCAGGTCCGGATGGTCGGGGTCGTAGCCGGAGTCGAGGACCGCGACCGTGACGCCCTTGCCCGTGAAGCCCTGCTGCCACGCCTGCGGCGCGCCGATCTGCTTGACGCTCTCGTCCAGCGCGAAGCTCCTGCGGCCGTCCAGCCACACCTTGGTACGGCCCGCCACCAGAGTGCGGGCTCCGGTGAGAGTTCGCCAGGTCTGCGCGGCGTTCGTCTTGGGCACCCGCGTCGCGCTCATCCCGAGAGCGGACAGCCGCCGCACCTGCGAGGAACCCGGTGACGTGGTGATGCCCTGTTCGATGACGGGGATGTCGGGGGTGTCGGCATCGCCGTACCGCCAGGCCAGGAGTTGGGTGATGTCGAACAACCGCCGGTCCAGCACGCCCTGGGCGAGCAACGGCGCGGCGTCCGACGGGATCACATACAGGTGGCCCTTGAGCACCTGGCTGGAGAAGTCGACCTGTCTGCCGGGCCCTGGCTCCACGCGATGCCCCTGCCCGGTGACCACCACCCGGTCACCGGTGATCAGGGTCACGCCGTTCGCCTGGTGTGACGGAGCCTGTGATGCGGGTGCCGGTGTGGGCGTGACGCCGATCGTCCCCGCCAGCAGGGCGGCGAGGAGTGACTTGCCTAAAGTCATGAACTACCTCATGTACGAAGGGAGACGATCTCTATCGGTCCTGAAAGCCCTGATCGACGGGCCTGGACCTTACCGGGGAAGCTCGTCCGTCCAACCTGTGGTCAGCTTGATGAACAACCCGCGGTTCGTCCCCGTCAGCCCTCCCGTAGCAGTGGGGAGCCAACTGGTGCGGATCACCTGGGACGTCTCCGGATCGACGACCAGCCTGCTCTCGTGCTTCCCGCCCTGAACCAGCAGCTCCTCGCCGCCTTCGACCGCGCCCAGCCGCCGCACGCCCGGCAGCTCGGCGAGCGCGCGGAACGCCGCCGATCGCACGCCCGCGGGCGCGGGGAGCTCCGCGATCAGCGAGGCCAGCGGCAGGAGGGCGATGTCATGCTCCCCGACGGGACCGCCCTTCTGCATCAGGCTGACCTTCTGCCGCAACGCCTCGGGATCGGTCGGCAACGCCTCCAGATCCTTCATGGAAACCTCGGTGCCGCTGTCGGCGGGTCCGAGCCAGAACGTGCCCGAGGGCTCCTTCACCACGCCGGGCCCGTTGCCTGGCTCCCCTCTGCTCCACCGCTGCCCGTCGCGCGTGGTCCAGCTCTCCCCCCAGAAGTGCCGGCCGTCTTCGCTCTCCCGTTTGATGTGCCAGTAGGTCCCAGAAGGGGTTCCAGTAGCAACGGAGCAGAATCCAACGAACCTATCTCTGACCTGGCATATTCAAATTTAAGGGACTCCTGACGATCTTTACTACTACGGTTCGTACTGGTTTCGGTGCGGTCGTGGAGGTTGTGGGCGTTGGCGGTTCAGTTCTTCTCCGATGAGCAGATGGAGCGGCTGCGGTTGTATCCGGACATCGGCAGGGAGGAGTTGATCAGATTTTTCACGTTGACGCGGAAGGATCTGGGGTTCATCGACAACTTGAGCCGGAGCGGAGGCCGGAGTTCGGCGGCACGCTTAGGGTTGGCGGTGCAGCTGTGCACGTTGCCGTGGCTGGGGTTCGTGCCAGATGACATCTGGTCGGCGCCGCAGGCGGCGGTGCAGCGACTGGCCAACCAGCTGGCGATTTTTCCTGGAGCGCTGGCACAGTACGGGCGACGCGCGCAGACCCGTAGCGATCACTTGAAGCTGGTGCTGAAGTACCTGGACTGGAAACCAGTTCCGACCGGGGGCGAGACGCTGAAGGAGCTGGAGCAGTTCCTGCTTGACCGGGCAATGGAGCATGACACGCCATCGCTGCTGTTCCACCAGGCGGCCGAGCACCTGATCAGCTCGAAGGTGGTCCGGCCCGGTGTGGTCGTGCTGATGAAGATGGTCGGGGCGGCGCGCAACGCTGCGGGGGCGTTGACATCGGAGAAGGTCGATCATCTGTTGACCGGGCCTATGCAGGCTGAATTGGATCGGCTGCTGGTGTTCGACGAGGAGCTGGGAATGACCCGGCTGGCGTGGTTGACGACGCCGGCGGTGGAGGCGACAGCCACGGCCGTGAAGGGTGCGATCGACAAGCTGCGGTATCTGCGCGGGATGGACGCCCACCGTCTGGATCTGTCGATGCTGCCGACCGAGCGGCGCCGGTTCCTGGCGACGTTGGGGCGGCGGTCCACAGTGCAGGGGCTTCAGCGGCGCGGAGAGCGCCGCTATCCGATCCTGCTGGCGCTGGTCGCTCAGTCGGCGGTCGATCAGCTGGATGAGGTCGTGGCACTGTTCGACCAAGCGGTGTCAGCGCGCGAGTCCCACGCCAAGGCCAAGACCGACGCCGCCCTGGCGGAGCGGGCGAAGAAGGGCGAGGCCCGCCAGCTCCTGATGGACGTGATCCTTCCAGTGCTGGTTGACCCGGGCGTGGCGGACGAGCAGGTGGGCGGGCTGCTGCGCGAGCGGATCGGGATGGACAAGCTCCGTGAGGTGGCCTCGGTGAACTGGAGGCCGCTGCCCAGGGATCACGGCCGTCTGGCGGCGTTGGAGGCGTCCCATACCTACCTGCGGAAATTCACGCCGCAGGTGCTGGAGGCGATCGACTTCCAGGGTGGGCCGGGTGCTGCGGACCTGATGGAGGCCGTGGAAATCCTGAAGGAGCTGAACCGGGTCGGCGGCCGGAAGGTCCCGGCCGGGGCGCCGACGTCGTTTGTTGCGGCCCGGTACGCCGACTACCTGGCCAAAGCCCGCAAAACCGGTGACGACACCGCGTTCCGGCACTACTGGGAGATCTGCGCCATCCTCGCGTTACGCGACGGCCTGCGGTCGGGGGACGTGTTCGTGCCCGGGTCGCGCCGCTACGCCGACCCCGGCACCTACCTGTTCACCCCGGAACAGTGGGAGGGCCGACGGGCGGAGTTCTGCCACCTGGTCCGCAAACCGGCCGACTCGGCCGAGGCGATCGAGCAGGTCAAGGACGAGCTGCACCAGGCGCTGGAGGATCTGGAGGACACCCTTGCGAGCAGCGCGCCAGGCGACGTCGGCGCGGTCCGGCTGGACGAGGCCGGGCGGCTGGTCATTCCGCCGCTGCCGGCCGAGGACGTCCCCGCCGAGGCGCGGGCTCTGCGCGATGAGCTGTCGAACATGCTGCCGTTCGTGCCGATCGCCTCACTGCTGATCGAGTTGGACGCCCGTACCAACTTCCTGGCGTGCTTCACCCATGCCGGCGGGCGCAAGTCGACCCAGTCGGTGGAGCTCAGCGCAACATCCTGGCCGTGCTGATCGCCGGGGCCACCAACCTCGGGCTGACTCGCATGTCGGAGGCGTGCGGGGTGTCCTACGACACCCTGGCCTGGACGCAGGAGTGGTACGTGCGGGAAGAGACCCTCCGGGAGGCCAACACGGTCCTGGTCAACCACCACTACGGGCTGAAACTGGCCAAGAAGTTCGGCGGCGGCACCATGTCGTCCTCCGACGGGCAGCGATTCCCCGTCCGCGGCAAATCGCTGACCGCCCGGGACATGACCATCCACGGCGGCCGGGTCCTGTCGACCTACACCCACGTGTCCGACCAGTGGTCGACGTACGGCACGAAGCAGATCGTGCCGACCGCCCGCGAAGGCCATTTCACTCTGGACGAACTGCTGGGAAACGAGACCGATCTGCCGATCCGCGAGCACGCGACCGATACCCATGGCGCGACCCTGGTCAACTTCGGGTTGTTCGACCTGGTCGGCAAGGCCCTCACGCCACGCATCCGCGACCTGGGGAAGATCACCATGCTGCGGGTCGACACGCCCGGCGCCACGAAGGCCCGCTACCCGCACGCGGGGCCGCTGCTGGCCGACCGATGGAATGAGGACCTGATCATCGAGTGCTATCCGGACCTGCTGCGCATGGCCGGATCGCTTAAATTCGGCGAGGCGACCGCCTCCCTGATCGTCGGAAAATGGTCGGCGGCCTCCCGGCAGAACACCCTGGCAGCAGCGTTGAAGGAGTGGGGCCGGATGCGCCGCACCATCCACGCCGCCCGCTACCTATCCGACCCGGTCTACCGCCGCAAAATCTCCCGGCAACTCAACAAAGGGGAGAGCCTGCACGCCCTGCGCCGCGACCTGCACTACGCCCAGCAGGGCACCATCGTCCGGCCACACTTCCAAGACCAGACCGAGCAGGCCTGGTGCCTCACCCTCCTCACCAACGCCGTGATCACGTGGACCACCGAGTACTACGGCAAGGCGATCGGCGAGCTCCGCGCCCAAGGCCGCGACGTCCCCGATGAACTGCTGTCGTTCATCGCCCCCGGCCACCGCGAGAACATCAACTTCTTCGGATTCATCACCGTGGACATCGAAGCCGAGCTCTCCAAGCTCATCGAGGGGTGGCGCCCCCTGCGCCCGACCAGGGTCCACGACGCAGGTCTGCCCTTCCTGCTCAACCCCTGACCCCCGATGCCGAAGGGCAGGCAGCTCTTTCAGGCAGCTCCGGACCGGAACCGACGCTGTCGTGGAGCCGCTGTACTGATCAACTGCCGAGGAGGTCCTGGATCGCCTGCAGAACGGCGTCGGGACGGCGGAAGATGACGGTGAGGTGTCCGGCGTCGTCGACAATGCGGTTCTCGCCGTGCGTAACCGATTTGGCCAGCGCGGTGTAGAGCCGCGTTTTCGCTTCGGCCTCCTCCTGGAGGAGCGATGCGGGTATGCCCTGGGTGACCGCTTCTTTGAAGGGGTCGATCGCCGTGGCGGTGAGCACGATCAGCGGGACGTCGGGCATCGGTCCCGCGTTGCGTACCTCGTCATGGAGCTGGTAGCGGTTGGCCGCCTCCTGGCCGCCGATCTTCAACCATTCCGGGCTGACGTGACGTTCGATCAGCGGCTCGCGGATCCCTTCCGGCCAGTCGGCCATCTCCCGGGCGAACAGGGTGCGATAGAACTGGATAATTTCGTCGGGCAGCTCGTCAGGCACCGCCTCGTCGGGATCCCATGCCTGATACAGCTCGTTCAATTCCTTGGGCATGTACGTGTCATAGTCCTCGTGTTCGGGCTCCAACAGGACCAGGCCCGCTACCTCGTCAGGAAAGCGCTGCGCATAGTGGCGCGTGTAGAGACCGCCGAGGGAATGACCGACCAGCAGGTAGGGAGCAGGCACGCCGGCGACCCGCAGCAGCTCGCGCAGTTCGTCGGTGACCTGGGTGGAGGTGCGGGGCAGCTCGGCGCGGTCACTCCACCCCGTTCCGGCCCGGTCGTAGAGCACGCTCGTGGTGAGTTCGGCGGCCCGCTGCTGAACGATGAAGCCGTCCATGCCGGATGAGCCGGCTCCTGGCAGGAACACCACCGCCGGGCTCCCGCTCCCGGATTGGTGGAGAAACAGTCTCTGGTCCCTGACCTGGTAGTGCCGTCCTACTGGCGGCGTTGCCTCGGCCGTCTGACGTTGCATCGCTGACTCCCTTCACTGTCGGCGCCGGCTTGGCGCAGACGCGAGTGCGCCTTTCGGTCGCCACCCATCGCCACGCTACGGCACCTGCATTCCCAATTTCAGGAACGGTACCAGATGTGGGATCGTAGGGCTGTGGACACCCTTGATCTGCTCCTGCACCCGGTCCGGCTCCGCATCGTGCACGCCATGTCCGGCGGTCGCACCCGCACCACGTCCGACCTGTGCGCCAGCCTGCCCGACGCCCCCAAGACCACGGTGTACCGGCACGTCGGCCTGCTGGTCGAGGCCGGAGTGCTGGAAATCGTCCACGAGCAGCGCGTGCACGGCGCCGTCGAACGCCACTACCGACTGCGCCGCGAGCACGCGGGGATCGACGCTGACATGGCCGCGTCGATGTCCCTGGAGGAGCACCGTCACGGGTTCGCCGCAGCCATGGCCGCCCTGCACGCCGAGTTCAACGCCTACCTCGACAGGGACGGAGCCGACCCGACTGCCGACGCCGTAGGTTACCGGCAGGGCACCGTCTGGCTCACTCGGCGTGAGCGAGCCGAGATGATCGGCGAACTGCGCGACGTTCTAGCCTCCCGGGCGGGCAACGAACCCGCGCCCGACCGCAGCCCCCACCTCCTGAGCGTGATCCTGTTCCCGACGGAGGAAGCATCGCAGCGCAGGGGCGGCCAGCAGGCCGACGGCCACCCCTGAGTTTCCTGCACTTCCTCTCATAAACGAGCGATTCCGAGAAAAGATCACCAATACGCCTTAGGGAGCGGCCGACAGCCTCGAATCCTTCTCATAACTCGTTCTCACTCAAGTCGGCCCGGAACTCCTACAGCTCCGGCCAGCCGCCACTCAGTTGATCAGTAAGTACGGTGGCGGGGTGCCAGGACCTCGGTGACCTTGGCGATGGCTTCGGCTCCGGGTTTGACGTAGCGCATGGCGGTGCGGGGGTTCTTGTGCCGGGTCTTGCCCATGATGAGTTGCAGCGGGATCTCGGCCTCGCCGAGGTGGGTGGCGGCGCTGTGGCGTAGCTGGTGCAGGTCGAGTCCGGCGTGCTTGTCGAGCAGGACGCGGGCGCGGTCGTAGCCGAGGCGGGCGCGGCCGGTGTGCGGGCAGGTGTCGGCGGCGGGCGGACGGCGGGCGGGGACGGGGCGGCGGTCGGACAGGAACAGCGGGCCATGGGTGCGCATGCTGCCATCCGGGAGGCGAAGGAGCCGGGGCAGGAGGTGGGCGGTTCCGCTGTCCCAGTACACCCACTCGGTGGCACCGCCCTTGGAACGGACGGGGGCGCGGCGGTGCTCCAGGTCGAGGTCTTCGACGTTCAGCGCGAGAATTTCGGCGGCCCGGGCGGCGGTCTCGTACAGCATGCGCCACAGCGTCTTTTCGCGCAGCGGGATGTCGCGGCGCGACAGCAGCCGGTGGATGGTGGTCTTGGCCACGGCGCGGGTCTCGTCGGCGATCTCTCGGCGGCGTTCGGCCTCGGCCGGGACCGAGGGGGCGGCCCAGTGCTTCTTGGTCTGGCACCAGGTGAGCCAGGAGGTGATGGCGGCGTGGTTGCGGTTCCAGGTCGCCGGCGCGCATCGGCCCCACAGCTCGGTGAGCGCGGCGCCGATCTCGGCGTCGGTGACGTCGGCGAGCGGACGGTCGCGGCCGAGCAGGGCGATGACGCGGTCGATGGCCGAGGCGTAGGCGCGGTGCGTGTTGGGGTTGGCCGTGCGCGGCGTAGCGAGGAAAGCGTCGGCGGCCGCGGCGAGGCTGACGCCTCCGCCGCGCAGGGCGGTGATCTTCGGCACGGCGCTCATGCCGGCCGCCGCGCGGTGATCGTCGCGTCGGCCTGGGTGATGTACCGGATAACGTGCCGGAGTCGCGCACCGCTCCGGCGGGGAGTTCTCCTGGTCGCCGCGCCGCCTTGATCGCTCATGTGACCGGTGCCGTCACATATTCGCCCTACTCGTATTCCTCCGCCGTGAGGTCAACGCGGGCTGCGGACCCGAGAGGCTCGAAGGGCGGCGT
>NZ_JBFAHK010000052.1:0-12270 GCF_040802095.1 Nonomuraea sp. NPDC050783
TAAGGGACAGTGCAGGAAATGACTCAGCCTCGGCTACTCGGTGGTCGTTACGAGCTCGACGGTGTCGTCGGGCGCGGCGGCATGGCCGAGGTGTACCGGCGGGCTCCATCCTGGTCACCCGCCGGATTGACGGTTGTGTCAGCGTCTGCATACAGTTGTTTGCAATCAATCGTTTACACGATGCGTACCGGCGTGCCCGGCGGCTGGGCATCGACGGTCCGGCGGGACGCCCGCGGGTCTCAGGGCCTCTGCGCGTCATGACCCTTCACTCCTCCGACGAAAGGCCGGCCGTATCATGCAGTACCTCCTCATCCGGCAGCGGTTCACCGACTACGACGTGTGGCGCAAGGCGTTCGACAGCCTGGCCCCCGAACGCGAGGCCGCCGGTCTCCGCCTGGCCCTGCTCGCCAGGAACGCCGCCGACCCGGACGAGGTGGTCGTCCTGTTCGAGAGCACCGACACGAGTGACGCGGCCCGGCACGCCGGCTCCGAAGCGCTGCGGGACGCGCACCGCCGGGGCGGTGTGGTCGAGGGCAGCAGCCAGATCACCGTCCTGCTGCCTGCTGAATAACCTGGCCGGCTCCACCGGTGACCGCCCCACCGGTCACCGGTCACCGGTCACCGGCCCAGGTTCTCCAGCGGGACGGCGCTGATGGTGAACGGTAGAACCGGATTCGCGGCGTGATAACGGTCGAACTGCGCGTTGGCCACGAGAAGCCGATCGCCCAAGGCCGCGGAGCTGGCGGCGTAGTGGAAGGTCGGGTCGGTGTACGAGCGGGTGACGGTGGCGCCGCTCCCGGCCACGTCCAGGAGGTCGAGCTGGTCGGGACTGTAGCGGGTGACGAGCAGCCGATCGCCGATGAACGTCATTCCGTCCCCGCCGTAGAGCGGCCCGTGCTCGACCGGGAGCTCGGTCACCTGGCGAGTGTCCAGGCCGATCCTGAACAGCTTGCCGGTGTTGGACTGGACCGTGAGCAGCGAGCGGCCGTGATGCTCCAGCACGATGCCGTTGAGGTTGAAACCGTCCTGGTATCGCACGGTCGTGCCGGTCAGGTCGATGAAACGCTCGGCCCTTCCCACCATCGGGGAGGGCTTGATCTCGGCGGCCGGGAGCCTCCAGAGGACGGCGGTGTAGGAGTCGGTGAAATAGGCGTTTCCCGCCCGGTCCAGCGCGACGTCGTTGATGAAGACCTCATCGGTGAGGCCCGTGTCGAACCGGCGTACCAGCGCGCGAGTGCGGGTGTCGTACACCCACATCTGCCCGGTGACGCCCCCCGCCACATACAGCAGGCCCCTCGCGTCGAGGCGCAGGCCCTGGGCCGTGGTCCGGCCGTCGCCTCCGGCCGGCAGGAAGACCTCCAGCTCGGTCCGGCCCTTCCGGCCGCGATAGACGGTGCCGTCGAAGGCGCCGCTGACATAGAAAATCCCGCGCGCGTCGTCAACGGCCAGGCTCTCGGGGAACACCCGCTCGCCGGGGACCTCGTACAAGAAGGTCGAACGGCCTTCCGCGGCGGACGCGGGACGGCCGGCGAAGGTGGCCAGCACCAGGAAGCCTGCGCACCACCGTATGAACCGGGCTCTCGTCACCGTCGGCACCTCGCCTTTCGTATCGTGCGTCTCACGCGGCAGACGGTACAAAAGCGAGTGCTCGGATAAATCCGTCGGACGACTGGTCCACCCGCCCGCGTGGCGGGCCTCGTCCGAGCAGTCATAGTGGAGCCCGCGCCATTCGTCAGGGCAATGCGGAGTTTCTTCCGTACGAAGTCGCGTTTCCATCCGGTCAGATGGCCAGTCGAATGACAGATATCACCCCGGGGTGGTCGGCCTAATCTCGGAAGACCATTCCGATGGAGCACGACATGGCCGAGCGGTGAATGAAGGTGACTCCCATCAACGACACCACGAATGAGGATTTCCCCATGCGACGGGTCTGTCCGTTCGATCCGCCGCCCCGATATGCCGAGCTGCGCGAGCAGGCGCCGGTCACCCGGGTCTCGATCCCCGGTGGCAGGATCGCCTGGCTGGTCACGGGGCACGCGAACGTGCGCGCGGTGCTGACGGACCCGCATGTCAGCTCCGATCGTACCCATCCGGGGTTCCCGCTGGTCATGCCCGGCTTCGAGCGGAACCTCAAGGGCTCGATCCTGACCATGGACCCGCCGGAGCACAACCGGTACCGGCGCATGCTCGCCCCGGAGTTCACGGTCCGGCGGGTGCAGGGCATGCGATCGCGCGTCCAGGAGATCGTGGACAGCCAGATCGAGCAGTTGCTGGCCGGCCCGCGCCCCGCGGACCTGGTGCAGGCGCTGTCGTTGCCGGTCCCGTCGCTGGTGATCTGCGAGCTGCTCGGCGTGCCGTACTCCGAGCGGGCGTTCTTCCACGCCCGGACCGCCCAGATCTTCCACAAGAGCACCACCGCCGAACGGCGGGCGGCGGCCATGCGTGAGATACGGGAGTTCCTGCACCGGCTGGTCAGCGACAAGGTGGACGATCCCGGGGAGGATCTGCTGAGCCGTCTGGTGGTGAAATATCAGGAGGCCGGGCTCTTCGACCACGAGGCGATGTCCGCGATGGCGCTCACGCTGCTCGTCGCCGGGCACGAGACCACGGCCAACATGATCTCCCTGGGCGTGGTCGCGTTGCTGGAGAACCCGGACCAGCTCGCCGAGCTGTGCGAGGAGCCGTCGCTGATGGCCGGCGCGGTGGAGGAGCTGCTGCGTTACTTCACCATCGTCGATCAGGCGACCTCCAGGGTGGCCACCCAGGACATCGAGGTGGACGGCGTGCTCATCCGCGCGGGTGAGGGTATCATCGCCGCCGCGTCCTCCGCCAACCGCGATCCCCGCGTCTTCGAGGACCCCGACAGGCTGGACATCCACCGCTCGGCGCGCGGTCACCTGGCCTTCGGCTACGGCGTCCACCAGTGCCTGGGGCAGAACCTGGCGAGGATGGAACTGGACATCGTCTACACCACGCTGTTCCGCCGGGTTCCCGGCCTGAGGCTGGCCGTGCCGTTCGACGAGCTGCCGTTCAAGCACGACGCGAACGTCCACGGGCTGCACAGCCTGCCGGTGACCTGGTGAGCGTCGCCGCCACCGCCGGGCGGCACGCCGGGCGGGCTCCGTCCGCGGTGAGCGGGCGCTGATATCGTCGGCCGGCATGGGAACGGGCGCGGACACGGACGGTGGCGGGTGGGCACCGGTCATGCGCTTCAGCGAGCGCTCGGCGCCCACCCGGCGGGCGATCATCGAGGCGGCCCGGGCCAGGTTCGCCAGGGACGGCTATGACAAGGCCACCATCCGGGCGATCGCCGCGGACGCCGGGGTGAGCGCGGCGATGGTGGTGCGCTACTTCGGCAGCAAGGCCGACCTGTTCGCGTTGAGCACCAGGGCCGGCTTCCTGTCGCTGGACCTGACCGACGTGCCCCGCCAGGAGGTCGGGCGGCGCTTCGCCCGCGCGGCTCTCGAAGCGTGGGAGAGCGGCGAGAACGAGGCGATGGCCGCGCTGCACCGCTCGGCCATGACCCACGAGGACTCGGTCAGGGCCGTGCAGCAGCTGGTCGCGCGCCAGGTGCTGCCCGTCCTGAAGGCGGCCTTCCCCGACGATCCCGACATCGAGACGAAGGCCGGCCTGATGCACGCGCAGGGGCTCGGCATCATCGTCGGCCGCTACCTGCTCCGGCTGGAGCCGCTGGCTTCCATGGAGTTCGAGGACCTCGTCGCCGCCGTCGGCGACAGCCTGCAACGTTACCTGGACGCCTGAGGCGGGCGGGCGCGACCTCGGCCGAACGGCCGCCGGCGCGGCGCACGGGCGCCGCCATGCCTCGGCTCCATACCATACGGTATAGTATGATTTTACGTGATCCAGCACCGTCTCCAACCCCGAGGAGAGACATGCACCCCCTGCCCGACCCCGTCTGGCCGGTCGCCGTCCTGGCCTTCATCCAGGCCGGCGACGCCGTCATGTGCATCAAACCCGTGCCGTTCGTCGCCCAGTGCTTCGAGGACGTGAACTGGCCGCGACGCTACTGGTGGATGATGCCGCCGCTGAAGTTCGCCGCCGCGGCCGGCCTGATCATCGGCATCTGGCTGCCGTACCTCGCCGCCGTCACCTGCGCCGCGCTCGTGCTCTACTTCGTCGTCGCCATCACGATGCACGTCATCGCCCGCGACTTCGGCCGCAACCTCTTCCTCAACGCCACCGGCATGTTGCTGATCTGCATCGCCACCGGCCTCTACAGCTTCCTGTCGTGACCCGGCGGGCACCATACCCTGTGGTACGGTCGCCGGATGGGCACGGCACGCGATCGTTGGCTGGACGAAGGGTTGAAGGTCCTCGCGGAAGAGGGCGCGGCGGGCATTCGCATCGACCGGCTCGCCGCCCGGCTGAAGTTGTCGAAAGGCTCCTTCCACCACCACTTCGACGGCGCCGAGGGCTACAAGAAGGAACTGCTCGCCCATCTTGAGCGCCTCTCGCTGGAGACGCTCGACCAGGCCATCGCCGAGGCGGCGGGAGCGAGCGGCGCCCGCGCCGTCCTCGCGCACCTGACGGAGCTCGTCAGCACCGGCGGCACCGGCCTGTACCGGCCCGAGCTGGAGGTCGCGCTGCGGGCCTGGGCCACCTGGGACCCCGACGTGCGCGCCGTGCAGACCCGCCTCGACGAGGCACGCCTGGCCGCGCTGCAACGGGTGTGGCGACCGGCCGCCGCCAGCGACGACGAAGCCCGGACCGCGGCCCTTCTCCCCTACCTGCTCGCGGTGGGCGCGACCGTCGTCTTTCCCCCCATCGACGCCGACCGGCTCCGCGGCCTCTACGAACTGCTCCTGCCCCTCGTCCCGGACGGGCCGCAGTAAGGCCCCCCGCCGACGTTGCGGCTCGCGGCGTCACGGCCCGCGGCGTCACGGCCCGCGGCGTCACAGCCCGCGGCGTCACGGCTCGTCGCCGGCGGTTCCGCCGTCCGGCCCCGCCACCCCGGCCAGGAGGTCGTCGAGCCCTGCCTGGACGGCCTCGACGGTGAGCGCCTGCCGCCCGCCGATCCGGTAGGCCAGCAGGTTGGCGGCCAGCGGGGCGAGCAGGGCGTCGGCGAGGTAGGACGCGTCGCGGCCCGGACGGGCCTCGGCGACCAGGATCGCCAGGTGCTGATGGTAGGCGTGATAGGCGCCGCCGAAGCGGGCGAACGGCCCCGCGGTCTCCGCCACGAGCAGCAGGTCGAGCTGGTCCACGGTACGCCGGGCCAGCGCGTGCAGGAACGCACGGATCCGCTCGACCGGCGGCGCGCCGGGACCGAGGGGGGGCGGCCCGCCGAGATAGGCCGCCTGGAACTCCCGCTCGCGCCGGTCGATGAGCGCGTGGGCGAGGCCGGCCCGGTCGCCGAACCGGCGGTAGAGCGTGCCGACTCCCACGCCCGCCGCGGCGGCCACGTCGGCCATGGACAGCGCGTCCACGCCGTGGGCGGCCACGATCTCCTCGGCCGCGGCGAGGATCTTCGCGCGGTTGCGCGCCGCGTCCGCCCGCTCGTTCCCGCGCTCGTTCCCGCGCTCGCTCCCGCGCTCTCTCCCGCGCTCTCTCCCGCGCTCGTTCCCAGGCTCTCTCCCGTGCTGGTCGCTGGGCTCGTCACTGTGCCGCTCGCTCGCGTCGTCCCGCGTCGAGGGCCGCCGGCTCCGCGTCACGCCGCAATCCTACCGACTTGCCATCCGGAACCAGTTCCGCTTAACTCTAACCGGAATCAGTTCCGCTTGAAGGGGAAGGTGAACCTCATGCTCCACGGACGGGTGGCGCTCATCACCGGAGGCAGCCGCGGCATCGGCGCGGCGATCGCCCGCCGCCTCGCCGGCGAGGGCGCGGACGTCGCCATCACCTACGCCCGCGCCGCCGGACGGGCCGGAACGGTGGTGGAGGAGATCAGAGCCACGGGCGCCCGCGCGCTCGCCGTGCCGGCGGAGGCCACCGACGCCACGGCGCTGACCGAAGCGGTCGAGCACACCGTCGCCACGCTGGGAAGGCTGGACATCCTCGTCAACAACGCCGGCATCGCCCCGTACGGCCCGATCGAGGACGTCACCCTGGACGACGTGGACCGGACGCTGGCCGTCCACGCCCGCGCGTCGTTCGTGCTCGCCCAGGCCGCCGCCCGGCACATGAAAGACGGCGGCCGCATCATCACCATCGGCAGCAGCCTGGCCCAGCGCGTGCCCACACCGGGCTGGACCCTGTACGCGATGAGCAAGTCCGCCCTCATCGGGCTCACCAAAGGACTGGCCCGCGACCTCGGCCCCCGCGGCATCACCGTCAACCTCGTCCACCCCGGCTCGACCGACACCGAGATGAACCCCGCCGACGGGCCCGACGCGCCCGCCGAACGTTCCTACACGGCGCTGGACCGCTACTGCGAGCCCGACGACATCGCCGCGACCGTGGCCCACCTGGCCGGGCCGGGCGCGCGCAACATCACCGGCACGTCCATCACCGTGGACGCCGGGGCCACGGCCTGACCGCGCGGCCACGGCCTGACCGCACGGGCACCGCCGCCGGGGCCGTACCGGCCGGGCCGGTTCAGGGCGGCCCGGCGGTACGCGCGTCAGGTGCCCGGCGTGACCCGGGCGGACACCAGGATGCGGTTCCAGTTGTTGATCATGCCGATGGCCACCACGAGGAGCGCGAGCTGCTCCTCGCTGTAGTGCTCGGCCGCCTCCCCCCACACCTCGTCGGACACCACGGCCCGGTCGGCCAGCCTGGTCGCCTCCTCCGTCAGCGCCAGCGCGGCCCGCTCCGCCGGGGTGAACACCGTGGCCTCGCGCCACGCCGCCACCATCCACAGCCGCTCGTCGCTCTCCCCGGCCTTCTTCATGTCCCGGGTGTGCAGGTCCACGCAGTACGCGCACCCGTTGATCTGGCTGGCCCGCAGCTTGACCAGTCCCAGCGTCGCCACGGGCAGCTCGCTGTCGTGCAGCAGCTTCTCCACCGCGAAGAAGTGGCGGTAGATGTCGGGCACGAGCTTGGCGACATCGATCCTCTGACTCATCGGAAACCTCCCTGACGATCTCGTTCACCAGGTAGACAAGACAGCCCGGCTCGTTGTGACGTCCCCGCCCGGAGGGCACCGGCGGCCGGGGTCAGCGGGGGCCGCCCCGCTCGGCCGCCTCGACCGCCTTGAGCACCGCGTCGGTGATCGAGCGCGGATCGACCCCGAAGTGCCGGCGTACCGACTCGCGCGTGCCGGACAGGCCGAACCCGTCCGTGCCGAGCGACGCCCACGGCCGGTCGATCCACGGCCGGATCTGGTCCGGCACGGCCCGCATCCAGTCGCTGACGGCGATCACCGGGCCCTCGGTGCCGTGCAGCGCCTGCCGCAGGTACGGCACGCCGGTCGTGGTCATGGCGTCGCGGCGCAGCTCGCTCCAGGAGGTGACGGACCAGACGTCCACGCCCACTCCGTACTCCTCCCGCAGCAGGCGCTGCGCGGCCAGCGCCCAGTGGATGGCGGTGCCGCTGGCCAGCAGGTGGGCCTGGCCGCCGCCGGCGGCGTACCGGTAGATGCCTTTGACGATGCCCTCCTGCACCCCCTCGGGCATCGCGGGCTGCGGCATCGGCTCGTTGTACAGGGTCAGGTAGTAGAAGACGTCCTCGCCGCCGGGGCCGTACATGCGCCGCAGGCCGTCGCGGACGATCACGCTCACCTCGTAGGCGAAGGCGGGGTCGTAGGCCAGGCACGCGGGGTTGGCGGAGGCCAGGAGCTGGGAGTGGCCGTCGGCGTGCTGGAGCCCCTCCCCCGTCATCGTGGTGCGGCCGGCGGTGGCGCCGACGAGGAAGCCCCGGCCCATCTGGTCGGCCAGCGCCCACATCTGGTCGCCGGTCCGCTGCCAGCCGAACATGGAGTAGAAGATGTAGAACGGGATCATGGCCTCGCCGTGGGTGGCGTAGCTGGAGGCGGCCGCGGTGAAGGAGGCCATCGACCCGGCTTCGGTGATGCCCTCGAGCAGGATCTGGCCGTCGACCGCCTCCTTGTAGGACAGCAGCAGGTCCCGGTCCACGGCTTCGTAGCGCTGCCCCAGCGGGGAGTAGATCTTGGCGGTGGGGAACAGCGACTCCATGCCGAACGTCCGCGCCTCGTCGGGGACGATCGGCACCCAGCGGCGCCCGGTGCCCGGCTCCCTCATCAGCTCCTTGACCAGGCGGACGAAGGCCATCGTGGTGGCCACCGGCTGCCCCGAGCCCTTCTGCGCCGACAGGAAGGGCCGCTCGGACGGCGCCGCCAGCGGGTGGTGGGCGACCTTCCTGCTCGGGACGGAGCCGCCCAGGGCGCGGCGCCGCTCGGCCGCGTAGCGCGCCTCGGGGGAGTCGGGGCCCGGGTGCAGGTACGGCGGCAGGTCGCCGTCGAGCGCGTCGTCCGGCACCGGCAGGCCGAGCCGGTCGCGCAGGGCGCGGAACTCGTCCTGGGTGAGCTTCTTCATCTGGTGGTTGGCGTTGCGTGCCTCGATCCCGGCGCCGAGCGTCCAGCCCTTGACCGTCTGCACCAGGATGACCGTCGGCGCGCCGCGTTGGTCGAGCGCCCGGCGGTAGGCGGCGTGGACCTTGCGCGGCTCGTGGCCCGCCCGGGAGCCGCCGACGATGCGCCGCAGGTCCTCGTCGGAGTACGGCACGTCCAGCCCGTCCAGCCCGTCCAGCCCGTGCAGCAGGTGCTGCCTGATGTAGGCGCCGGTGGAGGCGGCGAAGGTCTGGAACTGGCCGTCGGGGATCACGTCCAGCCTGGCCACCAGCTCGTCGGAGGCGAGCAGCGGGTCCCACTCCCGTCCCCACAGCGCCTTGACGACGTGCCAGCCGGCGCCTCTGAAGACGCCCTCCAGCTCCGGCACGATCCGGGTGTTGCCGCGGACCGGGCCGTCGAGCCGCTGCAGGTTGCAGTTGACGACGAAGGTGAGGTTGTCGAGCCCCTCGCGGGCGGCCAGGGTGAGGGCGGCTGTGGCCTCCGGCTCGTCCATCTCGCCGTCACCGAGGAAGGCCCACACGTGGCTGCGCGAGGTGTCCTTGATGCCGCGATGGTGCAGGTAGCGGTTGAAGCGCGCCTGGTAGATCGCGTTGAGCGGGCCCAGCCCCATGGACACGGTGGGGAACTGCCAGAAGTCCGGCATCGCCCGCGGATGCGGGTAGGACGGCAATCCGCCCTCGGGCTCGCGCCTGAACAGGTCGAGCTGGTCGCGGCTCAGCCTGCCCTCGAAGAAGGCGCGGGCGTAGACGCCCGGCGAGGCGTGCCCCTGGAAGTAGATCTGGTCGTGCTCGGCGTGGAAGAAGTGGTTGAAGCCCACCTCGTACAGCCAGGCGGCCGAGGCGTAGGTGGCCAGGTGGCCGCCGAGCCCGAGCCTGCTGCCCCGGGTGATCATGGCGGCGGCGTTCCACCGGTCATAGGCGGTGATGCGCTCCTCCAGCGCCAGGTCGCCGGGGTAGTCGGGTTCCTCCGACGTCGGCACCGTGTTGATGGAGCGGCTGCTCGTGGCCAGCCTTCTCAGCAGGTACTCCGCCCGCTCCGCACCGGCCGCCCGCCGGACCGCCTCCAGCGATTCGAGCCACTCGGCGGTCTCCTGCGGATCTCCGTCAATGTGCATGCCCTCATTAAACACCCGATGATCGATCATCGGTAGATTACGGGAGTCACCTAGACTGGCACGGTGAGACCCGTCGTCCGCTCGCCGCTGCGCGACCAGATCCGCCAGGCCGTGCTCGACGGGCTCATCGCGGCCCGGTGGCAGCCGGGCGACCGCCTGGTGGAGCGGCAGCTCGCGGCGGAGATGGGCGTGAGCCAGGCCCCGGTCCGCGAGGCGTTGCGCGAGCTGGAGGCGCTGCGGCTCATCGAGTCGTCACCGAACAAGGGCGCCCGCATCCGCCGGCTCACCGAGGCGGATCTACGCGAGGTCTACGAGGTCCGGGCCGGCCTGGAGGAGACCGCCGTACGGCTCCGCCGCCCGCCGGCGGCGGCCCTGCGCGTCCACCTGGCCCGCCTGCACGAGGCGGCCGCCGCCGGCGACCTGCCCGGCCAGGTACGCCACAGCGTCGCCTTCCACCGCGAGATCGTCGCGGCCGCGGGCAACGCCGTGCTGCTGGCGGTGTGGGAGTCGCTGGGCGTCGAGGTGTGGACGCACCTGTCCATCCGCCTGTTCCGTACGCACGCGCTGGAGAACGCCGCCGACCACGAGCCCCTGGTGGCGGCGTTCGAGCGTCACGACCCGCGCGCCGGCGAACTGCTGCGCGACCACGTGCTGGGCTACGCGCCCTCCCCCGCCGCGCCCCGCTGACCCCTTGACGCGGCGCTTCCCCGGCGGGAACGCCCGCGCCCCGACGGCGGCCGCGCCCTGACGGCGGCCGCGCGCCGGCGAGATGGCCAGTCGCGTGACGGATGCGTCGCCGCCCCTGCCTGGGCCAGGCTTTGCGCGACAAGCGCGACGAGCGCGACGAGCGCGGCACGCGGATCCTGTCCGCCTGCCGCGGGTGACCGCCGGCGAGGGAGGAGAGGTCATGCGGATCAAGGCGGCCGTGCTGCGTGGGCACGACGCTCCCTTTCGGATCGAAGAGGTGGAGCTGTCGGATCCGGGCAGCGGGGAAGTCCGCGTCAGGATCGCCGGTGCCGGGATCTGCCACACCGACGTCCTGCCGCGCGTGCCCGGATATCCGGCCCGGCTGCCGATCATCCTCGGGCACGAGGGCTCCGGCGTCGTGGAGGAGGTGGGCCCGCACGTGACGGGGCTCCAGGAGGGAGACCACGTGGTGCTGTCCTACGACTCCTGCCGCCGCTGCGACACCTGCCTGGCCGGGCATCCCGCCTACTGCGACACCTTCTTCCCGCGCAACCTCACCGGAGGCGGGGTCGAGGGCACGAGCCCCGTGCGCGACGGCGGGGCGGAGCCGATCGCCGCCCGCTGGTTCGGGCAGTCGTCGTTCGCCACGCACGCGCTCGTCGCGGCCCGCAACGTGGTGAAGGTCGGCGAGGACCTGCCGCTGAGCCTGCTCGGCCCGCTGGGCTGCGGCATCCAGACCGGCGCGGGCACGGTGCTGCACGCGCTCGGGGTGGCCGCGGGGTCGAGCCTGATCGTGTTCGGCACCGGGGCGGTCGGCCTGAGCGCGGTCATGGCCGCGCGGGTCGCCGGCGCGAGCACGATCGTCGCCGTGGACGTCAATCCGGTACGCCTGGAGCTGGCACGCGAGCTGGGCGCGACCCACGCCTTCGACGGCGCGGACGACGGGCTGCCCGCGCGCCTGCGCGAGGTGACCGGCGGGGCGCACCACACGATCGACACCACCGGGCTGCCCGCCGTCATCGCCACGGCGGTCACCGCGCTGCGGCCCACCGGCACCTGCGGCCTGGTCGGCGCTCCCCAGGGGGACGTGGTGCTGGACGCCCGGACCCTCATGGCCGGCCGCAACGTGAGGGGGATCTGCGAGGGCGACGCCGTCCCGCACCTCCTCGTCCCCGCGCTGCTGCGGCTGTGGCAGCAGGGACGCTTCCCGTTCGACAGGCTGATCAGGACGTTCCCGCTGGACCGCGTCAACGAGGCCGAGCGGGCCGCCGCGGCCGGCGAGGTCGTCAAGCCCGTCCTCGTGCCCTGACCGGCACGCGCGCCGTTCGGCCGGAGTGGCAGGCAGCCACCCGGCCCCACGTCACGGAAGGCTTCGCCATGGCCGCGGCATCCCGCGAGTTCGTCCCCGTCTGGAGCCCGCTCCTGCTGCGGGCGACGTTCGCCTGCTCCTTCGTCTTCGCGATCGCGATCCTCGGGTACGGATGGACGGTCACCAGTCCAGAGACGACGGCCCTGGCGCTACGGCTGGCCGGCAGGAGCGCGGCGGAGGCACCGGCGGCGCTGCCGCGGCTCCTGGCCCACCTCCGCGCCGTCATCGCGATCCTCGTGGCGGGGAACGTGCTGGGGATGTCCGCGCTGCGCGGCTCGACGTGGTCGTACTGGGTGGCCCTGCTGGTCAACCTCACGCAGGGCGGTGTGCTCTCCAGCCTGGTGCCCGGACAGGTCCACCAGGCGGTGCTGCAGCGGTACGGGTTCGCCGGCCTGCTGCCGATCGTCGTCACCGGTGGAGGGGCGGTGCTCCTCGCCGTCGCGCTCATCGCCCGGCTGTTCACGGTGGGCGGCAGTACGGGATCGGCCGCCGCCGTTGCCGGGCGGAAGGTCCGGAAGGACTAGGGAGTGTCTGACAAACGATCTACGTGCACGGTTGAATGTCGGTCGTGGTGCGACGAGGTGAGCTGACCGACAAGTCATGGGCACGAATCGA
>NZ_JBFAHK010000053.1:0-10944 GCF_040802095.1 Nonomuraea sp. NPDC050783
GGTGGTGCGGAGCCGGGCGTTGGAGCGGATGGCGGGTTCGGGTGCGATGGCGGCGCTGGATGTGCCGGCTTCGCGGGCGGAGGGGTTGCTGGCGGAGCGCTGGCGGGGGCGGTTGTGGGTGGCGGTGGAGTCGGGTCCGGCGGGGTGTGTGGTGGCGGGGGAGGTGGCGGCGGTGGAGGAGCTGGTGGCTTTGTCGGCTGCGGCCAACGAGCCGGCCGCCGACGAGCCGGCCGCCGACGAGCTCGCCCCGCACGGACCCGCCGCCGGCGGCGAATCGGCCGCCGTGACCGGATCGGCCGCTGCGGGCGTGGGCCCGGGCGGACCGGCTGTGGTGGCCCCGACGCCCGAGGAGCTGGTGGTGTTTCGGGGGGTGCGGGTGCGGCGGATCGCCGTGGACTACGCCTCGCACACTCCGCACATGCGGGTGTTGAAGGGTGAGCTGGCGGCGGTGCTGGCGCAGGTGCGGCCGGGGCGGGCCGAGGTGGGGTTCTGCTCGTCGGTGACCGGCACCGTTTTGGACGGGCCGGAGTTGACGGGCGGGTACTGGGTGGACAACCTGTGCCGGACGGTGGCGTTCGACGCGGCGGTGCGGGTGGCGGCCCGGCAGGTCAGCAGGCCGGTGTTCGTGGAGGTCAGCCCGCATCCGGTGCTGGTCAACGACGTGGCGGAGATCTGCCGTGACGCCGAGGTGGCGGCGGGGGTGTGCGGGTCGTTACGGCGGGGTGAGGGCGGTGCGGCCCGGTTGCTGGCCTCGCTGGCCCACGCCTGGACGCAGGGCGCCCCGGTGGACTGGCCGGCGGTGCTCGGGGACGGTCCGCGTCCGGATCGGCAGCCGCCGACCTACGCCTTCCAACGCACCCGCCACTGGCTGGACGCCGACGCGGCCTCGTCCCGGCACCCCCTGCTGGACCAGGCCGTGCCGCTGGCCGCCGACGACGGCTTCCTGCTGACCGGACGCCTGTCCCTCACCGCGACCCCCTGGCTGGCCGACCACGCCGTGGACGGCGTGGTGCTGCTGCCCGGCACGGCCTTCGCCGAGCTGGCGCTGGAGGCCGCCTCCCGCGCCGGTTGCGACCTGGTCGAGGACCTGACGCTGGAAGCGCCGCTGACCCTGCCGGACACCGGATCGACCCAGCTCCAGGTGACGGTGGGCGGCCCGGACGAGGACGGCCGCCGCGCGCTGCACGTCCACGCCCGGCGCACGGACGACGACCCCTGGACCCGCCACGCGCACGGCCTGCTCGCCGCCGCCACGCCGGACGGGACCCCCGAGGAACGCCTCTCCTGGCCGCCCCGGGAGGGCACCGAGCTGGACCCCGACGACCTGTACGAGCGGCTGGCCGCCCGCGGCTACGGCTACGGCCCCGCCTTCCGCGGCCTGCGCGCCGCCTGGCGCGTCCCCGGCGGCCCCGCGTACGCCGAGGTCGCCCTGCCGGAGGCGGCCCGCGGCGACGCCGCCCGCTTCGCCCTGCACCCCGCGCTGCTGGACGCCGCGTTGCACCTGGTCGTGGCCGGGGCGGACGACGCCGGGGACACCCTGCTGCTGCCGTTCTCGTGGAGCGGGGTGCGGGTGGCCGCGCTCGGCGCGGACACGCTGCGCGTCCGCCTCGACGAGCGCGGCGAGGACCGGGTCTCGCTGGCCCTGTTCGACGGGACGGGCGAGTGGATCGCCGGTGTCGAGACGCTGGCCCTGCGCCGGACGGCGCGGAACGCCTCCCGGCCCGCCACCGCCACGCCCGCCTACGCGATCGAGTGGACCGAGGCGGCCCGGACCCCGGTGGACGGGCAGCGCTGGGCCGTGGTCGGGTTCGACGCGCTCGCCGACGAGATCGAGGCGGAGCTGTCCGCCGCCGGCGTCCCGGCCCCCCGCTACTACGACCTGGCCTCCCTGGCCGACATGAGCGCCGGCGAGGTCCCCGGCCTGGTCCTGGCCCCCCTCCAGGGCGATCCCGAGGACCTGCCCTACGCGGCCCACGACGGCCTCGGCCAGGCGCTCGACCTGGTGCAGGGCTGGCTCGGGGACGAGCGGTTCGCCGGCTCCCGGCTGGTCCTCGTCACCCGTCCGGGAGACCTGGCGGGGTCGGCGGTGCGCGGGCTGGCCCGGTCGGCGCAGTCGGAGCAGCCGGGCCGGTTCGTGCTGGCCGAGCTGCCCGCGGGCTTCCCGGGCTGGGACCGGCTGGCCGCCGCCGTCGCCGCCGGTGAGACCCAGCTCGCCGCTACGGACGGCACGTTGCTCGCTCCACGGCTGGCCCGCCGCGAGCCCGTCCCGGCCGTCTCTCCCGACCTGCCGGGGACGGTGCTGGTCACGGGCGGCACCGGCGGCCTGGGCGCGCTGGTCGCCCGGCACCTCGTGGAACAGCACGGCGCCCGCGACCTACTCCTGCTGTCCCGCCGCGGCCTCGAAGCCCCCGGCGCACTGGACCTGGTCGCCGAGCTGGAGGAACTGGGCGCGCACGTCACCGTCACCGCCTGCGACGTCTCCGACCGCACCGCCCTGCGCGCCATCATCGAATCGGCGCCCCGCCTGACCGGCGTCGTGCACGCCGCCGGCATCCTGGACGACGCCCTCGTTCAGGACCTCACCCCCGACCGGGTGACCGCCGTCCTCGCCCCCAAGGCCGACGCCGCCTGGCACCTGCACGAGCTGACCCGCGACCACCCCCTGTCGATGTTCGTGCTGTTCTCCTCGGTGGCGGGCGTGCTGGGCAACGCGGGCCAGGGCAACTACGCGGCGGCCAACGCCTTCCTGGACGCTCTGGCCGAGCACCGCCACGACCTCGGCCTGCCCGCCGTGTCCGTGGCCTGGGGCCTGTGGGAGGCGGCGTCCGGCATGACCGGCACGCTCGACCAGACCGATCTGGCCCGGCTCGCGCGGGCCGGCATCGCCCCGCTGAGCGTCCAGCAGGGCCTGGCCCTGTTCGACACCGCGCTCACCACCACCGACCCGCTCCTGGTCGCCGCCCGCTGGGACAACGCCGGCCTGCGCGCCAGGGCCGAGCACGGCGACCTGCCCCCCGTACTGAAGAGCCTGGTCCGCGCCCCGCGCAGGACCGCCACGCCGGGCCAGGCGAGCGCGGCCCCCGCCGCCGGTCCGGGGCTGGCCGAGCGGCTGGCGGCGATGGCGGAGCCGGACGGCCGAGCCCACCTCGTCCAGCTCGTACGCGGCCACGTGGCCGCCGTGCTCGCGCACTCCGGCCCCGACAGCGTGGAGGTGGACCGCGCCTTCAACGAGCTGGGCTTCGACTCCCTGACCGCCGTCGAGCTGCGCAACCGGCTCGGCGCCGACACCGGGCTGCGCCTGCCCGCCACGCTCGTCTTCGACCACCCGACCGTCACCTCGCTCGCCGAGTACCTGTTCCACTCGCTGGCCCCCGACGGGCCCTCGCCGGAGGACGCCCTGCGCGCCGCCGTGGACCAGGCGGAGGCGGCGCTGCTGGCCGCCAACGGCCAGACGGACGCCGTCCGCCGCCGGCTCGCCGCCATCCTCCAGAGCGCGCTGGCCAGGATCGGCACCACCACGGCCGCCGCCTCGGCCACCGACCGGCCCGGCGCGAACGGCGCCGCGGAGGAGATCGTGTCCGCTTCGGACGAGGAGATCTTCGCCTTGATCGACAACCGATCGATGACATCCCCTTTGAGGACCTTGGAAGGGCCCGGCCATGGCCAATGAGGACAGGCTTCGCGAATACCTGAAGCGGGTCGCCGTCGAGCTGACCGAGACCCGCCAGCGCCTGGCGGACGAGGAGAGCCGCAGGCACGAGCCGGTGGCGATCGTCGGCATGGCGTGCCGCTTCCCGGGCGGCGTGGGCTCTCCGCAGGAGTTGTGGGAGCTGGTCGCCTCAGGGGTGGACGCGATCGGCGAGTTCCCCGAGGACCGCGGCTGGGACGTGGAGGAGTTGTACGACCCCGATCCGGAGGCGATCGGCAAGTCGTACACGCGGTACGGGGGTTTCCTGTACGACGCGGGAGATTTCGACGCGGCGTTCTTCGGGATGAGCCCGCGCAGCGCCCTGGCCACCGACCCGCAGCACCGGTTGTTCCTGGAGTCGTCCTGGGACGCCCTGGAGCACGCCGGCATCGACCCGGCGGCCCTGCGCGGCAGCGACACCGGCGTCTACGCCGGGAACATGCACAACGACTACTCCTCGCGCTACATGCACGGCGCCGTCCCCCCGGCGCTGGAGGGCAGCCTGCTCACCTCCAGCACGCCCAGCGTCCTGTCCGGCCGGGTCTCCTACACGCTCGGCCTGGAGGGGCCCTCGCTGACGGTGGACACGGCGTGCTCGTCCTCGCTGGTGGCGCTGCACCTGGCGGTGCAGGCGCTGCGGCGCGGCGAGTGCGCGCTCGCCCTGGCCGGCGGCGTCACCGTGCTCGCCTCCCCGGACGCCTTCGTCGAGTTCTGCCGCCAGCGCGGCCTCGCGCCCGACGGGCGCTGCAAGTCGTTCTCGGCCACCGCCGACGGGGCCGCGTGGGCGGAGGGCGCGGGGGTGCTGGTGCTGGAGCGGTTGTCGGAGGCGCGGCGTAACGGGCGGCGGATTCTGGCGGTGGTGCGGGGTACGGCGGTCAATCAGGACGGGGCCAGTAACGGTATGACCGCTCCCAGTGGTCCGGCGCAGGAGCGGGTGATCCAGCAGGCGCTGGCCGACGCGTTGCTGGACACCCGGGACGTGGATGTGGTGGAGGCGCACGGCACCGGTACTACGCTGGGTGATCCCATCGAGGCCCAGGCGCTGCTGGCCACCTACGGCCGGATGCGGCCCGCCGACAAGCCGCTGTGGCTGGGCTCGGTCAAGTCCAACATCGGTCACACGCAGGCGGCGGCCGGGGTGGCGGGTGTGATCAAGATGGTGATGGCGCTGCGCAACGGCGTCCTGCCCAGGACGTTGCACGTCACCGAGCCCACCCCGCACGTGGACTGGTCGGCGGGAAACGTCCGCCTCCTCACCGAGCAGGCGGAATGGCCGCGCGGCGACCAGCCGCGCCGCGCCGGGGTGTCGAGCTTCGGCATCAGCGGCACCAACGCCCACGCCGTCGTCGAGGAGTACGCGCCCGCCCCCGAGCCGCCGCCCGCCCCCGCCTTCACCGGCCCGCTCGCCTGGCCGGTCAGCGCCCGCAGCCCCCAGGCCCTGACCGCCCAGGCCGGGCGGCTGCACGCCTTCGTCACCTCCGGGGGCGAGCCCGGGCCGGCCGACGTCGCGTACTCGCTGGCCGGCCGCGCCGCCCTGCCGCACCGCGCCGTCGTGCTCGGCCGCGACCGCGAGGAGCTGACCGGCCGCCTCGCCCGCTACGCGCGCGGCGAGAGCGTCCCCGGCGTCGTCGAGGGCGTCGCCGGCGAGCAGCCCCGCCTGGCGTTCCTGTTCACCGGGCAGGGCGGGCAGCGTCCCGGCATGGGACGCGAGCTGGCCGCCGCCTCCCCGGTGTTCGCCGCCGCGCTCGACGAGGTGCTGGCCGCGCTCGCCCCGCACCTGGACCGCCCGCTGCGCGAGATCATGTGGGCCGGGCCGGGCACCTCCGAGGCGGACCTGCTCGACGACACCGCCTACACCCAGCCCGCGCTGTTCGCCTTCGAGGTGGCCGCCCACCGGCTGCTGGCGTCGCTGGGCGTCAGGCCCGCCGTGGTCGCCGGGCACTCGGTCGGCGAGTACGCCGCCGCCCACGTGGCCGGCGTCTGGTCGCTCGCCGACGCGGCCCGCCTGATCGCCGCCCGCGGCCGGCTCATGCGGGAGCTGTGCGAGCCGGGCGCCATGGTCGCCGTCGCCGCGACCCCCGACGAGGTCGCGCTCACTCTGGCCGGGCTGGAGGGCCAGGTCGGGATCGCCGCCGTCAACGGCCCCGCGAGCGTCGTGATCTCCGGCGCCGAGCGACCCTGCCTGGCCCTGGCCGAGCACTGGCGGGCGCGGGGCCGGCGCACCCGCAGGCTGCCGGTCAGCCACGCCTTCCACTCGCCGCTCATGGAGCCGATGCTCGCCGCGTTCGCCGCCGAGCTGGCCGGCGTGACGTTCGGCGAGCGCCGCCTCCCGCACGTCACCGGCCTGCCCGGCGGCGACTGGTCCGCCCAGGACTACTGGATCGACCAGATCAGGCGGCCCGTCCTGTTCCACGAGGCCGTCGGCGCGCTGGAGGAGGGCGGCGCCGGCGTCTACCTGGAGGTCGGGCCGCGGGCCGTGCTCGCCGGCATGGCCCACGACTGCGTCACCCGCGAGGACACCCCGATCCTCGCCCTGCACCACCGCGACCGCGACGAGCCGGACGCCCTGGCCGCCTGCCTCGCCGGCGCCTGGGCCGCCGGGGCCGGCGTGGACTGGGCCGCGCTGTCCCGCCACGGCCGCCGCCTCGACCTGCCCGGCTACGCCTACGAGCGCGAGCGCTTCTGGCTCGGCGGCCCGTCCCGGGGCGCCGACCTGTCCGCCGCCGGGCTGCACGACGCCGGGCACCCGCTGCTCGGCGCCGCCGTGGAGCTGGCCGACAACGGGCCCGTGGCGCTCACCGGCCGCCTGTCGGTCGCCGCCGCCCCCTGGCTGGCCGACCACGTGGTGGCCGGGTCGGCCGTCCTGCCGGGCGCGGCGCTGGCCGACCTCGTCCTGGCCGCCGGCGCGCGTACCGGCCATGGGCTGGTCGAGGAGCTGATGTTCGAGGCGCCGCTGGTGCTGCCCGCCCGCGGCGACGTCACCGTCCAGATCGTGGCCGACCCGCCGGACGACGCCGGCACGCGCGCCGTCCGCGTCCACTCCCGCCCCGCCGCCGACCCCGAGGCGGGCTGGACCCGCCACCTGTCCGGCGCGCTCGCCGAGGACCGGGAGGGCGACGGGCACTGCGCCTGGGCCGCCGCCTGGCCGCCCGCCGACGCCGCCCCCGTCGAGCTGGCCGGCGGGTACGAGCGCCTGGCCGAGCAGGGCTACGAGTACGGCCACGCCTTCCAGGGCCTGCGCGCCGCCTGGCGGCGCGGCGAGGAGCTGTACGCCGAGGTGGCGCTGCCCGACGACGTGGACCCCGACGGGTACGGCATCCACCCGGCCCTGCTGGACGCCATGTTCCACCCGCTGCTGCTCGCCGGGGACGCCGGGGACGGCCTGCGCCTGCCGTTCGAGCTGCGCGGGGTCCGGCTGCTCGCCGCCGGGGCCAGGGAGCTGCGGGTGCGGCTGGCCGGGACCGGCGACGACGGATGGGCCATCGAGGCCGCCGACGCCTCGGGGCGGCGCGCGTTCTCGCTGGCCTCGGTCCGCACCCGGCCGATGCCGGCCGGCGCACTCGGCGGCCCGGCCGCGCCCGCCTCCTACGGCGTGGACTGGGTCGAGGCCGCCGCCGAGCCCGGCGACGCCGACGCGGTCGTCATCCCGTGCGCGAGCGGGCGCGACGGCGTGCCCGCCGCCCTGCGCCGGCTCACCGCGCAGGTGCTGGACGCCGTCCAGGACGAGCGCCTGGCCGAGTCCCGGCTGCTGTTCGTCACCCGGCCGGGCGACCTGGCCGGCGCCGCCGTGCGGGGGCTGGTGCGCGCGGCGCAGGCGGAGCAGCCGGGCCGGTTCGTGCTGGCCGAGGCCGAGGACGGGTACACCGACTGGGCGCGGGTGACCGCCGCCGGCGAGCCGGAGGTCCGCGTCCGCGGCGGCGGGCTCCTGGTGCCCCGCCTGGCCCGCCGCGCGCCCGCCCCGGCCGCCTCACCGGACCTGCCGGGGACCGTGCTGGTCACGGGCGGCACCGGCGGCCTGGGCGCGCTGGTCGCGCGGCGGCTGGTCGAGCGGCACGGCGTGCGCGACCTGCTGCTGGTGTCCCGCCGCGGCCCCGACGCCCCCGGCGCGGCCGGGCTGGTCGCCGGGTTGGAGGAGCTGGGCGCGCGCGTCACCGTCGCCGCCTGCGACGTCGCCGACCGCGCCGCCCTGGAGTCCGTGCTCGCCACCGTGCCGATCCTGACCGGCGTCGTGCACACGGCCGGCGTCCTGGACGACGCCCTGGCCGGCGACCTGACCCCGGAGCGGGTGGCCGCCGTGCTCGCGCCGAAGGCCGACGCCGCCTGGCACCTGCACGAGCTGACCCGCGACCGGCCGCTGTCGATGTTCGTGTTGTTCTCGTCCCTGGCCGGCGTGCTGGGCAACCCCGGACAGGGCAACTACGCCGCCGCCAACGCCTTCCTCGACGCCCTGGCCGAGCACCGCCGCGACCTCGGCCTGCCCGCCGTCTCCGTCGCCTGGGGGCTGTGGGACACCGCGTCCGGCATGAGCGGCGAGCTGAGCCGGGCCGACGTGGCCAGGCTCGCGCGGGCCGGCATCGCCCCGCTGAGCGTCCAGCAGGGACTGGCCCTGTTCGACGCCGCGCTGACCGCCGGCGACCCGCTCGTGGTGGCCGTGCGCTGGGACAACGCCGGACTGCGGGCCAGGGCCGAGCACGGCGACCTGCCCCACCTGCTGAAGAGCCTGGTCCGCGCCCCCCGGCGGGCCGCGGCGGGCGGCGAGCAGGGCGAGAGCCTGACCTCGCTGATGGCCCGCCTGGCCGAGCTGACCAGGGAGGAAGGGCTGCGCCTGCTCACCGACCGGGTCCGCCGCCACGTCGCCGTCGTCCTCGCGCACGGCAACGCCGACCGGATCAGCGCCGACCGCGCGTTCACCCAGCTCGGCTTCGACTCCCTGACCGCCGTCGAGCTGCGCAACCGGCTCAACGCCGACACCGGGCTGCGGCTGCCCGCCACGCTCGTCTTCGACCACCCCACGGTCGGCTCGCTCGCCGAGTACCTGTTCAGCACCCTGGCCCCCGCCACCACCACGCCCTCGCCCGAGGAGACGCTGCGCGGCGCGCTCGAACGCGTCGGCTCCATGCTCAGCAGCGCCAAGGAGGACGGCGAGGCCATCCGCAGCAAGCTCGTCGCCGTGCTGCAGAGCGGCCTGGCCAGGTTCGGCGCGCCCCAGAACACCCCCGAGACCGTCATGGAGAAGATCGACTCCGCCTCCGACGAGGAGATCTTCGCCCTCATCGACAACGAACTGTGAGCGGAAGGCACCACCCATGCGGACCGAGGACAAGCTGCGCGACTACCTCAGACGGGCCACCGTCGAGCTGGCGGACACCCGGCGGCGGCTGGCCGACGAGGAGAGCCGCAGGCACGAGCCGGTGGCGATCGTCGGCATGGCGTGCCGCTTCCCGGGCGGCGTGGGCTCGCCGGAGGACCTGTGGGAGCTGGTCGCCTCGGGCGCGGACGCGATCGGCGAGTTCCCCGACGATCGCGGCTGGGACGTGGAGGAGCTGTACGACCCCGATCCTGAGGCGGCCGGCAAGTCGTACACGCGGTACGGGGGTTTCCTGTACGACGCGGGAGATTTCGACGCGGCGTTCTTCGGGATGAGCCCGCGCAGCGCCCTGGCCACCGACCCGCAGCACCGCCTGTTCCTGCAGACCTGCTGGGAGGCGCTGGAGCGGGCCGAGATCGAGCCCGGCACGCTGCGCGGCAGCCGCACCGGCGTCTACGCGGGCAACATGTACGACTACTACTCCACCCGCTTCCTGGCCGGGGCGCCCGCGTCGGTCGAGGGTTCCCTGTTCACCTCCAGCGCCCCCAGCGTCGTCTCCGGCCGGGTCTCCTACACGCTGGGCCTGGAGGGGCCGTCGCTGACGGTGGACACGGCGTGCTCGTCCTCGCTGGTGGCGCTGCACCTGGCGGTGCAGGCGCTGCGGCGCGGCGAGTGCGCGCTGGCGCTGGCCGGCGGCGTGACGGTCATGTCGTCGCCGGTGCCGTTCGTGGAGTTCTCCCGGCAGCGGGCGCTCGCGCCCGACGGGCGCTGCAAGTCGTTCTCGGCGTCGGCGGACGGGGCCGCGTGGGCGGAGGGCGCGGGGGTGCTGGTGCTGGAGCGGTTGTCGGAGGCGCGGCGTAATGGGCGGCGGATTCTGGCGGTGGTGCGGGGTACGGCGGTCAATCAGGACGGGGCCAGTAACGGTATGACCGCTCCCAGTGGTCCGGCGCAGGAGCGGGTGATCCAGCAGGCGCTGGCCGACGCGTTGCTGGACACCCGGGACGTGGATGTGGTGGAGGCGCACGGCACCGGTACCACGCTGGGTGATCCCATCGAGGCCCAGGCGCTGCTGGCCACCTACGGCCGGATGCGGCCCGCCGACAAGCCGCTGTGGCTGGGCTCGGTCAAGTCCAACATCGGTCACACTCAGGCGGCGGCCGGGGTGGCGGGTGTGATCAAGATGGTGATGGCGCTGCGCAACGGCGTCCTGCCCAGAACCCTGCACGTCACCGAGCCGACTTCGCATGTGGATTGGTCGGCGGGTGGGGTGCGGTTGCTGGTGGAGCCGGTGGAGTTGGCGGGGCCGGCGCGGGCGGGGGTGTCGAGTTTCGGGGTCAGTGGGACGAATGCGCATGTGATCGTGGAGAGTGCGCCTGAGCCGGTGGGGGTGGGTCCGGGGGAGGTGCCGCTGGCCGGTGCCGGGGTGCTGGTGTGGGTGGTGTCGGGCAAGAGCGTGGGGGCGTTGCGGGCGCAGGCGGCACGGTTGCGCGAGTACGCCGCGTCGTTGCCCGAGGAGGACCTGGCGGGAGCCGGCCGGACGCTCGCCCGGCGGGCGCGCTTCATGCACCGGGCCGTGGTGGTCGCCACCGGCCGGGACGACTTGCTGGCCGGGCTGGACGCGCTGGCGGAGGAACGGGCGCACGCTTCGGTGATCACCGGTGTCACGCCCGGTGACGGTGGCGTCGTGCTGGTGTTCCCGGGTCAGGGGTCGCAGTGGGCCGGGATGGCGGTGGAGCTGCTGGATTCGTGTGCGGTGTTCCGGGAGGCCTTGGAGCGGTGTGATGCGGTGGTGCGGTCGTTGACGGGGTGGTCGGTGGCCGGGGTGTTGCGGGGGGAGGCGGGGGCGCCGGAGCTGGTGGGGTCGGCGGTGGTGCAGCCGGTGTTGTGGGCGGTGATGGTGTCGCTGGCGCGGGTGTGGGCGGCGGCGGGGGTGGCGGCGCAGGTGGTG
>NZ_JBFAHK010000054.1:0-10266 GCF_040802095.1 Nonomuraea sp. NPDC050783
ATGTTGTAGGTGTTGCACGCCTCGCTGGTGTCCCTGGCCAGGTAGCCGGCGATCGCGTGGGGGGCGCGGAAGTGCTCGGCCTGGCTGTTGGAGCCGTTCACGTACGTGTGCGCGCCGACGGTGATGGACCAGGCGTTGGCGGCGATGTCGCGGTAGCGGGTGGTGCCCGTGGCCTTGTACTCGCGGGCCGCGCCGATCCATTTGGGCACCTGCGTGTTGGCGTGCAGCCCGTTGAGCCGGTCCTGGCCCGCCGCCAGCGGGTCGAACACGGCCGCGTGGTCGAAGCGCCGGGCCGTGTTCAGCCAGCGGGAGTCGCCGGTCATCTGGTACAGGTCCGTCAGCACGGCGTTCATGCCGCCGAACTCGGTGCCGAGCATGGCCTGCATCTGGCTGGAGCTGAGCCGCGAGGTGCGGGTGTCCACCCAGCCCGCCAGGGCCAGGAGCACGGTCCTGGCCTGGGTGTTGCCGATCAGCCGCCAGACGTCCAGCAGCCCGGCCAGGGTCTTGTGGAGGCAGTAGTACGGCACGTTGCCGTTGCTCAGCGTACGGTTCTCCAGGGCCGTGATGTCCGACTCGGGGAAGCCCGACAGGTAGCCGCTGGTGAACCCGGCCGCGCCGTTGTTGGCCTGGCACCGGGCCAGCTCGGCGACCATGTAGGTGGCCTTGTCCCGGCACGTGGTGTCGCCGAGCACGGCGTAGGACTGGGCCCATGCCGTCAGGAAGTGGCCCTGGACGTGGGAGCGGAACGGGAAGGTGGGCGCGTCCCAGCCGCCGTTGGTCGCCGCGCCGCCGGTGGACAGCCGGTGGTTGGCCCGGAAGACGTACAGGAGCCGGTCCACGTCCACGAAGCGCAGGTAGCTGAGGGTGCGGTTCTGGTTGTCCAGGAAGCGGCCGGAGTCCAGGCGCACCTGGCCGAGGTCGAACTCGTAGGCCGAGACGCCGAGGTCGGATCTGGCCCAGGGGAGTGCGGCCAGGGCGGGGGAGGCGCCGGCGATCTGGCCGGTGACCGAGAGCGCGGCGGTCGCGCCCGCGGCCTGCAGAAGCCGGCGACGGCTCAAGGACATGGGGGGCTCCTCAGGGGCGGGGGGTGGCGGACGTCCGCCGGTCAGGTCCTCGGCGAGGCCGCTCTCCGGTTTGTGTTAGCGCTAACACGCCATCGGAGGAAGAGAGCGGGAGTGCGGCCGACAGGGCTCCTGTGCCGTGGTGAGGGGTGAGAAGGAACATCCAGGGCTCCGTTGCCGAATCGCGGAGGAACATTCTGTTAGCGTTAACACCCGGCTCGGTAGAGCGCGTTGCCGCGGAGTACATCCGACAGTCACGCCCGGAGTCAATGAGGGGTGCCCCTTCCAGGACCGGGCCTCGCCGCCGGAACGCCCTCCCGCCTGGGGTTTTCCTCGCCGGGACGATCGCACTGTACTGCTCGCGCTGGTGAAAGTTTCACAGATGTTAACGGGGAACGCCAGAGTAATTTGCGAGAGATCGCCGGTTAAGTTGCTGCCCCTCCGTGGGTGGACGGCAGGAGAGCGCTCCCGCGGCCGAGATCGCCAGCAGTTGATCTTCATTAAGTTTCTGGCCGGGTGGTTGACGAGTCTCAGTCAGGGCCTTACTTTCCTGCAGGAGATGTTAACGCGAACAAGCGGTGCCAGGCGGTCCCCCGTGACCTGACCTGGGCATTCCTCCGCGTCACGGTGTGCTGGCAACGCTCCCCCGGCCGGAGCGGCGAGGACCGGCGCCGAAGGGCCGTGAGCAGCGCGTATCAGCGACCAGCCACAGGAGGAGACGTGACGCAAGGTCCGCGCGATCGCAGATCGCTGAGCCGGAGAACCGTCCTGGCGACGATGGGAGCCCTGCCGGTCCTCGCCGCGGCGGCTCCGGCCGCCGGCGCCGCCGCGGCCGCGGTGGTCATCAACCCGTCGGCGCGCAGGCAGACCATCCGGGGCTTCGGCGGCATGACCCACGCCGCCTGGATCGGCGACCTGACCGCCGCCCAGCGGGACACGGCGTTCGGCTCCGGCGAAGGGCGGCTGGGGTTCTCCGTGCTGCGGATCCCCGTCCCCGAGAACCAGGCGGACTGGAGCCGCGACCTGGCCACGGCGCGGCGCGCGGTCGAGCTGGGGGCGACCGTCATGGCCTCGCCCTGGAACCCGCCCGCGAGCATGGTCGAGACCTTCGTCCGCGGCGGCCAGACCAACGCCAGGCGCCTCAGGTACGACATGTACGGCGCCTATGCCCAGCACCTGAACGACTTCACCGCGTACATGCGCACCAACGGGGTGAACCTGTACGGCATCTCCGTGCAGAACGAGCCCGACTACGCCCAGGAGTGGACGTGGTGGACCCCCGCCGAGATGGTCCGGTTCCTGAAGGAGAACGCCGGCTCGATCAGCACCAGGGTCATCGCGCCCGAGTCCTTCCAGTACCTGAAGAACATGTCGGACCCGATACTCAACGACCCCGCGGCGCTCGCCAACGTGGACATCATCGGCGCCCACCTCTACGGCACGCCGTACGCGAACTTCCCCTACCCGCTGTTCAAGCAGAAGGGCGCGGGCAAAGAGCTCTGGATGACCGAGGTCTACTACCCCAACAGCACCGATTCGGCCGACCTCTGGCCGCAGGCGCTGGACGTGGGGGAGCACATCCACCACGCGATGGTGGACGCCGAGTTCCAGGCGTACGTCTGGTGGTACATCCGGCGCAGCTACGGCCCGATGCGCGAGGACGGGCAGCTCAGCAAGCGCGGCGCCAACATGGCGCACTTCGCCAGGTTCGTCCGCCCCGGCTACGTGCGGATCGACGCGACGGCGAACCCGGCGTCGAACGTCTACGTCTCGGCGTACCAGGGCGGTGACGGCACGGTCGTGGTCGTCGCGCTCAACAAGGGCACCTCCGCGGTGAGCCAGCAGTTCACCCTGTCCGGCGGCACCGCGTCCAGCGTCTCGTCCTGGCTGACCGACGCGAGCAGGAACGTGGCGCCCCAGGGCTCGGCCGCCGTGTCGAACGGCGCCTTCACCGCCACGCTCCCCGCCCGCAGCGTGACGACCTTCGTGACCGGCGTGACCCAGACGCCCGGCGGCGGCATCGACACCAGCGCCTGGTACGTCCTGGTCAACCGCAACAGCGGCAAGGCCCTGGACGTCTACAACCTCTCCACCGCCGACGGCGGCCGCATCACCCAGTGGACCCGTAACAACCAGAACCAGCAGCAGTGGCAGTTCGTGGACTCCGGCGGCGGCTACTACCGCGTGAAGTCCCGCCACTCCGGCAAGGTCCTGGACGTCTACAACTTCTCCACCGCCAACGGCGGCGCGATCGTCCAATGGGCCGACGGCAACGGCACCAACCAGCAGTGGCGTCCGGCCGACTCCGGCGGCGGGTACGTCCGCCTGGTCAACCGCAACAGCAACAAGGCGCTGGAGGTGCAGGGCGCCTCCACCGCCGACGGCGCCAACATCGTCCAGTACGACGACTGGGGCGGCGCCAACCAGCAGTGGCAGCTCGTCAAGGTGGGCTGACACCGCGCGGGCGACGGACGGGCGGGTGACGGACGGGCGGGTGACGGACGGGCGGGCGAGGGCGGGTGACGGCGCGGCTCGGGCTCAGCTCGTCTGCGGCGGCTGGCGGAAGGTCATCCACTCCTGGTTGCGGTAGACGAACGAGGGAGCCGTGTTGCCGCTGACCAGGACGTCGCTGACCGGGGAGTCCGGGCGGGCGATGACCCCGATCCCCGACCTGATCTGCCCCTTGTAGTCCGGGACGAGCGGGCCCACGGAGTTCCCGGTGATCTCCACCGTGGTCAGCGGGTTGACCTCGTGCTCGCACGCCCGGACGTACACCCCGCCGTTGCAGCCGGTGATCCGGTTGCCCCGGATGTACACGGCCTCGGTGTTGAACGGCGTGATCGCGTCATAGCTGGTGTTGGCCACGACGTTGTTCTCGATCCAGACCCGCGCGTGCCGGACGCCGGACACGGCCGTGTGCGACCCGACGAGGGTGCCCCAGGAGCCCTGCGTCCCCGAATGGTCGCACGTGTTCTCCAGGACGCGGATGTCGGTGCAGGGCGTGTTGTCCTTCGCCCCCGCCCACGTGTTCTGGCTGCCGGCGATGTCGAGCTGGATGGCCTCGCCGTGGTAGCGCTTGTCCTTGTACTGGGGGTCGAGGATCCAGCCGTAGAGGCCGCAGCCGCGTACGGTGGCGTTCCGCACGGCGTTGAGCTCGATGGCGTGGTACCACTTGACGTTATAGATCGTGAGGCCGACCAACTCGACGCCGGACGTGTGCTGCATCGTGATGACGTTCGACGGCGGCACCGGGTTGCCCTCCTGGGCGTACTGCCAGATCGGGTCCCAGGAGCCGCCGGTGATCCTGATGTTGCCCGGCGCGCCGTACCCGCCGGTCGCCGCGCTGGGAACGTGGTTGAGCACCATCGTCTCGGAGGAGTTCGGCGAGGTGAAGCCGGCGACGAACCGGGCGTCCGTCGCGTCCAGGTGGGTGTTGCCCGGGATGATCAGCCGGGCCCTGAGCACGTGCCGGTGGTTCGCCGTGGCGCGGACGATGATCCGGCCCTGGCCGTCGCGCCCCGCCAGCCCGGCGATGCCGTTGGCGGCGTCGTCCAGCGCGTGGCGCAGCGCGACGACGGCGTCGTCCTCGCCCGCCGGGTAGGGGTTGACCGGCCCGACCGCCCGCCGGGTGGCGTACGCGGCGGGGGCCGCCCCCGCCACGCCGGCGCCCGCCAGCGCGGTGATTCCCAGCCTGACGGCGTCACGACGACCTAATTCCATGACTGTGTCTCCGATCCCCCGGACCCGCCACAAAAAAGCACCCCGCGCCGGACGGCCGCCGGCGGATTCTGGATTGAAACACGCACGCGTTCGCTCGGTCAAGGCGGCGAGTCCGGGAAATCCCGCATTCCGTCAGCGGGCTTTTCTTCCGGCGGAACGGCGAGTACGATCCCCAAGATCGGTGATGCCGGGGGACCGCCACGGAGAGCGGTCGGACGACGGGGGTCGACGAACATGGCTCGTTCTTTCCTTGTTTCCTTGGCGGTCGCGAGCCTGGTCGGCGCCATTCTTCCGCTGGTCGGCACGCCCGCCGTGGCGACCGCCGGCGTCCGCGACCTCACGGCGAATCCGGCGCCCGGCTACTATCGCATTCGCAATTTCGGCAGTTACAAATATCTCGCCATCGGCGCGAGCAGCACCGAGAACGGCGCCCACGCCATCCAATGGGAATACACCGGCAGCACCGGACAGCTCTGGTACATCGACGCCGACCGTAAAATCATCAACGCCAACAGCCGCAAGTGCCTGGCGATAGGGAACGGCAGCACCGACAACGGCGCCCACGCCGTCCAGTGGGACTGCCTCGACTCCGATTCCCAGCGCTGGGAGATCAGCGACACCGGTTACATCCGGAACGTGGGCACCGGGAAGTATCTGGCGATCGGCGCGAGCAGCACCGACAACGGCGCCCACGCCATCCAGTGGGACTACACCGGCAGCACCGGCCAGCGCTGGGTCTGACGACCAGCGATCCCCGGCTCCGCCCGGGGCGGGCGGCCCCGTCAGGCGGGCGGCGCCGGGCGCGAGCAGGCTCCTGAGCAGTAGCCCCGGGTGAGGATCAGCCGGCCGCGGGCGGGGGTGTAGTCGGAGCTGCCCACGCCGACGGTCACCCCGCCGCAGACCGGGCAGACCGGCGGCTGGTGCCCGACCGTCCCGGGCGAGCCGGCCGGGGTGCCGGTGGGGCGGGCGTCAGTGGAGCGGGTGTCGGCGGGGCGGGTGCCGGTGGAGCGGGCGTCGGCGGTGGCAGGGGCGGTGCCCGGGGTGGGGGTGCCCGGGGTGGAGGTGTCGGTCGTGGCCGCGCCGACAGGCGTCTGGGTCATGGACGGTACTGTGCCGTACGCCACCGACATTATCGGCGGCCGCCGGGCGGGCGCTCGCCGCGGAAGGTACGGCGGTACAGCGCAGGCGGCACGCCGACCAGCGCGCGGAAATGCTGGCGGAAGGAGGACGGGGCGCCGAACCCGCTGCGCTCCGCGACCTCGTCGATCGGCAGGTCGCTGCTCTCCAGCAGCCGCCGGGCGTGCTCGACGCGCTGCCGGGTCAGCCACTGGCCCGGGGTCATGCCCACCTCGTCGCGGAAGCGGCGGGTGAAGGTGCGGACGCTCGTGTGCGCGTGGGCGGCGAGCTGCGCCAGCGTCAGGGGCCGGTCCAGGTGCCGTACCATCCAGGCCCGGGTGCCGGCGGTGCTCGCCTGCGCGGGCTCGGGAACGGGCCGTTCGATGTACTGCGCCTGGCCGCCGTCGCGCCAAGGGGGCACCACGCAGCCGCGGGCGACCCGGTTGGCCACCTCGCTGCCGTGGTCGCGGCGGACCAGGTGCAGGCACAGGTCCACGCCGGCGGCGGCACCCGCGGAGGTCAGCACGTCCCCGTCGTCGACGAACAGCACGCCGGGATCGACCAGGACCCGCGGGAACAGGCGGCGGAAGTGCTCCGCCTCCCGCCAGTGCGTGGTGGCGGGGCGGCCGTCCAGCAGGCCCGCGGCGGCCAGCACGTACGACGCCGTGCAGATGGACGCGATCCGCGCGCCCGGCCGGACGCGGGACAACGCCGCCGCCAGCGGCCCGGGCAGGCGGCCCCGCTCGCGTACGGGCCCGAGGGCGGTGGACGGCGGGATCACCACCGTGTCGGCCCCGGCGAGCGCCCCGGCGTCGTGACCGGCGCCGATGGTGAGGCCCACGCTGCTGGTCACCGGCTCGCCGTCGATCGTGCAGGTGGTCAGCGCGTACAGGGGCCGGCCGTCGGCCCCCGTCGCCTCGCCGAAGACCCGGTGCGGGATGCCCAGCTCGAACGGGATGACGCCGTCGAGGGCGAGGACCACCACGCGATGCATGGCCAGATCCTGTCACATGGTGGCCTTCAGGACGGTGGCCGGTGCCCGCCGCCTGGAGCAGGCTGGGCAGCGGCCGCGCGAGGCGGCCGTGACCACGTCCGTTCATCGGGAAGAGGGAGCATGAGCAGGGGGATCACACCGACGATGCGTGCGGTCGTCGCGACGGCATGGGGCGGGCCGGACGTGTTGCGGGAGGCCGACCTCCCGCGCCCGGAGCCGGGGCCGGGCGAGGTGCTGGTGCGCGTCCACGCCGCAGGGGTGAACGCGGCCGACTGGAAACAGCGGGCGACCGGCGGCCTCGGGCTGTGGGACGACCCGCCGGTGCCCGGCTGGGACGTCTCGGGCACGGTCGAGGCCGCCGGCATGGGGGTGACGTTGTTCCGGGAGGGCGACGAGGTCTTCGGGATGCCGCGCTTCCCGCACCAGGCCGGGGCCTACGCCGAGTACGTGGCCGCGCCCGCCCGGCACTTCGCCGCCAAGCCGCCGGGTCTCGGCCACATCGAGGCGGCGGCGCTGCCGCTGGTCTCGCTGACCGCCCGGCAGGCGCTGTTCGACACCGCGCGGCTGCGCCCCGGCCAGCGGGTCCTGGTCCACGCGGCCGCCGGCGGCTTCGGCCACCTCGCCGTCCAGATCGCCAAGGCGGGCGGCGCGTACGTGATCGGCACCGCCCGCGAGGAGAAGCACGCCTTCCTGCGCGATCTCGGCGCCGACGACCTCATCGACCACACCCGCCGGGACTTCGCCACCGACGTCGAGGACGTGGACGTCGTCCTCGACGCCGTGGGCGGCGACTACGGGCCCCGCTCGCTGGACGTCCTGCGCCCCGGGGGGACGCTCGTCTCCCTGGCCGCGCCGGCCGACGACGCGCTGAGGCCGCGCGCGGCGGCCCGCGGCCTCCGTGCCGGCTTCATGCTGGTCGAGCCGGACCACGCCGGCCTGGCCGCCGTCGCCGATCTGGTGGCGGCCGGGCGGCTGCGGCCCGTCGTCAGCGCCGTCCTGCCGCTGTCGCGGGCCGCGAAGGCGCACGAGCTGGGAGAGACCGGCCGCACCACGGGGAAGATCGTCCTCAGCGTCACGGAGTGACTGCCGGGGCCGCGCGATCCGCCGGCGGGAACGCCCCGGCGCGGGCGGCGGCCAGGGCCGCGGCGGCGGCCCGGTCGGCGGCGGCGTCGTCGAGGGGGTCGCCGGTGTTGAGCAGGGCGTAGTAGAGGGGCGCGGAGACGGCGGCGATCACCCGGTGCGGGTCGGTGCCGGGCGGCAGCTCGCCGCGCTCGATCGCGTCGGTGACGCAGCCGGCCCATTCGGCGATGCGGACGGCGTAGAAGCGGTGCAGCGCCCGCGCGGCCTGCTCGTCGCAGAGCGCGGCGGCGATCAGCGCCTTGAACAGCCGCCCCTGGCGGGGGTGGGTGAGGGTCCTGACGACGAGGCGGGCGTTGTCGCGCAGGTCGCGCTCGACGTCGCCGTTGCGGGAGCGGGGCAGGGAGCTGTCGGCCATGTCCTGCAGCAGGTCGGCGGCGAGCGCGCCGGGCGTGCCCCAGCGGCGGTAGAGGGTGGTCCTGCCGACGCCCGCGAGGCGGGCGATCTCGCCGAGGTCGAGCGCGCCGAAGCCGCGCTCGGCCAGCACGTCGCCGGCGGCCCGCAGGACGGCCTCGCGGACGCGGGCGGTACGCCCACCAGGGCGGACGGCGCCGGGTTGCGGGTCGGCGGCCATGACGGGCTCCTCTCGTCCAACCCTTATCGGGACTGGAGTTCCCTTTAGGGCATGGGTGGTGCTACTGTTCCCTCATCTTAACGGAACTAAAGACCCGTTTACGGCCAGGCGTCCCTGCACGCCGCCCCGTCCGAGAGGAAACCCGCCATGTCCTCCACGACCGCCCCGCCGGCCACCCCGGCGGCCGACGCCGCTCCCCGGCGCCTGACCGGCCGCCTCCGCGTCACCCTCGCGGTGCTGCTGGTCGCCCAGTTCATGCTGGCCGTCGACTTCTCGATCCTGAACGTGGCCCTGCCCGCCATCGGCGACGGCCTCGGCTTCTCCCTGGCGAACCTGCAGTGGGTCGCCACCTCCTTCGCCCTGCCGGCCGCCGGGTTCACCCTCTTCCTCGGCCGCGTCGGCGACCTCGTCGGCCGCCGGCGCATCTTCCTCGGCAGCCTCGCCCTGCTGGGAGCGGCCTCCCTCGCCGGCGGCCTCGCCCCCACGCCCGACGTGCTCATCGTGGCCCGGGTCGCCCAGGGCCTCGCGACCGCCGCCGCCACCCCCGCCGGGCTGGCCCTGCTGACCACCTCCTTCCCCGAGGGGCCGCTGCGGCGCAAGGCCCTGGGGCTCAACGGCGCGCTGATGTCGGCCGGGTTCACCACCGGCGCGATCCTCGGCGGCGTCCTGACCGACCTGCTGTCCTGGCGGTGGGCCTTCTTCGTCAACGTTCCCGTCGCCCTGGCCGTGGTGCTCATCGCGCCCGCCGTCATCGCCGAGTCCCGTCCCGCCGGGCGCCCCAGGATCGACCTGCCCGGCGCGCTGTCGGTCACCCTCGGCCTGCTCGCCCTCGTCTACGGCCTCACCCAGGCGGGCGAGCACGGCTGGACCCACCCGGCCACGCTCGCGGGCCTGCTCGCCGGCGCCGCCCTGCTGGTGGTCTTCTACCTCGTCGAGCGCCGCGCGGCGCAGCCGCTCGTCCCGGTGCAGGTGCTCAGGAAGCGCACCGTGGCCTGGGGCAACGTGCTCGGCCTGCTGGCCTTCGTCACCGAGACGTCCCTGGTGTACCTGCTGACCCTCTACATGCAGAAGACCCTCGGCTTCTCGGCCCTGGTCGCCGGGATCTCCTTCGCCCTGCTGGGCCTGGGGACCGTGGCGGGCGGCCTGCTCGCCCCCCGGGCCATCGCGCGTACCTCCGCCACGGCCGTGCTGGTCGGCGGCGGGCTGGTGCAGGCGGCCTTCACCGCCGTGCTGCTCCTGCTCGGCGACACGCCCGCCTCGATGGGGCTGCTGCTGCCCGCCACCTTCCTGGGCGGCGTGGGCAACATGCTGGCCATCGTCGGCTTCATGGTCACCGCCACCAGCGGCCTGCCCGACCACCAGCAGGGCCTGGCCACCGGGCTGGCCTCGATGTCCCAGCAGGTCGGCATCACGATGGGCACGCCCGTCATGTCGGCGATCGTCACCGCCGTGACCGGCGGCGCGGTCTCCGCCGCGGCGATCCTGGACGGCGTCGGCGTCGCCGTCGCGGCCAACGCCGCCCTCGTCCTGCTCGGCGTCCTCATCGCCACCGTCTTCCTGCGCGCCCGGCACGACCGCGCGCACGCCTGACCGGCCCCCTCCCCGTTCCCCGGAGCACCCCAACCGGCCGATGACCGCCGAACGGCCTGACGCGGGAACGCCAG
>NZ_JBFAHK010000055.1:0-9633 GCF_040802095.1 Nonomuraea sp. NPDC050783
GCCACCCGAGCGACGGGCTTGCCGGTCTCCTTCACGATACGCACCGCCCCGGTCCGAAACTCCGGATCAAAGCGCCGCCGCGTGACTGCTGCCACCACCAAACCTCTCCCGGTTCGGCCTCTACGCTACGAGGGGAAGCGCAAAACAGCCGATCAGCGTACGGAACGCGTAATTAAGGAGAGTGCCCAAGAGGATTCGGACTGCAAAAGTCCGCTTTGGAGCAGATCCGAAAATCGGTCGTTCAGTGGGCGGTCAACATTCCACTCAGGGTGGTGGGATGTATGTGCATGGGGTCAGCTATCCGGTCCCTGGGGACGGTGTAGCCTGCATGAACGCCGAGGAGCCTCAGGAGACGCAGCAGGAGGAGCGAGCGCAGAGGGCAAGTCGGCCACTGTGGACGAGCCTCAACGTCCCGCAGAGTGGGGCAGAGATCCGGAACGACTAGCGAATGCGATCAAGTTCATACCAGAATTGCGATCAGCATTTTCTCCCGGTATCGGATATCGGAGGCTCAGACCCCGTGGATCGCTTGCCTGCTGTGACCTCTGAGGATGGTTCGCTGCAACCGGCGCAGCTGAACACGCTGAATCGCGCTGCTCCATCCGTCTCAACGCTTTCCGCCGAACCGATGGGATTCGACCACGGTGTCCGTTTGCGGGATGAGTGCCGGAAATCCCTCGGTGAGAGTGTAAGGGCGAGGTTAGAGGAACTCACCGGTCAGACGCTGGGTTGGTATGCGATGGAAGACCGCTCCGATCCGGGCGACTGTTGCAAGGCGGTTGTCTTCGGTGAACGGGGATTGTGCACCGCGGTGTCCCGTATCGACACCGAGCACCGACCGGTGTACACGATTACCGGTTACTTGCTCGATCCGACGAGCTTCCGCAGCATAGAGATCGACTACAGGCCGACTCCAGACCGCGATACGGCTGTTCCGGACGGTTCCGAAGTTCTTGGGGTTCCGGGAGGACGTGAGTTGATCTCGGGGTTGACCGCGACGGTGCTGAGGGTGTTGGGCAATTCGCCGCCCAAGGCCCAGGAACTGCTGCAGGCTCCCTTCCTTAGGGGGCAGCAGGTACAGGAACAGGACTGCGGATGGCACTACGAGGACTCTGAGCACCATCTGAGAGTGTTCGTGGTCTTCCGTGCAGGACACCGAGATGTGACGGTGGCGGTCGGACGGCGAGTCGTTCCCGTAGGTCACACACAGCGGACGGCACATTGGTCCCTGAGGTGCTACCGGGCGTCCGTGGTCCGCCACATCGGGAGATAGGAGTGGACAAGAGGTTCAGGGCCCTTGAGGGACATGACGCCTACGAACTTCTCGGTGTGGCGGAAGGCTGCTCCGACAGAGCGATCAACCAGGCGTTCCGCAGGCAGGCACGTGACTGGCACCCCGACAAGAACCAGCGCTCCGGTGCCCGCGCCGAGGCCGAGTGGAAGATGCGTTTGCTCAACGCCGCGAGAGACGTCCTGCTAAATCACCGGGCAGAATACGACCTCTATCAGCGAGGAGGTTCCGAGCCGGGGGAGCTTACTGACGATTTACAGGACAGCCCCTGGCATGATCCCTGGGATGAGGCTCGGACGGACCTGTTCTCGGCGGCTGGTCCCGATGGGGACACAAGAGCGGGCGCACAGCCCTTCGGTAAGAGGGCAGCGGGCCACCCCTGGGCCGAGCCCAGCTACAACGGCGTCTCCCCACGGGTCTCTCCGCACCCTCACCCTCCTCCGTGGGGTGAGGTTCCCCGGCAGCATGGTGCCTCCCGGTCGCCGACGGTGGAGGATCCCCGTATCACTCCGACCTACAACGGGTATGCGCCTCCACCTCGATTCCAGCACGTTCCCCAGTGGAATCGGCCTTTCCCTCCGCCTCCGTATCTTGTCCAGCAGCGTAGGCGCGTAGGTTCACGCAACGGCTGTCTGTGGGCGACAGTGCTGGGCATGATTACGTTTGTGCTTTGCCTCCCGTTCTTCGTCATCGCGGTAGGCAATTACGCCTTTAAGGTGTCAGTTCCAGTGGAGTTATCCGGTAGCTGGATCGGTTCTGGTATTTACCCTGGAACTGACCAGCTATACACGGTCAGGATTTCTCTGGAGAGCGGACGCAAGAACGGCAAGGTGGAATATCCCCTGCATTTCTGCGCGGGGATGCTGATCCCGAAGAAGTTGAGCAACGGAAGACTCTCCGTCAGGCAGTATTTCACAGAGTCCAACCGATGTATCAATCGAGAAATGGAACTGAGTAGACGTGGCGATGGCAAGTTGAGCCTCTTTCGGGACGGTCAGGTCATCGCGCTGAACCGAGAGCCCTCCAGTGGGCCCTTCCAACTCCCCGAATCTCTCGTCGGAACCTGGACCGCCGATGGGATGGAATTCATCCTCGACAACAAGACCATCGGGCTTTCTGGAACCGTAGGGTGGGCTGGGGAGAGGTGCATACTTGTGGCCATAGCCGCGGACGACGACAGCGCGGCCTTGACTGTCGGCGGAACTAGCTGTAGACGTCACGGGACCTGGCTACTGACTTTTCGGAAGGGCCGACTGGTCGCTGACTTTAAGGGAGCGGATGGGCGGAACATCGACGGATGGTCGGCGCCCCGTAAGATGTGAGACATGTCCAGCATGAAAGCGTCCACGCAGGGCGCTCTCCGCGTCATGTAAAAGTGTGACTAACCTTCCTGCTATGAGGGCTAGTGAAAAACCTTCGTTCGTGAAAGTGGAGCCTCACATCGCCTCGTTGTGACAGCGTTGACCCTTTCGTGCGGTTCACGTGCTGTGGCGGCCTGGGTGTATAGGGGCTATTTAGGCGGGCCGTTATCATGAGGTCTGATACAAACATACTTTCCAAAAAACGGCTCTCCGCATGCGACAATCCGCTGGATCGTCCACACTCATTCTGGACTTTGATGGGCTTGTGCTCACCATCGGACGTTGTCCCTTGGAGTTGTAGAGGACGAAGGGTTCCAGAGAGTAGCCGGCAAGGGTACGTTACTAGCCGCACAAACGCCTTAACCCGCAAGGAGCGCGATGAACGGTCAAGGCCCGCGGCAAAGACCCTTCCCCGTCGATGAGCTGTCGCGAGCCGTACGCCTGGAGATGGCCGCTGAGCTACGGGCGGACGGCGATGGCGAAAAGGTCTCCTTGTCTGCCGGGCGCAGGATCGGCGGCGACGGAGAGACGCGCGAGTACCTGTTCACGTGCAGGTCATGGAAGGAGGCTTTCTCTGGTGAGAAGCTTCTCATCCGCCTGTCCCGCTCCCGGGATCCCTGGGAGCACGCCGAGGCGGCCCGGATGCCTGATGGCAAGGTCAAAGTTCGTACCAAAGCAAATCTGGGGATTGATCCCGCCAACGCTCAACTACGCAAGGATGAGACGGTAGGGCTGGAGTCCATACTTGACCGGCTTGACGGTGCGAACGACAAGGAAAGTAGCACCGTCAACCTCACAACCGCGGGCTGGTTGCTCGGTCAGGGAAAACCGCGCAACGGCCGCTGCGCCACCCCCAACCACTTCATCCGGAACTATCGGGATCGCCTTCTCAATGCCAAGCAGCGGCAGGCGATTGAGCAAGCCCTCGGCAGCGAGCTCACCTTCATCTGGGGGCCACCGGGAACCGGCAAGACCGACGTAGTCGCCGCCATCGCAGAGGGCTGCTACCGCCAACAGTTGCGTGTCCTATTCCTCGCCCCCACCAAGGTGGCCGTGGACCAGGCGCTGGAACGCATCTGCGACCTTCTGTCAGGCGAGGAAGCATTTGGCGAAGGTCTCGTGCAACGTGCTGGGGAGATAGAGCTGCCCTCGCTGGCCGCCAAGTTCGGTGATCAGATCGATCCGAGCAAGATCGCTGAGCGGCTGTCGGCGTCACTGGCTGGCCGAATCGCCACACTCCGCGAACGGTTGGAAGCCAACCGGAGGATCCTCGCCATCTACGCCGAGGCGGAACGCGTTGGGCAAGAGTTGCGAATCGCGTCCGCTCAACGGGACGACGCCAGCCAGCTCATCGCGGTCCTCCATAAACAGCTCGAGTTCAGCCGCGCGGCCATAACCGACATCGAACAGCAGATCCGAAACATTGGCACCCCATCGGGCCTGTTCGCGAAGAGAAGCCAGGCGAAACTCGACGAGCTGGGGCGCGCCCACTCGGAACACCAGAACGCCTTGGTCGAACTTGACAAGAAGCTGAGCGACGCCCGTTCCTCCCAGCAACACTACGCGCGCGAATCCGGCGCGTTGGAACGGGAATTCGCTGTCCTAAGCGACCAACTCCGCGCGATCCCAGCCGTAGGACCTGTTCGCCGGGCTGCTGAACAACTGCAAACGGACCTCACGGCACTGGAGCAGGACCTGCACAAGATCACTGAGGTGGTGCGCAGGAACTGCCGCGTCATGGGCACCACGGTTGCGAAGGCAGTGCAATCCCGCAACCTCCTCGATTCGCCAGACGTGGTGATCATTGACGAGGCCGGCATGGTGAACCTTCCATCGGCCTGGTGCGCCGCGGGCCTGGCGAGCCGTCGTGTAGTCATCGCAGGCGATTTCCGCCAGCTCCCCGCAGTGACCCGTGCCTCCGGACACCGGGATGCGACGCCTAAGGACAGGGAGCACGCGAAGCTCTGGATGGACCGCGACGCCTTCGCGACGGCGGGCCTTGTGGACGCCGCGGGCTCGGCTCGTCGCAACGACCCTCGCATGGTGTGCTTGGACACTCAGTACCGTATGCGGCCAGCCATCTGCGACGTCGTCAACGTCGTCGCTTACCCGGATGCACCGCTCCGCCCTGGCCGCGACGACCTCAGCAGGCTCCCGTCATCACCGCTGTTAAGCGGCCCGCTGATCCTCGTCGACACCACCCCGCGCCGGCTCCCTAACCCCGAAGGCCGGTACGGCGCGCACACCACCAATTCGGTACACGAAGCGGTCATTCACGAGCTCATACGCGGCCTGCAGCATGACGACGTCCTTCCGGCCCGCAAATGGACGGACCAGAGGCCCACAGACCGAATGGCCGTCATCGCCCCGTACAAGGACCAGGTGAGAGCGCTCCGCGGCAGTCTCGAATACCGGTTCGGCCAGAACTACGAGGGCTTGGTCGACACCGTCCACCGGTTCCAGGGCAGCCAGCGCCCCCTCGTGGTGATCGACACGGTTGCTGGGGCTGGCAGCAAGCTCGGCTACTTCTACGAGGACCTGGGCTTGGCTTCTCACACCTGCCGCCTGCTCAACGTGGCCCTCAGCCGAGCCCAGGATCATCTGATAGTCGTTGCGGACACCCAATTCCTGCGCTCGAACTTGCGCCCCGGCAGTGAGGCCGGCCGCATGCTGGACCACCTGGAACGCCATGCCCACAGACTGCCGGTCGATGACCTCGTACCGTTCCGTGCCGCGGGGGACCTGGCGAACCTGCCTGAGGACGAACTGGCCCGACCGGCCTTCTTCCCTGCCGACGAGGTGCCTCGAGCCGTCGAATGGGACATCGACCGCGCCCGCGGCAGCATCGATATCTTCTGCGCCTTCCTCGACCCGCGGCCTGTACGAAGATGGCTCGGTCGCCTCACCCCGCGAATCCAGGCAGGCGTGCAGGTCACCGTCCATACCCGTGATCAATCGGAGGATCCGCGCAGGCAAAGCCTTGTCCGCGATCTGGAGATGGCTGGATGCCGGCTCGTTGTACGGGAGCGCATGCACGAGAAGGTCCTCATCATTGATGACAACGTGCTGTGGCATGGCTCGCTCAACCTGCTGGCCAATATCGGGCCCACCGAGTTGATGATGCGGATCACAGACCCGACGGCCTGTCGGCGGGTACGCCATATCGTTGAGCGCGCCCGAATGGAACGTCCCGCCCGGCCCTGGCGCCAAGGACCGACGGCCGGTGCTGACGTGGAGTCCGGTGGCGTCCTGGGCGGCCGTCGGTACATTCGTGTGCCCTACCGCGACAAGGAGGCGTTCAAGCAGGCAATGCGCGCCGCTGCGGTGCGGTACGACTGGGACGATGACCGGAAGATGTGGCACATTGATGCCTCCGTCTCTCGGCATCTCATCCAACGCTGGCTTCCAGTAGATGGTGCTTGACCGGAAGGCGCAAAGTTCGCGGCTGAGGGATGTCCAGCTCGTCAGCTCATCCCCTTCAAGCAACTATCAGCTGTTGGAAGCCAGGTGATTCTGTTGATCAGCCAGCGGCGGTCGCGTCCTCGGATCGGTGTAAATAGCTCGACGAGGTAGGGGGTCTTCCCCCTTGAGTGTGGACACCTTGGAGACTGGATCTTGAGGTCCAGGGGAAGAGATGTCCCTGATGGTGATGAAGAACTACCCGCCCGAGTTCAAGGCCGACGCGGTAGCGCTGGTGCTGTCGAGGCCGGACCGGACGATCACGTCGATCGCGCGGGATCTGGGGGTCAGCCGCGAGACGCTGCGCGTGTGGGTACGCGCCGCGCAGGCTCGAGGTGAGGGCGCGCAGGGCGGGAGCGGTGGCGCCGCTGCCGGTCGGCCGGCCTCGTCCGGGCACGTACCCTCGGACGACGTGCTGGAAGAGGAGAACAAGCAGCTCAAGGCGCGGATCCGGGAGCTGGAGCAAGAGCGCGACATCCTGCGCAAGGCGGCCAAGCTTTTCGCGGGCGAGACGAACTGGTCAACCGCTTCCAGTTTGTTGAGGATCACAAGGCGCTCTACGGGGTGAAGCGGTTGTGCCGGGTGCTGCAGGTGTCGCGCTCGGGCTTCTACCGGTGGGTGAAGGGTGCCGCGGCGCGGCTGGCCCGCTTGCAGGCCGATGAGCAGCTGGCTGAGCAGGTGCGGCGGATCCATGCCGAGCATGACGGCACCTACGGCTCGCCCCGGGTGACGGCGGAGCTGCGCGCGGCCGGGATGATGGTCAACCACAAGCGGGTGGAGCGGGTGATGCGCGAGCACGGCATCGCCGGACTGCATCTGCGCAAGAAGGTCCGCACCACTGTTCCGGAGCCGGACGCCTGCCCGGTGCCGGACCTGATCCAGGGTGACTTCACCGCCGAGCGGCCGAACACCCGCTACGTCGGCGACATCACCTACCTGCCCGTCGGCGGCGGCCGGTTCCTCTACCTGGCCACCGTGGTCGACTTGTGCTCGCGCCGGCTGGCAGGCTGGTCGGTCGCTGATCACCTGCGCACCGAGCTCGTCGTGGACGCGTTGCAGGCCGCCGCCCATACTCGGGGCGGCCGTCTGGACGGCGCGGTGTTCCACAGCGACAACGGGGCGCAGTACTGCTCGCGGGAGTTCGCGCGGGCCTGCCGCCGGCTCGGTGTCATCCGCTCGCGTGGCGCGGTCGGCACCAGCGCCGACAACGCCGCGGCCGAGTCCTTCAACGCGAGTCTGAAACGCGAGACGCTGCAGGGCACGCGCCACTGGCCCGACGCCCGCACCGCCCGCCTGGCCGTCTTCGGTTGGATCACCCGCTACAACACGGTCCGGCGGCACTCCCGGCTCGGCCGGCTCAGCCCGATCGACTACGAGAAGACGGCGGATAATCTGAAACCCGCTGCCTGAAACCGGTGCCCGCGTTTGAGGGGGAAGCCCCAGGTGCCGTGGATGGATCTTAAGCGGCCTCGGTGACGGATGCCAAGGGCGGGTCGTCGGCCGGGTGGAGCTGGGCGGGCGGGTGGAGCAGGGCCCGGCGGAGGTCTTGCAGAATGCGCAGGCCCTTGCTGGTCATGGTGAAGCCGCGCCAGCCCCGGGCGGCTCGGTCGAGCACGGCCCACACGAGTGAGACGCAGCTGGTCTCGCCGGGGAAGCGGCCGATGACCTTGACGCGGCGGCGGGTCTCGCCGAAGGTGCGCTCGATGAAGTTGGAGTGCCGCACGCGCTTGTGGTGCTCGAGCGGGAAGCGCAGGTAGGTGGTCAGGCTTTGACGGTCGGACAGCAGGCACTTGACCGCTGCCGGGTAGCGGCCGGCCCAGGTCTCGGCGAAGGCGTCGATGCGCCGCTGCACCCAGTCCACGAGCTGCTGGCCGGGCTCGACGTCCTCGCCGAGGTCGGTGAGGTCGAAGATCTGCCAGTAGGCGGCCTTCACCTCGGCCTGATCGCCGGCGCTGACCTTGGCCAGCACATTTCTGGCGCGATGAACGAGACACCTTTGGCGCAGCGAGGGCGAGAAGACCTGCTCGGCGGCGCTGATCAGGCCGGGCGCGCCGTCGGAGATGACCAGCAGCGGCGGGCGCAGGCCGCGGCCGGCCAGGTCGGTCAGGAAGTCGTGCCAGGCGTCGGTGGATTCGCCTCCGGCGGCGGCCAGGCCGACGAAGACCGGCTTGCCTGCGGTGGTGATGCCCCAGGCGGCCAGGATCGGCTCGGCCCGCTGCCCGTCGTGCATCTTGAAGTGCGAGGCGTCCAGGAACAGGTAGTCCAGCTCCACCGCGGCAAGGTCGCGGCGGCACCAGGCGTCGTACTCGGCCACGATGGTCTGGCAGATGGTCGAGACCGTGGACTTGGACAGCGCGGCTTCCGGGCCGAGCGCATCGGCGAGCGCCCCTTCGACATCACGGACGAATAGGCCGCGCACGAAGGAGGCGATCACGAGCGTTTCCAGCGCGTGGGTGCGGGTGACGCCGGCGCCGAACAGGCGGGAGGCGAACTTGTCGGTGGTGCCGCGCAGCTTCGGTCGTGCGATGGTGATCGGTCCGCTGGTGGTCTTGACGGTGGTCGGGCAGTGCCCGTTGCGATGACCAGGCCGCACCGTCGTCTCTTCGCTGCTGTTTGCGGGCGTGGCGGCGGCGCGCTGGTAGCGGGCGCGGCCGAGGAAGGCGTCTACCTCGGCTTCCACGGCGGTCTGGATGATCAGGCGGGCGCCGAGCCGGGCGACGTCCTCGATCACCTCGACCAGGTCACGACCTTCGGTGAACAAGGCGTCGATCTCGGCGCGGATGGCCTGAACGGGCGGTAGTCTGCGTGCCACGAGCGTAGGTCCTTGCGTAGTGCGAACTTTGGTCGGTTCAGCACGGCAACCTACGCTCGTTCACATTTACACCGCATCTCGGACGCGACCAGCCAGCGGTCGCGTTCAATACACGGCCCAACGATCCGCGTTCATGTGTAACTGGCTCCCACGGACCCCCGATGATGGGTGTGAGAGATCCTGGGGCGTGACCTGGGGAAATGCCTTCAAGATCATCACCCGTATGTCCCCGGATCATGGTCCTACGGCTGCATACGGCGGCTTGCGGTGGCCTAACAAGCAGAAGACCTGCGGCTGGGAAACCGCAGGTCAGATGCCAAAAGTCCTGGTTGGAAGAGTGCCCCCGGCAGGATTCGAACCTGCGGCACCCGCTTTAGGAGAGTGGGGCTGAGCGCATCTAAATAGGTGGCTTGACCTGTGCAAACGGCCTGTGTGGGGCACGGGCTACGTAAGATCATCCCGCGTATATCCCCGGGCTCAAACTGCGGGAGGAAGATCACCTCATGACACCCAGCATCTGGTCCTGGCCCTCGAAGCGCAGGCCGTCGTCCATGCAGCCAGCCCAACCATAGCCAAACCGCTTCGAGACCTCTGTCAGCCTATGTAGCTGGCTGTCCTGTCAATCCCCTGAAAACGTGGAGACGGTTCTATGCCACAGCGGTCCTCAGCAGGGCCGATGAGGCTGTCCTTTTCTCGATCATGTGATGCTC
>NZ_JBFAHK010000056.1:0-7390 GCF_040802095.1 Nonomuraea sp. NPDC050783
ATGTGGGACGACCTGGTACGCGGCGCCATCGGCGCGGTCGTCCTGGTCGACACCCGCCGGCTGGCCGACAGCTTCCCCGCCATCGACTACTTCGAGGAGGCGCAGCTGCCGTTCATCGTCGGGATCAACGGCTGGGACGGGCAGTACCCGCACAGCGACTCCGAGGTGCGCGACGCGCTCACCCTGGCCCCGCACATCCCCATGGTCCGGCTCGACGCGCGCAAGAAGGACTCGGTCAAGAACACGCTGATCGAGCTGGTCGAGCACGCCCTCTCGGTACGGATGGCCGTGCCGGGATGGGGCGGCTAGCCGGCCCCATCCCGGTCTCAGAGCGGCCGGGCCTCGATGAGGCTCGCGCCCGAGCCCAGGTCGACGACGTCGGCGAGGCCCAGATCGGCCTGGCCGAGCAGGGCGGCGTACTCGTCGCGGGTGCGCTCGGCGCCGCCGTTGAAGATCGCCAGCATCCGCAGGTCGATGTCCTTGCCCAGGTGCGGCGCGGCGTCGTCGGGGAGCACCACCTCCAGCACCAGGACCCGCCCGCCGGGGTTCATGGCCCGGCGGATGTTGCTCAGGATGGTGACGGAGTCGGCGTCGTCCCAGTTGTGCAGGACGCTGGCCAGCAGGTAGACGTCACCGCCGGCCGGGACCCCGGCGAAGAAGTCGCCGGCGACGACCTGCGTCCGGTCCGCCAGGCCCTCCTCGGCGAAGGTCCGCTCCGCCTGCCCGGTCACGTGCTCCAGGTCCATCAGGACGCCGCGCATCTGCGGGTTGGCGTGCAGGACCGTGGCCAGGATGTGGCCCTTGCCGCCGGCCACGTCCACCATCGTCGCGGCGGGCGGGAAGGTGTACGCCTTGACCAGGCCCTCGGTGAAGGGCAGGGCGCGGCGCTTCATGTAGTCGTCGAACATGGCGCTGACCGCCGGGTTGGCGGCCAGGTGGTCGTACAGGTGCCCGTACCGCTTGATGAAGGCCGAGTCGCCGTCGCGGACGGTGGCGGGGAGCATGCCCATCGCGTACCAGAAGCTCTCCTCGCCGAGCATCCTGATGGACGAGCGGACCGAGTCGGGCACGTCCGAGCGCAGGGCGGCGCCCCTCGGGGCCAGGTCGTAGGCGTCCTGGCCGGCTGGGCGGAGCAGGTCCATCGCGGCCAGCTCGCGCAGCACCCGGCGCAGCGCGGCCGGGTCGGCCCCGCAGCGCCGGGCCAGCTCCGCGCTGCCGAGCGGGCCGTCCGCCAGGTGGTCGGCCACGCCCAGCTCCGCCATGGTCAGCAGGGCGGCCAGCCGGGAGATGTCGCCTACGGCTCCCCAGAGGAGCTCGTCGGAATGCGGCATGGGTCCTTCCAGGGGTCAGGTCAGGTCGCGTTGCGGGTGGCCTGCCGGTGCCAGACGAGCAGGCGCCGCTCGGCCAGCACGAACAGGGTGTTCACGAGGTAGCCGAGCACGCCGAGCAGGGCGATCGTGGCCCACACCCCGGCGCCGTCGAAGCTGCGCTGCGCCTGCAGCAGCTGGTAGCCGATGCCGTCGGTGCTGCCGAACAGCTCCGAGATGACCATGAGGATCAGCGCCAGCGACAGGCTCAGCCGCAGCCCGGCGAAGATCTTCGGCGAGGCCGCGGGCAGCACCACCAGGCGCAGGTACTGCGCCTTCGACAGGTTGAAGACGACGGCCGTCTCGGTGTAGGTGCGGTCCACCGCCCGTACGCCGTCGATCGAGTTGAGCAGCACCGGCCAGATCACGCCGAACACGATCGCCGCCAGCATCATCGACAGCCCCGCGTGGAACAGCACGATGAAGACCGGCAGCAGCAGCGGCGGCGGGATCGCCCGGCCGAACTCGATCAGCGGGTCCACGTAGTCGGCCGCCGTGCGCGAGCGGCCCAGCAGCACGCCCAGCAGCACGCCCAGCACGGCGGCCAGGATCCAGCCGGCGAACATTCGGCCGAGGCTCGGCAGCAGGTTGTCCATCGCGTCGTCGGTCAGGAAGATCCGCGAGGCGGGGCCGGAGAACCACAGCTCGTACATGCGGGAGACGATCGTCGTGGGCGGCGGGAAGTCGGTGTCCTCCAGCGCGCGGGCGCCGACCTCCCACACCACGAGCACGGCGGGGACGACCCAGAACCGGGCGAGTGCCTTCACGACCGCGCTCCCGTCCGCATGCGGTGCCACTGGAACAGGCGGCGCTCGCCGGCCAGCAGGACCAGGTTGGCGACGACGCCGAACAGCCCGGCCCAGACCGTCGCCGCCATCATGAGGTCCATCCGGTTGCCGCTGCTGGCCTGGACCACGAACACGCCGAGACCGGCGGCGCCGCCGGCGATCAGCTCGGCGCTGACCGCCAGGACCAGCGCGATGCCGGCCGCGATCCGCACGCCGGTGGCCACGAACGGGGCCGCGCTGGGCAGGCTCACCCTGGCCAGCACCGCCAGCGGGCCGAAGCCGAAGCTGCGCAGGGACTCCTTGGCCACGGGGTCCACGTCGTGCATGCCGTAGAGGGTGTTGATGAGGATCGGCCACACCGAGGCGTACACGATCACCGAGACCTTCATCATCCCGTCCGCCGGGATGAGCAGGATCGCGAGAGGGATGATGGCGACCGAGGGGATCGGGCGCATGAACTCCAGGACCGGCCGGATGGCCCGTTCCACCGGCGGCAGCGAGCCCAGCAGCACGCCGAGCGGCACCGCGAGGCAGGTGGCGACCAGCAGGCCGACGGCCCAGTTGGCGAGGGTGGTGCCGAGCCCGGCCAGGAAGTCGGGATCCGCCAGGAGACGCACGGTCTCGGCCAGGATGACCGACGGGGGAGGGAAGCTCAGGTCGTCGCTGATGACGAAGCGGATGACCAGCTCCCCGGCGACGATGAACCCCGCGGCGCCGACGGCGCCGCGGAGCAGCCTGGCACCGGTCATCCGCTCGACGCGGGCGCCGCGATCACGGACTTCACGTCGATCGGGCTCTTGAGGTACTTGTACTCCAGCATGAGGTCGGCGACCTTCTGCAGGCGGTTGGCGTTCAGCTCACTCGGGTACGTGCCGAGGGTGATCACCGAGGCCGTCTTGGCGTCGATCTTCGTGTACTTCGGCAGCATGGCCTCGATCTCCTTGCGGTCGCTGGAGGCGAGCTGCTGGGCCTTGGCGATCGCGCGCTGGAAGGCGGCCAGGGTCTTCGGGTACTTCTGCACCCATTCCTCGGTGGCCATCCAGCCGGCGATGGGCAGGTCCTCGGTCTGGCCGGTCATGGTGTCGGCCAGCTTGCGGAAGCCGTTGGCGCTCTGGTTGGCGGTGATGAACGGCTCGGTGATCCAGCCGGCGTCGGCCTGGCCCGCCTTGATCGCGTTGCCCATGTCGGGGAACGGCTTCTCGGCGAACTTCACGTCGTCCTTGGTGAGACCGGCGACCTTGAGCTGCGTCTCCACGGCCAGGGTGGCGACGTTGTCGAGGTTGTTGACGAGGATCGTCTTGCCCTTGAGGTCGGCCACCGTCTTGATGGGTGAGTCGTTGGGCACCATGATGACGAAGGTGTTGGCGCCGGCCTGGTACATGTCGGCGACCAGCTTGATCTTCTTGCCGGCGGCGACGGCGCGGAAGGTCGAGACGTAGTTGGTCTGCGAGATGTCGAGCTTGCCGCTCTCGATCATCGGAACGGCCACGGCGCCACCGGTGATGGTCTCCGGCTTCACCGTCAGGCCCTCTTCCTTGAAGAAGCCCTTCGTCTGGGCGATGTAGAGCGCTACAGGGTCAGGGATCGGAAGGTGCCCCACCGTAATGGTGGTTTTCTCCAAGCCCTTGCTGTTGGCTGAGGTGGCGCCACCGTCGTCGGATCCACCGCAGCCGGCAAGTGTCAGAGCGACTGTGACGCCGAGGGCGGCGGCGTAACAGCGCAGTTTGCGTGTCATCGGGGGGTTCTCCTACCAGGGGGAAGCTTCTGGAGATCGGCACAGCATGCCGGGCGTGAAGCGTAGCGGAAGGGACTGGGAGAACGGCAGCGGAATGCCGCATATCTGTGCTTTATCTGTTGAAGATGATACTAAACAGCTATAGATGTAAATATGTGGACAAAGACCGTTTACATGCTGAATGTCCGGATTGGTGGAGCGGTTGCGCTACGTGGCCGAGAGCTTGCCATGTGAACAATGTGTGAGTTGGAACGGTTGAAAAACGGCGATACGTTGGCCTAAGTATGAGGTTTGTGCTCAAATTGGGCCTCGAACTTGCCTGCGATCACTCTTCCGAGCGACGAAGCCGCTGAGACCCCCTGAAGCAGGCCATGGCGAGAGGTTGCCACCAGTGAGGACAACAACGACCGGCACCGGTCGTGGTAGGGCCCCGGACGTGCCCGAAAAGTCAGCGGGCGGCGAGGTGCCAGAGGTTCGGCTGCCCAAGGCGGGCAGCCCGCTCGCGCTGCGCAACTGGCGTGTACGAACCCGCCTCATCGCCCTCATCGCCATTCCCACGATCGTGGCCGTCGTGCTGGGCGCCCTCCGCGTCACCAGCTCGATCGGCAGCGCCCAGCAGTACCAGGTCGTCGGCGAGGTCAACGGTCTCATCACCCAGGTCGGCGAGCTGGTCCGCGACCTGGGCCTCGAACGCGACCTGGCCAGCCGCTACGCCGCCGCCGGCCGTACGGGCGCGGCGCGGGACCGGCTCACCGGGCAGCAGGGCATCGTCGACGTCAGCGTCAACCGCGTCCTGTCCAGGGCGAAGACCACCGAGGCCGACCTGTCGGAGATCGGCCGCCGCGCCTTGGAGCGCGTCAGGACCCGCCTCTCCCAGCTCCGCGCGCTGCGCGACACGGCGATCAAGTCGCAGCTCCCGCCGCTGCCCACGATGGAGAAGTACTCCGAGACCATCGCCGACCTGCTCCAGCTCTACGACGAGCTGGCCCAGGGCGCCTCCGACGAGCAGCTCATCTCCACCAGCGCCGCCCTGCGCTCGATCGCCCGCGCCGAGGAGGAGGCCTCCAAGCAGCGCGCGCTCCTGGGCATCGCGCTGGAGCGCGGGTCGTTCGAGGAGACCGAGTTCAACGCCTTCCTCGACGCCGGCTCCAAGCGCAACAGCGAGCGGGCGGCCTTCCGCTCGGCCGCCACCCTGCAGCAGCGGCAGATGTTCGACGACACCGTCGCGAACCTGAAGGTCGGCCGCGCCGAGTTCTACATCGACCGCGCGGTCCTGCTGCACAACAACGCCGTCGGCGTCGCCAGCGGCAACAACGTCGCCGGCACCCGCTACCTGCGCCGCCTCGACACCTCCAGCAACGACGACGCCAACCTGTGGTTCGACTCGATCAGCGAGACCGTGGACCGCCTCCACCAGGTGCAGAAGACCCTGGGCGTGCAGGTCTCCACCCGCAGCACCGACGTCGCGAGCAGCGACCGGCAGCTCGCCGCGATCAACATCGCGATCGTCGTCGGCCTGCTGATCCTGGTCCTCGCGATCACCGCCGTCATGGCGGGTTCGCTGGTGCGGCCGCTGCGCCGCCTGCGCGGCGACGCGCTCAAGATCGCCGGCCAGACCCTGCCCGACCTGGTCCGCCAGCTCCGCGAGACCGACGTCAACCCCGACCAGCTCCGCGTGCCGCCCATCGAGATCAACTCCAGGGACGAGATCGGGGAAGTGGCCCGGGCCTTCGACGAGGTCCACCGCGAGGCGGTCCGCCTGGCGGGCGAGGAGTCCAAGCTGCGGGCCAACGTCAACGCGATGTTCGTCAACCTGTCGCGCCGCAGCCAGACGCTCGTCGAGCGGCAGATCACCCTCATCGACGGCCTGGAGCAGGGCGAGCAGGACGAGCAGCGGCTCAGCAACCTGTTCAAGCTGGACCACCTGGCCACCCGCATGCGCCGCAACAGCGAGAACCTGCTGGTCCTCGCCGGCCAGGAGCCGCCGCGCCGCTGGAGCCAGCCGGTCAAGCTGGTGGACGTGGCCCGCGCCTCGCTGTCGGAGGTCGAGAACTACGAGCGGGTCGTGCTGGAGGTGCCCGAAGGCGTCTCCATCGCCGGCCAGGCCGTCAACGACATCATCCACCTGCTCGCCGAGCTGATCGAGAACGCGCTGTCGTTCTCGCCGCGCGAGACCCGCGTCCCCGTCTCCGGCAGCCGGATCGACGGCGGCGGCATCATGCTGTCCATCAGCGACTCCGGCATCGGCATGACCGCCGAGGAGCTGGCCCAGGCCAACGACAGGCTGACCAACGCCCCCACCGTGGACGTGTCGGTCTCCCGCCGCATGGGCCTGTTCGTGGTCGCCCGCCTGGCCCACCGCCACGGCATCCGGGTGCAGCTCCGGCCGCACGGCTCCGGCGGCCTGACCGCCATGGTGCTCATCCCCGAGTCGCTGCTCGGCGCGCAGACCCCCTCGTACGCCGGCTCCGCCACGCCCGCCGGGGCGGGCGTGGGCACCGGGCCGTCGCACGAGGACGCGTTCTCCCCGCAGCAGCCCGCGGCGGCCGGCTGGCCGGCCACGCCCTACCAGCTCGGTCCCGGCCATCCGTCCTACCCGTCGTACCCGTCGGCGGAGCCCGCGGCGGCCGGCTCCCCGTGGTCCGCGGCCCCGCAGTGGCCCTCGGACAACGGGACGGGCAACGGGACGGGCAACGGGCTGGGCGCCGGGATGGGCAACGGTCTCGGCGGCGGGATGGGCACCGGCGCGGGCGGCACCGGCAACTGGATGGCGGGCAACTCCGCGCCCTCGTCGGACGTGTGGGTCTCCTCGCGCGGCCCGGCGACCGGCGAGACCACGGCGCTGCCGCGCCGGGGCGCCCTGCCGGAGGAGCCCGCGCCCTGGACCCGCGCCCCCGAGGAGCCGGGCCCGTGGACGCGTACCCCCGAGCCGCAGCCCGCGGCCGGCTCGCGCTACGACTTCCCCGAGGTCCAGGCCGACGCCACCGGCCCCATCCCCGTGGTCAAGCCGGCCTCGGACGGGGACGAGTACCTGCCGATCTTCGCCTCCGTGGAGTCCGCCTGGTTCGAGCACGGCAGCGAGGCCGGTGCCGCCAGCTGGGGCTCCAGCAAGGCGGACGAGGGCTGGAGCGCGGCCAAGGCCGTGGTCGAGCCGGTCCGTGACGGGGCGACGGCCTCCGGGCTGCCCAAGCGGGTGCCCAAGGCCAACCTGGTGCCCGGCTCGGCCGACACCGTCTCGGCTCCCAAGGGCGTCGCGCCCATGCCCGCGGTCTCGCCCGACCGGGTGCGCAGCCGCCTGTCGAGCTTCCAGCAGGGCTTCCGGGCCGCACGCGATGACATCAGCGAGGGCAGGACGTACGGGTCCGGCCCCAGGAGTGACAGCAGGGAGGAGGGCGCGTGAACGACCTGAGCCACGCGGCACGCGGCGTCGACTGGTTGATCACCGACTTCGTCAGTACGGTTCCGGGGGTCGCGCACGCGGTGGTGGTCTCATCGGATGG
>NZ_JBFAHK010000057.1:0-4595 GCF_040802095.1 Nonomuraea sp. NPDC050783
GCCCGGCCGGAACCCTCCGACGGCCCATCATGACCCGAGTCTGAATCCCGAAACTCTCCCTGACCAGACCACCGAGATCTTCAGGACAGTCCTAGGCGGGCGCGCAATTGGCGTGAATGTAGGTCCAGCCCCGTTCCCGTACGCCCAGTTCCCGGCGCTGCACGCCCTCACGCGGAGGGCGTGTTCCTGGCGACGCGCTCCGGCTTTCCGCATGTCAGGCCACAGCTCGCTCCGATCGGTTTAGTCGTTCCTGCCTGGCCTGAAATTCTGCCGTCGGCCGCGGACACGTAGGAAGTGAAAGCCCGCAGCGTTCGGAAGGTCTGACGAGGATGACGCGTGAGTGAACAAAACGACCGGTCCCGGTTCGAGGCGGTGTACCGGCGAACCTACGAGCAGATCCTCGGCTACGCCGTACGGCGGTGTTCCTCGCCCGAGGACGCCGCCGACGTTGTGGCCGAGACGTATGTGATCGCCTGGCAGCGAATAGCCGCGCTCCCCGACGGCGAGGCCGGCAAGCTCTGGCTGTACGGCGTGGCCCGCCGGGTCCTGGCCAACCACCGCCGTAGCGAGCAGCGCAGGCTCACCCGGCACACCGAACTCACCGACGAGATCGAACATCTCTACACCGCCCCCTCCCACCACAGTGGGCAGTACGGCGTGGACGAGGCCATGGACATGCTCGCCGACAGCGATCGTGAACTGCTGGCCCTGGCTCTCTGGGAGGGACTCGACCCCGGCGAGATCGCCATAGTGCTGGACTGCTCCCGCAACGCCGCCCGTATCCGCCTGCACCGGGCCCGCAAGCGCTTAGCCAAGGCCCTGGAGAAGACCCGCCCATCGGCCGCAGGTTTCGCAGCACGGCCGCTCATCGAGAAGGAGTCAAGGTGAACAACGACCAGATCTTCAAGGACCGGGCGAGAGTGCTGGATGAGGACCTGGCCGGCCGGGCGTCCACCGCGGGGGCGGACGCGCTGCTGGCGGAGATCGTCGTGCTGGAGCGTGTTCCGGCCCGACGGCGGCGCCTCATGCCCACTCCTCGCCGCGCCCTGCTCGGCGTGGCTGTTGCCGCCGCCCTCGCGGGAGCCATTGTCGTCGGGCCATCCCTCTTCGGGGCCTCCGAGCAGGTGTACGCCAGCCAGGCGGTGACAATTGACCGCGACGGCGACGAGTATGTCTTCTACATCACTGACGGCGATCCCGATCCCGGCGAGTTGGAGAAGGCATTCAGGAAGGTCGGACTGGACGACATCACGGTCAAGCTGATCCCCGTCTCGCCCCAGCAGCGCGAGTCCGTCGTCGGGTTCGACAAGACTGATTCCGACGCACGCATGTCGGCCACATGGTCGGATTGCGGCAAGCGTGTCGAAGGGTGCCTTACGGCCTTTAGCGTTACCGCTGACATGAAGGGGCCTGCGCAGTTCAGTCTGGGCCGCCCGGCCAAGCCCGGCGAGAAGTACGCCTATCCTGCCGACGCGAGTTGGCCAGGTGAGGCGCTGGCCGGAGTGAAGCTTTCGGGACGTTCGGTGGCCGAGGCGGTACAAGTCGTGCGCAAGCACGACCTGAAGGTGGCTTACGAACTCGACTGGCCGCTGCGGAACGGCGACAAGGGCGTTCGCTTTGAGCAGGACGTCCCCGCTTCCCGTATCGATCCCGGCTGGTCGGTGGCGACGGCGGAGACCTACAACGACGGTGTGATCGTCCTGCACGTCGTGCCAGGCCCGGACGCGACCCCGCCGCCCGGATTCTGACCAACCCGGTGTGATCGATACGAACGCGCGGACATGACGTCCTCCTGGAGTGGAGGCTGAGCCAGAGCAGGTGGGTAGTCGTTCGCGCGAACGACTACCCACCTCTGCACGCTGATGGCGCGGCCACTCTGCGTGCCATTACCCTTTCGCTCAGGGCGCCAGTCCCAGTTCACGGAGCTGTGCGGCCCTCGAGGGCCGCCATCCAGTGGCGTCGAGTTTGGCCAGTTCCGCTTCCACATCCACGTTGATGACGCCGAAGAAGTTGATGTTGTCGCTGTGCCCGGGCGAGATGTGCGACAAGATCTCATCGGACACATCCCGGCCCTGCGAACGCAGCTCCAGCACCGCCCTGGAATAATATTCTGTCGTCCAGGCGGCCACCGAGTTGGTCAAAACGGTCAAGCACCACGCCTGCTCGGTCTGCTGCTCCAGGTGCGGGCGGGTGATCGTGCCCTGCTGGGCGTAGTGCAAGTCGCGGCGCAGCGCGTGCAGGCTTTCCCCCTTGTTCAACTGCCGCGAGATCTTCCTCCTGAAGGCCGGGTCCGACAGGTATTTATTATCTGTCGGACCCGGCCTACCGCCGCAGGATCGCCCGCCAGCTGAACAAAGGCGAGAGCCTCGGGGGCGAGGAACAACGGGACAGTCATTAGCGGTACGGGCTGTTCAAGCAGATCAGGGCGGTGCACGACCGACCGTGTCGAGTGAGCTCTTCGGCCCGAACATGGCGGGATAGTCCGGCGCGACAACACGATCTTCAGTGTTCCCGCAGGTCGCGGCGGCCATGCGCACCATGATCCATCTCACCGCCAATGGCTGTCCCTGCGTTCCCCGACCTCGGTGATGGTCACCCCGGCCGGACAGCCCGACCGCGACGCCGTCCGCGAACTGCTCGCCCGGCTGCGGATGCAGCATCCGCAGCTCACCCTCATCTGGGGCGACAGCGCTTACGCCGGGACCCTGGTGGAATGGGCCCGGCGCTTCCTGCGCCTCACCCTCAAAATCGTGACGAAGCTGCCGGGCCAGACCGGATTCAAGGTACTGGCGCGGCGGTGGATCGTCGAAAGATCCATCGGGTGGCCGATGAACGCCCGGCGCAATGTGATCGACTACGAGCGGTTGCCGCAGCACAGCGAAGCCCACCTGACCTGGGCCGCGATCACGCTTATGACCAAGTGTTTGACAAGGACGAACACGGCGTTGTGGGATCAAGCCCGCGAGGTATCGCCATAAGCCGCATGACTCGACAAACCGGGAGATTTCTCCTGGTTCAATCCTGCGGCTTGCGCCAGATGATGCTGTAGCGCAACAGAAGGTGGCGGCGGTACTGGGAGCCGGGCAGGATCTCGGCGGCCAACGCGCGCATCTGCGCGTACGTCACCGGCGGCGGCCACACCGTGGGGGATGAATGCTTCCAGTTGCCCCTCACGGCGCGGTGGACGGAACCGACGACGACGCCGGCAAGGTCGCGTGGCAGATCGTTGGGCATGGTGCTACGTGCGAGTCCGACGATGGCCAGGACGCCGCCGGGGCGCAGTAGATCCCGCATGCGGGCCAACCCGGTCGCAGCGTCCATGTGGTGCAAAGTGGCCACGGATGCGATGAGGTCGAATGAGGCGGGTTCGAAGGGATGAGTGAGGAAATCGCCGACGATGTAGTCGACGTCGTCCGGGTACTCGCGGGCTTGCTCGATGCTGGGTGCGTGGAGGTCGATGCCGGTGACGTGCGGCACGGCCTGCCGGAGCTCGCGGGCGAGCATGCCCTCGCCGCAGCCGACATCGAGGGCGTACTTGGCGCCATCGGGAACCGCGCCCAGAATGCGGGGGTGGTAGTGGATGTTGTGATTCCACCGCCTGCCGTTCTTCACTGTCATGTGATCATTCTGTCGGACATGCTACGTGCCCACAGGCACGGACGTGCATCTGTGCCCCTCCACAGCAAGATCACGACGAGAATGAAAACACCCTCAGGTAGCCAGGCGCATGCCGATGGGTGAGACCCGGCCCCGGCGAACTCCGCGTGATGGGCCTTCACCTGCTGGGCATGGTTCACGCACGTTGGGATCCACACCGCCCCTGACTCCAGTTGCAGGAGAAGAACGCCTCGGCGATGGGCAGGACGAGCTCGGCGCGGTCCATCACACGGGTGTGCGTCGTCCCGGCAGCACGGTGATGGCGCGCAGGTCATCGGCCCGTCACCCCTGCCACGCCTCGACATCGCGGATCACCACCGATGTGGCGATCGCGGGCCGCCGCCAGCCCGGTGCACAGTTGTGGCACGAGTAGGGCCAGGAGTAGGGCGAGGCCGGCCGTCCATGTGCCGGTTACGGCTTGGAGCAGGCCGAATGTGAGGGGGCCCGCGGCCGCGATGACGAAGCCGATGGACTGCGCCATCGTGGACAGGGCAGCGGTGTCCTCGATGGTCCGGGAGCGCAGGACGATGAGGGTAAGGGGCAGCGGGAAGATGCGACCCTGGCCGAGCCCCATCAGGGTCGCCCACAGGTAGGGAGCCGCGGTGGGGGCGATGAGCAGCCCCAGAAGACCGGTGGCGGTGAGGGCGGTCAGGAGGACGATCCAGGGGCGTTGGCTCGGGTCTCTGGCCGCCAGAGTGGACAGGACCAGGGAGACGGGGATGGCCACGAAACCGGTGACGGACAGCAGGAACCCGGCGGTGCCCTGGTCGATCCCCGCGTCGATGAAGATGGACGGCAGCCAGGCCAAGATCGTCTGATAGCTGAGCGACTGGAGTCCGAACGGCCCGGTGACCTGCCAGGCGAGCCGGTCGTGCAGCAGCCGCCGCAGGTGGGCCAGGCTGGGCCCTGCCGAGCGATCAGCGAAGCGCGCGCCTGAA
>NZ_JBFAHK010000058.1:0-3175 GCF_040802095.1 Nonomuraea sp. NPDC050783
CATGTGACCGGTGCCGTCACATATTCGCCCTACTCGTATTCCTCCGCCGTGAGGTCAACGCGGGCTGCGGACCCGAGAGGCTCGAAGGGCGGCGTAGGTGTTCCAGTCGTTGGCGAGGACTGATGCCCGGGCGGCGGCGAAGCCGGGGTTGCAGCCGACGAGGTCTGCGAGGACCGGCGCGGGGATCTCGCGTAGGAGTTCGTTGAAGGCCGCGATGCGACTGTTGCGCGTGATGCCCAGATCACGAAGCCGGATTCGGAGCTGGTTGGTGGTGATCGGGCGGCTTGGTCGCTGGCCGGGGAACAGCCAGGGTGAGGTGGGGTTGGCGGCGGTCCCCATATTGCGGCGCTGGGCGATCAACTCGGTGATGAGGCGGTCCAGGGGATCGGGCAAGGGTAGGTGTTCTTCGGCGATCTGCAGGAACACCTGATCATCGCGGACAGTCACGTCATCGACCTTGATCTGCGCGATGCAGGTAGTGGGTTGGGCATAGAGAAGCACCAGCAGACCCACGACGCGGTTGATGGGCGGGATCGAGTCGTCGGTGAACAGCCGGCGGATCAACGCGATCCGTTCGGCTTGGGGTTGCGCGTCGGGAGATGCCTTGGGCGGGGTCGGGATGCGCAGGCTTGGGCAAAGGCGTCGCCGGATGGCGAAGGTCATAAAGATGCGGGCCAGCAGACGGGTGGTCGGGCCGGTGGAGAACCAGTCATCGATGTCGTGTTGAGTGCATCCGGCCAAGGTGGTTCCCCGAGACTTTAACCAGTTCAGAAAGTCCAGGGCGACCTTTGTCTGCTGGCGGGCGACACCCCATGCCGAAGGGCGCAGGGTGCCGCTGTCCAGCTGTCGCAAAATTCTGTGACGGTGGTGCCATTTGATGTAAGTGGCCAGGGCCTGGCGATCGTCTGCGGACTCGATCGGGCTGAGGATGTCGGCGGTCCATTCGTCGAACTTCAGCAGCTCAGGGTTGCGTTGAGGCAGCAGCCCGGTCGCCATCAGCAGTTCGCGTAGATAGGTGACGCCGCTGGAGCGCGGCAGGGCGGAGAAGGCCTCATGGGTCAGGGCCAGGTCGCCAGCCGCTATGGCCCGAAGCCGATCGCCGACCCCTGGAAAGTGGAGCCATCGTTCCGCGCTGGTGGGGTTCTTCGCCGAGCACAATGCGTCGACCAGTGGCCTCAGGTCCGGTGGTGCCGCGCCGCTGCCATCGTCGAGAAGGGTGTTCATGCGGCGTCGGAGTGCGCATCGCGCGCACTCTCGGACTCCCCGAAGGACCTCGTCGACGGCACCGCAGGTGGCGCAGACGAATCCGGCGATGCCCGAACATGGTGCGCAGAGCAGGTCACCGTCACGTCTGCCGGGAAGGACGCGGTGTTGTCCGCACGCAGCGCAGGTGCCAACGCGGCCCAGGGCGGCGGTGTAGCAAGGGCCGCAGACGACGCCGTCGGGCCAGCGAGCGGCATGACGGCGAGGCAGGCCGCAGCGAACGCATGGACCGGGTTCGGAACTCACTGTGGATCTTGGGTGATACGGGCTCGCCGCGGCCGACCGATCCGATTGAGGTCGGTGAGGTCCGCGCCGACCGCCTTGCGCGGCCCTGCGGTCTCGACCTGCGGGACGATCAGGTCGTTAGGGGTGCAGGACAAAATGTCGCAGAGCGCGACCAGGATCGGCAGGGACAATCGTTCGGGCGTGCCGACCACGAGCCGGTAGATCTGAGCCGCAGACAGATCGATTCCGCGGTCAGCCAGCAGCGGGGCCAGCTCCGTGGTCTTCCACAAGCCCTGTTCGGCCATGCGTTCACGGAGCATCCAGCGGTAGCCCATCTTCTTCGTCATCGCTGGCCCTTCTCGCTGCGGGCCTGCTCGATGACCTTGTCGAGGGCGGCCCGCAGCACGGTCGTCTTGTAGTCGGAGGAAACCGAGGTGTAGACCGACAGCGTGCTTCCGTGCTCGTGCCCGACCTGCTGCTGGACGAACAACGGATCGTATCCGTCCTCGATCAGATGGGTGATGTAGGAGTGGCGCAGGCAGTGCGGCCCAAGCTCCTCAGGCAGACCCGTCGTCTCACGTAGCTGGGCGAACACCGCGTTCACGCGTGCCTCGTTCACCTGCTCGGTGCGTTCGGAGGGCCACAACGACGCGGCGCCCTGCCGCCGGCAGTAGGGCCACAGATCCTCGACCCACTCGGTCAGCACGTCGACCGACCACGGCATCACGGTCAGCACGCTGCGCCGCTTGGGCGGACTGCCGTGGCTGGCCTTGCCGAAACGGACATAGCAGACACCGAAGTCGCCGAATTCCGCCGCCTTGGGGTTGCGTCCGAAGTCGTGCACGTCCAGCCGCACCAGTTCTCGGCGGCGCAGACCGAAGGCGTACGCGGTCTTGAGCATCACCGCGTCCCGGAAGGCCGCCAGCACCCCCTTGCGATGCTGGCGACGGATCTCCTCCACCCGCTCATCGGCAGCGTCGAACAGTTGCTGCAGCTCAGGCCGAGCCAGCGCACGTCGCTGCGGCCGACCTTCGACATCCAGAACATGCTTAGCGCTGTTCCAATCATGGCTGATCTGCACCGGGTAGGTCCCGAAGCGGCACTCGCACTCGGCGCCCCAGCCATAGAGCGGATCACAGACATAGGCGAGGAACGAACGCACGGCCAGCTGATAGGCGCGGACCGTCGACAGGGCCACACCCCGCACCGCTCGCATGTCCGTCGACCATTCCTCAAGATGCTGAGGCACCCATCTCCACGGGAACTCCCCGCTGTGCTCCTGAAACCGCCGCACCAGTTTCAGTCGATCGTCCACGGTGGAAAAACTCAGGCTGCGACTCAACTGCTGCTGGCGCCAACCCTCCAGCATCGCCTCGAACACCTGCGCGTCCGGACGCAGCAGCGGCACTCCGGCCGCCACCACCCGATGAGCTGCTCCAGCGACCTCGAACCTCCGCGTTCCGCCCATCGGCGACCTCGCATCCACAGAACGATTCCCTCACTAGATGAAATCGCCTGAGAGATGCCGCTGGTTACACATCCGCACAGCCAGGCACTCCAACCTCAGAGCCAACCTCTCGACCAGTTGCTTGCCGCAGCTCGGCCCTTCGTGCGCTCATCGCAGCGACCATGCATCAGATGCAATACGTAAGGTTCACGCGATAATAATCTGTTATCACGTACATGG
>NZ_JBFAHK010000059.1:0-3112 GCF_040802095.1 Nonomuraea sp. NPDC050783
CCCCGGGCTCGCCGAACGGGCAGGCCACGAACCGCTCCGCGGTCAACCCCGGACGGTTCAGGTAACCCCGCGCCAGACCCGGACCGGCGATGTACGCCTCCCCCACCACCCCGGGGGCGACCGGCTCCAGCACGTCGTCGAGAACGAACACCCGCATCGTGAAGGTCGGACGGCCCAGCACCGGCTGCGGCGCGGTGCGGGGGTCGGCGAAGACCTGGTAAACCGTGCACTCGGTGGGCCCGTAGAAGCTGAAGGCGTGGGTGCCGTCGCCGGATGACCCGAGCCATTCCCACAGTGGTTGCGGCACCGCCTCGCCACCGACGCCCAGCAGCGACGGGAGCGGCCGGCCGTCGAACAGGCCGCCCGCCACCGCGGACGCCATGTGCGAGGGGGTCAGCTCCAGGAAGTCGACGTGGTGCTCATCCAGCCAGCGGGCCAGCAGCCCGACGTCGGCGAGCGTGTCCTGACCGACGATGTGCAGCTCGTGGCCCTCGGTCAGCGCCGACAATTGGTCCCAGACGGCGTCGAAGGATATGGAGGTGGTCAGCGCCACCCGGAGGGGTCGGCTCCGTGCCGCCTCGGCGGCACCGAAGACCTCCTCGCGGTGGACGGCGAGGAAGCTCGTGATGCTGCCATGTGATACGGCCACACCCTTGGGCGTGCCGGTCGAGCCGGAGGTGTAGATGACGTAGGCGGGATGGGCCGGAACGAGCGGAGCGGTGCGGTCGGCGTCGGCCGGGTCACGCTCCCGGGCCGGGTCGGCGGCGAGCTCGGCGCGCAGCACCGGGTCGTCGAGGACCAGCAAGGGGGCACCGGCCGGCAGCCGGCCCACGGTGTCCTGCCGGGTCACGACGTACGCCGGCCGCGCGTCCTCCACCATGAACCGCACCCGGTCCACCGGGTACTCGACATCGATCGGCAGGTACGCCGCACCGGCCTTCACCACGCCGAGCAGGGCCACGATGAGGTCGGCCGAGCGGGGCAGCGCCAGCGCGACGACGGACTCCGGGCCGACCCCGTGCTCGATCAGGTGGTGCGCCAGGCGGTTGGCCCGGACATTGAGCTCGCGATAGGTCAGGGTGCCGTCGTCGGAGGCGACCGCGGTGGCCTCGGGAAGCCGGGCGGCCTGGGTCTCGAAGAGCGCCGGCAGGGTCCCGGCCCGGGCCGGGCGGACCGGCTCGTTCCAGGTGCGCAGGACCTGCTCGCGCTCCGCCTCGGAGAGCACCGGAACCCGATCCACCCGCCGGTCCGCGTCGGCGCTCACCGAGTCCAGGACCCGGACGAAGCGTTCGGCGATCCGCTCGACACTCCCGCGATCGAACAGATCGACGGCGTAGGTGAGGTCGCCGGTCATCCCGGCCGGCCGGCCGTGCTCGTCGAAGCGCTCGGACAGGTCGAAGGCCAGGTCGAACCGGGCCGGCGGATCTCCGTCGGGCAGGACGCGCGCGGCCAGGCCGGGCAGGTCGAGAACCGGATCGGCGTTGTTCTGCACCGCGAGCATCACCTGGAACAGCGGATGGCGGGCCAGGGAACGGGCCGGGGCCAGCTCCTCGACCAGGCGCTCGAAGGGCACGTCCTGGTGCGCCAGCGCGTCGAGCGTCGAGGCGCGCACCCGCGCGAGCAGGTCGCGGAACGACGGCCCGCCGGACAGGTCGGTGCGCAGGACCAGGGTGTTGACGAAGAACCCGATGAGGTCGTCGAGCGCGGTGTCGGCGCGACCGGCGGTCGGGACGCCGATGGGGATGTCCGGCCCCGCGCCGAGGCGGGAGAGCAGCACGGCCAGCGCGCCCTGCAACACCATGAACGCCGTCGCGCCCTCGTGCCGGGCCAGCTCGGCGACCCGGGCGTGGACCGCGGCGGGGACGTCGAGCGTGACACTCGCCCCCCGATGCGTGGCCACCGCGGGACGGGGCCGATTGGCCGGCAGCGCCAGCTCCTCCGGCAGCCCGGCCAGCGTCTGGGTCCAGTGGGCGAGCTGCTCGCTCAGCAGGCTCTCCGGGTCCTCGGCCGAGCCGAGCAGGTCGCGTTGCCAGAGCGTGTAGTCCGCGTACTGCAACGGCAGCGGCGCCCACTCCGGTTCCCGGCCCGCGCGGCGCGCCGCGTACGCCGCCGACAGGTCCCGCGCCAGCGGCACCAGTGACCAGCCGTCGCCGGCGATGTGGTGCACCAGCAGCACCAGCGTGTACTCGGCCGGGCCGGTCTCGTACAACCAGGCCCGGAACGGCGCCTCGGCACGCAGGTCGAAGCGGTGGTCCACGGCGCCGGCCACCAGCGCGGCGACGCCGGACGCGGCGACCCGTCCGGCCCGGACCACCGTCAGCACCTCGCCGACCTCGGCGACCGGCAGCACCCGCTGGTACGGCTCGCCCTCGGCCGACGGGAAGACCGTGCGCAGCGCCTCATGCCGCTCGACGACGTCCCGCAGCGCCGCGGCCAGCGCGCCCTCGTCGAGCTCCCCGGACAGCCCGATCACGGCCGGGACGTTGTAGGTCGCGCTCGGCCCTTCCAGCTCGCCGAGGAACCACAGCCGCTGCTGGGCGAAGGACAACGGCATCGGGTAGGGGCGGATGGCGGCGGTCAGCGCGGGGCGGGCCGGCTGGGCCGCGTTCAGCGCGCCGGCCAGGGCGGCGACGGTGGGGGCCTCGAACAGGGTACGGATGCCGATGTCCACCCCGAGGACTGCGCGGATGCGGGCGGTCAGGCGGGTGGCCAGTAGGGAGTGCCCGCCGAGTTCGAAGAAGTTGTCGTCCACGCCTGCCTCGGGCAGGCCCAGCACCTCGGCGAACGCGGCGCACAGCAGCTCCTCGGCCCGGGTGGCCGGAGCGCGGTGGGTGGAGACGGCCGCGTAGTCGGGGGCCGGCAGGGCCCGGCGGTCCAGCTTCCCGTTGCCCGTCAACGGCATCCGGTCCAGGACCACCACCGTGGCCGGGACCATGTACTCCGGGAGCAATGTGGCGACGTGCCGCCGCAGCCGGCCGGGCAGGTCCGCGAAGCTCTCCGGAGCCTGCTCCGCGGCGGGCACCACGTAGCCGACCAGCCGCTTGTCGCCGGGAACGTCCTCGCGGGCGCAGACCGCGGTGTGGGCGACGTCCGGATGACCGGCCAGTGCCGC
>NZ_JBFAHK010000060.1:0-3103 GCF_040802095.1 Nonomuraea sp. NPDC050783
CCCGGCCGGAACCCTCCGACGGCCCATCATGACCCGAGTCTGAATCCCGAAACTCTCCCTGACCAGACCACCGAGATCTTCAGGACAGTCCTAGGACGAGATGGCCCGGTGGCTGGCGGAAGCCGCTCGCGCCGAGATGACGGGGGCTCGCCCCGAAGTGTGGACACCGGTCGTTATGCGACGAGCAGCACCCTATCGACGGTCTGCTGCTCGTAGTCGATCGGACTGAGGTAGCCGAGGGCAGAGTGTCTCCTTCGGGTGTTGTAGCGGGTGATCCATCTGAAGACGGCCAGGCGGGCCTCACGTGGCGAGGACCAGCGCTTGGCTCCCTGCAGCGTCTCGCGTTTCAAGGTCGCGTTGAACGATTCCGCCGCGGCGTTGTCGGCGCTGGTCCCGACGGCTCCCATGGATTGGCGCACCCCGAGTTCGGCGCAGACCCTGGCGAACTCGGCCGAGGTGTACTGGGCTCCATGATCGGCATGGAAGATCGCTCCGGCCAGGCTGCCGCGCGTCGCGGCGGCGGCCCGCAGCGCATCGCTCACCAGCTCGGTGCGCATGTGATCGGCGATCGACCAGCCCGCCAGCCGCCGTGAGCCCAGATCCAGCACGGTCGCCAGATACAGGAACCGGCCCTCACCGACGGGCAGGTACGTGATGTCGCCGACATAACGCAGGTTCGCAGCCGACGCGGTGAAGTCCCGCCGGATCAGGTCCGGCACCTTGTGATGTGATGGCTCGGGCACCGTGGTGCGGACCTTCTTGCGCAGGTGCAGCCCGACGATCCCGCAGCGGCGCATCACCCGCGCGATGCGCTTGTGGTTGACCGGGCGGCCACGGGCCCGCAGCTCGGCGGTGACGCGCGGACTGCCGTAGGTGGCGTCGAACTCGGAGTGGATCTGCCGGATCTCTTCGGCGAGCACGGCATCGGCCGCAGCCCGTTCCGCTCGGGCCGGCGCTGCCTTGAGCCACCGGTAGAACCCCGAGCGGGACACCTTCAAGACCCGGCACAGCCGCTTGACGCCGAAGGCGCTGCGATGGTCGTCGACGAACTCGAAGCGGCTCACCAGTTCGTCTCGCCGGCGAAATGTTTTGCCGCCCGGCGCAGGATGTCGCGCTCCAGCTCCAGCTCCCGAATCCGGGCCTTGAGCTGCTTGTTCTCCTCTTCCAGCACGTCGTCGGACGATAGCGGGCCAGCCGTCGGCCGCTTGGTCGGGGCCGCCTTCTTCGCTCCGGCCGTGCCGTTCGCGCGTGCCTCCTTCACCCACAGGCGCAGCGTCTCGCGGTTGATGCCCAGGTCCCGGGCCATCGATGCGTACGTCCGCGCTGGATCAGACAGGTACAACGCGACGGCGTCCGCCTTGAACTCCGGCGGATACGACTTCATCGCCACGTGGAACTCCTTGTCTCCGGATTTCCATCATCCGGTACTCAAGGTGTCCACACTTCAGGGCAAAGGCCCAATAGGGCCTAAACACCCACTAATACGGCCGCCAATGTGTCAGAGTCCGATGCCGTGCAGCGGGTTGTCGTTCCACTTGTCGGCCTGGCGGATGTAGCCGGCGACGACGGGCGAGCCGTCGGCCCAGCGTCCGTGGCGGGTGATCGCCGACATGGGCGCGCCGGCCTTGGCGGCGGAGGTGGCGCCCCCGGCGCGCAATCCATGCGCGGTATAGGTGTCGGCGTGCTCCAGCCCGGCAGCTGCGGCGGCGCGCTTGACGATCAAGTTCACCGTTTGCGGACTGAGCCGCCCGCGGGTGCCGCGGCCGGCCGCCCTGCGGTCGCGGCCGGCGATGCCGCCGTGGCGATCGATCGCACGAAACAGCGCCCCGGTGGTGATGCCGCACGCGACGAGTACCGCCAGCCAGGCGCGGACCACCCGGACCGGGCAGGTCTCAGGGTGTGAGCCGTAAGGGATGGCGACCAGTTCGCCATGGGCGTCCTGGTCGGTCTTGCTGAGCGGGATGAAGACCTCCATCCCGTCGTCGGTGAAGGTGAGGTCGCCGATCTCCACGTCGGTGATCTCGGAGCGGCGGCCCATCAGGGCGAAGCCGAGCACCAGGACGGCGCGATCGCGCAATCCGGTCGCGGTGTCGGCGGGCAGGGCGGCGACCATGGCGCGAAGCCGGTCGACAGTGATGGGCGGGGACCTGCGGGGGCGGTGACCCTGCTGGGCGCGCTCACGCCGGTAGGCGCGCAGGGCCAGCCGGGCCGCGGTGGTGGCGGGCTTGGCCAGCCCGGCATGCTCGTGAGCGGCCAGCACGCAGGCCAGCGCGCGGTCGATGGTGGAGGGGGCGTAGTGCTGGGCGGCCAGGTGGGCGACGTAGTTGGCCAGGGTCGCGGGGGTGGCGGGCAGCAGGGTGCGGCCGGTGGACGCACACCAGGCGGCGTAGACGCCGAAGTCGCGGGCGTAGGCGAGGCGGGTGTTGGCGGCCAGGCCCTCTTCGACCAGCCGGGCTGTGCGGCCCTCCAGGAGGTGCTCCTGCGGGGCGGGCGGCGCGGGGGTGCGTTCCGGTAGCCGTTCGGGGGCGTCCATAGGGTTTTCCATGATCAACTCCCTGGTTAGCGATAAGTCAGCTTATCGCTAATCAGCACTGAAGGCGGCCGTTCCCTGAGGGAGGAGGGAGAGACGAACGACATTGGCTGCGGATCACGCCACTGACGACAGGTGGGAATCCCACGGACAGCAGATGAGAAAACCCCAGGCCAGAAAGATGAGAACTCACATCTGGCGATCAGCGCATCCCACCAAACTGGAATTGTGCGAGAGAACCAGGATCTCCATTTCCTCGTATCCGATCCGTAGTTTTGGATACGGGTATGATTGCGATACGGTTGTGTTACGCTTCTCCGCATGAGCGAGCGCGAGCAGCAGCCCGGCCCGGCGGACGCCTTCTCCCCCGGCGATGACGACGGGCCTCCACCCGCGGCGCCGCCCGCGCCGCTGCCCGGCCCGGTTGCCGAGGAGCTGGCCGCCGAGCGCGCCGAGCGCACCCGCGCCGCCGGGCGCAGGCCCTGCCGCTACTGCGGCGGCGCCCTGCCCGCCGGCAAACGCGCCGACGCCCTGGACTGCAGCGACGACCACCGCCGCCGCTACCATCGCGAA
>NZ_JBFAHK010000061.1:0-2384 GCF_040802095.1 Nonomuraea sp. NPDC050783
TGTAGGGGGCGACGGTGAAGTCCTTGAGCGAGACCCAGCCCGACTTCGGGGTGGCCAGCGGGCCGGTGGAGGTCCAGCGGTAGGAGGACGGCAGGGCGCACTCGCCGGGGTTGCCGCCGCCGTCGTCCACCTTGGCGAGCTGCCACTGCTGGTTGGCGCCGCCCCAGTCGTCGTACTGGACGATGTTGGCGCCGTCGGCGGTGGAGGCGCCCTGCACCTCCAGGGCCTTGTTGCTGTTGCGCGAGATGAAGCGCACGTAGCCGTCGGAGCTGTCGGCCAGGCGCCACTGCTGGTTGGTGCCGTTGGCGTCGGACCACTGGACGATCGCGCCGCCGTTGGCGGTGGAGAAGTTGTAGACGTCCAGGACCTTGCCGGAGTGGCGGGACTTGATGCGGTAGTAGCCGCCGCCGGAGTCGACGAACTGCCACTGCTGCTGGTTCTGGTTGTTACGGGTCCACTGGGTGATGCGCGCGCCGTCGTTGGTGGCCAGGTTGTAGACGTCCAGGGCCTTGCCGCTGTTGCGGTTGACCAGGACGTACCAGGCGTTGGTGTCCACGGTGGCGGCACTGGCGGACTGCGCCTGGAGGGCGACGAGCATGCTCGCCAGTAAGGTGACCACCGTCGCGAGAACGGGTAGGGACCTGAATTTCATGACGTGCTCCGATTTATCTGACTTGAACGGGTTGCCATGGTCGGATGACGAGGGCCTGGGGCACGCGCCTCACAGGAACCTCCAGAGGTTGGTGTTCGCGCCGTTGTCGTCGGCGAGCACGACCTGCGCGCCCTGCCCGGTGCCGGCGAGCCCGAGGACCCGGCCGCCGTTGGCGCACTGGATGCGGAAGTCCACGCCGGAGCCGAGGCGCAGCCGCCAGCGGTGGTCGGCGGTGCCGGAGTCGGCCCACTGCACGACGCGCGACCCGGCGGCGGTGCCCATGCCCTCCACGCCCAGCACCTTCTGGCTGGCCGAGTTGCGCAGCCGCAGGTAGCCGCCGGTGTCGGCGACCGCCGTCCACAGGTGGTCGGCGGTGCCGGTGTCGCCCCACTGGATGACGAGCGCGCCGTCGGCCGTGGACATGCCGGTGACGCCGAGCACCAGGCCGGTGCCCACGTTCTGGATGCGCCGCGCGCCGTTCGGCAGGAAGCGCCACAGGTTGTCCGGGCTGCCGTTGTCGGAGTCCTGGACCACCGCGGCGCCGTTGGCCGTCGAGCCGTTCTGGACGCCGAGCAGCTTGGAGCTGTTGACGTTGCGGAGCTTGACGGAGCCGTCGCCGGTGTCGGTGACCGTCCAGCGGTGGTCGGCGGTGCCGTTGTCGCTCCACTGGAGCACCCGGGCGTTGTCGGCGGTGGACATGTTCTCGACGCCGAGCACCTTGCCGCTGTTCACGTTGCGGAGCCGTAGGGCGTTGCCGTCCACGACCGGGACCCAGTCGTGGTCGGCGGTGCCGTTGTCGGTCCACAGCAGGGCCGGGCCGCCGTCGGCGGTGGACATGTCCTGGATGCCGAGGACCAGCCCGCTGGCCGCGTTGACCAGCCGGAAGGTGGCCGCGCCGGGATCGCCCTGCCCGCCGGTGTTCCAGTAGACGACGTAGTTGTGGCCGTGGGCCTCGTAGAACGGCTCCAGCCGCACCGACGCGCCGCCGGCCGTGGCGGTGAAGGCCAGCGAGGAGGAGCTGGTCCGGGTGATCGAGGACGGGGTGAGGGTGGGGGCCGAGGACAGGGTGGTGTTGCCGTAGTCGCCGGACAGCACGACCGGGCCGTAGGTGACGGCCTGCAGGCCGGGGTTGTCGTCGGCGGCCTTCATGATCACCCGCATGGGCAGGCGCACGGTCACGGTGTCGCCCGGCGCCCACGACCGGGTGAGGGCGGCGTAGCTGCCCGGCGTGGCGGTGACGTCCTGCTGGGTCCCGTTGACGCTGATCGTGGCGCCCTGCGTCCAGGCCGGGATGCGGATGCGCATCGTCCACGACCCGCTCACGTTCCCGGTGACCCGCAGCGACGTGGTGTCGCCCGCCGGGTAGGTGGTCGTCTGGACGACCGTGATGCCGCGCTGGCTCCAGTCGAGCGTGGAGGGCACGAACAGGTTCACGAACAGCGTGGTGCCGTTGTGGAAGTAGATCGAGTCCATCAGCTTGGTGTTGGTCTCGATCCCGGTGCCCTGGCAGCACCAGAAGGAGTTGTAGTCCGTGCTCCAGGTGCCGCCGCCCCACGCCGGGCCGACGCCCCGGCGCCCTCCGGGGTTGAGCGGGGTGAAGTAGGTGACGTGCCCGTGCGCGTCCGCCGGGTTCTGCTGCCCGATCAGGTGGTTGAGCAGGGCGTTCTCGTAGTAGTCGAAGTAGTCGGCCCGGTCCGGCGCCAGCAGCCACAGCTCCCGGGTCAGCTTGAGC
>NZ_JBFAHK010000062.1:0-2159 GCF_040802095.1 Nonomuraea sp. NPDC050783
GTGGAGTCGGCAAGAAATAAGGCGTCGCTTTCTGATCTTGGGCTCGTTGAAGTGGTATGGCGATCTCCAGCGAGGTTCACGAGCAGCTCGCGGCACGGTGTGCGGTGTTGCTGCCGCATCTCAATGAGCGTCAGCGGCGCCTGCTGCTCGGGCAAGAAGCGCGGTTGCTCGGGCATGGCGGGGTTCGGCTGGTGGCGACCGTGGCAGGAGTTTCGGAGACGACGGTTCGCGCCGGGGTGGCCCAGCTGGAAGCGGGTGAAGAGCCTCTGCGCGATGGCCGGGTGCGACGGGCCGGAGGTGGCCGTAAGCTGGCTGAAGCTCTCGATCCTGACCTGATCACCGCTCTGTTGGCCCTGGTGGAGCCGGACGAGCGGGGCGATCCGACCTCGCCACTGCGCTGGACGACCAAGTCGCTGCGGAACCTGGCCGAGGAACTGACTCGGCAGGGCCATCCTGTCTCCGCGCCGACGGTGGGCCGACTGTTACGCGGCCAGGGCTTCAGCCTTCAGGCCAACGCCAAGACCCTGGAGGGCACCCAACATCCTGATCGTGATGCCCAGTTCCGGTATCTCAACGAGCAGGTCAAGCAGCACCAGGCGGCCGGTCAGCCGGTGATCAGCATCGACGCCAAGAAGAAGGAGCAGCTCGGGCAGTTGCCGAATCCGGGGCGGCAGTGGCGCCCGAAGGGCGATCCGGTGCAGGTGGAGGACCACAGCTTCTACTTCATCGGCCCGGACGTTGAGGTGGCCATCCCGTTCGGCATCTACGACCTGACCCGCGATTCTGGCTGGGTGAACGTGGGCACCGACCATGACACCTCGGTGTTTGCGGTGGAGTCGATCCGCCGCTGGTGGCGCGCACGCGGACACCTCGACCACCCCAGCGCCAGCCGCTTGCTGATCACCGCGGACTGCGGCGGTTCCAACAGCTACCGCTACCGGCTCTGGAAGGCCGAACTGGCGGCGTTCGCCGCCGAGACCGGCCTGACGGTTACGGTCTGCCACTTCCCGCCGGGCACCTCCAAGTGGAACAAGATCGAGCACCGGCTGTTCTCCCACATCACCCTCAACTGGCGAGGCAGGCCACTGACCAGCCACGAAGTCGTGGTGAACAGCATCGCGGCCACCCGCACCCGCACCGGGCTGCGCGTGCATGCCGAGCTGGACACCGGCGCCTACCCGACCGGAATCTCCGTCAGCCGCGACTACCTGCGCTCACTTCCGATCACCGCCCACGAGCACCGGGGAACCTGGAACTACACCATCGCGCCCACTGGCCCAGGCAGCACCGCCCTGAGCACCGACGAGCGCGACCAGTTCCGCACTCGCACCCTGACATTGCTGGCCGATCCCCGGCTGACCGGCATGATCCGCGAAGAATTGGATGCCTTGTGCGGTCTGCTGGCACCCGCGCAAGCAGCCCAGGCCGAGCAACGCAAGTTCCAGACACGCGGCCGCCGACGTCTTAAGGCTCCGGGCAACCACGGCCGGCCTCTGCTGACCCATGCCGACCGTGTCCTGGTCACCGTCATATACCTGCGTCAGGTCTGTCCGCAGAAAGTCCTGGCCGCTCTGCTCGGCACCAACGCATTCACCATGGGCGAGGCGATCCGCGAAACCCGGGCCCTCATGGACGAACAGAAAATCACGCTAGGCCAGACGACGCACTACTTCTCCCAGGCCCAGGACCTGCGTGACTGGCTCGACCACGGCGCGGTCACCAGCCAAATGCACACCTTCCAGGCGCTGACGCACCCGCAGCTGACCGGCATGCCACGCCAGGACTTCCACGCCCTGGCCGAACGGCTCGCCATTCCCTACCAGGCCCTCCTCGAACAGCGCCGCCACCACCGCCGCGGCGGCGACCGGCGACCGGGAACACGCCGCGGCGTCTTCCCCCAGAAGATCACCGACGTCGACCGCGTTCTGGCCACCGTCCTGGCCCAACGCCACCTATGCAACCAACAGACCCTGGCCGATCTGTTCGGCGTCAGCCGGGGCACCATCCGCAACGCCGTCGATGACGTCCTTCCCCTGCTGAAACAGCAGGGGTATCTGCCCGAACCAGCCACCCGTCACTTCGCCACGGCTGCAGACGTTCTTGCGTTCGTCGCCGACGCCTCCGGCGACGAATCGCCAGATTGAATTTTCACAACTCCA
>NZ_JBFAHK010000063.1:0-2156 GCF_040802095.1 Nonomuraea sp. NPDC050783
AAGATACCATTTCTGAAGTGAAAAACATAAAATTTTCACTTTAAAAACTTTCGTAAATTTTTGCTCACTTTTAATAAAAAAACTCCTTCAGTTAGAAAGAGATTTTTTACTAAGTAGATTAAAAACCATTCAATGATTTTTAGGGGTTATTATTATAATGAACCCATTCTACCACTTCAATATTATTTGTCAATAAGAAAAACATCAATAGTTGATGTTTTTCATGAGTATTTATGAAAAGTTTTTCTGGAATAAGCATAGTCTATCATAATTATATTAACATTCGCTTAATGGAAAGTCAACGAAAAACTAGACACGGAGTTAAGAGAATTTAAGAATTATATTTTTCAAAGTCTTTTGGAGACTTGTAATCAAGACCTGAATGCATCCTTTTTGTATTGTAATAGGTCTCAATGTATTTAAATATTTCTTGAGTAGCCTCAGCTCTTGTCTCAAAATGAGCATCATTAATAAGCTCCCTCTTTAGCGTCTTATAAAAAGACTCCATCATTGCATTGTCATAGGGATTTCCTTTACGACTCATGCTAGATTGAGCACCGACTTGACGAAGAGTAGATTGATAACGAGAGCTTGTATATTGACTCCCTTGATCAGTATGGACAATCAAGCCAGGCTGAGGATGTTCTTTCCCACAAGCTTGTAAGAAGCAATCCCTCACCAGTTTATCTTGCATCCGTGAAGACATTGACCAGCCTACAATCTTACGTGAAAAAACGTCGATATTCACGGCTAAGTATAAGGTGCCTTCTTTGGTAGGGATATAGGTCATGTCTCCCAGCCATACTTTATTAGGAGCTGTTGCTTTAAAGATCTGATTAATTAAATTGGGTCTTGAAAGCGAAGCTCCTTTTCTGTTGTAATGTTTATATTTATAACGGCTTCCCTTGGCATAAAGTCCCATCAAGTGCATCAGTTTCCCAACACGTTTCGTGTTGGTCATAATACCAGTATTATGAAGTACCTTGGTAATTCTAACCGCACCATAGCGTCCCTTATGCTCATGAAAGACAGCTTTTATCTTCTCTGAGAGAATTTCTCTCTCCACTTGTTGTTTTGAAGGACGACGATGCATGTATTCATAGAAACCTGAGCGAGAAACCTTAAGAACTTTTACTGCATGCTTAATTTTTATCTTCCCATGATGTTTCAAGAGAAATTCAAAACGTTTTACTTGCTTCGCTTCAAGAAGACCCGGAACTTTTTTAGAAGTTCAAGTTCCTCCTGAAGATAACGATTTTCTTTCTCTAACAATTTAATCTTATGTTGGGCATTAGCTAGGGCTGTCCCATTGCCTGGAAAAGCACTTTCTCCATATTCTTCAACTTCTTGAACCCAGCGATAAAGACTATTGGCATGAACCTCAAGCTCTTGGCTGACTTCTTTAACAGAGTAACCCTCTTCAAGAATGAGTTTTACTGCAGAATTTTTAAATTGTTTATCGAATTTTCTTCTTGCCATAATAAACCTTTCCACGATTTCTCTTAACTTTGTGTCTAGTTTATTATAACCTTTCCATTTCTTAAAATAATTTTCTTCTTTCTAATTTGGAGTTAAACCATTGTTGGCGGAATGAGGATTATAATTGTTATAAAATTGTTCGATGTATTCAAAGCAAGAGAGTTGAACTTCTTGAATGGAGTGATAAGTTCTGCGATTAATTTCTCGTTGTTTAAGATACTTGAAAAAGACCTCAGTGACGGCATTATCATAAGGATATCCAGGCTTGGAGTAAGAAGCAAGCAATTGATGCTCATCTAATAACTTTCTAAAACCCGAATTGCTAGTTGATTATTCAGCCATGACTTGATATCCGGTAGAGTATCTTAAAGTCTTTGAATTCACGGTTTTAGCTGATTTCAACATTAGAGAATAAGTTAAAATCGTCATCTCTAATTTGACTTGAAAACCATAAGAATAACGACTTTTACAGCGTTCAGCTCCGAGGTTTGTCAGAAAAGAGAATACGCGTTCAATGACTTTTCGACGTTTTGAAAAATTAGGAAAAGTTATGTCCTTTTTCTTCATGTTCATTCTGACGGGTGTAATCAGTTCAATTTCCTTGAGTTCAAGCCTATCTTGAAGCACTTGACCTAAATAGCCCATATCTCCAAGGACTATGGGTGTGCCAAATTGAG
>NZ_JBFAHK010000064.1:0-1775 GCF_040802095.1 Nonomuraea sp. NPDC050783
GGCCGAATCCTGGATCAGGCACACATTCCGTGATGGGGCCCGGGTCAGTCGGTCAGCAGCATGCGTTTGCGCAGGAGATCGAGGTTGGCGCGGCCGTACATCTGTCGCTTGAGCATCTTGGTCCGGTTGACGTGCCCTTCGACGGGCCCGGAGTTGTAGGGCAGGGTGAGCCCGGCGGTGACGGCGTCTTGGTCCCGGCGTAGCCCGGTGACGAAGGAGTGCAGCTCGGGCAGGTCGTCGCCCAGAACGGCATTCATCCAGGTCTCCAGGTTGTGGCCGTGGCGGTGCGTCATCATCTGGGCGAACTGGCGCACGTGCAGCTGAAGTGCCGCCAGCTGAGGACAGACGGTGGTGAGCGCTTGAAGTTGGCGGTGTTCGTCGGGGTCGAGGTGGGCGGGGTTGCGCAGGAACCAGCCGGTGGCCTGCCGGACCGTGGGCGGTCGCGTTAATGTCGGTGCGGGAGGCGTTCCGTCGCGCCAGGAGCGGACGTACTGGCGGACGGTGGTGCTACCGCCGCGGTAGCCCAGGGCCTGCAGCTCCTGATGGAGGAGTTCGGCGTTGGTGCATCCCTCGGCCCAGCGTTTGCGCAGGTAGGAGTCATGAGCTTCCAGGTTCTTGGGCCGTCGGCCGGTTCCATTGTGGACGAGCAGGTCTTCGGGGCTGGTGACGCGGGCGAAGCGCCGGATGGTGTTGCGGCCCAGGGACAGCAGGCGGGCGATTTCGCGCAGTCCTTGGCCTTGCTCGAGCAGGGCGTGAACGGTGGCGTGCCGTTCACGGGTTCGGGCGGCGATGCGGTCCTGACGGTCGGCGGGCGAGTGGGGCGGGACGGACGGCGCCGCAGGTGACGAGGTGTCGGTGCGCGTGCTGGGCGTGGCGGTCAGGGCTTGGAGATGGTCGCGGTGGCGGGTGACGGCGCGTTCGACGGCCTCGCCAAGATTGCGCCAGAGGTGGAAGCGGTCCGCGACCTGGGTCGCGTGTGGCGCCCCCCGGGCGATGCCCTCGGCGTAGGCGCCGGCTCGGTCGCGGCAGACGATCTCGACCCCCGGATGCGTGCGCAGCCACGCTGCCAGGGTGTCGGCCCTCCGGTCGGCCAGCACGTCCACCACGGTGCTGGTGGAGATGTCGATCAGGATCGTGCCGTAGGAGTGGCCCCGGCGCAGGGCGAAGTCGTCCACACCGAGCACCCGCGGACCCGTGTCCAGAGCCGGGTCGGGCAGGGCGCGGATCAGCCTGATCAGCGTCATCCGGCTGGCCGAGGCCGCCAGCCGACCGGCGAGCCGGGCTCCGGCCCGGCCGCCCAACGCCAGCGCGATGGCCTGTAACGCCTGGGTCGCCCGGACACTGCGACGGCCGTATCGTACGGTCAGATCCGGGATCTGCTCGGCGAACGTCGCCTTGGCACATGTGGAGGTGCGGCAGAAGAACCGGTGCACCCGCAGGTGGATGAGCACCTCCTGGCCTCCGACCGCGGTATCGGACAGCTGCCGTTCATAGTGGCTGTGCACCCGCCGCGACGGCGTCCCACAGCCCGGGCAGGCGGCCTCCACGGTGCCGGTCCTGGCCCGGATCCTTACCGTGGTTCCCGACCGGAAGACCTGCTCGACGCACACGCCGACCAGATGAGGGAACAGGACAGCGACCAGCTCCTTGATCAACACGCTGCAGATGCTCGTGAGCAGAGGCACGGCTACCGGCCGGAACGCCCGAACCGTGATCTACTCAGCGGGTCCGATCACGGAATGTGTGCCTGATCCAGTATTCACGCGTCGTCGACA
>NZ_JBFAHK010000065.1:0-1703 GCF_040802095.1 Nonomuraea sp. NPDC050783
CTAGGACTGTCCTGAAGATCTTGTTGGGTGAGTCGGCATGAGCCGGCTCACCCTCTTGCTATGCAGTGATCGGGACGAGTGTCCAGATGCCGTTGGTATGGGTGAGTCCGAGGTTGACCAGGCGGCGGAGGTTGAGGGCGGCGGCGCGGTGGTGGAGCCAGTGGTCGTTGGCGGCGGTGCCGCGGTAGTGCAGGCGGCGGTTGCCTCGGGCGACGAGCCAGGCGACGGCGCGTTCGACCATGGGCCGCCAGCGGCGGTAGTCGTCTTGCCAGGCGGGGTCGGTGGCGGCCTGGTGGCGGGCGGCGGCCTGCAGGTGGTGGTGCGGGCGGATGGTGAGCACGCGGCCGGTCTTGGCGGTGGTGCACCGCTCGCGCAGCGGGCAGGCGGCGCACAGGCCGGTGAAGGTGGCGCGGCGTTGCTGGTAGCGGCCACCTGGTGCGGCGAGCGGGACGGTGTGCCCAGCGGGGCAGGTGACCGTGCCGGCGGCGGTGTCGATCGCGAAGTCGTCCAGGGTGAATCCGCCGATCACGGCGGGCTTGAGCGCGGGCGGCTTGATCAGCAGCCGGTGCCCGGCATCGGTGAGGGCGGCACGCAGGTCGGCGGCAGCATAGGCGGCATCGGCCAGGATCTGCAGTGGCCCGCGCTCGGCGGTGAGCAGGCCGGGCGCGACGGTGGCCTCATGGTGGGCGGCGCCGGCGCCGGGGCGCAGGGCGACGGCGGTGAACAGGCCGGTCTCCGGCTCCACAGCCAGGTGAGCCTTATAACCGTCGTCGCGTTGCTCCTGGCTCTTGTGGATGTGGCGGGCCTCCACATCGACGGTGGAGATGATCCGATCAGGTGCGGTGCGGCGGGCGATCCGCCACCGCCCGTCGGTGCCGTCGGAGCCGTCAACAGGCTCGACATCCTGGCCGGCGATGAGGGCCAGCAGGCCGACCGCGTGCTCGGCACTCTCGTCCAGTTCCTGCCCGGCCAGGTGGTCGAGCAGGGCGAGCGCGTCCGTGACCAGCCCACTGACCAGGGCGCTCTTGGCCTCCTCGTCGTCCCAGGCGATCCTTGGCTTGCCCGGGCCGGTGTAGTCGCAGGCGTGGCAGTGCGCCGCCACCAGCGCGCTCGCGCCGGGCACCTGACGGGCCACCCGGCGGATCGCGGCGATCAACTGAGTGATGGTGTCCTGGGTGGCGACCGCATCCAGCAGCACCGCCGAATCCAGCGCCCGCCGCGTCCGGCCTGCCAGCACCCCGGTCTGCTCCACCACCGCGCGGACGATGCCGAAGATGCGGTCCGGCTCTGATGAGCGGGCCAGCCGGCGCCTGAAGTAGGTCAGCAGCGACGGATCGAAGCCCTGGTCATACAGGCCCAGCCCGCAGGCGGCCTTCCACCGCAGATCGAACCGCAGCGCTCCGACCGCCTCCTCATCGGACAATCCCTGCAAGGACTGCAGCACCACGACCGTGGCCAGCAGCCCCGGCGGCACCGACGGACGCCCGTTGACCGGCGCATACATGTCCGCGAACGCCTGCGACGGGAACAACACCCGCCGGTGTTCGGCCAGGAACGCGAACACGCTCCCGGCAGGGATCATCTCCCGGCACACGGCCCATACCTCAGGCCCGGCCGGAACCCTCCGACGGCCCATCATGACCCGAGTCTGAATCCCGAAACTCTCCCTGACCAGACCACCGAGATCTTCAGGACAGTCCTAG
>NZ_JBFAHK010000066.1:0-1679 GCF_040802095.1 Nonomuraea sp. NPDC050783
CGGTGGGCCAGCAGTGGTGCCACCGGGCCCGCCAGGCCGAAGAACAACGCGGGAAGAGTCGTCAGCGCTCCGGCGGCGGCTCCCGGCAGGTGGAGGTCCCTGCTGATTGGCTCCAGGGCTGATTGGCTCCAGGATGGTCGCGGTGGCCGCGATGGCGGGGCGCAGATTGGCCGCTGTCAGCACGACGCCCAGGACGAGGAGCGCGCGCCGCCCGGTGCGTACGGGCGGAGGCGATCGGGGTGGCCGGGGGGCCGGTCGGGCGTCCGGTGGAGGAAGGGCATGGATGCTCCGATCAAGCAGCCTGCGAACCCTGGACGAGGTCGGCGTGACCGTGTCGAGGGCCCGCTGCGAAGGGAATCGCGCTGTCAGCCGAGGAAGGCGGTCAGTGCGTCGATGACGGCCTGGGGTTGTTCCTCGGGGATGTAGTGGCCGCAGTCGGCCACCTCGATCACCTGGACGTCCGTGCCCTTGGACGGCATCAGCTCACGCAGGAAGGCGTAGTTGCTCTTGTCCCCGCCGAGGGCGAGGATCGGCGTGGTCACCCGCCCATAGGTCTGCTCGTCGTCGATGTCGCGGGTGAAGCTCTGGTACCAGCCGTTGCCCGCACGTACGGCGTCGGCGGTGGAGTAGGCGTGGGCGTACACCCGCCGGGACCGCTCGTCGACAGAGTTCGGGTCCTTGGCCTGACGGTTGAAAAGCCAGTCGACCAGCAGCCGGCTGCGGCCTTCCAGCAGTTGCTCAGGCAGGTTACGGACCTGGTTGAAGGCGAACCACCACAGGTAGGAGCGGGCGCCGGTCTCGATGACCGACTCGACGTGCTGGTCGGGCTCGGGGAGCAGGCCGAACGTGGACCACGTTTTGTCGGGGTGGGGGACGTCCAGCAGCGCGATCTTGGTGGTCGCCTCGGGATAATTGGCCGCGAACGCGTAGGCGACCATGGCGCCGATGTCGTGGCCGGCGATGCTGACGGTCGTCAGGCCCAGGTGGCGGACGAGAGCGTGGACGTCGGCCGCCATGGTCTTCTTGTCGTAGCCGCCGGCAGGCTTGTCCGAGCCGCCCATGCCGCGCAGGTCCACGGCGATCACCCGGTGGTGGCGGGCCAGCGCAGGCATGACCTTGTTCCACTGCCACCAGGTCTGCGGCCACCCGCCGAGCAGGAGCAGCGGCTCACCGCTGCCGCCCTGGACGTAGTGCAGACGAATTCCGTTCACCTCGGCGTGGCGGCTGGAGAAGGCTCCATCCAGCGAACGCGCGAGCTCGGGGTCGTGCAGGGGATCGGTGAGGGACGTGTTCATGGGGCTCCTTGTCGTTCGACCGTACGGTAATTTCGTACCGTTTGTTCATACGAGATGCTCGTACAGTCGTACGGAAGGTGTCAAGTAGCCGGCAGAGATTGTACGAAAATCGCGTACAGTGGTAGGCATGGCCGTACTGCATCATCCCGACATCCAGGAGATTGAGCTGGTCGATGTGCTCGCCGCCCTCGGGCATCCGGTCCGCCTCGACATCGCACGGGCTCTTGCCTCCGGAGAAGAGAGGTTCTGCGGCGAGATCATGCCCGACGTCCCCAAGTCGAGCATGACCCACCACTGGCGAGCCCTGCGCGAGAGCGGCGTGATCCGCCAGCGCCGCGCCGGTCGCAAGCTCTACCTCACGCTGCGCCGCGACGATCTGGAGAC
>NZ_JBFAHK010000067.1:0-1674 GCF_040802095.1 Nonomuraea sp. NPDC050783
GACGCGGCTTCTTCTTCCCCATGCTCTCCATCATGGACATCCTTCCGGGGACGAGCCCCTGATCTCGGATGTCCGTCAAACCGGATCAAGCCCACCAAGCCGCATTAAAGTCGTGCATCTATTGCCTGAAGTGAAGCACTACCACCAGCAGTACCTGTACAAAGTGCCCAACGGCTACTGCGGCATCGGCGGCACCGGCGTCGCATGCCCTGTCGGCTTGACGGCCGCCGAAGCGTAGAACCTGCTGAGACCGTGACCGCTCCGAGAGCGTCTGCGTAGCCCTTGATCGCCACCGGAGAGCTGGGTAGGCGCGGGATAACCGGGAGTAGCCGAATTCTGTAATCGCATGATCGCGGCATCCCCAAGCCATAGCATCATCGCTATGGCTTGGGGTAGCGTGGAGCTGGAACCGGAAGTTCGGGAGTGGCTTGAGAAGCTCCCGGCAGAGCCGTTCGCGCGAGCGGCCTTCTATATTGACCTACTCGCAGCGGAAGGCCCGCTGCTGGGAGACCCGTACACGCGACAGCTCGATGGCAAGCTGCGCGAGCTGCGGTTCTACCTTGATGATCTGACAATGCGGATCAGCTACTGGATCGCTTCGGATCGGCGGATCATCCTTCTGACTGTTTTCCGCAAAACGCGAATGAGGGAAGATCGAGAAGTGGAGCGGGCGCGGCGGGCGTTGTCCCGCTGCAAGGACGAGACGCACTCGGTGGACGAGGAGTGATGATGACCGAGCGGACCGATTGGGCTGATCTCCGTGACCGACGGCTGTCCGAGCCCGGAGCGGCCGAGGCGTACGATGCGGCTCGTCTCGCCTTCGAACTCGGTCGGGCAGTACGACAGATGCGCGAATCTCGAGGGTGGAGCCAGAGTGAGCTGGCTCGTGCGGCTGACATGACGCAGTCAGCGGTGGCCCGTTTCGAAGGAGGAGGTACCGTGCCGACGCTACCGGTCCTCGATCGACTGGCCAAGGCGCTGGACGCCGAGCTGGAGGTGCGAATCAGTCCACGTGTTCCCGCAGCCTGAGCGTGATGTATCGCGCGAGATGGTCACGTCCACGGACGTGGTGTATGAATCGATCTTCGCGTGATCCTGTTTCTGCAGGTTAAGCGGTAAGTGTCTGCGGGAGTGGGTTGTGGGCTGGTGTGTCGCCAGGGATCACGCGGATCCGGGCCTTGGCGAGGATGTCCAGGCCCATGTAGCGGCGGGCTTCGACCCATTCGTCGGTCTGCTCGGCCAGCACGGCGCCGACCAGCCGGATGATCGAGGGCCGGTCGGGAAAGATGCCCACCACATCGGTGCGGCGGCGGATCTCCTTGTTCAGCCGCTCTTGCAGGTTATTCGACCAGATCTGCGGCCAGATCTCGCGAGGGAAGGCGGCGAAGGCGATCAGGTCCTCGCGGGCGGCGTCCAGATGCTGGGCCGCGGCTGGATGCTTGGTCTGCAGAGTTTGCACGACCCAGGCCTGCTGGGCGCGCACCGAGGCGCTGTCGGGCTGGTCGACGATGGTGCGCACCAGGGTGGCCACGAACGGCTGCGCCGACTTGTTCACGCAGGTCAGAAGGTTGCGTAGGTAGTGGAGTCGGCAAGAAATAAGGCGTCGCTTTCTGATCTTGGGCTCGTTGAAGTGGTATGGCGATCTCCAGCGAGGTTCACGAGCAGCTCGCGGCA
>NZ_JBFAHK010000068.1:0-1629 GCF_040802095.1 Nonomuraea sp. NPDC050783
GCCCGGCGGCGGCCAGCGCCACCTTCCCGGCCGCGATCCGGCCGCGCGAGGTGCGCACCCCGGTGACGCGGCCGCCGGCCGAAACCTAGTGACCTATCCATGAGCAGGGTGAAGGTGTGGTAAGACGCACTGGAGGCCCGAACCAGGACACGTTGAAAAGTGTTTGGATGACTTGTGGATAGCGGAGAAATTCCAAACGAACTGGGAGATAGCTGGTTCTCTCCGAAATAGCTTTAGGGCTAGCGTCGAAATGTAAGTGTATTGGAGGTAGAGCACTGTTTGGGTGAGGGGTCCGTCTAGGATTACCAATCTCAGATAAACTCCGAATGCTAATACACATGTTCGGCAGTCAGACTGCGAGTGCTAAGATCCGTAGTCGAAAGGGAAACAGCCCAGACCAACAGCTAAGGTCCCAAAATATATGTTAAGTGGAAAAGGATGTGGGGTTGCACAGACAACTAGGATGTTAGCTCAGAAGCAGCTATCATTCAAAGAGTGCGTAATAGCTCACTAGTCGAGTGACCCTGCGCCGAAAATGTACCGGGGCTAAACATATTACCGAAGCTTTGGATTGATATTTTATCAATGGTAGGAGAGCGTTCTTAACCGCGATGAAGGTATACCGTGAGGAGTGCTGGAGCGTTAAGAAGTGAGAATGCCGGTATGAGTAGCGCAAGATAAGTGAGAATCTTATCCACCGTAAGACTAAGGTTTCCAGGGGAAGGCTCGTCCGCCCTGGGTTAGTCGGGACCTAAGGCGAGGCCGAAAGGCGTAGTCGATGGACAACTGGTTGATATTCCAGTACTAGATATGATCGTGATGGAGGGACGCAGTAGGCTAAGAGATGCCAGTTAATGGATTCTGGTCTAAGCAGTGAGGTGTGAGATGTGTCAAATGCATTTCTCTTTAACATTGAGCTGTGATGGGGAAGCAACTACGGTTGCGAACTCTCTGATGTCACACTGCCAAGAAAAGCTTCTAGCGTAAAGTCATATCTACCCGTACCGCAAACCGACACAGGTAGTCGAGGCGAGTAGCCTCAGGTGATCGAGAGAACTCTCGTTAAGGAACTCGGCAAAATAGCCCCGTAACTTCGGGAGAAGGGGTGCTGGTGTAAAAGCCAGCCGCAGTGAATAGGCCCAAGCAACTGTTTATCAAAAACACAGCTCTCTGCTAAACCGCAAGGTGATGTATAGGGGGTGACGCCTGCCCGGTGCTGGAAGGTTAAGAGGAGTGCTTAGACGTAAGTCGAAGGTATGAATTGAAGCCCCAGTAAACGGCGGCCGTAACTATAACGGTCCTAAGGTAGCGAAATTCCTTGTCGGGTAAGTTCCGACCCGCACGAAAGGCGTAATGATTTGGGCACTGTCTCAACGAGAGACTCGGTGAAATTTTAGTACCTGTGAAGATGCAGGTTACCCGCGACAGGACGGAAAGACCCCATGGAGCTTTACTGTAGTTTGATATTGAGTACCTGTAAGTCATGTACAGGATAGGTAGGAGCCATTGAAATAGGGACGCTAGTTTCTATTGAGGCGTTGTTGGGATACTACCCTTGACTTATGGTTACTCTAACCCGCTGGCATAATCGGCCAGGGAGACAGTGTCTGACGGACAGTTTGACTGGGG
>NZ_JBFAHK010000069.1:0-1592 GCF_040802095.1 Nonomuraea sp. NPDC050783
CAGTCCGACTGGTCCTTTCCCAGCAACCACTCGGTGATCGCGGCGGGCGCGGCGGCCACGCTCGTGCTCGCCTGGCGAGATTTTGTCCTGTATGTGCATGGCGAAAAGCGAGAAAAGATGCGTTAGGTTTATCATTGATGATGCAATATATTAAGCAAAAAGAAGATAAGCAATTCATCTTTTTAACACTTACGACGCCAAATGTAACGAGTGAGCATTTAGAAAGTGAAATAAAAAATTATAATAAAGCATTTAAAAAAATGATTGAACGTAAAAAAGTGAAATCTATTATTAAAGGCTATGTAAGGAAATTAGAGATTACTTATAATCAAAAGCGAGATGATTATAACCCACATTTTCACGTATTGATTGCAGTTAATAAATCATATTTTACAGATAAACGATATTATATTAGTCAAAAAGAGTGGCTCAATTTATGGCGAGATGTAACGGGGATTTCTGAAATCACACAAGTTCATGTTCAAAAAATTAAACAAAATAGCAATAAAGAATTATATGAAATGGCTAAATATTCTGGTAAGGATAGTGACTATTTAATTAATCAAAAAGTGTTTGACGCATTTTATAAATCACTTAAAGGGAAACAAATTCTTGTTTATTCTGGATTATTTAAAGACGCAAGAAAGAAATTAAAAAGTGGCGATTTAGATTATCTAAAAGATGTGGATCCGACTGAATATATTTATCAAATTTTTTATCACTGGAACCAAAAAGAATACTTAGCGAGTGAAATTTATGATTTAACTGAACAAGAAAAACGAGAAATTAATCATCAAATGATTGATGAAATTGAAGAAGAAAATTGAAAATAAAATTTGATACTTTTTCTTAAACGTTAGCAAAAAGCTAGCGTTTTTTTGTTGAAAATACGTTAAAAATGGCTGGGTACAGACTGGGTACAGACATAATATATAGGGGTACAACCTGGGTACAATCGCGATTTGTAGGGGTACAATCTGGGTACAAAACGCAAAAAATGCATACCTTTTTAAAATCGCTGTATCCCTTGAAATGTCTGGCTTCGCCAGACCATACATTTTTAAATGTATGCAAATTTCCCTTATGCTCTTACAAAGAATTTAGAGCCAATTTAAAATTTCGTGCTTTTTTGAAAGAAATTGTCCTTGCAGGAACTAAAAAAGTTGATAATTTTTTGAGCCATTTTATGCAAAATTTTAGTTTGCATGTAGATGGGCAGTGTCTAAAAATTTCGCAACTGGTTTTGCTGAAAATTTTGTATATGTAATTAAAATATATTTATTTGGCTCATATTTTAATTTTAAGAGTGTATGTGTGTTTTTGAGTATAAAATCTAAATAAAATATCTTAAAACGTCTAAAAACCACCTTAAAATTAAAAATAAAGGTATTCTAGTTTTGTAATAAATCATCAGACAAAAATAAAAGCCACCTAAAAAATTAGGAGGCTTTTTGTTGTTCTCTGAAATATATTAGACAAGAGAGAAACAACAAAGAAAAATTTGCTAAAAAGTAGTGATTCTATGGCTGCTATGTGGTTATCGATTATAGGTATGTGGTTTTGTATTGGAATGGCATTTTTTGCTATCAAAG
>NZ_JBFAHK010000070.1:0-1564 GCF_040802095.1 Nonomuraea sp. NPDC050783
GACGCGGGCCGTTTCGAGGCGTTGCTGGGGCGGGCTCGGGCGGTGGGGTCGGCGGTGGAGCGGGTGGGGGTGTTGCGGGAGGCGTTGGGGTTGTGGCGGGGGGCGGCGTATGCGGATGTGGCTGATGAGCCGTTCGTGCGGGGGGTGGCGGCGCGGTTGGAGGAGTGGCGGCTGGTGGCGGTGGAGGAGTTGGCCGAGGCGCGGTTGGCGGTGGGGGAGTACGCGTTGGTGGCGGCGGATCTGGGGGAGCTGGCGGGGCGGTATCCGTTGCGGGAGCGGTTGCGGGCGGCGCAGGTGCGGGCGTTGTATCTGGCGGGGCGTCAGCATGAGGCGTTGGTGGTGTTTGAGGAGGTGCGGCGGCGGCTGGCGGAGGAGTTGGGGGTGGATCCGGGGCCGGAGCTGGCAGGGGTGCATGGGGCGATCTTGCGGCAGGATCCGGCGCTGGCGCCGGTGGTGGGGTCTTCGGCCGGGGTGGGGGTCTCGGTGGGGGTCGCGGCTGGGGTGACGGGGCCGGCGGGGGTGACGGGGTCGGGGTCGGGGTCGGTGCTGGGTGGGGTGGGGGCGGTGCCGGCGCCGGTGGCGGAGTTGGTGGGGCGGGGGGAGGCGGTGGCGGAGGTGCTGGGGTTGTTGGAGGTGCATCGGTTGGTGACGTTGACCGGGCCGGGGGGTGTGGGCAAGACGCGGTTGGCGGTGGAGGTGGCGCGGGCGTGGGGTGGGCTGGACGAGCCGGCGGGGGGCTCTGCGGGTGCGGGTCGGGGTGGGGTGTGGTGGGTGGAGTTGGCGGGGGTGCGGGCTGGGGCGGCGGCGGTGGAGGTGGCGGAGCGGATCGCGGGGGTGGTGGGGTTGCGTGATGATGTGGCCGGGCCGGTGGAGGTGCGGTTGGCGGCGGCGTTTGCGGGGGTGGGGGCGGGGTTGTTGGTGGTGGACAACTGTGAGCATGTGGTGGAGGCGGTGGCGGGGGTGGTGGCGGGGGTGTTGCGGGGGGCGGCGGGGCTGCGGGTGTTGGTGACGGGGCAGGAGCCGTTGCGGATCGGGGGGGAGCGGGTGTGGGGGGTGCCGCCGTTGGAGGCGGGGGCGGCGGCGCGGTTGCTGGCGGTGCGGGCGGGGGTGGGGGTGGGTGAGGCGGGGGTGGCGGAGTTGGTGGCGCGTTTGGATGGGTTGCCGTTGGTGGTGGAGTTGGCGGCGGTGCGGGTGCGGGCGTGGGGGGTGGCGGAGGTGCTGGCCCGGTTGGGGGATCGGTTGGGGGATCGGTTGGGGGTGTTGACGGCGGGGTTGCGGGATGCGCCGGCGCGGCAGCGGACGTTGCGGGCGATGTTGGCGTGGAGTTGGGAGTTGCTGGGGGCGGGTGAGCGGGTGGTGTTGCGGCGGTTGGCGGTGATGGCGGGGGGGTGCACGGTGGCGGCGGCTGAGTGGGTGTGTGCGGAGGCGGGGGTGGTGGTGGTGGAGGTGTTGGGGCGGTTGGTGGAGCGGTCGTTGGTGGTGCGGGAGGGGGGGCGGTATCGGTTGCTGGAGTCGGTGGCGGCTTATGGGGTGGAGCGGTTGGCGGAGGCGGGCGAGGCTGAGG
>NZ_JBFAHK010000071.1:0-1433 GCF_040802095.1 Nonomuraea sp. NPDC050783
TGTGATGTGACTGCGTGCCTTTTGAAGAATGAGCCTGCGAGTTATGGTGTGTGGCGAGGTTAACCCGTGTGGGGGAGCCGTAGCGAAAGCGAGTCTGAATAGGGCGTTGGAGTCGCATGCTGTAGACCCGAAGCGGGGTGATCTACGCATGGGCAGGTTGAAGCTCAGGTAAGACTGGGTGGAGGACCGAACCCACCAGGGTTGAAAACCTGGGGGATGATCTGTGTGTAGGGGTGAAAGGCCAATCAAACTCCGTGATAGCTGGTTCTCCCCGAAATGCATTTAGGTGCAGCGTCGCGTGTTTCTTGCCGGAGGTAGAGCACTGGATGGCCGATGGGCCCGACAAGGTTACTGACGTCAGCCAAACTCCGAATGCCGGTAAGTGAGAGCGTGGCAGTGAGACTGCGGGGGATAAGCTTCGTAGTCGAGAGGGAAACAGCCCAGATCACCGACTAAGGCCCCTAAGCGTGTGCTAAGTGGGAAAGGATGTGGAGTCGCAGAGACAACCAGGAGGTTGGCTTAGAAGCAGCCACCCTTGAAAGAGTGCGTAATAGCTCACTGGTCAAGTGATTCTGCGCCGACAATGTAGCGGGGCTCAAGCACACCGCCGAAGTCGTGGCACTGACGGGATCTTCGGGTCTTGTTGGTGGGTAGGGGAGCGTCGTGCAGCCGGTGAAGCAGCAGAGTGATCTAGTTGTGGAGGCTGTGCGAGTGAGAATGCAGGCATGAGTAGCGAATCGAGGGTGGGAAACCCTCGCGCCGGATGACCAAGGGTTCCTGGGCCAGGCTAATCCGCCCAGGGTAAGTCGGGACCTAAGGCGAGGCCGACAGGCGTAGTCGATGGACAACGGGTTGATATTCCCGTACCCGCTTCAATGCGCCCATACTGAACCTCGTGATGCTAAGAGTCCTTAGCTCGGGTTGTCCTTCGGGACGGCCGTCAGGGTGAACGCTCGGACCGATCGGGTAGTAGGTAAGCGATGGGGTGACGCAGGAAGGTAGTCCAGCCCAGGCGATGGTTGTCCTGGGGTAAGCATGTAGGGAGCGAGGTAGGCAAATCCGCCTCGTAGATGTCCTGAGATGTGATGCCGAGCCGATTGTGGCGAAGTGGATGATCCTATGCTGCCGAGAAAAGCCTCTAGTGAGTGTTGTGGCGGCCCGTACCCTAAACCGACTCAGGTGGTCAGGTAGAGAATACCGAGGCGATCGGGTGAACTGTGGTTAAGGAACTCGGCAAATTGCCCCCGTAACTTCGGGAGAAGGGGGGCCTCTGCTGGTGAGGAGTCTTGCACTCGGAGCTGGTGGGGGTCGCAGTGGCCAGGGGGAAGCGACTGTTTACTAAAAACACAGGTCCGTGCGAAGTCGTAAGACGATGTATACGGACTGACGCCTGCCCGGTGCCGGAACGTTAAGGGGACCGCTTAGCTCGGCTT
>NZ_JBFAHK010000072.1:0-1295 GCF_040802095.1 Nonomuraea sp. NPDC050783
ACCCGGTAGGTGGTGCGGGTGCCGTCGTCGTTCATCACCGTGATGTAGTCGGCCGACACCTCCTCCACCACACCGGCCTTCTCCGCGCTGATCACATCACCGGCGTCGGTCGCGGCCCGGTATTCCATGCCGGTGCCCACCAGCGGCGCCTCGCTCTTGAGCAGCGGCACCGACTGGCGCTGCATGTTGGAGCCCATGAGCGCGCGGTTGGCGTCGTCGTGCTCCAGGAACGGGATCATCGCGGTGGCGACCGAGACCATCTGGCGGGGCGAGACGTCGATGTAGTCGACCTCCTCGGCCCGGGCCAGCTCGGTCTCACCACCCTTGGTGCGCACCAGCACGCGCGCCTCGGCGAAGGAGCCGTCGGAGTTGAGCGTGGTGTTGGCCTGCGCCTTGACGTAGCGGTCTTCCTCGTCGGCGGTCAGGTAGTCGATCTGGTCGGTCACCTTGCCGTCGACGACCTTGCGGTAGGGCGTCTCGACGAAGCCGAAGGCGTTGATGCGCCCGTAGGAGGCCAGCGAGCCGATCAGGCCGATGTTGGGACCCTCAGGGGTCTCGATCGGGCACATCCGGCCGTAGTGGGACGGGTGCACGTCACGGACCTCGAAGCCGGCCCGCTCACGCGACAGACCACCGGGGCCCAGGGCGGACAGACGCCGCTTGTGCGTCAGGCCGGCCAGGGGGTTGGTCTGGTCCATGAACTGCGAGAGCTGGGAGGTGCCGAAGAACTCCTTGATCGACGCCACGACCGGGCGGATGTTGATCAGGGTCTGCGGCGTGATCGCCTCGACGTCCTGGGTCGTCATGCGCTCGCGCACGACGCGCTCCATGCGGGCCAGGCCCAGCCGGACCTGGTTTTGGATCAGCTCGCCGACGCTGCGCAGGCGGCGGTTGCCGAAGTGGTCGATGTCGTCGATCTCGACGATGACCTCACGGTCGCCGGCGCCCGGCATCGAATCCTCGCCCGCGTGCAGGCGGACGATGTACTCGATGGTGGCGACGATGTCCTCTTCGGTCAGCGTGCCCTGGGTGATCTCGGAGTCGACGCCCAGCTTCTTGTTGATCTTGTAGCGGCCCACCTTGGCCAGGTCGTACCGCTTGGGGTTGAAGTACAGGTTCTCCAGCAGGGTCTGCGCCGACTCCTTGGTCGGCGGCTCACCCGGCCGCAGCTTGCGGTAGATGTCCAGCAGGGCATCGTCTTGACCGGCGGTGTGGTCCTTCTCCAGGGTCGCCCGCATCGACTCGTACTGGCCGAACCGCTCGAGAATCTGCTCGCTGGTCCACCCCAGTGCCTT
>NZ_JBFAHK010000073.1:0-1165 GCF_040802095.1 Nonomuraea sp. NPDC050783
ATATCCCATATCTCCAAGGACTGTTGGTGTCCCAAATTGACTCAACACTTCCTCGGTCATTGAACTATCAGCCATTGAAGCAGGAGTAATTGTGTAGTCTATGACATAGCCTGATTCACTGACTAAAGCATGACATTTACATCCATAGAAGTACTGTCCCTTTGTAGCATTGTAGCCAACATTGGCATAATCTCCAAGAACTTTGCTTCTGAAATTACGAATAGGCTGACACAAAGGAATGGGGAAGCTGTCAATAATGGATACACTAATTCCTTCAACCTCTTTAAAGACGAGTGCTTGGCGAATGACTTGGATACTCGGTAAGAGGGCATTACAACGGCGGACAAAGCGAGAATATTCTAGGAAATTAGGAAATAAACTTTGAGCAAGTTGGTGCTTAGCTTTAAGCGTTTCACTAAAATGCAGTACGCCCCATAGGTAACAAGCGATAACTAAGCAATCTGATGTTGCGAGATGGACGTTCTTTCGGTTTTGAACCTCAAGGGAAACACTCGTTTGATAAAGCGTCTCAATGGTTGTCAGTAAATAAACAAAAACTTTTGGAAGTGTGCTATTATAAGTCATATAAGTCGTGAGCTTTCTAATGCTTAGTGCTTTAAGATTAGGATAGCACGACTTATTTATTTTCCAATGAAATTAACTAGCAATTCGGGTTAACTATCATCAATAGTTTAGTTTTCATTCCCTATGAATGTATTTTATTATATACCTATTTCTATATATATACCCGAATTGCTAGTTGATTATTTAGCCATGACTTGATACCCGATAGAATATCTTAAAGTCTCTGGTTCCAGTGATTTAGCTGATTTTAACAGTAAAGAATACGCTAAAAGTATCATCTCTAATTTCAATTGAAAACCTTGAGGCGAACGACTTTTACAACGCTCAGCTCCTAGATTTGTCAAAAAAGAGAAAACTCGCTCAATCACTTTTCTACGTTTTGAAAAATTAGGGAAAAGGATTTTCTTTTGCTTCATATTCTTCCTGACAGGTGTCATTAGATCAATTCCTTTTAATTCCAGCCTATCATGCAGTGACTGACCTAGATATCCCATATCTCCAAGGACTGTTGGTGTCCCAAATTGACTCAACACTTCCTCGGTCATTGAACTATCAGCCATTGAAGCAGGAGTAATTGTGT
>NZ_JBFAHK010000074.1:0-1160 GCF_040802095.1 Nonomuraea sp. NPDC050783
GAAAATACTCTGATAGGCTTCTTCAAAGTTCTTATATTTAAATTGATACACCCACTCTCTTTTTAAATGTCCATGCCAAGATTCAAGACTGGCATTATGATAAGGGTATCCCCTTCGACTGAAAGAGTGAGTCATCCCATAATACTTAAGCAACTCTTCATACTCTAGACTCGTATACTGGCTTCCTTGGTCAGAATGAAGAATAACAGCTTCTGGATAGTCTTGTGATTTAATGGCCTTATTTAAAGTTCTTTGCACTAATTCTACAGTCATTCGCTTGCCCAAATCCCAAGCAATGACTTTTTTAGTATAACGATCCATAATGGTTGAGAGATAAGCCCATCCTTGTTGAGTAGGAATATAAGTAATGTCGGTTGACCAAACCTTATTTTTCTTTGTAGGTTCAGTCTGTATAAGATTTTTTCGATTGATGTGATCACTTAGTGAGTATCCAGGCTTAAATTTCTTAATGACTACAGACTTGAGTTGAAGTTGCTTCATTAGCTTCTGTACCAGTTTTAACCCGACTTTTTCCCCTTGTTTAAGTAGAAGATGATGAATTTTAGGAGCACCATAGATTCCTCGGTTAGTATTGAAGAGTTGAGAAATTTTGAGTGACAGGTATTGTCTCCTTAATTGAGTTTTAGATGGATGTCGGTTAATCCGTTCATAATAACTTGATTCAGGAACATCAAGGAGTTGACAGCTTAGTCTGACATTGAGTGCTAAAGTTTGTATGGTTTGAGCCATATCCGCAGCACTCACTTCTTTTTCTCGGCGAATATGGTCAATACTTTTTTTAAGATGTCTCGTTCTTCCTTAACTTTAGCCAGTTGTCTTTTTAATTCTAGAAAATCAGCTTTAGAGACGGAGCTTTCATTAGATTTAGAGTAGAGGTCTATCCATTTATAAATTGTTGCAGGGGCCACGTCGTATTCTTTAGACAGCTGGGTGACGGATTGACCAGAATGATAGAAGGCGATAAGGGTTTCTTTAAATTCTTTTGAGTAGCGTTTTTGCATGTTTTTGTCCTTTGTCTAAATTATACAATAGTGACTCTAAGATTTAAGGATAACATCACAACCTCGGGCGTGGACGGGTGCGGGGCGCCGTTGTTCTTGGTGTCGATGCTGGGGGTGACCAAGGCGTTCAGGGCGTTA
>NZ_JBFAHK010000075.1:0-1148 GCF_040802095.1 Nonomuraea sp. NPDC050783
TGAGCTTGCTCCGCTTCGACGGACACCATTGTTGTGGTGGTCAGGCCACTGCGGCGGCCTCGTAGTCGGCAGGGCTACGGTAGCCCAGGCTGCTGTGCAGGCGGTGCAGGTTGTACCAGCCCTCGATGAACTCGAAGATCGCGCTGCGGGCAGCGGCGCGGGTGGGCCAGGACCGTTGGTCGAGGAGCTCGCCCTTGAGGGTGGCAAAGAACGACTCGGCCAGCGCGTTGTCCCAGCACTGGCCGGTACGACCGACCGACAGCCGCACGCCGAGCCGCGCGGCCAGCCGGGCGTAGGCGGCGCTCGTATATTGACAGCCGCGATCCGAGTGAAAAATCACCGCCCCGGCCGGACGGCGCCGGGCGCACGCCTGCTGCAGGGCTTCGGCGACCAGATCGGTGCGCAGATGATCGGCCGTCGCCCAGCCGACCACCCGCCGCGAGGCGATGTCGATGACGGTGGCCAGATACAACCAGCCCTCCTCGGTCGGCACGTAGGTGATATCACCGCACCAGCGTGTATCGATGGCCGCCGCATCCGGAGCGAAGTCGCGCTCGATCAGGTCCGGCCGAAGGCTCGCGTGCGGGTCGGGGATCGTGGTGAGCTGGCGGCGTCGCCGATACCGTCCGGCCAGGCCGAGGGCGCGCATCAGCCGGGCCACCCGCCGCCGTCCGCATCGCTGCCCGTCGCGCTGCAACTGCGCGTGCACCCGCGGCGCTCCGTAACTGCCCCGCGAGTGCGCATGCACTTCGGCGATCTGCTCGGCCAGTTCGGCATCGCGCACGGCGCGCGGGCCGGGTGCGGCGTTGCGGCGTGCGTAGAAGGCGGCACGGGAGACTCTCAGCAGCTCACACGCCCGTTTGACGCTGTGGCCGCCCTGCTTTTCCGCCTCGATGAACGGGTGCACGCTCACCGGGTCTCCTTGGCGAAGAAAGCCGTCGCTCGCTTGAGGATGTCCACGTCCTCACGCAGCCGCCCGTTCTCCCGCCGCAGCGCCTCCAGTTCCTGCCGCTCGCTGCTGGTCAGCCCGTCCCGCTGCCCGGCATTGACCTCCGCCTGGCGCATCCACTGCCGCACCGCGGTCTCGGTCAGATCGAAGTCCTTGGCCACCTGCCCGACCGAGCGGTCACCGCGCCGGCACAGCTCAA
>NZ_JBFAHK010000076.1:0-1141 GCF_040802095.1 Nonomuraea sp. NPDC050783
ACCCGGTAGGTGGTGCGGGTGCCGTCGTCGTTCATCACCGTGATGTAGTCGGCCGACACCTCCTCCACCACACCGGCCTTCTCCGCGCTGATCACGTCACCGGCGTCGGTCGCGGCCCGGTATTCCATGCCGGTGCCCACCAGCGGCGCCTCGCTCTTGAGCAGCGGCACCGACTGACGCATCATGTTCGCACCCATCAAGGCCCGGTTGGCGTCGTCGTGCTCCAGGAACGGGATCATCGCGGTGGCGACCGAGACCATCTGGCGCGGCGAGACGTCGATGTAGTCGACCTCCTCGGCCCGGGCCAGCTCGGTCTCGCCGCCCTTGGTGCGCACCAGCACCCGCGCCTCGGCGAAGGAGCCGTCGGAGTTGAGCGCGGTGTTGGCCTGCGCCTTGACGTAGCGGTCTTCCTCGTCGGCGGTCAGGTAGTCGATCTGGTCGGTCACCTTGCCGTCGACGACCTTGCGGTAGGGCGTCTCGATGAAACCGAACGGGTTGAGCCGGGCGTAGGAGGCCAGCGAGCCGATCAGGCCGATGTTGGGACCCTCAGGGGTCTCGATCGGGCACATCCGGCCGTAGTGGGACGGGTGCACGTCACGGACCTCGAAGCCGGCCCGCTCACGCGACAGACCACCCGGACCGAGCGCGTTGAGCCGGCGCTTCTGCGTCAACCCGGCCAGCGGATTGATGTGGTCCATGAACTGCGACAGCTGCGAGGTGCCGAAGAACTCCCTCATGGCGGCCACGACCGGGCGGATGTTGATCAGGGTCTGCGGCGTGATCGCCTCGACGTCCTGGGTCGTCATGCGCTCGCGCACGACGCGCTCCATGCGGGCCAGGCCCAGCCGGACCTGGTTTTGAATCAGCTCGCCGACGTTGCGGATCCGCCGGTTGCCGAAGTGGTCGATGTCGTCGACCTCCAGGGGCAATTCCTCCGACTCCTCGCCTGCGTGCAGGCGGACGAGGTATTCGATCATCGCGACGATGTCGTCTTCCGTCAGGACACCGACGTTGATGTCCGCGTCCACGCCCAGCTTCTTGTTGACCTTGTAGCGGCCCACCTTGGCCAGGTCGTACCGCTTGGGGTTGAAGTACAGGTTCTCCAGCAGGGTCTGCGCCGACTCCTTGGTCGGCGGCTCAC
>NZ_JBFAHK010000077.1:0-1096 GCF_040802095.1 Nonomuraea sp. NPDC050783
CGACGCCAAGACCGACGCCCGCGCCGCCTGGGCCCAGGCCGCCGAGCACGAACGCGCCCGCGGCGCCGCCGAGCAGGCCCGCGACACCGCCGAGCGCGAACGGGAGCAGGCTCAGGCCGAACGCGAGGCACTGGCCACCGCGCTGGAGCAGGCCCGCCGCGAGCTCGACCGGCTGCGCGCCGCCGCCGCCGAGCACGCCCGCCAGGCCGCGACCCTGCGGGCCGAACTCGCCGACGCCGTCGCCGCCCGTGAACGCGCCGAGCGCGACAGCCGCCAGGCCCAGGACCGGGCTGAGACCGCCGAGGGCCACGCCGAGATCGCCCGGCAGCAGGCGACCGACGCGCGCCTGGCTCTGGCCGCCGCCCAGGGTGAGGCCGCCACCGCGGCGCGGCTGCAGGAGCGCGCCGAGGACGAGCTGCGCCAGGTCGGCGCCGACCGCGACCTCCAGCGCGAGCGCGCCGTGGCCGCCGAGCAGCAGGCCCGCGCCGCCCAGGCCGAACGCGAGCACGACGCCGGACAGGTCCGGGACCTGCGTGACAGGCTGGCCGCCGCTCAGACCGCCGCCGGGCTGGTGCTGCCCGAACTGGCCGACCTCAGCGGCGACCTCGGCGACGGGGCGCGCGGCGTGTTGCTGCCCGAGGCCGGCATCGCCGTCGCCCGGCAGCCGGACGGCGCCGTGGTGCTGCACCACCAGGACCGGCAGATCCGGCTCGGCGATCCCGCACACGGCCGCGCCCTGGCCGCCGGATTGCTCGCGCTCTCCTCACGCTGATCGTCGGCAGCGAGCCGCAGGCGGCACCTCCACGCCCCCGGCACGGCCGGCGGCAGGCACCGGCGGCGCGCTGGTCGCCGGGCTCCTCGCCCTGGCCGAGCAGTCCGCCCGCCTCGTCAAGCGCTTCCCGGGGCTGGGAGCTGCCTCGCCGGCCTTCGCCTCCGCGCCGCGATGATCTGGATCAAGGACCTCACCCGGACCAGCCCTTGATCACAACCGAATACACGCCCTAGGACTGTCCTGAAGATCTTGTTGGGTGAGTCGGCATGAGCCGGCTCACCCTCTTGCTATGCAGTGATCGGGACGAGTGTCCAGATGCCGTTG
>NZ_JBFAHK010000078.1:0-1065 GCF_040802095.1 Nonomuraea sp. NPDC050783
TCGGGGTTCGGATCTTCAGGCTGGGTGGAGGCTGCGGAGCCACAAGATGACCCCGCGTAGATACAGGCCGGCGAGATAGCTGTCGGGGGTCTTGTCGAAGCGGAAGGCCAGCCCGCGCCACTGTTTGATCCGATTGATGCATCGCTCCACCGTGTTGCGCTGCTTGTAGAGCTCGGCATCATGACCGACCGGCCGCCCGCCGAGGGAGCCCCGCTTCTTGCGGTTGGCCGCCTGGTCGGCCTTCTCCGGGATGACCGCCTTGATCCCGCGCTTGCGCAGGTAGGCGCGGTTGCCGCGGGAGGAGTACGCCTGGTCGGCGGCCACCGCGTCCGGCCGGGTGCGCGGACGACCGATGGGCAGGCGGATCCTGATGCGCTCCAGCACGGCGCGAAACTGCGGGCTGTCCCCGGCCTGGCCAGGGGTCAGGACGAAGGACAGCGGACGGCATCGCCGGTCGGCCGCCAGGTGCACCTTGCCGGTCAGGCCACCCCGCGAGCGGCCCAGCTCGGCCACCTTCAGCCGGAAGCGGTGCCGGCGTCGCATCTGTCGGCGTTCGTCCCGCTCTCCATTGTCGCCCGGCTCACCGCCATCGGCGATTTGCCCCTTTGGCGCAGCCCCTTTTCCTGCTCGGCGGCCTCATGCAGGGCTGCGGCCAACTCGCCGTCCAAGGCCATCCCAGCGGCATGGTGGTGGGCGCGAGCCGTCGCAGAGTCCACGCTCACCACGTCGAGGTCGGCCTGTCCGCGAGCCGCAGCCTCAGCGATCATCGCCTCCATCAGGTGCGCGAACACGCCGCTCACCGCCCACGAGCGGAACCGGTCGTAGACGGTGGACCAGGGTCCGTAGTCCGCAGCGGGCACATCTCGCCACGGACTGCCGGTCCGAAACCTCCACATCACCGCGTTGAACTGCTGCCGCAGATCCGGGATCGGACCTCGCTCACCCAAGGGCAGGTGAGGCTCGATCAGGGACCACTCCTCGTCGGTGACGTCTCCGCGTGCCATGGCGAAGACCTACCAGGGCCACAGAGCAGACCGCAGGCAATCCCTCTGATCTCAACCCCGT
>NZ_JBFAHK010000079.1:0-1059 GCF_040802095.1 Nonomuraea sp. NPDC050783
ACTAGAAGTTCGACCAAATAGTATAAAAAGGAAATTCAGATGCAAGACTATTCTATCACAAGCCAGAGCAAAGGGAAACACCTGACCAATCAAGACCGTTTAAACATTGAACGTTGGCACAATAAAGAAGGACTGAGCAACCGTGAGATTGCGCGCTTATTGAATAAAGCTCATGGGACGATTGACAGAGAGATGAAGCGAGGGGAAATCCAGCTCAAGCGGAAGGTAAAATACTCTGCTAAAAAGGCTCAAGAAAATTATGAAGGATTGAGGGCTCACAGTGTTCGTCCGAGTAAACTCACGACTGAGATTGATTGTTATGTGAGTACACGTCTTAAAGAAGACAAGGACTCTTTGGAAGTCATTCATCAGGCTCTAAAAGGAGTTTCTCTGAGCAGCCTCTACAATTGGGTCAACTGGGGCTGGTTAGAAGCCAAGCGTCATCATCTTTTCTATCCGCAGTATAAGGCGGCAAAGAAAATCAAACCTCGTGCGCCAAAGCATCCTTTTGGCAAGTCTATTGAAGAACGGCCTGAGTTCATTAACAATCGCTTAGAAGTGGGGCATTACGAGATTGACACGGTCATTCTTACGAGAGCTAAGAACAAGGTGCTTTTGACGCTCACAGAGCGAAAATACCGCACGGAGATCATTCGCTTGATTGATGGGAAAACAGCACAGGCGGTCAATGATGAGCTGGTGGAACTTCAAAAAAGTTATGACTTCAAATCCATTACCCCTGACAATGGCCATGAATTTGCAAGGCTCTCTGAGGTCGTAAGCTGTCCAGTTTACTATGCACACGCCTACGCGAGCTTTGAGCGAGGGACGAATGAAAACCATAACCGAATGATTCGTAGGCATCTGCCAAAAGGCACAACAAAGACGACCCCTGAAGAAGTCGCCGCTATCGAGTATTGGATGAACCATTATCCAAGAAAAATGTTCAACTATAAGAGTTCATATGAGATGAGCTTGGCTGGCTAACTTGGACTTGCAATTTGCGCCGAGACGTGCGGCGTCGAGCCCAAGACAGTCGAACGGTGGATCAACACGGGC
>NZ_JBFAHK010000080.1:0-1037 GCF_040802095.1 Nonomuraea sp. NPDC050783
GGCTGGGCGAAGGTGAGAACTTAAGCGCCGGTAAACGGCGGTGGTAACTATAACCATCCTAAGGTAGCGAAATTCCTTGTCGGGTAAGTTCCGACCTGCACGAATGGCGTAACGACTTCCCCGCTGTCTCAACCGCAGACCCGGCGAAATTGCACTACGAGTAAAGATGCTCGTTTCGCGCAGCAGGACGGAAAGACCCCGGGACCTTCACTACAGCTTGACATTGGCGTTTGGAGCGTCTTGTGTAGGATAGGTGGGAGACTGGGAAGCTCGGACGCTAGTTCGGGTGGAGTCATTGGTGAAATACCACTCTGGTCGTTTTGAACGTCTAACTCTGGTCCGTGATCCGGATCGGGGACAGTGTCTGGTGGGTAGTTTAACTGGGGCGGTTGCCTCCTAAAGGGTAACGGAGGCGCCCAAAGGTTCCCTCAGCCTGGTTGGCAATCAGGTGTTGAGTGTAAGTGCACAAGGGAGCTTGACTGTGAGACTGACGGGTCGAGCAGGAGCGAAAGCTGGGACTAGTGATCCGGCATCGGCGTGTGGAAGCGGTGTCGCTCAACGGCTAAAAGGTACCCCGGGGATAACAGGCTGATCTTCCCCAAGAGTCCATATCGACGGGATGGTTTGGCACCTCGATGTCGGCTCGTCGCATCCTGGGGCTGGAGTAGGTCCCAAGGGTTGGGCTGTTCGCCCATTAAAGCGGTACGCGAGCTGGGTTTAGAACGTCGCGAGACAGTTCGGTCCCTATCCGCTGCGCGCGCAGGAGACTTGAAAGGGGCTGTCCCTAGTACGAGAGGACCGGGACGGACGAACCTCTGGTGTGCCAGTTGTATCGCCAGGTGCATGGCTGGTTGGCTACGTTCGGAAGGGATAACCGCTGAAAGCATCTAAGCGGGAAGCTCGCCTTGAGATGAGGTCTCCCACCACGAGAGTGGGTAAGGCTCCCTAGAGATGATGGGGTTGATAGGCCGGAGGTGGAAGCGCGGTAACGTGTGGAGCTGACCGGTACTAATAGGCCGAGGACTTGACCATAAAGT
>NZ_JBFAHK010000081.1:0-1028 GCF_040802095.1 Nonomuraea sp. NPDC050783
AGCAACAAGAAGCCGGCCTACAACGCCGTGCTCGACGCGCTGAACAACGCCGGGCCCGGCCCGACCACCTCGCCGACCTCCACCCCGACCTCCACCCCGACCTCCACGCCCACCTCGGATCCGGGCGCCTGCTCGGCGACGCTGGCCACCGTCAACAGCTGGCAGGGCGGCTTCCAGACCACGGTGACCGTGCGCGCGGGCAGCTCGTCCATCAGCGGGTGGACCGTCAGCTGGACCTGGCCCGGCGGGCAGACGATCTCCAGCCTGTGGAACGGCGTCCGCTCCGGCTCCGGTGCCGGCGTGACCGTCCGCAACGAGACCTACAACGGCTCCGTCCCGGCCGGCGGCACCACCACGTTCGGCTTCACCGCCAACGGCACCGCCGCCACCCCGACCGCGACCTGCACCAGCTCCTGACGGCGCCCGCACGATGAGGAGAGCACAGATGCGTCTACGCCACGGCCTGGCGATCGGCACGGTCTCGGCGCTGCTCACCGCGGCCACCGCGCTGCTGACGGTGCCGACCGCGCAGGCCGCCGTGGCCTGCCGGGTCACCTACACCATCAGTTCGAGCTGGCAGGGCGGCTTCGGCGCCAACGTCACCATCGACAACCTCGGCGACGCGGTCAACGGCTGGCGGCTGACCTGGTCCTTCGACGCCGGGCAGCAGATCACCCAGATCTGGAACGCCACCCGCACCCAGTCCGGCTCGTCGGTGACCGCCACCGACGCCGGCTACAACGCCGCCATCCCCTCCGGGGGCAGCACCTCCTTCGGCTTCAACGGCTCCTGGAGCGGCAGCAACCCGGTGCCCACGGCCTTCTCGCTGAACGGCGTGGCCTGCACCGGCACCCCGGGCACCCCCACCCAGACGGCCACCCCCACCGTCACCCCGACGGTCACCCCCAGCTCGACGCCGACCGGCACCTGCAACCTGCCGTCCTCCTACCGCTGGACCTCCACCGGCCCGCTGGCCACCCCGAAGTCGGGCTGGGTCTCGCTCAAGGACTTCACCGTCGCCCCCTACA
>NZ_JBFAHK010000083.1:0-1005 GCF_040802095.1 Nonomuraea sp. NPDC050783
GGTGTAGTTGCGAAGGGTCTGGTAGCTCAGCGAGGTCCGTTTGATCGCTTCCTCGTAGCGGTCCTTAACTAAACTGTATCGACGAATGTCGGCATAGCGTGAGCTATTAAGCCGACGAGTCGACAGTTTTAGGGATTGTTAAGGGTTCCGAGGCTCAATATCAATAAAGCAATTGGAATAATGCAATTAATTATTAAGATGTTGTAAATTTTTAAATTTTAGAAGTAATTTATGATGAGATATGTTATTTTGAGGTGGTAATAACTCTATATGTAAGGAGGTTTATTTTCATGGAACACATTTCAAAATTAGGCGAAGCTATCGTTAATACAGTTTCAGCAGGACAATCTGGAGATGGTGCTGAATTAGCTAAATCAATCGTTAACATTGTGGCTAACGGTGTTGGTTTAGCAGGAGATATTGCTAAAGCATTTGGTTTAATGTAATAGGTATCTTCACTCATTACATATAAAGAGATTAATCAACTTATCGTTGATTAATCTCTTTTTTTGTTTTTCGATGGTTTTTTTATTTGCTGTTATATCTTTTAAATTTAGTAATAAAAAAAACAATCATTTTGAGTGTTTTTTTTGGTTTTTAAGACGAGTGAAACGAGTCTTTTCTTATCTTGATACTATAGGTAACTATTTCGATTTCTATTAACTGTCTACAATCAGTTGGTATAACTGGGCTCAAGCATAAAAAAAGTTGCTTTTTCATACCTAGTAATGTATCGTTTAAGGTGTCTAATCTAAAACTTTACATGAAAGGAGAAAAAGCAACTTTTTTTATATACATTGTTTGTAAAAAACAAAGTTGTTTTGTTGTGTTATAACATGGAAAAGTATACTGAGAAAAAACAAAGAAATCAAGTATTTCAAAAATTTATTAAAAGACATCTAAAAGAAGCACAAATCGAATTCATAAGGGAGTCCAAAACAATCTTGAGTTATGTGGCAGATAAAACATTAGAGAAACACAAATTGCATAAAACTAATTAAGATC